>JAPKZK010000047.1 GCA_026393835.1 Candidatus Aminicenantota bacterium | reverse complement strand
CAAATTCAATTACTCGTAATGAGTCCACATCCGGAGTACTTTTATTATTTTTTCTTCCTCAAGCACCTCGTATACCAATCGATGCTGCTTATTGATCCGTCTTGAGATAAAACCTTTCAATTTTCCCTTTAATATTTCGTATTCAGGGGGATATGCGTATGGATCGACTTTAATTATATCAAGTAATTTTTCCACGTTTTCTTTCAACCCGCTGAAGGCTAATTTTTTTGCATCCTTTTGGGCTTTTGGAGAGTAAAGCAACGTGTACATCGATTACCAGTCCAACTTGTCGCTGTACTCACTTAAAGGTTTTTCGGCTTCTTCTATAATAGATTCTACCATACCCGGGATACTGTTTAGATATTCAGTGTCATCCCCTCTTTTTTGCCTTTCTTTCAAAAAAGAAACAAAATCAAAAACCTCTTTTAAATAGAAAGGTTGCAGCGTTTTTAACTCTTCGCTGATCTGTAATACCAGTGGTTGCATTTTTTCCTCATTTCATTGAGTATTATATTTCGAATGAGCTATCTTGTCAACTCAAATCGACATATTAATCCCGGATACCCTTCCCCAATATGAAAAAGAATCTACGGAGAAAGACAGAGGGGGATAAATAATAAATTCGAAATCCGAAACAAAAGATCAAATCATATTATGGAATGGTTAATGGTACAAATATCTAAATTTTATCCCGGACCAACCATCAAAGCCGTTGGGGAAACCAGCCGGAGCTTCAGAAAAACTTCCGGGAGGCAAGAAAAATCTTTGGGAAGCTCAAGAAAAACTTTGGGAAGGCCAGGAAAATCTTTCGGAAGGTCCGGAAAATCTTTGGGAAGGTGAGAAAAATCTTTGGGAAGCTCAAGAAAATCTTTCGGAAGCTCCGGAAAATCTTCCGGAAGGTCGGAAAAATCTTTTGGAAGGTCAAGAAAATCTTCCGGAAGCACCGGAAAATCTTTCGGAAGGTCAAGAATATCTTCCGGAAGCCCCAGAAAATCTTTCGGAAGGTCGGGAAAATCTTCCGGAAGGTATGGAAAATCTTCCGGAAGGGGGGAAATTAAGGGAAAAGGACCCGGCAAAAAAAACGCTTTTTATTTATTCTTATTGAAATATCCAGCCATTACATTTAAAATAAGGCATGAGACTAAATGACTTTAAACTAGAACGTTTTTTTGCCAGGTTTGAATTCAATGCCCCCTATCTCCTCTGTACTTCCGATTGCGAATCTTTTACTATAGCAGAACTCCTGGCATTAGAAAAAAACGCCGGGAAAGCGTTTAACAAACTTCACCTGGGGTACACTGAAACCCTGGGAAACCCGGACCTGCGCCGCGAAATCTCCAGGCTGTACTCCAATTCGGCGCCCGAAGACATCATCGTACTGGCCGGCGCTGAGGAAGGTATATTTATTTTTATGAACGTGCTGCTGGGGCCCGGAGATCATATTATTGTCCAATCTCCCTGCTACCAATCCCTCTCCGAAGTCGCCCACGCCATCGGCTGCAACGTCACGGAATGGTTCATGGACGCCCAGAACAATTGGGAACTGGACCTGGATTTCCTCAAGGAAAATATCACCCGACAGACCAAAGCTATCGTAGTCAACTTTCCCAATACCCCCACGGGCTATACCATGCCAAAGGAAATGTTCAACGAATTGATTGAAATCGCCCGGCGACATGATATTTACATTTTCTCCGATGAAGTGTACCGTTTCCTGGAATACCGGGAAGAAGACCGGTTGCCCGCGGCCTGCGATGTCTACGACAAAGCCCTGTCGCTGGGTGTGATGTCAAAATCTTTCGGGCTGCCGGGTCTGAGAATCGGCTGGATCGCCGCCAGGGATAAAGCATTATTCAATAAAATCGCTTCCTTTAAAGATTATACCACCATTTGCAGCAGCGCGCCCGGCGAGTTCCTGGCCACTCTTGCCCTCAGGAATAAAGAATACATCCTAAAGAGAAACCTGGACATCATTAAAGCGAATCTCGGGCTTTTGGATATCTTTTTTAAAAAATATGCCCATCTTTTCCAGTGGGTCAAACCCAGGGCCGGGCTATTGATTTTTCCGCATTTGAAGTTTGAGCAGGAAGCGGAGGCTTTCTGCCTGGACCTGGTCAATAAAAAAGGGGTGCTCCTTTTACCCGGTAATATCTACAATTATGACAACCATCATGTACGATTCGGGTTTGGTCGCCTCAATATGCCCGAAGCGCTGAAAAAGTTCGAAGAGTACCTTGACAATCTTTTTGCAGTCGGTTATCATTGAAATGAAACCATGGAATTGGTTGCAATAAAAAAAACAAGGAGGTGACTATGCTGCCCAACACGGAAAGACTTATTGAGAAATTAGAAATCAAGCTTCCGCTTATCGGTTTTTACGACGCCCCAAACCCGGAAGCCTTTGAACCATTAACTAAACCGGACCCGGAACAACCTATGTGCCTTTTTAAATTTTTCGAAAACTGGCTGCAAGGCAAAACCTTGCACCTGCACGGCGAAAATTTCGGCTGCGGGGGCTGTGGCCACTGGTTATTCGGAAAAGAATCCTTTGACCAGGAAGAGTTTTCATCGTTTATGGTAGACAAAGAGGGTTTAAAAGAATCGAAAGAGTTGTTGAGCCTCTGGTTCGATCAAGCCAAACGCTACCAGCCGCAATATCCCCATCTTTTTATCGGCCCCCTCCGGCAGGGGATGACCGGGTATCTTAAAAGTATAACCTTTTTAGTCAACCCGGACCAATTAAGCGCATTAATGGTGGGCGCCCATTATTATTATGCGCCGGATGATCCCATGCCGCCGGTAACCGTCGCTTTCGGCACCGGCTGCATGCAATTGCTGCCTTTATTCAAAGACATCGACTACCCACAGGCCATGATCGGGGCCACCGATATGGGCATGCGCCTATTCCTGCCGCCGGATATCCTGGCCTTTACCGCCACCCTTCCCTTGTTCCGCCAACTGTGCCTCCTGGATGAACGCAGTTTCCTTTATAAACCTTATTTACAGAAACTCAAAGAAACCCGGGGCGAAAAAGGCATCGGGAGAATTCCACAAAACAATTAAGCCACGGACGAACACTGACGAACACGGACTTAAAAAGATAGATAGAGAAGAAAAAAGAAACGGGCGAACAGTGTGAACTCCTGTTTTTTGTCCGTGTTTAGTCCGTGTAAGTCCGTGGCCCAGTTTTTTTCTTCGCGTTCCTTCGCGTTCTTCGCGGCTCATAAAAACAGGCGGTTGACCCAGGAAAGTCTTGATAATTATTTCCCATTGTGTTAAAAATATCCTATGAAAAAATTAAATTATATCCAAACAACTATCGTACTGTTTATGGTCCTTTTAATCCCCCTGTCTCTCAATGCCGGGACAGGACAAGAGAATATCGACAAGGTGTTGCCTCGCCTGCAGGCGATCGACGGCCTTGTCAATCCCCCAGTCACATGGAAAGTGGCCCTGGGCAGCGAATCGCCCCCCAATGACTATAAACCGGGCGAAGAAATCAAAGCCCGCTCTTTTACCTTCCAAACCTCAGTCAAAGGGGTGGAGAATTTTTGCGGCGTCCCGGTACAGGGCACGCCCATGCACTTAAAACTAACCCTCTATTCTAAAGGATATTCGGAAATTGAGGTGCGGGTAGGCGGAAAACAAGTGGATACTTTTACTTACGACGGTTCCTCCTGGACCGAAGCGGAACTGGAAAAAGAAATCATGATTACCCCCACCACCGCCGCCGCGGAATACAACGTGGAAATCAAAGTGGAAAACAAAGGGTTCAAACCTTTCCGGACCCACTTCTGGCCGCCGCGGAAAAAGGAATTGGCGGAAGATTACAGTTATTTTTATCTTAAAGACGCCCAGCTTATTTTCCCTGCCGCCGCGGCCCAACACGGGGAAATGAAAGATTGGCTGCTCTCCATGAAAATCGCTTACGCCCTGTTATACCCGGATTTTAAACGCTACACCTTCATCGGCGAGCCATTCAACATCGAAGACCACCGCAAAACGCCCAAACCGCGACTGGACGGGTTAAAAAAATTGCTGGAACAAACCGTAACCTCGATTACGCCGGAGATGTTAATAGCCCGGCAACCCGAGGGATTGGAAAAAGCAATCCGGGCGTCTTACCGGCTCTCGCAACCTTTGCGAGAATTCGCCAAAGAATTCAAGTTATACCTGATCGGCAATGCCCATATCGACATCGCGTGGCTGTGGCGGATGTGCGAAACGGTTATGGTAGCGCGAAACACCTATGATACCATCTTAAAAAACATGGAAGAATACCCGGAACTGCGCTACGCCCAAAGCCAGGCCGTGACCTATGAATGGATGGAACAAAAATACCCGGAGATTTTCGAAAAGATCAAACTGAAAGTAAAACAAGGCCAGTGGGAAATCGTGGGCGGTATGTGGGTGGAACCCGACTGTAACCTGATTTCCGGTGAAAGCTGGGTGCGTCAACTGCTTTTCGGCAAACGTTATTTTAAAGAAAAATTCGGCCTGGAAGTGGAAACGGGGTGGAACCCGGATTCTTTCGGCTACAATTGGAACATGCCCCAGTTATATACCAAAAGCGGGATCAAACGGTTTATCACCCAGAAAATCAGGTGGAACGACACCACCGTGTTTCCCTATTTTATTTTCTGGTGGCAGGGTGTGGACGACACCCGGTTGATGACTTATTTCCCGCCGGTGGGTTATACGGCGCTGGTAAGAATGCCGGGAGATATTCCCAATATTACCCGTTACGAAGCCACTACGGGTTATAAAAAAACATTGCTTTTGTATGGCCTGGGGGACCACGGCGGCGGACCCAACCGCGAAATCCTTAACCGCGTCAGGTCTTATAAAAACCTCCATATTGCCCCGGAATTTATTCATTCTCCGTCTATCGATTTTCTCAAAAACATGACCACGGATTTGAAAACCAATATCCCGGTATGGAAGGATGAATTGTACCTGGAATACCACCGGGGCACTTACACTACCCAGGCGAAAGTGAAAAAGGGCAACCGTAAATCCGAGTCGATGCTCTCTTCGGCTGAAAAGCTGGCGTCTATTGCTTTCATGATGAATGAAGAATACCCGCAGGTAGAATTGGGGAAAGCCTGGAAAACGGTTTTGACCAACCAGTTCCATGATATACTGCCGGGTTCTTCCATTATGCCGGTTTATCGCGATGCGCTGGAAGATTATGAAAAAGCGGGGGAGAAAATCAAGCGGGTGATTGGCGGTTCGTTGAAAAAAATCGCCGGTAAGGTGGATACGTCGAAAGTTGAAGGCACGCCGCTGGTGATTTTCAATACCCTATCATGGGAACGGACAGACCTGGTATCCGCCGGGATAGCGCTTCCGGCTGACGGCGACGTGGCAAAGTACAGCGTGCGGGTCCTGGATGATGAAGGCAAAGAAGTCCCGGTGGAAATCATCCCCGGCGGGTGCGGCGCATCTGAAATCAAGGCGCTTTTTGTCGCTAAAAATATCCCCGGCCTGGGGTACAAAACGTACTCATATACGGTAACGGAAAAAGCGGCGGAATCGCCGAAGGAAGCGAACGATAACGGCGAGTTTATTCAAGTGGAAAATAAGTTTTTCACTTTAAAAATAAATAAGAAGACCGGGAACATTGCCGGTCTGTTGGATAAGCGGTTAAGCAAGGAATTTGTCGAAGCCGGCAAAGAGGCCAATGTGCTCCAGGTTTACGAGGATCGGCCGGAAAACTGGGACGCCTGGAACATTGGGTATACGGGAAGGTGGTGGGAGTTGGACAAGGCCGAGTCCGCGGCGCTGGTGGAAGATTCCGCGGTTCGTAAGGTGGTTAAAGTGACCAAGAATTTCCTGGGGCTTTCCAAAGAGCGGTACAGCCCGACGGAGGAATTCCCGTCTTCCTTTTTTACGCAATATATCATCCTGTACAATGACCTGGACCGGATCGATATCGAGACAGAGGCGGATTGGTGGGAAGAGCATATGCTTTTAAAGGCGGCGTTTCCCGTCAGCGTCAAGAATGATTACGCCACTTATGAAATTCCATTTGCATCCATTAAGCGAACCACGCGGTCGGAGACGCTGTGGGAAAAAGCCCGTTTCGAGGTTCCCGGGCAGCGTTGGGCTGATCTGTCGGATGAAACCGGGGGGATTTCTCTTTTGAATGATTGTAAGTATGGGTATGATATCCATGCCAATGTGATGAAGATATCGCTGCTTCGTGCGCCCACCTGGCCTGATCCGATGGCGGACCGGGGCAAGCATACGTGGATTTACTCACTTTATACGCATCCGGGAGATGTAACAAAGGGAAATACGGTTCAGAGGGCGCAGGAGTTGAATATTCCTTTGCGGGTGGCGGTAACGGATAAGCACAGTGGAACGTTGCCGGGGAATTTCGCTTTCTTTGAGATGCGTTCGGGTGGAGTTATTCTCGATACCATTAAAAAAGCAGAGGATGACAACGGGATCATTATCAGGTTTTATGAATCCGCCGGGAAAGAGGATCAAGCGGAGTTAGTATGTTTTAAGCAGCCCCGGGGGGTTTATGAGACCGATTTAATGGAGAAAGTGATAAAAGAGCAAAAAGTAAGTGGAAAAACATTGCTGTTGAAGTTTAAAAAATTTGAAATTAAGAGTTTGAAGTTAATATTTTAAAAGTAACCAAAAGTTTTTGGGGGTCCAGGACCCTTTTTTCAAAAAGGGTCCTGGCTGCCGGAGGCATTTATAAGATCATTTTATTATATATAAAGTGGTCTGACGTCCGTCCAGGTAGTAGACGCCTTTTTCAGAAAACGCCGCATCTTCTTCGAGGGCGATTCTTATTTCGCTGTGGTAATAAATAGCCGGGTATTTGCCGGGAAAAAATCGGTTTATAAGGAGAAAAATGAAAAAGATTGAAACAAGATTAGAGGTTTTAGACGGGCTGGTTACTTTGAAGGATAAAGTTGTGCTCAATGTGGGGTGCGGGGCCGGGGAACTGGTCAGGGAACTGACCTCCCAGGGGGCAAAGGCGATCGGCATCGATTCCCCGGAAATGCTGGCCAAAGGAGATGTGAATCCGCCGGTGGGGACTGAACAGTACCTGCCGGGTTCGGCGGTAAAACTCCCGGTAGAAGATAAATATGCGGATGCGGTTACTTTTTTTGCCAGCCTCCACCACGTCCCGATGGACGGTCTGAAGGACGCATTAACTGAAACCTACCGGGTCCTCAAACCGGGGGGGATGGCTGTTTTTTTAGAACCGGTGCTCAAACCGGGCTCTTATTTTGAATTGACTGGCCTGATCGATGATGAACGGGAAATTCAAAAACGCGCTTATGAGGCGATAAAAAATGCCGCCGCTTTCGGACTGGAACAGATCGAAGAAAAGATGTTCTATTTTGAAAGGTCCCTGGATGATTATGCGGCCCTTTTGAATTTATTCGTGGATGACAAAACAGAGAGAAAGAAATTCCTGGCCCAGGCAAAAGAAAAAACAGGACGATTTGCCCGCGACGCGGGCATAGATATAAAGGACTACCGCTTTAAATCCATTTGCCGCGTCAATGTGCTGAGAAAAAAAGAGCCCACGAATTACACGAATTAACACGAATAATTAAAACTTAAGCGTGAATACGGTCTTCTCATCGGGTATGGAATGTACCATAATACTGCCTTTATGCAATTTCATGATCTGACGGGATATGCTTAACCCGATACCGGAACCTTTCTTTTTGGTGGTAAAAAAAGGAATAAATACTTTGTTCTGCGCTTCCACCACAATACCCGCGCCATTGTCCGTTACCCGGATCAATACCCTGCCGATCTCATCCAATCCACCTGTCATTTCCACCCCCGGTTCCTTTTGGTGGGCGTTAGCCCCCTGCAGCGCATCCACGGCATTTAACAACAGGTTGATCAGGACCTGCTCGATCAAACCGGGGTCGGCCGTCAGTTCCAACGTCTGTGGTTCCACGGACCAATGCAGGAGAATATTGCTCTCTCTAAACTTTTGTTCCATCAATTTCTCGACGCGGGCGAACAACTCTTCCACCGGGAATACCTTGAAGTTGGGTTTGGGAATCAACGTTAAATTACGGTAAGCGCCGACAAACTCGGTTAAGCCCAGGCTCCTTTTATGTATGGTTTTCAATGCCATTTCAATATCCGCGACGGTATCGGCGGTACCGGCGGTATCGGCGGTATCGGGGTCAACAGGTTTGTCCGCGGCCCTGGCTTCCTGGCCGTAAATGGATTTCAGCAGGTCGATGACCGTCGCCGCCATGGAGGTAATGGGGGTCATGGAATTCATGATTTCATGGGTCAGGACGCGGATCAATGTTTGCCAGGCCTCCATTTCCTTTTCCTGGAGTTCGCCCTGGATATCCTGGAGAGAAACAAGGGTATATTTATGGTCCTTTAAACGAAATTCCGCGGCATGAATGACCAGTTCCATTTCGCCATTATCTATTCTTACCAGGGCCTTTTCCCCGGCTTTCAGCGAAAACAACGTATCCACCAGTGGGGGGTTCGATTCCCGGAGGGAGTTGATGTTTTTCAACCGCGCCGCCTTCAGCAGCCGTTTGGCGGTTTTGTTCACCAGGTCTACTTCGCCATCCTCCCGGAAGGTCATCAAACCGATACCCACATGGTGCAGGATGGTTTGTAAATAGTGGTAATGTTCTTGCTTTTCAAAGCGGGTTTGTTGGGTCTTTTTCATTACGTCGTTGAAAAGGTCGACCAATTCCTCGAAAGAAGCCCCCAGGCTTTTGCCGGTAAAGCCCTGGGAAAAGTCGTCGTACTTTATGGCCAGGAGAAAGCGACTCAACAGTTGATTGGTCCTTTCAACGTAACGAATAAGCGAAACCACCTGGTAAGCGATAAACAACAGGGTAACGAAAGCAGTGGCATAAAGTTTCGTTAACACCAGTAAATGGAAAAGTGCATAAACCGACAAACAGAGACCCAGCACGCGAAAAATGACCTGGAAACGAAACCGTTTATAAAACATATTCTCCTTTTATCCCCTTCGTGTTAATTCGTGTCATTCGTGGGCCTTTTTTTCTTCTCATATACCATATTTTTCCATGCGCCGGTAAAGGGAGGTTCTTGTTAGTCCCAATTCCTGGGCCGCCTGGCTGACATTTCCCTTATGTTTTTCGACCACCTTGCAAATGACGGCTTTTTCGACTTCTTCCAGGTTGTAATTGGCGAAAAACAGGTCTTTGCTTTCCTTTTCCGGGGTTGAGAAGAAGAAATCCTCGGGCTGCAGCACCCGGGAATCGCTGAGGATCACGGCCCGTTCGATGGCGTGCTGTAATTCGCGGACATTCCCGGGCCAGTGGTAAGCGATCATTTTTTTTTGCGCCGCGGCGCTGACGGTTTTAGCCGGTTTTTTGTATTTTTGGCTGTAAATAGCGAGAAAATAATCGCTCAGCAGGGGGATATCTTCCTGTCGTTCGCGCAGGGGGGGGATAGGGATTTCCACCGTATTGATGCGATAGAGCAGGTCCTGGCGGAATTCTTTTGTTTTCACCATATGGTGGATGGGCATATTGGAGGCGCAGATAAGGCGGATATCGATGGGCCGGGGGTTATTGGAACCCAGGGGCGTGACTTGCCGCGTTTCCAGGACCCTTAAGATTTTGGCCTGGAGGGACATGGGCAGGTTGCCGATCTCATCCAGGAACAGGACGCCGCCGGAAGCCACTTCGAATCGCCCGATGCGGTCGCTCCTGGCGTCGGTAAAGGAGCCTTTGACATGGCCGAAGAGTTCGCTTTCGAATAAGGTTTCGCTGACGGCGCCCATATCCACGCCGATGAAAACTTCGCCGACGCGGTTTGACTTGCGGTGCAGGGCGCGGGCTACCAGTTCTTTGCCCGAACCGTTTTCGCCCAGGATCAGGACATTGGCGTCGGTTTTGGATACCTTTTGAATAGTTTCGAACACCTTTTGCATGGGGGGAGCGACGCCGATGAATTCGTGGAACGGTTGGTTCAGGTCGGCGATCAATTGCTTTTGCCGGGTTTTCAGGCTCGCCACTTCCAGGCGGGAGCGACGCAGGTTAAGGGCCGCGGAAAGGGTGGCCAGGAGTTTTTCATTTTGCCAGGGTTTGAGGATAAAATCAGTGGCGCCTTCTTTAATGGCCCGCACCGCCAGGTCCACGTCGCCGAAAGCGGTTATAAGAATGACCACCGCCGTGGGTTCGATTGCAAAGATTTTATTTAGCCAGAAAAAACCTTCCTGGCCGCCGGTGACGTCGCGGGTAAAATTCATATCCAGCAGGATGGCGTCGTAGGATATGTTTTTGATAAGGGAAGGGAGTTTTTGCGGATCTTTTTCCGTGTGCACCAATTCCACGTGTTGTTTGAGAAACAACCGCGCCGCCTGGAGGACGTCTTCGTCGTCGTCCACCACCAATATCTTACCGAATTTTTTATCCATTTAACGGTCCGGTCTCCCTTCTCCGGTCTCCCCTACTCCACTATGCCCATATATATCTCTTCATGCCCGGAAAAAATCAGCAGCAATTTGATCAAGGTGGTTTTTTCGATATTCTTAAGAAATTTTTGATCGATGCTATAGCGTTTCAATTGTTCCTCGGCCTCAGTTTTTAATTGTTGAACCTTCGCATCCGCGGGTTTGACGCCGGATTTTATATACTTAATCTCCAACAAATACGAGTACTTTATCGCCTCATAGCGGGCAAGAAACGGTTCCATGACGATATCCGCATAGCCTTTGTTCAGTTCTTTTTCACTGTGAATGATGTAGAGATCGCCGAGTCCAAGATACACATTCAAAAACGCCTGGATGGATTTCTCGCCGGTAATCAAGTCCCTCAGGCTCATACTTTCCCGCATTTTCCCGGCGATGTATTTCAATAACGGCTCCCATTCGCCTTTCAACGCCATTCCTTTCATTAATTGATGATATTTATATAAATCCAGTGTAAAGACATCGGTTTCCTCATAGGCTTCTTTGATATAATCATAGAATAAACGGCGGGCGGTTTCATTGGGAATTTGCAGCACCAGGTCCGTCGCCCCGAATTCTTTTATGGTCAGTAACCCGAAATAATATAATAAGGATATGAAGTTTTCCCTGGAGGGCAACTTCTCTAATGGGAATCCTTCCTCGATATTCGACTCGATCTCTCCTTTTTCGATAACCTCTTTTAAACGGTCGAAATTGCCATTGGTGGTTTTCTTTTGAGCCTGATCGATTAAGATAAGATACCTTAATTTCCCGTAGTCGATTCTCACGTTCCTGTCGATTAAGTTATTGGGAAGTTCCTTTTGCGGCATATAATTATCGAGGAAGTACAATACCATATCGGGATTATAGAGGATTGCATCATCTTTTTTCGAGAATCGATAATTGCCGTACCATTGGGTCATGATTTCCAGCAGGTATTCGGTGGGATGATAGATCATGCCTTTTGCCCGGTAATATTCGATCATATCGACGACCTCGTCTTTGGTAAATCCCAGCACCCGGCTAAGAGCCGGGTATAGGGAAACGTTTTTGCCGATATTATAGCCGCTGGTTACGTCGTCCATGGTGATAGGCGATACGCCGGTTATAAAAGAGCGGGTAATGGGCGAATCCATGCTGCCGGTTCCACTCTTTAATACATTAAAAAAGGAGCGAAAAAACCCTGTCCCGTGTGTAAGTTGGTGATAGGCATCTTTGCCCCTGGTGGATAGGATGTTATTGGAGAAGTTATCATACTCATCGATAATCATAAGAAACTTCTGTTTAGTCTCCCTACAGAGAAAGAGCAGGCTGGTTAAAGTATCGGAAGCTGAGCGGCTTTCTTTGATTTGTTCGGTGTAATAGTCCAATTGCTTGTAAGTTGAAAAATAATCATGGTATTTTTGAATGAAAGCCACGGCGCTGCCGTTGACCAGGTTTAAGAAAGACGCTTCTACTTTATCGGGGCCCGGGTCGACGGCGGAGAAATTAAGGGTCAACGCCAGGTATTGGCCCCTTTCAGTGGTGGGGTGGTCATAAATCCATGTGCCTTTGAATAATTCCTCGAACCGGTCTTTATAATGCACGTCGTAATAGGCTTGCATGATGGCAAGCGACAGGGACTTGCCGAAGCGCCGGGGCCGGATAAAGAACAGGTAGCGGCCGGTATCTTCCAGGAGCTTTAATAATGAGGTTTTGTCTACGTAATAGTAGTTCTCTTGCCGGATAAGTCCATAATCGGACATCCCGTAAGGGATTCTTTTGATCGTATCATTCTTATCTTCCGAGCTCATTTGGGTTCCTTTTATTTATATCCATGAGTGTATTATACAGGAATCTCACATTTTTTTCAAACTTACGGATGCAGTACAATTAGCCACTAAGGCACAAAGGCACAAAGGTACACCAAGGGGTTTATTATTAAAAAAACGATGCGCTTCCCACTTACCAGTTACCAGTCGCTTACCTTTTTGTCTTTTGTCCGTGTGTTTCGTGTGTTTCGCGGGCAACTTCTGATTTTATTCCTGGCCACGGACGAACACGGACGGACACGGAGAGGGTGAATAAGGAGGGTTGGGGCGCCGCCCCATTTTGATCGATGCAGGTTGACAAATGAAATGATACATTATACTATTGAAATGGAGAAAATGTGCGATGAACTTATCGATAAGAGTTGAGATATTTAAAGAGGATGATGTGTATGTGGCATTATCCCCGGAGTTGAATGTTTCCAGTTTTGGAGAGACCATCTATGAAGCAAAGGAATCTATAAAAGAGGCCATTGAAGCCTTTTTTGAAGAATGCCGGGAAATGGGAACATTGAATGAGTATCAACCGACCCCTTGTAATCAAAACCAGTCCGCGGAAAGTACCGGTAACTCATATTCGGACAAATATGACAACCGCCGGAATGTCAAGAGAACGTTACTTTGAACTTTTAGAAAAGGTAGAATAATACCTTGTTTGGCTCCTGGGGGAAAAGATCAAGCAAATGACCTGGATTTGCAGACAAGTTTTTTCTTATCTTCTTATCTTCTTCGCTTCTTATCTTCTGTTTTTCTTCCTCTCTTCCTTTTCCTGCCCCTAATTCACCATTTTGGTCATTTGATCCAGATCCCGGATCGATTAGTACAGGTTGATGCACAATCAATTCAGGTTGCTGTTCGTCTATTTCAGGTTGCAGCATGGTTAATCCAGTCGTTGTATCGGTATTCTCGGGAAACAGCATCCTTTTCGTTGAGATATACGAACATTATATAGTGTCTACCGGAAGGCTTCCGAGACACTTCGTAAACTTTGCAGCGCATCCCTTCCGTGTCTGCCCGTGTCCATTTGTGGCTTTTCTTTTCATTTATACTTAATATATCTTTTTTTCATCGCTTCCTTGCTTCCGCGTCTACGTTCTTCCTATTTCCTGATTTTTTCGTGTTTTTCGCGTGTTTCGCGGGCAACTTCAGTCAATGGTCAGCAGTGTATTGAATTGCCATGTTAAGTTCTCTTTCATCAAGGTTCAAGGTTGAGTTCTCATATGACATGAAGTATCTTCAGCACAAAGAGCATCAAAGTCAGATGCCCCTCTTAACTTCATTTCAGTATATGTTAAGCCACGGCACCCATAACAATAATAAGCGTAAATACATTCTTTGCATTTTCCCTGCAGATGACTATGAATATTTCGAGCAGTTCGATAGGGTTCTCTTGATATTGCTTCTTTTAAGGTTACATCTCTAATATTTAGCGTCTGATAACGTAGTGATGCACACGGTCTGATATAGCCATCATATGTTATATAAAGGCTATAAAGCAATTGAAGGCATCCACTTCCGATTCTTGGTGTATATGGAATCCATTCATACCCAAGTTGCCTGTCTATATCTAATAATTTATCTTTCAAATCAGATATATCTTCCTTTTTGGGCATTAAGTCTTCTCTACCTCTGGCCCTTCCATTAGGAATAAGTAATTCAAGATTAGGAAAAATTCCATTCTCACGGCAATAACGCCAAAAATCTGGAATTCCCTTTATGTTCCAATTTGTTACAACCGCAGAAGCGCCGATTTTCAGATTTTTATCTTCTTTATTGTGTCTATAACCGGCATATCGTAAGTTATCAAGTGCTAAAAATATATGATCAAACGCGCCATCCATTCCCGACATTTTGTCTTGAATTTGTCTATCCAATGAGTCCAATTTAACGATTATAGTTGAATTGGTTTCTTTAAGAAATTCGGCGGTTTGTTTATCGATTTTGATACCATTTGTAAAAATAACTGGCGTCATTTTAAGCTCATATACTAATTTTAATAACTCTGGATAACGATCATAGCATAAAAACTCCCCACCTCCAATAAAAACAATACTTTCTGCGCCTAGGTGGAGAGCTTCTTCTAATATTTCTTTCTTTTTTTCAAAACTAATTTCTTCTCCTTTTTTCCTTCCTGAATCGTTACAACAATATATACATCTGCTATTGCATATCAAAGATGTTTCTAATCTCAAACTTAATAGTCTATTTGCTTTCTTGGTATCATGAGCTTGTTGCGCTGAGAAAGTGTATCCAATTAGCTGAGGAGGAAGTTTAACATCATTTAGTATTACTCGTGGCCCGTATATTAATGTTACCTGTGGTTTTAAGCCTTTCCCCAATAAATTTTCAAGTAATGGAGATAGCAGTGCGGTAATACTTCTTATTATATGCTGATCTGATACAGAAAATGAAGATTTAATTTCACTTCTTTCAATATATGCTCTTAAAACACCAATAACCTCACCTCCCTTTTGTGAAAAAATCGGGCAAGCAATAAATGATCTGGCTTTTTCTAAAAGATATTTTGTTTCATTAATTAAACCCTTCCATTTTATGTTAGGGCCAAAAGTCTGGTTAATATATTCATTATCACTGAGGTCACTTATGCAAATAAGCTTCTTAGACTCAAAAACATATCCTGTAAGTCCAATTCCTCGTTCATAAGCATATGAGATCGAATCCCTTAGATAAAGTTCTTCTTGGGTCGATATCCCAGGAATCAGTTTTGAGGAATCGTCTGTGGAAACCCAAAATAGAGTACAGTGTGAACAATCTAGAAGATAACGTATTCTTTTAAGAATATCTCTAAGAAAACTAGATGGATTTTTTATCTTATCAAATTGAGTTAAATCTGAAAGCACTTCAGCATATGCATTCTGTCTTTGCAACTTCCAATTTCTATGAATAGCATTAGCAGCTATTTCAATTATGAGCCTAATCCTATCTTGATGGATATGATTAATAAGTATCGACGAAGTTGAAATTATATTAATTTCAAGAACTTTATAAAACTTGCCATTAATCTTTATTGGATATATTAATAAATTGCTTTCATCTGAAAACCTCCAAGGAGTACTATTTTCATTACTATTTGGGGCTCTAATTATTACAGAATAACCCTCAGGTAAAATATAAGACACATAAGATTTTAATCGATCTAAAATTTCTATTTCATCAAGATTATCCGCACTTAATAACACAAAGTTGCTTGTGGTTAATATATCAATCAAGTCATTGCCAAATTTACTTGAGAGTTTCTTCGCCATATCTTCTAAATATTCCAAATCATCCCTATTATAATTTCCTTTTTGATGGGCTTCAATATTTATCATTCCAATCGTAATGTTACCCTTTTTAATGGGAACAACTAATTCTGACATCATTTCTGGGTCTGATATAACCGCATCTGGATGTAAAGATAATTGGTCAATTTTTATGGGTTCACCTATTCGTAAACATTTTCCACAAACTCCCTCTGTAGGAGAAAGCTCAAGAAAGTTTTCAATTTGAATACCATACCTTGTATATTTAAGGCTTCCATGTTCAGTCCAAAGGGCAATATACCCCCTATGACTACCTGTGGTTCTGACACAATCTTTAATGAACTCAAAATAAATCGGATTTTTATCTTGGCCAGTATGTATAATGTAATGAGATATTTGTATTGCAGTTCTTGTACACCATGTCTCAACTTCTTCACGATTAATAATTTTCCCCCAGGGGTTGGTTCCTTCAAATGCACTTTCGGTCCAATCTACTAAAACTGCTCCAATAGGGGCATTGAAAACCACGATCGGGACAACCAATTCTGCTACCACCTTGGGGTCAGATTCACAATAGAGTTTCGACCAATTGCAATTCACATCACAGGGATAATATGCAGCCTTTCCATTCGAAATAACCAAACCCACTAGTCCATTGTTTAGAGATAATAATAAAGCAGGTTTTAAGCTAAGTGGATTGTATTCTGCTTCAGATAATCCTACAATTAAGTGCGGTCGAATCTGAAAAAATGCCCGTATACAATCAGCTTTTACTCTTTTTGCAAGCTTCACAAAGTCCTCTTTAACCTTTGTTATAAAATAATTATTTTCAAATATTTGAAAAATTAATTTCGTCTTTAATTGATCTTGAATTGTATTTTTGATAGTTTTATTTTCAAATTCAATATCTTCTGTTAATATTCTTTTTTGCTCCAAATTCTCACTTTTCTCTTCATCCAAATATTTTTTAATAGTCTTCATCACCATATCTAAACCTCGCTCAATATCACTCCTGAAATCCGCTTCATATAAACCCTTTAAAAAGATTGGAATTTCACAATTATCTTCTGCGATTAAAGGTAAAATAATTTTATTAGCACCTTTAATTTGCTCAAATAAAGCGCTTTGCCATTCTCTCTCAACCCATCCAGATCGAATACTGTTTTGAGTGATAAGAACAGCGATGAAAATGCATTTATTGATGCCCTTTTGCATTTGTGATACGATCGAATCTCCCGTTAAAATATCTTTTCGATCAAACCAGACCTCAATACCTTTTTTTTGAAGTCCTCCCACAATACGACTTGCTAACTCACTATCATGATGACTATAAGAAAAATAAATCATATAACCTCCTTTTTTTTAGAATATTCAGAATGCTGTATTTTTCATTTCATATTTAAAAATATCTTTGGGCTTCGCCTCATAGTTTTTCAAAAAATAAGCGACACCAGCGTACCAAGAAGGTCTTTTAGCCCAATGTTCAATATACTTAAATTCATTTTCAAATAGTATTTTGATTGATCTTTCTGATTTAGAATTAATAAATTAAACATTGCAATCCTCTTAAATGAAAATTGGGGAAACATTCATAGACCAATTTGCTGCATCGAATAAAACTTTATGATTAGGAGCGTGAATAAAAGCATGAGCATAATACACCTCTTTATCTCCTATGTTTAAAATTGTTCCCTTTTGAGTAAATTCTACAATATCTATCTCTGCATCATTTATCATATAGCTATATTCATTATTTTCAGGTAATTTATATCCATTATATACTCCTGATTTGAAACAAGGAATAGGTAAATCCCCAAAAACTCCTTGGAGCGGTTCTGGAACGCCCTTTGGAAGATCTTCACCTAAACTTATTTTAATTAACAATTCAGGCAAATCGATTCTATTAATTTCTTTATGGAGACGGCAAAGTAAACCGCCAGGCAATCTTGGGTTTATTTCTATCACTCTAGGTTTATTTTTGTTTTTATCCCATCTCAATTCAATATGAAATGCTGTATTCATCATACCTACAGCCTTAACTGCGCTTTTTGCCATGTCTTTTAGAAATATCTCCCTGGATTTATCTAATATTGGTGAAAAGTTTACTCCTTCGCTTCTTATTCCATTTTCAATATGCAATCCCCTTTTCTGACAAATACCTATTACTAAAACCTCTTCCTTCGTACATATTCCTTCCACAGAATATTCATCTCCTTCTATAAACTCTTCGAGCAAAAATAGTTGTTCAATATTTGTATCATTAACCAATATATTTTCTAAGTAGTGTCTGAACGAAAAGCGGGAAAATCGTTTAGATATCGAATTTTTCGGCATATAGCTTCAGTCGAAAAACAATAATATTGTTTTTAATGAACATTAAAATGGCGAAAAAATGTATTTATTACTTTCGTTTTAATTTAAT
>JAPKZK010000012.1 GCA_026393835.1 Candidatus Aminicenantota bacterium | reverse complement strand
GTTTTTTTGCAGGATAAGGTCATATATCTCCACGGCAAGAAAGAATAAGGTAAATGTCTTTAGTGCCATTAACGATGCCATCAGGGGGCAACCTTTTATTCCTATCAATATAGCCCTATAGCCTATAGCCTGACCAGTTACAAATAAAGAGGAATTGTTTTTACCGGCTCTACGTGCAATTATGGGTGATTGGACTTATTATTCCACCATAATGAAATTTAAATATATCAGCGAACGGGTTAAAATCGCCGAAGAGATTCATGAAAGTACAAAACTTAAGGATTTCATACAAAGACAGCTTACGCCCCGTGCTAAGGAAATTTCCGAATATCTTATCAATCAACCTCAAAGATTTTTTAATTCATTAATCGTAGGGCTTTATGGCGGAGATCCCCAGTGGATTGAGCTCAAAATTCCTGAGGATAGAAACATCTTGCCCGAATTCCCTATTTCGGAAACAGGTATTTTAGGATATTTAAAGCTATCAGGAGAAGAAGAATTATTTGCTTTAGATGGTCAGCATCGTGTCGAAGGTATAAAAGGTGCTTTAAAAAGCAATGATGGACTATCTGATGAGGAAATATCCGTTATATTCATCGGTCATAAAAGAACCCCGGAGGGTAAAGAACGAACCAGGAGACTTTTCACGACACTAAATCGCTATGCGAAACCCGTAAACACATCCGAAATCATAGCGTTAGATGAGGACGATATTGCTGCGATAATAACAAGAGATTTAATAGAAGAATATTCGCTTTTTAGTAATGATAGACTTTCTTTGGCAAAAACTCTCTCAATACCAAATAAAGATAAAGAATGTTTTACAAATATTGTAACCTTATATAAATCAATTTGTGAATTACTTCCGGTATACTTAAAAAAAGAAGATATTATAAAAGAATCCTGGAATAAATTTCAGAAAAAAAGACCTCCCCAGGAAATTATTGATAAAGCCAAGGAATTTATAAAACAATTGTTGGATACAATTATTTCAAATTTTACTGAAATCCGTGAATACCTTTCATTGGATGATTCTGTGAAAGATAAAGCCCGTAAATACAGGAATGAAAAAGGCGGTCATATATTATTCAGACCCATTGGTTTGCTAACATATATTAAGGCTATTAAATCAGCTCTAGAAAAAGGAAATAATTGTGAAGAGATAATTCCCTTAATATCAAAAATCGAGACAGATATTAGTAATGAACCATGGGAAGGGCTATTCTGGGAAACCGCCCAGAATAGAATGATCACGGGTGCAGAAAACCAGAAGGTTGCGGTAAACTTAATTTTATATATGATCGGTCTAAATAAAGATGATGAAAAATTAAAAAAAAGCTATGCATCATTATTAAATAAAAGCTCGGAGGAAGTCTCATTACCAGGAAAGATATGACTTTTTACCACTTTTTTGAATTTATCAAAATGAGAAGAATATTCGTCATTCTTCCAAAGTGTCTGCCCGATTTTGGAAATGAATAGGGATAATGGTCAATTGTTAATGAGGATTAGGCGGGGAAAATTGGGCAGTCTCCTTATCTGCCAATTGCCGAAAAGACCGGGAGAATTGTCATTTCCACCGGGGGGGGAAATTCCGCCTGTCCCGTTTTATATCCCAAAAGAATGGATCAATTTAACTGAGCAAAAGTGGGTCAATTTATCTGAGCGCTATCGCTATGGAGCACAGGTGGATTTGAGACAATCATGACCTCCGTATTAGTAGTAACGGCGACCCGAAGTGTAAGGATTCTAGCTCCTTGGGTGGTGGACAAACGTGGGGTGACACAAGAGAGTTCGGAGTTATGTATTCAATGCCACGCTTTTCAAGGACATATTCCCACTCTGTTCTAACCCACTTAGAATCCCTTGCTGCTTCCGACCAGAAAAGGAGAAAAGTATCACGCATATCCAGTTCTATTTTGATGGCCTCCTCCCACTCTTGTCCCTCTTTGAGGTCGAGACAGTCAACAAAGACATCCATGAATGGATTGAGTGCAGCTACACGCTCTTTTACTTGTTCCCAGTCTTTTGTACTGTACGATGCAAATGCACTCCTCGGAAATTTCTTGTTTGCGACCAGCCAACTAAGTGGACTCAAAACAGGAGCATCTTCTGCAACGTTTAAATCGAAATAAACGTGAACGATTTCTATAGGATTTTTTTCTCCACTATAAAGCGTTAATTTAAAATAGTAGTTTCCAGGCGCAATACACTTTTCTACTCCTATTAGGAACGGCACTCGAACAATAGGCGGAGTCCAAGTTAAAACTGCCTTAGCTTCGTCTACAGTAAATCCTTCAGGTGTGCTAAGTAATGCAAATAGTCGCGCTCCCGGTTTGATCTGAGTTGTAGTAAGTTCTTGTGCGATTTTGTGAGTGCCCGCCCCAATTAGTTCGTACCCAGTTAAATGTAGTACAGCTTCGAGTACGAAATTGCTAGCTGGCTTACACGCAGGTGGATAGACTACGGATATGTCAACACTTTGACCTAGCAGAGGTGTGAATCTTTCCATAAGATTTTTAACAACGGAAGTTAAGCGTGCGCCCAACTTTGCATTAGGATAGTGAGGTGATTTAAAATCGGCCTTGGCGGCCTTATAATCCCTGTATGATGGCTGTACATCACCCTCTGCTCGAATACTATCATCCTCAAGTATTATAAAACCAGGCCACTGGCCTTCACTAAGACGGCGTAGATGCACAACCATTGCTTTTTGCTTGTTTAGACCATCGAGGTAAACATTAAATCCTATTCTATGGAACAACTCCTCTATAAGTGGGAGTATATATTGTCGTTCATATTCTGGGAACTCACGTTCGAAACCAGTTTCAGTTTCGATACGTGCTGATAAACTATCGTCACAATCAGTGGTCAAAGCGACGTGGCATATTCCTTTTATGGTTAATTCCTTGCCGGTCAACACAATCAAAATCCGTTCTTTAATGTTCGCGAGTTGTGAGGTGGCTCCTAAAAGAGCTCCTATATTGGACACTAAATCATGACGATAATATCTGTATCGATCTATTGCCAGGTCACCGACAATAACAATCAAAGTGTTCGTAGGATTGTAAAGAAGCCACGCGGAAGCAGCCATTGCGCTGTCAATGAAAGTAACATTCTCAAAGTACCAGCCTAAAGTGCGATGCAGCCGTCCGAGCGTTTTCGCTCGCCCAATCTTAGGATCGATGAGTATCCAGCACGCGATGCGCGTGGTATGCTCAGTATATGGTTTTGGCTTGATTAACGTTTGATTACTTATGACCGCATCAAAATTATAAGCTTTCTGGAACTCAAAGAGCTTCCGGTAACGCTCCGATATGAGGTGTACATAGTTAGGAGAGTCCGACAGAGGCATTTGCCCCGTACAATATTTCCATCCAAAAGCGTCATCATCAAGAAGCTCATTATAAGTCTTTCGCAAGGTATCTTGTGTAGCGGCAGGTAAGGCTTTTATAGCCGTTATTAGCCGTTCAAGTATATCGTGATCCTTATCCACCAAAACACAGTAAATCATATATAGAGCAATTCTAAGTTCCAAATCATTGGCATTATTGAACATAACATGTAGCAAAATGTCGCGACATGTAGGTCCGAGACCTTTAATTGTTTCAAAGATATCTTCGATTAGGTTGGCATTGTCATTGAATCGCCAGAACTCTGGCAACATTTTAGCTATTGCTTGAACAGCTTCCTTTTCCTTCCCCTGTTCCTTCATGTACCTAATTGCAGCCATACGGACGTTAGGTTCGCAAGCTTGAAATGCGAGTTTTTGGACATCACTGTATACCGAAATGCAGAGCAAAAGTCGCCATACATCATAACTTTGACAGAGGCATTCCCATAGTAAGGCTCTCTGGGGAGAAGTCATCCGAGAAACGACTGAAGGGACACTTCGCTTAGGGAAAGAGCCAGCCTCCTCTAGCCCGAGTTTCCTAGTACCGTGTCCCATAAGTTTTGCCGTTTCCAGCGGTAATTTTAAATATTCCGCCCTCAAGGAAAGGATTTCTCTCGTTGCCCCAGGCTATTGGATAAATCGACAAAAAGTTTTTCCAGTGCCTCGCAAGCCTTTTTCTTTCGCTTTGGGATTTCATCCTTATCAATACAATCCCGCAGTTGTTGCTTTTTTTCGAATAGATGATCAAAAAGTTGCTGCCATAGATTTATGGGTACTTTATCCCAATATTGATCAATCATATTGCTCATTAAAAGCAATTGCTTGGTGAGAAATTTTATATGGAGCTTTTCACTTGAATTATCCAGGAACTTTATAACCCGTTTGACCACTTTTTCATGTAAACCGACGCCATCGTATTTGGCCTTAAAAGGATGGGCGAATTTTGTATTCCATATCTCAGCCACGGAGTAAATGGCCTGGATCAACTCATTGGGCGTCGCGTAGGACTCTTTTAAACATTTGGCTCCGAGTATTCCAAACCAAATCTCGATCATGTTCAGCCATGAACCATGAAATGGGGTAAAATGGATAGCAATGCGTTTCTCTTCAGACCGCAACCAATTGCGACGCTGTTGACTGGTTTTCAGTTCACTTCTATCAGGGCAGGCAACGGCGCTGAGTTTTGCCACCAACGTACAAAATTCGTAGCTGTAGTGGCTGGCCAGATTGTCCATGATGTAATCGATTCTCTCATCCTGGGGCACACTTGCCAGATGTTGCTGGAAGACGGAGAGAAAAGTTTCTTTGGTGTGATCAGGCTTACACTTTACATTCACTTTCCCGGTATGAACATCCATAAAAGCAAGCAGATCGGTTGTCCCATTTCGGATGTATTCAAACTCTTCCAGCCAGGCTTTCTTTTTTCTCTCTGACATTTCGGGGTGCACGTCAGGTGCGATTCGCAAAAGAACTTGAATCCCGGTACATTCATCAAAACAGAAAAGATTCTTTCTTCGAGTTTTGTAGACCTCGATAAGATGTTCCATTTTTGGGAAAAAATCAGGATCGGTAATTTGAAGAAAATATTTACGACGGTGGGGTTTAAGATTTTGGCTATTGAGAATTCTCCATATGGTACAACGTCTTAACATAGCGCCTACAGGTTCCGGGTTATTTTCAAGGTGTTTTTCAGCCCACCGAATACTCCAACGCCCGACTTTCGGGAGTTCCGGCAAAGGCAGAGGGGTGGTTTGACAGTAAAATGCCACCAGTCGATGCCGTAACGCTTCATCATAAACGGGAGGCCGCCCGGACCGCGGTTTATCTTTCAAATCCATATTGCCTGCGATTCGTTGCAACCAGTGATTTACCGTACTGAGATTAAGGTTGGTAAACCATGCAATAATTTTCTTTTCAACCCCATTCTTATGAAGCTTGGTAATCTGATGTCGATGATATTGGCGAGTATTAATCAAAGTATCCGGCATCGACTCACGCTCAACACGCTCAACACGCTCAACACGATCAACACGATCAACACGATCAACTGTAGATATTGTAGGTGTTGTAGATATTTGGGGTAACATAATTATTTCCTGGAGTTTTTTTTTAGTCGCTTGATAATTTCAGGTAAGGTTTTGGCAATATTTTTCAATCCCAGTTTCTTGACGTAATGACTAATAGTGCGGGCGGGTAAATCCAGTCCACAGCGTTCCTTGAGGCCGGATGCCAATGATGCACACGCTGTCGATTTACCTACAATTGCATTCACTATATACTGTTGAATCAACTCTGCCTTGACCTCCGGTTTAAACACATAGCATTGCTTTTGCCCCTGGCGACCATCAAGCAGTGCCTCCGTGGAGCCGGAGAATATTTGGCGATTAAGATAAAGCGTATGGGATTGGGTGTAACCCAGTATGTCTGCAACAGTCTGAGAATTCAGCATTTGATTTTGCAACAGGGCTAATAAGACAGCTTTTACCATCAATTTATTCTCAGTGGGTATTCGAATACCTTCACTTCTTTCAGAGGGTAAATGGATAATGACCTCATCGCCCTGAATTGTGGCTGTGGGAATCTTAACCATAGGTTCCGCTATCATCGGCTCCGGCTCATATGAAAAACGGCGATCTTCCAAAGCCACTATTCCATCCTTCCATACTCTTTTTGTAAATGAATTGAAAGTCTCATTAGGTGTATTAAATAATCGGTTTATATCTTTGTGTGCCGCTCCAAGAAGAAACAGAACGAACCCGATCATACGTGCAGTAACTTTCGCACCTAATAATTCAGTAGCCTTATTGATTCTTTTTTCGGATTTAACTTGCGAAAAATTAATAGTCTCGCAAACATTATAAGGCACCGTTTGTATAAAACTATTTTCTTTTATCATGGGAATATATTTATCACAAAACAATGAATTTTGTCAAGTGTTTTCAGGTTAAAAATCAGTTTATTACATTATCAAAGTTTCGAGATTACATATCGCTGCTGGAAACGGCAAAACTTATGGGACACGGTACTAGCCCGAGTTTCCTAGTTATAAACTGCAACAACCTCTAAAATCATTCAATTAAATGCTTTCGGGACTTTCTATACTATGCCCTAAAAAAAAATGTTCAAAATACATTTATATCGCTATTGACTTACACTCCACTATC
>JAPKZK010000191.1 GCA_026393835.1 Candidatus Aminicenantota bacterium | reverse complement strand
CTGGTGCCGTCAAAGCGAAAAACCGGTAGTACTGTTTATCGATGAAGTGGATTCATTGGTGGGGGATACATTAATATCGCTGCTTCGGCAATTACGCAGCGGTTATCCCAATCGCCCGGCCCTATTTCCCCAGAGTATTATTTTATGCGGTATTCGTGATGTCAAAGATTATCGCATGCATTCGGATATAGAGAAAGCAATCATCACCGGCGGCAGCGCCTTTAATATCAAAGCCGAATCATTAAAGCTGGGGAATTTTAGCCTGGAAGAAATAAAAATGTTATATGGACAGCATACCACTGAAACCGGTCAACCTTTTGCCAATGACGTATTCCCATTGGCCTGGGATTTAACCGAAGGGCAACCCTGGCTTGTTAATGCCCTGGCTTATGAAGCCTGTTTTAAAATGAAAGAAGGAAAAGACCGCGGCACAGCGATTACAGCGGATATTATCCAACAGGCCAAAGAGAATCTCATTTTACGCCGGGAAACCCACCTGGACCAATTAACCGATAAATTAAAAGAAGACAGGATTAAACGGGTGTTGACGCCCCTCATGGTAGGTTCCGGGGACATCGAAGAAATACCCGAAGACGATATCGACTATGCAGTGGACCTGGGCCTGATCAAAAGAAAACCGCAATTGGCCATCGCCAACCGCATATATCAAGAAATCATCCCCAGGCAATTGACCAACAGCGCGCAAGCAACCATGGTCCAGGAAGCATCCTGGTACATGACAATGGATGGTCGCCTGGATATGGATAAACTATTAACCGCGTTTCAAGACTTCTTCCGGAAACATTTTGAAAGCTGGGTAGACGGATTCGATTATGCCGAAGCCGGGGCGCAATTATTATTACAGGCATTTTTGCAGCGAATTGTCAATGGCGGCGGCCGCGTGGAACGGGAGTACGGCCTGGGGCGCATGCGCACCGATCTATTGGTAATCTGGCCTTTAAATATCGATAAAAATTTACCCAGCGATCACTATTCCAGGTTTTACAAGGCCCAGCAAGCCGTGGTGGAGTTGAAATTGCTTTACGGCAGCTTACAGGCCACTATTAAACAAGGGCTGGAACAGACTTACACCTATATGGATAAATGCGGCGCAAAAGAAGGTTATTTATTGATCTTTAACCCATCCACCAAAAAACCGTGGCGAGAAAAACTATTTAAAAAAACCGGGACCTTCAATGGCGTAAAGATTAATATCTACGGTATGTGAGCGGCAAACGCCCTTGTTTTGTCTCTTAGCCCCCGTGTCTGCCCCTTGTCCTGAATGCCACTAAGATAAGAAATCCGAAATTCGAAATTCGAAATCCGAAACAAATCCCAATGACCAAAGAATAAATGACCAAAACAAAAACCAAAAACCAGCACCCCGCAAATCTTCCGGCAACTCCTCGAGTTTATCCAATGGATAACTACGCGGACCATATTCCGTTCTTTCCATAAGAATCGAAAAGTGAAGAAGTGTTAAACTAATCGCCCGCCCGGTTTTTTTGTCCAACCGCAAAAGGATATGGTCGGTAAGCTCAATACCGGTTGCCGGTTCATTGTCATTGAAAAAAATATCCAGAATATCCTCCGTCTCATTATATACCAGGCGGATTGTATCCCCGTTTTCATCTTTTATTTCTTTTCGCTTTAATTTTAAATCGTTCATACGGTCACCTTTTAGGTACAATATATTTTGCCCAACCTGTGATCACAAAATTATTGATTATGTAATTTCCAGCATCGTCAGGTTGCGTCTTGAAAATAACGACGGCAATAATGTGATTGTTTTCCGGCAGTAATTCATCAAACTGCTTAAAATATCGATACTCATTGGGGATCAACGTATCCTGTTTACGAAGTCCGGTCTCTACCGTCTCTAAAAACCTTTCGAAAAAGGCTCTAATTCAGGGCGTGCTTCCAAAATGTGACACCAGCGTTCTTCTGTCAGATAGATTTCATTGCCGTAGCGGTCGTGAACTGTCCATTTTTTCATTGAGTTTTTCATTTCATTCATTAAATAACATAAATCTGAAAAAAAAGCAAGGGGTTATTCCCTGGCTCCCTGGCCCCCCTTTTTTGCTGGCCAACTAATCCTCTCATCTTTGTCCTTCACCGGATTTCGTTAAAAAAACCGGCATGGATTAAATCCATGCCCAGACTTTACCGGCGGGAAACGGATTTCGAATTTATTATCTCTATCCGACAATCGATGCTTGACGCAACACTAGTGTGTATTAATGTGGCTTGACTTCCTTTGGCCGCCCAACTCGCCGCATAACCGGCTGGGAATAGCGCGCAGTGGAATTGCCAGTTCGTGTTGATGGAGTTGTTGGGTGATTTTCATCATTTTGTGGACTCCTCTCTCGCCTTCTCTCCATTTGTCCCCCGGCGCTTTCGGTCCGACCACCTATAACCTCTATTTGATCCTTACTTTACGCGAAACTTCATAGCAACTGTATGAAGCTCCTCCAGATCCCACATAACTATAGTCTTCCTCGGTGTACTTAACCTCCATTAATGGATTTTGTGAGTATTCATCGACAGCGCTGCCATATGCGTTGCTATCCACTAATTCTAACTCGTATGCTGACCGAGTATCCTCATATTTACAACGTTTACAAAATCGCTGTTGTTCAAATGAATTACTGTTATTGTTACAATAAGCCCACTCTCCCCATTGTTCGTGTACCAACCGAATATGAATATCAACAAATCCACAGCGGTTACATGATCGGAGTTGTTCACAAGAACTTTCATGAGAATAACTCCATTGGCCCCAGTTATGAAAACCAATCTTACACGTAAAAAGATGAATTATGCTTTTATAATATTCCTTCATTTCATCCGAACTCCTTTCTTAGAATATGCAACTTTCTACACTTTGGTTAGCCGCCCAACGTATGGCTCACCGGCGCGGCTGGCACCAGAATTCAACATTGTCCCTAACACTTGCCGCCGCGTCCGTGTGCAGCCACTTGTTCGGTGCGCCCCTCAATATGGGACTTGATACGGTGACGGTTCGTTTCTCTTCCATTGCTGTTCTTAAATTGCCATAATCTTGTTATTGCCATGGCCTCCAAACCAACAATGCCCATAAGCGGTCACCTTCTGTATAATAACTCACGTCCTCTGCTTCAATCGGTATCACAATCCACGACATACCATAGTCCTGACCAATGCGATGAAGATCAAGACTGCCATATTTGTCTCGACACCATGATATCGCCTGATCTATTTCTCCTTCGGCGATTCCCATTCGCTCCCAAATGCACGGGTACACATTGACCAATTGCCGCTCTCGATACTGCGGCATCCTCCACACGTAGTCTCGAACCATGTGCTTTAGACGTGCCTCAGCTTTCAAGTCGCGCTCTTCAATTGATATCAAACCGCTGGTGCTAAACATAAATCCCTCATCTGGATCTGTGACTAATTGTGAAGCGATAAGATGTGTGTCATGTGGGTTACATCGGTCTGCCAGTGTAGTGTGCTTCAGCAACAAAGGGTTCTCCTCATTTAATGGATCCGAGCCGGGAAGGCTGAAATTGGGAATAGCAGTATCCTCAGGACGATATAGATACAAAGCCCGCCCTTTAGTGCGTGCAGCCAATTTCAGTTCGTATCTTACCCAGTCTCGTAGAACTGATGTGGGGGACAAAAGCACAATCAGATAATCGGACTCTCTGACCTTGGTTTCGAGCAAATCGGCGATCTGCTGATCAGTAAGGCTACGATCAGCAGATGATCCCATCGGGGGTACCATAACCACATCGAATCCATAATCCATTAGTCTGCCGCCGACATCCTCCGCCCAATCGCGTTGTGCCGAATGATGGGTGATAAAGACGCTTATTCCTGCAATATCGGATCTCGTTGGTTTCAATAGAACGCGCGGCGGACGTCCAATGGAATATTCATCCCCATTCATAACAGCTTTGTTAGGAAGAGGCTCTCTTGGATCAGAGAGCCGCGGGGCCTTTTCCGAAGCATTCCTAATCTTTTCTTCGTGCCATGATCTGGCCTCGACATATGAGAATTGACCAGGATACTTGAAAGCGGCCAATATATCTGTCATCCTCTTTTTTATGAGAAAGTTTTCGTAAACAGCGTCAAGCGTTTCAATGGCCAATGAATGTGCCCGTACAGTAGCTTTCAGTATTATTGCATGCACTATATGGCTTGAATTCATTTCAGCAGCTCTAGATAATTCATCTATAGCAAGCCGTATTTCAGTAGCTGGAGGTTATCCGAAAAGGGTAGTGGAAGTTGGTTTTATTGTTATATTTTAACTAAATTGGGTGGATTTTAGTTTTTTATGCGATTTTGGGCGCGCAAAATTGAAAAATTACCAAAAATTACCTCATTCGGACAGACTCCTCCCTAAAATCTATAGTTTATATTATTTCTAAAGCCTCAAGCGGCAAGCGGCAGCTCTAATGGATAT
>JAPKZK010000063.1 GCA_026393835.1 Candidatus Aminicenantota bacterium | reverse complement strand
CTCATCGATAATACAGGTAATTCCCCCTTTTAACAGCCCGGACAAAAACTGCCACACGGATATATCGAAACAGGCGGAAGCGGTTTGGGCGATAATTTCCTCGCTCTCTATTCCTAAATCATTTATCTTGGCATACAGGTGATTGATCATTCCCAAACGGTGAATCATAACTCCTTTGGGTTTCCCCGTGGAGCCGGAGGTGTATATAATATAAGCGAGATCATCCGGCTGGCCCTTTAGCGGCTTTAGCGGCGGCGCGCTAACGGGACAGTCCTGTATAGGAGAGTGAGAGCCCGTCATGGGCGGCGCATCCGGGTAAAGTACACTTCGTCCTTTCCAATTAAAGTTTTCATCCTCGGTTATTACCACCTGGGCGTCGCTTTCTTCCAGTATAAACTGGATCCTGTTCCAGGGATAATTGACCTCGACGGGTATGTAGGCGCCCCCGGCTTTAAATACGCCGATAATTGCTGAAAGCATTGCCAAACTTCGTTTTAGATATAACGCCGCAAGCCGGTTTGCGGCGACCCCACGCCCGGCTAAAATAGCGGCGATGTGATTGGCTGTTTGGTTTAGCGCGTTATAAGTTATTTCTCGGTCATTGTGAACCGCCGCGATCTTATCCGGGGTTTTGGCCGCCTGTTCTTCAAAAAGTTGGGGATAGCTTTTATCTCTAAACAACGCTGTTTTTGTATTGTTAAAATCAAATAATAGCTGTTTTTTCTCTTCGTCGGATATAAGTTGGATTTGAGAAATAACCCGGCCCCGATTCTCTATCACCGACGATACGATCTGCTTAAAATACATGGCAAAGCGCCGGATGGTTTCTGCCCGGAATAGTTTTGTGCTGTACTCGAAAGAGAAACTGAAGTCTTCGGCGATTTTTCTGACATTCAATGTCAGGTCGAACTTCGAGGTTTTCCATTCAAAAGAAGAGGGCGCCAATTTCAATTGGGAATCTTCACGGTTTTCTATTTTACCGGGGTGGTCCTCTATCAGTTTTATATCCAGGTAGGAAAACATGATATCAAAAATGGGATTACGGCTGGTATCCCTGGCCGCGGAAACCTTCTCCACCAATTCGTCAAATAGATAGTCCTGGTTATCAAGTGCTTTCAGCGCCCGGTCTTTGACTTCCGAAAAAAATTCCTTCACTGTTTTTCCCGCGGCCGGGAAATACCTTAGGGCAAGCGTATTGACAAACATCCCGATGATATCCTGGGTATCCACATGCCTGCGTCCCTCGATGTCTATCCCCACTACGATATCTTCCTGGCCGCTGAGTTTCGCTAGTAAGATAACAAAGATACCCGATATTATCATGAAGGGCGTCGCTTCTTCCTCCAATGCCATTTGTATAAGCCCGTCGGCGGCCTTTTGGTCGATATGGAAAGCCAATGTGTCCCCTTCAAAACCCTGGATGGCCGGTCTTTTAAAGTCTGTAGGTAAATCGATTACCGGGATTTCATCGGAAAATTCTTTCAGCCAATAGGATTCCTGTTGTTTCATCGTTTCCTGCCGGAGTGCTTTGTTATACCATTCCGAATAATCTTTATACTGAAAACGCAGCGGTTGCAATTCCTCGCCTTCATATAGCGCCGAAAACTCATTTTCCAGCATACCCTGCGATGTTCCGTCCGTGATGATGTGATGGATGTCAACCATTAAAATGTGCTTTCTTTCTTCTATTCTTATCAGGCCCACTCGCATCAAGGGCGCCTTCGCTAAATCGAAAGGACGGATAAAAGATTTACTGATTGCTTTTATTTGTTCGGGCGACCATGCAGGGTCGCCGCTGCCCTTTTCGCGTTCCTTCGCGTCCTTCGCGGCTAGATCATAATTCTCGATTTCAAATTCCACATTTTTATGTATCTTCTGTACCGGTTTATCATCTACTAAAATAAAAGAGGTTCGAAAATTTTCATGCCTCCGGATCAACCCCAGGAAAACATTATGAATTTTTTCACCGGCGAGTTCCCCCTCTACTTTTAATACCATAGGTACGTTGTACCCGATACTTCCCGGTTCAAACTGCTGCAAAACGAAAAGCCTTTCCTGCGCGGATGATAAGGGATAGTATTCTTTTTCTTCCACCGGTTCCATGGGAGTAAACTTTATTTTCCTGGATTTTTCCAGGTGCTGCGCAAGTTCTCTTACCGTGGGCAAACGAAATAAATCGACAAGAGCTAATTTTACATCGAATGTTTTATGTATTTTGGCTGTCAGTACAGTCCCGGAGAGGGAATGCCCACCCAACTCGAAAAAATTGGCATCGATGCCGATAATACCTGCATCCAATCGCAATATTTCCGACCATATCCCCACCAACTTTTTTTCCGTTTCATTACGGGGGGCCACATATTCGATTTCTGCTTCAATTCCAGGTTCGGGTAACGCCCTCACATTCACTTTCCCGTTGGGCGTTAACGGGATTGCATCCAATCGGACAAAATATGAAGGAATCATGTAATCGGGTAACTTCCCGGCCAGGTACTCCCTCAGTTCGGAAACACTATATTCTTCGCCGGATACAATATAAGCGCAAATGTGGCTATCCCCGGTTTTATATCCATACGCATTTCCCCCGGCTGCTTCCTTGATGGTTACTACCGCTTCTGTTACCGCTTTATAATGCAACAATTGACTTTCTATTTCTCCCAGTTCGATGCGAAAGCCCCTTATCTTTACCTGGTGGTCAACGCGACCCAGAAATTCGATGTCGCCGCCGGGGCGCCGCCGGGCAAGATCGCCGGTTTTGTAGAGAATATAGGTCTTATAGGACCTATAAAATTTTTCTGCGGTTAGTTCCGGATTGTTTAAATACCCCCTGGCCAAGCCGTCTCCTCCTATATAAATTTCACCTATTGCTCCAGGGGGGACAGGTTCCCGGTTTTTGTCCAGCAGGTAAATTTGCGCATTCGTCGCCGGAATTCCAATTGAAACGGAACTTCCTTTAGCTTTGTCTTTTACCGGGTCAAACTTATACAACATACATCCCACCGCGGCTTCCGTGGGACCATATTCATTATAGATTTCCACTTGCCCGTTAAAATTATCGCTGATATCCCGGGCAATTTGATACTTCAATACTTCTCCCCCTACGACAAAACGCCTGATCTTACCGGGAGAATCCGTTAATTTTTTCTCACCGATCAAATATAAATGAGAAGGAGTTAATTTTACTACCCCGACTTTATTATCATCAACGATCCGTTCGATGAGATTGCCCTTATTCCAACCGGAGTAAACAACCACCGCATTCCCGGTTACCAGGGGAGTAAATATCGACGTTATGGTCAAATCGAAGGCGATAGAGGTATACAGTGGAAAATTCACCGCTTCTCCCTTAACATAATTTTTTACAGCGAAATGGATATAATTAACAAGAGATTTATGTTCCACCATGACGCCTTTAGGCTTGCCGGTGGTGCCTGAAGTGTAAATGATATACGCCGGGTCCGAGGGTGAAATGGCGAAGCGGGGATTTTCTTCGTCCTCATTATAAATGCCTTCATCATCCATGGCAATAATTGTCCCCGGGGAAAATGCATTAAAAAGAACTTCCCGTTCCCCGATAATTCGCTCCTGTGAGATGAATATATTAGCCCCACTGTCTTCCAGTATATAATGGAGACGTTCTTCGGGGTTCTGGGCATCCAGGGGTAAAAAGACTCCCCCTGCTTTTAATATGGCCATGATCGAGGTTACGATATCGCCCGTACGCTCCCCCATTACAGCCACTACGGTCCCCGGGATTACGCCTTTTTCCTTCAACAGGTTTGCCAATCGGTTGGCGCGCCGGTTCAATTCTTTATAAGTCATGGTTTGACCGGTGTCCGCCTCTTCGACGGCGATGCACCCCGGCGTTTTTTCTACCTGGACTTCAAACAGTTCATGAATAGCGGCGTTGGGATATTCAGCCCGGGTGTCGTTCATCTTAACCAGGAGGAACTCCCTCTCGTTTTCCGGTATAATATTGAGTTTAATGATGGGGATATCTAAATTCGCAACCATTTCCCGGAACAAATGGACGAAACGGTCGATAATTCCCCGGACAGTCTCTTTGTTATATAAGGCCGGGTTATAATCCACGACGCCTTCCAAATTTTCCGGGGTTCTTAAAAAAGAAAAAACCATATTGAGCGGGATATGGGCGATATAGTTTCTATTATGGAGGTTCTCCAGTAAAATTGCCGTATCGAACAGCGCAAAGGCGTCATTTTTTTGAACCTCCATGTTTAATTCGTAGGGTATCCGCTCAACCGGGAAATTCTGGTTTTCACCGGCCTCCACCACTACTTGCCTGACCTGCAGCAGCAGTTCTTTAAATGTCATGCCGGCGTTTAACTGCGCCCTTAATGCCAATATTGTGTTCAAGAAATTACCTTCAACTTCCTGCCTTTCTATCGGGGCGCCGACAAGAATATCTTCCTGGCCCGTATGCTTACCGAGTAGCACCATCAACCCGGCGACTAAAATCATGAAAAGCCTTAAGTCCGAATTATTTACGGTCCACATTAATTTTTCGAAGACCCCGCCGGAAATTTTAAATTCCATGCGCTCTAAACACTCCACGCGCTCTACCGGGCGACCGCTTTCATCACTTTGTTCCTCTGCCACTTTGTTAAAATCGTATGGGAAACTGCTTCTTACAAGTCGCCCCGACAGTTTATTCAACCAATATTCTTTTTCTTTGGAATACTGGCCGACATTGAATGCTATTTCTCTCAAAAAATCTCTATTACTCATCGTTTACCTCTTAAACTATAATCTTCTTGAACGTACACCTTATTCTACTGCCATACCGCCGTACCGATGCCATTGGGAACATTTGATCTTGCTCTATTATTCCCTACTTAACTCAATACCCGGGACATTTTTCTCTTTAATTCCATTTCATCTTTCATCGAAAGATTATGCTCTTCAAAAATATTTTTAAATAAGCAATTGCCGCTGCAAGTAGCGCAATTAATATCATACTCTTTAAGAATGGGGGCTAACGAAGGAAATTCTTTTAGTACTTCTTTGATGTGGGTGTTTAAATATTTGTTCATGCTCTATCTCCTTGAATTTCTATAAATCCTATCGATATCGTTTAGCGATTTAAAAATTAAAATCTCCGTCGCAACTGCTTACTTTTTTGGCAAACGTGTGCTCATTTAGGTTGTCACGCAGATACTTTCCCGATTCGCCAAACTGGTCTAATGTCGGGACCGCGAATTTGTGAGTTGTTTCCACGGTAATCCCTTTATTCATCAGGTTCAATTTCGTCGACAACTTTCCGGGCATCCCGCCTATGGTTAAAAGTATTTTCATCAAATCCTCCGCGCTGTGATTTTCAGAAATTAAAATCTCCCTGTTCTTTTCCCAGGCTGCTTGATTTTATCGACATAAAATCGATCGATATTTCAATGTCCTCCGGTTTTATCCCCGGGTTTTCCACCACCTGTTCGGTAATCTCGATAAAATGTTCAATTATTTTCTCGGCAGTCGTTTTTTTAAACAATTCGGTGGAATAGCGTAATATAAGGTTTAATGAATTATTCTGCTCAATGGCCAGGAAATGGAGATCAAATTTTGCGAAATTGATTCCACTGTCGTATCTTTCCATCTTTAGATCAGAGATCGCTAACTGCTCAAATTCGATATTATTCACTGCAAATTCCGTATCGAATAGTGGATGTCTGCCCGGGTTGCTGCGAATTCCAAGCTTTTTTACCAGTTCTTCCATGGGATAATCCTGGTTCTCAAGGGCGCGAAATGTATTTTCTTTAACTTCCTCCAGGAAATTGCGGAAGGGCTTCCCCGGTTGGGGGCGGTTCCTCAAAGGCAGCATATTAATGAATACCCCAATCACATTTTCCAGGTCTTCATGCGTCCTGCCAGTGACTACAGACCCTACCACGAAATCTTCCTGACCGGAATATTTATTCAATAGCACATTATATACCGCCAATAAAATAGTGAACAGGGTGCTGTCCGTTTCCCCGATAATTTCGTCCAGTTTCTGTTTTGTCGACTCCTTTAAAGCGGCGCTTATCGCAGCGCCTGCATCGACGTTTCGTACATCAGGCCTGGAGGAATCGGTGGGAAGTTCCAATATAGGTAATTCGCCCTTGAATGCATCGAGCCAGAAATCTTCCTGCTTCTTTATATGTCCTGTACGAAACAAGCGGCTTTCCCATTCTGAAAAATCTTTGTATTGTATATTGAGAGGCGGTAATTCCTGTCTATTGTATAATGTCATTAAATCTTTTGCCATCAGCATAAAGGAAACGCCGTCCGATATGAGGTGAGATATATCCATCATCATCGCGTATTCCTGGTCTTCTATTCTCGACAGGCACACTCTCAGCAGCGGCGCCCGCGTTAAATTAAAGGCCCGGATATAATTTTTTAATGCGGCAATCCCTTCTCCAAAACTTCGGTATTCGACGGCGAATTCGACTTTATCATGAACTCTTTGAACCGGTTCATTTCCTACAATTTCAAATGATGTCCTCAAGCCTTCATGCCTTTCGACCAATTCCCGGAAGGCGTATTGCAAGCGCTCTCTATCGAGTTCCCCTTTTAGTCGTAAAATACTCGCCATATTATAACTTATGCTCCCAACTTCAAGCTGGAGTGCAGTATATATTCGTTTCTGGGCATATGATAATGAATAATATTCCTTTTCTTCGGCTGCCTCTATCCGGGTGTACCGTTCACCTACCGCCCCGTTAATATAATCAAAAAGTCCCCGGACGGTGGGTCTTTTAAATATCTCCCCCAATGGTATTTTTACATTAAATTCCTTGTATATCCTGGACGCAAGGGAAGTCGTTTTCAACGAATGCCCCCCCAAACGGAAAAAGTTGGCGTTTATTCCTATTTTCTCTTTTTCTATTCCCAATACGTGTGACCAGATTTCCACCAGTTTTTTTTCTATGTCGTACCGGGGGGCTTCATATTCTTTTACATTATCAACTATAGGTTCCGGCAAAGCCCTGCGATCTATTTTACCGTTGGGAGTCAACGGGAGCTTTTCAATACACACAAAATAGGAGGGGATCATATATTCCGGTAAATCTTTTAATAAATACTCTCTTAATTCGGTATCCGAAAGCTCTATGTCTGAAACAAAATATGCCGCCAGGTTTTTATCGGTGGTTTCATCTCCTTTTAATACTACCACCGTATCTTTTATCTGGTCATGTTTTAGTAAAAGGGTTTCGATCTCGCCCAGTTCTACGCGAAAACCTCTTATCTTTATTTGTTGATCGATTCGGCCCAGGAATTCAATATTACCTTCGGGCAGCCACCGCGCCAGATCGCCGGTTTTGTAGAGAATATAGGTCCTATTGGTCCTATAGGACCTATATTTCTTAAACTTTTCCGCGCTTAATTCGGGACGATTTAAATAACCCCTGGCCACGCCCTCGCCGCCGATGCACAATTCACCCACCACTCCCCGCGGAACCAGGTTATTGTCCTTATCCATTATAATTATCTCTGTGTTGAGCACCGGCCTGCCAATAGTAAGCGTTTCCCCGTCCCGGGGTAATTCCGCGAGGGTCGACCAAACCGTGGTCTCTGTCGGACCATAGACATTATATAGTTTCCCGCTAAAT
>JAPKZK010000082.1 GCA_026393835.1 Candidatus Aminicenantota bacterium | reverse complement strand
CTTCCCACTCCCACCTATAAAAGTAGTTCACTCAATATATCGCGCAGCAAAGCCATAATATGAGGAACCGGATGCGTTAATTGCGCACGTCCGGATCTGTGGGGGAGCCGGAGGGTAACCGAAGGCTCTACCCGGCAGGGTAAGAAGGTGAGAAAAAGAAACCCCTGGAGGGCACCCGCGCGCCGTACTGCGGGCCTGGACCTCCAAAAGTTTTTAATTATCTTCATTTGATGCTATAATCCTCATGCTTGATTAGCTATAGCCTATCCGAAAAGGTATGCACGGGGCGTAAATTGGTAGGGAACAGGCATTGCCTGTTCCTCAAATGCCCCGTTGGAACTTTCAAGAATCAAAGAAGAACACCTTATCGATTAATAATCTCCAACATCTGGGGATGGATAAAGCCGTTGGAGGCCACACATTCTATCATTAAAGGATCGAAAGGATTGTCTGCGAAATCCGTAACTTTTCCGCCGGCCTCTTCCACCAGCAGGAACGCCGCAGCAGTATCCCAGGGTTTAAGTTTCAGTTCCCAGAAACCGTCCAAACGGCCGGCGGCCGTATAACAGAGATCGAGGGCAGCCGAGCCCAGGCGTCGGACCGCCAGCGCCCGGAAAATAAATTTATTAAAATGATCCACATTGTTTACTTTCGATTCCCTGATGTCATAAGGAAACCCGGTGCACAGCACCGATTTCCCCATTTCTTTTTCCCGGGAGACATGGAGTCGTTTTTTATTCAGGAAAGCGCCGGCGCCGCGTACGCCGTAAAACATCTCGTCCAGCATCGGGGCGTACACCACGCCCACCTGGGTTTTCCCCGCCGCCAGGAAGGCGATGCTGACGCTGAAAATAGGCAAGGAGTGGGCAAAGTTGGTGGTGCCGTCGATGGGGTCGATCATCCATAAAAGTTCTTTTTCTTTGACCACATCCAGGTCTTCTTCGCCCAGGAGAGAGTGGTGGGGGTAATGATCTTTGATGATTTTGCAGATAATTTGTTGACTTTCGCGGTCTCTTTCCGTAACCAGTTCCATTTCGCTTTTATATTCGATTTCCGGTTTTTGGTTGAAATTCTCTTTAAGATATTTCCCGGCCGTTAACGCCGCTTCCTGCGCAACAGAAAGAATTTTTTCATAGTCCAGGTTCATGGGTTCGCTCCTTTGATAATCGAATCATATTCATAGGGATTAACGATATTTACATCATTGGAAATATCGCAAAAATCCTTGACATTCCTTGTGGATAGATCGGAGCCTATGAATTTTGCGGTCGCCCATATGATGGCATCAGGTAACTTAATTTTTTTCTTTTGCTTGATAGAAATAACATCTTCAGCTATTTCAGAATTCAAATTTATTATCTCAAAGGAATTTAATAACTCTTTTATAAGTACCAGCTCTTTCTTGTTGGAAAATCGAAAACCCAACACCTCTATGTACGTTATTATTGAAATGTATAGTTCATCATAGTTTTCAAGAATGCTTTCGATGTCCAATACTCCCTTTGAAAGATAAATTATTATATTGCTGTCAAGGAGAACCTTACGACCACTCATCTCTAATTGCTCTTTGCCATTCGACAGGATCATCTATGGATTGAAAAATATTTTTTCTATGGATCTGATTTAAAAGCTTTTTCAGATTGAAATATTTATTTCTACTTGAGATTTTGGGGTTTTGTTCTTCTTTCAAAATTATTATCTTTAATAGTCCCTCCGCCATTTCCCTGTATTTCCCAGGAATTTGTATCATCCCATTCTTTGCGTTTGTTTCAAACTCAACTGCCAACATATGTCAACTCCTTTTTTATTTCTCAAAGATAAGTATAATTCCATCAAGAACTTTTGTCAACTTTTACCGGCGCTCCCGGTTAGTATTGCTGTAAAAAAATTGATTACGCTTGACTTTTTGCATTTTTTTTCATAAGATTAACTTGAATCTATTGTAAAGGAATGATGAACAAAAGAGGTAAAGAGGTTATGAGGCGGTAACATATAATGGCTGATTTCAAAACACTGCAAGGTATCCTGGCGCTGATCGATATCGTGAATTACACGTCCCAGTCCGACAAACTGGGGGATGAGTATACCCGGCAGTACATGGCCTATTTTCAGGAAAAGATAACGTCCATTGCCCGGAAATATAGGTTCCAGGTTATCAAATTCATGGGAGATGCGGCGCTGGTTTTCGGGAAAGAACCGGGACTCCTACTGGAAATAATGCTGGATTTATATGAGCGGGACAAACCCGAAGACCGGTTCGGGTTTATTTCCAAATTCCGCATGGTGGCTCACAGCGGTTATTTCCAGTTTCAAATGACTGGGAAACAACCCTCCGACCTGGTAAGTCCCGAAGGAATCAAGGTGTTCCGCATGGAGAAATACGCGGGACCGCGCCAATTAATGGTCACCCGTGAACTCTACCAGGGCATCAAGCCTTTGCTGACCGCAAAGAATATCGAAGCCAAACGCCTGGCATTTGACGAGCCCCTCAAGGGTTTTGATAGCGATGAGTGGTTTCCTCCTTTTTACCGGTTGATCCATGCGGAAAAGGAAGCCGGTGCATCCAACCTGTTGGAACAGCGCCTGGATGACCTTGCCAGGGATGTAGAGTATATACCGGTTTTCGGTAATATGTACCCCCCGGTCCCCATGGCGAAGAATTTTATTAACCTTTCCATACTTTGCGATGTAGGCCAGGGCGCGCAGGGAGCGAGGGCAGTGGAACCGGTGGAAGCGTACCGGGAATTTTGCCGGGATGATGTCGGGCCGGAAAAAGATGCGGCAAAGAAATGGGGGAAAAAAGGGGATGATGATTGGATTTTCAACGAACGATTCGGGGGCGGACGCCGGCGGGATTTTAACGAGATCGATGTCGAAACACTATACCGGGATAAACGATATACCGGCGGTATCATTTTCGGCCTTCCAGGGGCGGGTAAAACAACCATCCTCCGCCACCTGGCGCACAAGGAATTTATAACCGATAAGCACGGGAAACCGCGGCAAAAACAATTAGTCCTGTTTGTGCCCTGCAGGGATATTCCTTTTTACGATGACTGGCATAAAAAACAATACGGCGCGGTAACAGTGATGCCGGATAAGGATTCGGCGCTGTCGTACATGACCTGGGTGTTTTTATTCGGGTCCAGGGACTGCGGCGATTTGACGCCCGATGAGTGGGTAGAATTCCAGAACGCCGTAAAGAAAGTGAAGACGGCGTTTAAGGAGAACCGACTCATGCTGCTGGTGGATGCACTGGACGAGGCGCCGGATACGCCTTGCAAAGAACGGATTACCGAGATGTTCCTGCTGCTGGTTTCAAAAAACCGGCTTTTCCTGACATCGCGACCATCGGAACGGATTCATTTGCGGCAGGATAAGCTGCCCGTGTTTAATGTGCTGTCCCTCACCATGGATCAGGTGCGGGACGTGGCCCGGAATTTGATGGATGAAGACTCACTGGTTTACCGCGAGTTTGACCGGGCCATCTGGCAGGAAGAGATGGTAGTAAAAATGGCGGCCACGCCGATTACCGCGCTGCTGGTGACCGCTTATTTCCAGGCCTATGGGCAGTTCGACCACCGTTTCCCCATGTATGACTTGCTGATGAAATTTATCCTGGTCAAAGTCTGGGAAAACATTAAAACAGGTACGTTTCCTTACAAGAACCTGGAATTATTTTTTAAAGAGGTAAAGAAAGCAGGTTTCTTTGAAAAGTACAAGGATGCCGGGGCGATTTACGACGGGTTGGGGGCCCTGTGTTTCCGGCTCTTTTTCGACGGCGTGGACGGTAAGATGCAGCGCCAGGTGAATGAAGCGACGCTGAAAATGCATTTTAAACCGGTCATTGCCGAACGGTTCCATTATGATGAGGACAGGTTGACGCGGTTCATGGAAGAGTGGATTGAGCGATTCCAGCAGGACCACCTACTGCTGCGGGCCGGGGCCGGGGAATTTGTATTTATCCATTCCTCGGTAATGGAGTTCCTGGCCGCTTTTTATATCATTCAACAGTTGCGGAAGGACCCCGGGCGTTTGCCGGAACTGGTGGGGTCGGCGGTTAGAAAAGAAGATTTCCTGGCCCTGGAAACAGTGCCCATTGCCGCGGGGAATGACCTGCTGAAGGGGTTTGCCATACTGGGGGCGCTGCGGGACATCCAGGTGGAATATGCACGGGAATTGCTCCATGAACTGGGGATCAAATGCCTGGCGGAGTTGGAATGGCAGATGACCAAAACCTTCCAGTCGATTCGCATTGAGGGTTTAAGGAAACCTGTTCTCGAAATGGTCCGTCAAAACCGGGATACAATGGAATGGATTTACGACTATTTAAAAGGTCTGGTTTTGGCGGACGATAAGGTCCGTATCAGGGAATATATCGGGCGTCTTGATCCGCTTATCAAGTTGAGCCGGGAAACGCTGTTTAAGGAGTTCCTGGATTATGAGGATTTCGATACCGGCGATTCGGAATTAGTGGACTTGAGAAAACAGTTGTTGAATCGATTGGCGCAAAAGGAATTGGTGGAACAGTGGTTGAAAATGAACCGGGAGACGGCATCGAAGGAAATAACACAGGTGCTGCAACTGGACTCTCGCGGTTACCACCCTGAGGATAAAAATTTTAAATACTTTCAAGAGATTATCGGCAAAGAACTGACCGGTTTTTTGGGCAGTCCTAATTTGAAGCATTCCGATAGGGTAAGGGCATGTGCGATAACACCGGATGGGAAAACCATGGTGTCGGCATCTGAAGATCAAACCTTAAAGCTCTGGGACTTGCGGAGCGGAAAGAAGATACGAACCTTTACCGGGCATACGGATTCCATAAATAGCTGCACCGTTTCACCGGATGGAAAAACTATGGTGTCTGCATCTGAGGATCATACCTTAAAATTATGGGACTTGCAGAACGGAAAAAAGATACGAACCTTTACCGGGCATAAAAAATCTGTGTTTGGCTGCGCCATTTCGCCGGATGGAAAAACCGTGGTGTCGGCATCTGGAGATCAAACCTTAAAGCTCTGGGACTTGATGAGCGGAAAGGAGATACGAACTTTTTACGGGCATCATGGGCCTGTGCTGGGCTGTGCTGTTTCATCGGATGAAAAAACTATGGTGTCGGCATCTGGAGATCAAACCTTGAAGCTCTGGGACTTGCGGAACGGAAAGGCGATACGAAACTTTACCGAGCATAAGAAACCCGTGTTTGGCTGCGCTGTTTCGCCGGATGGAAAAACCATGGTATCTGCATCTTCCGATCAAACCTTAAAACTCTGGGACATGGAGAACGGGAAGGAAATACGAACCTTTGCCGGACATCAGGACATTGTATGGGGCTGCGCCATTTCGCTGGATGGAAAGACCATGGTGTCTACATCCTGGGATGATACCTTAAAGCTCTGGGACATGGAGAACGGAAAGGAGATACGAACCTTTACCGGCCATCAGGGGCGTATATTTGGTTGCGCCGTTTCACCGGATGGAAAGGTCGTGGTGTCTGCATCCGATGATCAGACCTTAAAGCTCTGGGACACGGAGAACGGAAAGGAGATACGAACCTTTACCGGCCATCAGCGGGTTGTCTATAACTGTGCCGTTTCGCCGGATGGAAAAACCGTGGTGTCTGCATCTTTGGATAAAACCTTAAAGCTCTGGGACCTGGAGAACGGAAAGGAGATACGAACTTTTGCCGGACATCAGGACATTGTATGGGGCTGCACCGTTTCGCCGGATGGAAAAACCGTGTTATCTGCATCCTGGGATCAAACTTTAAAGCTCTGGGACATGGTGAACGGAAAGGAAATACGAACCTTTACCGGCCATCATGGTGTAGTCTATAGCTGCGCCGTTTCGCCGGATGGAAAAACCATGGTTTCTGCTTCTTATGATAGAACCTTAAAGTTCTGGGAATTGTTGAGCGGAAAGGAGATACAAACCTTTACCGGGCATCAAGGCATTGTATGGGGCTGCGCCGTTTCACCGGATGAAAAAACCATGGTGTCTGCATCTGATGATAAAACATTAAGGCTCTGGGACATGGAGAACGGAAAGGCGATACGAACATTTGAAGGGCATACCGGACCTGTATATGGTTGCGTGCTATCACCGGATGGGAAAAACATGATGTCGGCATCCTGGGATGCAACCTTAAAGCTATGGACTCTGGCGAATGGAAAGGAGATAAGAACCTTTTACGGGCATACTGCTGCTGTGCGAGCCTGCGCCGTTTCTGCGGATGGAAAAACCATGGTGTCAGCATCCGATGATAATACCATAAAGCTCTGGGAAACCTCCTCCGGTAAGTTATTGAAATCCCTTACCCTGCCCTGGACGCCCCATAGTGTGGCGTTTTCCCCGCGAAACCCCGGGCTGGTCATTACGGCCAACGCCAACGGAACCCTGACGCTGTTCCAGTTTGAAGAATTAAAAGAAACAAAGTAAGTGTCAATTGTGGCCACTGGGAAATTTTTCAAGATGATATTGTAATCTTCGCTTGATATTGGTAAAATTAGAGTATGAAAACAATAAACATTGATGAGATCGATAAACAGGAATAAATATGCAAAGACAAATAAGTAAATACGATTCACCGTTAGATGCCCTTATTGCAGTAACAAAGCGCCTTAGCATTTTTGAAGGGAAGTATGGAAGGACAACAGAGGATTTTTTCGATAAATTCAGCAAGGGGCAGATGGAAGACTCTATCGATTTCATCGAATGGGCCAATGATTATCAGCACTATTTGGCAATTTTTCCCGGATAAAGTAGACTCCACAAAAAAAATATCCATTGTCAAAGCAATTGAAGAGGCAAGTCTTATTGTTGAGAACCATAAATCCCTGGGAAACCGCCACCGGTAAGTTATTGAAATCCCTTACCCTGCCCTGGGTGCACTATCATGTGACTATTTCCCCTCTAAACCCCGGGTTGGTAATTAGGCCAATGCGAACGGAACCCTGACGCTGTTCGAGTTTGAAGAATTAAAAGAAATAAAGTAAGGATAAATTTTTTGCCACGGACTTTCACGGACAGGACAGGGACTGAAAAAGAATAAATCCGAAATTCGAAATCGCGACACTTGAAATCCGAAACAAATTCAAAATTCAAATGCGTAAAATTCAAAACAAAAAACAAAAGCAAACCGCCCCCATGCCTTGTTTTTGTTTTCTTTTGTTTTTCTCCGCTCTTCCTCGCTTCCTATTTTTTCTTCATCATTCATCATTCATCATTCCATTCACTCTTCCGGTCTCCCTCCCAGGATGTTTTTTTCCCACAATTCGCCGATACTGGACTCTTCCATCCAATTTTCTATTACTTTCTTGTCTAAGTGCCTGAAAACAGATTGCTTGTCCTCCCGATCTACTACAATAATATCTTCCGGGGTGAATTGATTAATAAGAGTAACCGACTGGGTGGCAACAATTACCTGCGTCCTGGCGGCCGCACTTTGCAGTAAGCCGGCCAGCAATGAAATCGCATAAGGATGCAGCCCCAACTCGGGTTCATCCAACAAAATCGTCGAGGGCAAAATTGGGCTGTCCCCTCGATTGCAGCGGGCCCGGGAGTCGGACGTGCATATCGGCGGGCTTTCCGTCAACCAACGAAAATCTTGCGAAAATGAAAGCCCAGGATGGCATGTGTGACGGCCCGGCTGAATAAACGCGGACGGCGCACGATCGTCCAGGAAATAAGCTTCCAATAATACCACCTGCCCTTGTTTTTTATGCCCAGGTGCCAGATGGACCTCAAAAACGCCCTGAGATATACCGGTTGGATACTCAATTTCTTCCGCAGTGGAAACGGCTTATATTCTTTCAAAAAGGTAATCACCCGCTTACAATATTCCTTCGGGGCATAAATCGTTTTCAACACCCCCCGGTACCCATTGATCAGGGTTTCCCTATTCATGACGGGAATAAAATTGAGCGAGAAGTCCGTGTTATCGCCGGAAGAATCATGGATCAAGCGATTTTCTTTTTCCATGCGCGTGTATAATGGGGTGCCCTGGAATGCAGTCAACAAACCCACCATGGCGGTGGCAATTCCACTCTGCTGGATAAACCGGATTTGCTTCTCGAAAATGGAAGGCGGGTCGTTATCGAACCCGATGATAAAACCGCCCTGCACCTCGAAGCCATGGTTCTGCATTTTCTTGACGCTGGACATCAGGTCCCGGTTCTGGTTGTGGTATTTATTACATTCCACCAGGCTCTCTTCATGGGGCGTCTCAATACCCACGAATACTTTATTAAACCCGGCCCGGACCATCAATTGCATTAACTCCTCATCATCCGCCAGGTTGATGGAAGTTTCCGTGAAAAAATGGAAAGGGTGTTTTCTTTGTTTCATCCAATCGATCAGGGCAGGAAGCAATTCCTTTTTGAGCACGGCCCTGTTCCCGATGAAATTATCATCCACGAAAAAGACGCCGTCGCGCCAGCCCAGTTGGTAAATCGCATCCAATTCGCGTAAAACCTGTTCTTTACTTTTGACGCGGGGTATTTGCCCGTTCAGGATAAGAATATCGCAGAAATCGCAGTTAAAGGGACAGCCCCGGGAATACTGGATGCCGATGGAATCGTATTTTTTAAAATTGACCAGCGGCCATTCCGGGCAGGGGCTCTGTTTGATATCCGGCCAATCTTCGCAGGTATACACCCCCCGGGCGCAGCCGTTTTGCAGGTCTGCCAGGAAAGAGGGAAAGGAGCCTTCGGCTTCTTTGAGCACCAGGTGGTCCACCAGCGGTTCGAAATCGCTGCTCTGGGTGGTAAAAAGTGGGCCGCCGGCCGCAATCTTGACCCCTTTTTCCCGGCACCGGTCGATCACTTCCCGGGCCGATTTTTCCTGGATGGTCATGGCGCTGATAAAAGCAATGTCGGCCCACTCCAGTTGGGCGTCGCTTAACGACGACACATTCAGGTCCACCAGCTTTCTCTCCCAATCCCGCGGCAGCATCGCTGCAACAGTCATCAGCCCCAGCGGCGGCAGCGTCGCTTTCTTAGAAACGAATTTCAGCGCATATTTAAAACTCCAGAATGTATCCGGATACTGTGGGTAAATTAAAAGTATTTTCATCGATCCCCCTTATTGGTATCTTATTGTTTTTTTTACCAAAGTTCATTAACATTCCTTAACTACATAAACAACATGTAATGCGATAATTATAATACACGAAAATATCTAATACAAATTAAAAAAAAAAATATCCCATGGTTGTACGAAAAGATTTAAAAAAAATACAATCAAAAGTACAACTTTAGATGTATTGACAGGCCCCGTGGGAAATGGATATACAGTACGGATACGCTGGGCGCCACTGAAGGCGGCAGCAGCGGTTCCCCGGTATGCAATGCCAGCGGCCAGGTGGTGGGGCAGCTCTCCGGCGCTTGCGGTACTAACGTAAACGATGACTGTGACTCGGTAAGTAATGCCACCGTGGACGGCGCTTTTGCCAATTACTTCTCCCTGGTCTCTTCGTGGCTCAATTAGCACCCCGGCTTAACCAAAAGCAAAACATCTTAAAATTTAATCGATAAGACGCTCATAAAAACCCCAAAGCCGCGGTGATGAGCCATGAGCGATAAACGATAAATTAGAAATTATAAATGATAAATGATAAATTATTAATTATAAATGGAAGTTGTGTCCTACGGACTCTTTTGTTACCGGCTTCGCCGGAAGGGAAAAAGCAAATGAATCGACAAACCGGATGTGGTATGGGAGCCGGAATTGCACGCCCATGTCTTTTTCCGCCGAAGGCGTCTAAAACCAGCCCAACGGGCGCCGCACCCATTTATAATTTATCATTAATAATTAATAATTTATAATTTATTTTTTTTAACGGCAAGTCAAACCTGTATCACATGCATGGCCGTTGATTTGAACGTCACATAGACCTCCTGGCCGGGACGCAAATCCATCAATTGCGCCGACTCGCGGGTAATAAAAGAAATCAATACTTGCTTTTGACATTCCACGGCCACGGAAAGTATAATCCCCATCTCCTCCACCAACGTGATAACTCCTTTAAAACAATTCCGCGCCGACGATACGATGGGCCCCCTGGAAATCAGGATATCTTCGGCGCGGATAACGCCAGCCGCCCGTCCCCCCTCAAGGGGCGTCGTTACCCGGAGACGCAGCCCGTTGGCTTGCAAGAATTTTGTTTCTCCTTCGCCCACGATCTCGCCGTGGATAATATTTTCCGCTGAAGCGAATTCGGCGATGTCCAGGGAAATAGGCCGGTGAAATATCTCCGCGCCGGACCCCTGGTAAACAATCCGTCCTTCTTTCATAAAGAAAAACTTATGCCCCAACAGACGCGCCTGCACCAGGTTATGGGTCGAAAGCACAACGGTTTTCCCGGCGCCGGCGATTTCAGTAATCAAAGTTTCGATGGTGCGGGTGCTGAGTGGGTCCAGGTTGGCGGTGGGTTCGTCCAATAAGTACAATTCGGGTTCCAACAGCATCACCCGCGCCAACTGCAGGCGTTGTTTCTCGCCCCCGGAAAGCTTTTTGGCTTCCTGATCTTCTTTTCCCGCCAACCCCACCTTGTGGAGCATGGCCATGATAATATTATTGTCTACCCGGCGGTTCCTGACCCTCGGCCCATAGGTCATGTTACGCATCACATCCCCTTCCAGCGTCAGGGGATGCTGAAACACAAAAGCGATTTTTCGGCGTAAGGCCGTCTTTTGCCGGGACCGAAGTTTTTCCGCCGGTTGGCCGTCAAACAGCACCACACCCCTGTCGGGTTTCTCCAGTAAACCCATGATGCGCAGCAGGGTGGTTTTACCCGCGCCGTTGGGCCCGATGATCACATTGACCGCGCCGGCTTGAAGTTCCATATCCACGCCGTCCAGGATGACGTTCCGGTCAAAGGTTTTTGTGACGCATTTAACTATCGTTTCCATTTATTTTTTATTTCCCCTGCATCGATTGCAAAAAGACATTCAGCAGCAAAGCCACCAGCAGCAGCGCCAGGCCCAGGGCAATGCCCAACTCGAAATTGCCTTTCATGGTTTCCAGGGAAATGGCCGTGGTCATGACCCGCGTTGCGCCTTTGATATTGCCGCCCACCATGAGGGTCATGCCGGTTTCGCCGATGACCCTTGAAAAACCGGCGATGATGGCCGTGAGGAAGGCGAATTTTCCCTGGCGAATAACGGCCAGGGCCATTTGCAGGGGCGACGCCCCCAGGGAAAAGGCCAGGTCTTTGGTTTCTTTGGCCACGCCTTTGAGGGCCGAAAGGGAAAGGGCGGTAATGATGGGGAAAGCCAGGATCGATTGGGCCAGGACCATGGCCCAGGGGGTGAACAGCAGTCCAAGGGAACCCAAAGGCCCCCGGCGGGCGACCAGTATATATACAAGGAGCCCGATCAGCACCGCCGGGATGGCCAACGTCGTGTTTAATAAACCGATTACAAGACGCTTAAACCTGAATTCCGTTACGGCCAGGAAAACGCCGGCGGGAATGGCGAAAATCCCGGCCAAAAGCGTGGCGCTTGCCGATACCGCCAGGGACAGGCCGATGATGCCCAGTATGTCCGGCGACGGCGGAACCAGCAGCGCCAGCGCCTGCTTTAATCCTTCCAGGAAATAACTCATTAATGACTAGAATTTAACCTGGAACTGGGTGGAAAACACGTCGTTTTTCACGGCGGGTTTTTCCATGCGTCTCTCATAATTGGTGCGCCAGAGCACGTTTTTCCCGAAGTAATAATTTAAGCCGATGGTTAAGCGGGAGATATCCCTGTCCACCAGGTTTTTATCCACATCCCAGTTTTCATAACGGGCCAGCAGCACGGTAGAGGGCAGCACGGTGTAACCGAGTGTGAAATAGTAACCTTCCTTTTTAGCGGTTTTGTCTTTCCCGGTGATAAATTCGGCTTTCAGGAACAATTTGCAAATCTCCAGTTTCAGTTCGGCGCCGACGCGGTTCTTTTTATCGGCGATACCGGTGGCGCCGTCATAGTAAGAAGCGCCCAGGGTGAGTCCTTTGACCGGGGTCAGCAGGAACCGGCCGATCAAGGTTTTACGGTTATTTTCGTCTTCGGTATTGGAACCGCTGCCGTTTACCAGGCCCAGCGTCAGGTTGGTGCGTACGCTGGAGAAATCGATATCCCGGCTCACCTGGAGGCCGATATCGCGGGTGGGTTTGATGAGGTTGGAAACGACATCGGCTTTGTTGATAAAATCGAGGTCCGCTTCGGGAGTCGATTGTTCCAGGCCGAAGGCGTACTTGAATTGACCCAGGCGGATTTTAAAATCTTTAATGATACTGGTTTCGATGTAAACATCGTAAACCATTTTTTTGTTTTCGGGATCGCCGTTGGAACCTTCGATGCTAAAGGTGTAAGAAAAGTATTTGGAAATATCGCCGCGGATACCGAAGCGGGCATTGGGGATGGAGAACCCGTCCACTTTACCGGCGCCGAAATCCCAGGTGTAACGGACGCGGGCAAATCCATTGAGAACCAGGTTGGGATATTGGGATTGGGTTTGAGTGGTGGTTTCCACCGCGAACAAACCGGTAATGGTTACTGCAACTAATAAAACAATTAAAACAGCAAATTTTTTCATCATTCACTCCTTTTATTTTTTATAATTACTTTTCCACATCCGGGAAAAACAAAGGGCCGCCGTATTTATCGACGCCGAATTGGCGGATGATTTTTTGGCCTTCGGGTCCACGGATAAAATCGGCAAAGGTAGACGCCAGTTTGAATTTGACCCAGGGGAATTTGGCCGGGGCCACGACGATAACCGAGTAGGGATTAAACAATTTTTGGTCCCCCTGGACCAGCATATCGAGGGCGTCGATTTCTTTTTGGTGGGCGAGCCAGGTGGCGCGGTCTACCAGGCAGTAGGCTTTTTTTTCATTGGCGATGCGTAAGGTGGTTTCCATACCGCTGCCGCTTTCCAGGTATGAACCGCCGCCGCCGGTGGGTTTACCGCCGGCCTCTTCCCAGAGGCGCAGTTCTTTTTTATGGGTGCCGGAATCATCGCCGCGAGAAACGAAAAGCGCAGATGCGGCCGCCAGTTTCTTAAATGCCTCGATGCCTTTCATGCTTTTGATACCCGCGGGGTCATCTTTGGGGCCTACCACGATAAAGTCGTTGTGCATCACGTCCAGTCTTTTGACGCCGTAACCGTCGGCCACGAATTTATCTTCAGCGGCGCGATCATGGACCAGCAGGACATCGGCGTTGCCGTCGCGGGCCAGGCGGATGGCCTGGCCGGTTCCGACGGCAATCACTTTCACCCGGCAATCGTATTCCTGCTCGAACGGCGGGACCAATGCCTCGAATAACCCGGAGTCAAGGGTGGATGTCGTGGATGCCAGGGTGAGTTGTTCTTTGGCCGCGCCCGGGGCCGCCAGGACAGCCAGTAACAAAGCTAAAAAAACAAGTGAAATTTTTTTGTTCATTATGAACCTCCTTTCTAAATCCGAGAGGCTTGACCGTTTCCCGTCAAACCCTACCGGTCAGCCGGCATGGCAAATTGATGGCTTTAGCCGCGTCTGACTCGGAGGAAATTTGTTAAGGAAGTATTATAGCAAAAAAGAAAAAAAAGTAAAGAACCGGTTTTGAATTTACTGTTTTTTTTCTTTCCGCGTTCTTGAAAAGATTTGGTCTATTAAGCGCTTACATTTATTTGGCAGCCTATTGGAAAATACTCAAAATGCTGGTAAAATGGAAACTATTATTAAAACATCTGCGTCTATATGCCCGTCACCCGTCGCCCGTCACCTGTCCGTTGGGCGCGATAATACGGTAGATAAAATGAAAAAAGAATGAAGAAAGAAAAAAATGAAAATAAATATGAGGTATTGTGCAAGATAGCCGGGGCCCGCTTGTTTTTATATACTCAAGGAGTGTGGCCACTTTGAACCCGCGTTATAAAATATATATCATCATTGCATCGATACTATTGCACATATTGTTTCTTTTGCTCTGGGAAGGGGCCGTAAGACTGAAGTTATTCGATGTGGCTATCCCCACCCCCGCTGTCTCCCCAGCCCAAAAGGAAAACGAGCCCCTTGTATTCGATTTGCAGCAGCAGCCCGATCTACCGCGGGAAGTCATTGAAACCCCGGCCGATGCAAAAACAGTCGATAAACAGACGAAGGGTAACTTTTTATCCGACAAAAACGCCCTGGCCAGGAACCCGGAAACCGATCCCAATCTCAAAGAAGGGGAACCCTTTGCCCGGGGCGACCTGGATGTCCACGAACTGCCCCAAAACCAGGGGCCGCAGGGTCAACCTCTACCGCCGGTTCAGCAGGTGCAGCCCCGTGAACAACAAAAGGAAATGAACCAACCCAAAGCAGAACCCGATTCCCAGGTGAAAGAGACTACTCCCGATACCGACGGCATCACCCATACCGGGGACCTGGTCAGTCAGCATTTGCAGAAGCAGCAGCAGGAAATGCGACCCGGGGTCCAGGAACAATTGCCCTCTGTAAAATATGATAACCAACAATCGCGGGCCCTGGATATGGGCGGATTGTCCTTTAACACTTACAATTGGAATTTTGCCCCCTATATGCTGGAATTGAAACGGAGGGTCCAGCGGAATATTCACCCTCCGCCGGCCTTTAGGGAGCTGGGACTCATCAGCGGTGAAACCCTGCTGCGTTTCAAAATATATCCCAACGGCATGCTGAAGGACCTGGAAATCCTGGGCTATACCGGGCATAAATCGTTGATGGTAACCAGTTCCAACGCCATCGAGGTTTCGGCCCCCTTCCTGCCGCTGCCCCGGGATTTCCCCGAAGATTACCTGGAAGTAACCGGTAAATTTATCTATTTCGTTCAAAAATGAATTAAATGAACTAAGAGAGGAACATCATGAAACATGCATTAGAATTTTTCAGCAAAGGCGGGCCCGTCATGTACCCGCTGCTGCTTTGCTCGATAATAGCCCTTGCCGTTATCATCGAGAAACTGATAACGTTGCGCAGGAAAAAAGTAATTGTCCCGGAAGTGGTGGGCGTTTTGAATAATATCAAAGAACCCGGCGATATGGGCCTGGCGTTATCTATCTGTGAAAGGCATAAAGGTCCTTTTGCCAATATTATTCGCCTCGGGCTTGAAAACTATGGCCTGCCGCGGGAGGAGTTAAAGGAGACCCTGAACGACCAGGGGCGACAGGAGGTCCACCAACTGGAACAAGGGTTGATTTTTTTAGAAACCATTGGCGCCATTGCCCCGCTTTTAGGGCTGCTGGGAACCGTAACCGGTATTTTACGGGTTTTTAACGTCATCTCCGTCCAGGGGGTCGGTCAAGCCACGGCGCTGGCGGGCGGCATTTCAGAAGCCCTTATCACTACCATTGCCGGGTTGTTTATCGGGATTCCCGCGGTGTTTATGTATAATTACTTCATCAATAAAGCCGAAGGATTGGTTTTGGAGATCGAGAAATATTCCGTCGTATTATTGAACAAAGTAACTTCTTTTAATTCTAAAAATAATAAAGACGGGGAGGAGAAGGTGAAACAACATGCAGTTTAAACCAGGCAAAAGACGGAAAGTCTTTATTAATATCACATCGATGATCGATGTCATGTTTATGCTCCTTGTCTTTTTGATGATTTCATCCACTTTTTTGGACCAGCCCGGCATCAAGCTGGAGTTACCCAGCGCCGAAAGTTCCACTTTGGTGGAGCAGAAAGATTACGTGCTCTTCGTGGATAAAGCAGGCAAGATGTATCTTAACGATAAAGATATTGTCCTCGATAACCTGGAGGCAAAGATTAAAGACGCGCTGCCGAAAATGAAAGACAGCGCTTTAATTTTAAAAGCCGACCAGGATATCACCCACGGGGCCGTGGTAAGAATTATGGATATCGTAAGAAAAGGCGGCGTCAAGAAGCTCATCATCGGGACCAAGCAGCAGAAATAATTTTATTTCCTGAATTTTAACCAGAATTTGTTTTTGCGGATGACCAGCTTCTCATTTTCCAGTATGAGGAACAGGCCCTTTATTTCACTGATTTTCCGGGCCTCTTTCCGTCCCAGCAACAGTCCGGCCAGCGCGCCCAACTCGTCGTCGCTGTCCTCGATATTGGAGGCGTTGACCAATTTGTAAAGGGACATGGATAATACGATCTTTTCCAGTTGATCCAGTTCATACGAGCATAAATGCATCGGGATATTCAACGAGTATACCGGCGCATTGTCCGGCGACAAAAACGCTTCCCCTATTTTCAAGAGATTAATGACGGCGTTGAAGTCGGCCCTGGAAACTGCCGCGTCGCTTTCATCCATGGTAGACTTTCTTAACTCGCTGATGGTCAGGTCTTTTTTTTCGACGTCCCAATTCTTTGCCAGGGCGATAATTTTACTCAAGACAATTTTCCGGATATCGGCCTTGTGAAACAGTTTCAATTGCTTCAGCGTCAGTTTGAAGCGCACATCCGGTTCGATTTCAATGTCTGTGCCGCTGAATTTCAGCAATTCCATTTCCTTAAATTGCGTCAGCAGGTGTTTGATATTCTTAACCCCGTAGTGGTTCAGGGAGATATCCGGGTGGATGCCGAAGAGCATTTTTTCATATTTTTGCAGTGTGACCGGACGTCCCCAACGCCGCAGCACTTCATTATAAACTTTGATCAAAAGGGTGTCCGGGAACTGGATGCCCTGGATATCCCTGGCTTCGGCGGTTTCGGCTTTTACGTCCGGTTTCTTTTCGAAAACTTCCTCCAGGTCGATAAACATCCGGGCTTTATCGATGTACTGCGTAAAAGAAGTGCAGTCTTCATAGTCTTTTTCATCAAAGGACGGGTTCAGTTGCAGCATGTATTGTTTCAGCAGGGACCTGACATCGCTGATGTCCCGGTTATCATAACCTTTTAATTTCAATTGTTCATAGGCTTTTTTCAGCAGGGCCAGGGATTCTTCGAAGGACAATTGGCCGGCCGAGATAGTTTCGATTTCATCCAGGCGGTGGGCGGGGATATATTCGTCGCAGGCTTGCTGCAGCAATTCGGCCGCGCTGCTGGCGGACGACACCACCACGGTCTCCCGTCCCTGGGTGCGTAATTTATTAATCAGCGGTACAAAATCCACGTCGCCGGTTACAAATACATAGGTCTCGATATCGTCATTTTCATAACTGATGCTGAGACAATCCACGGCCAGGCGAATATCCGCGGCGTTTTTATGGGTAGCCGTAATCTTCGGGCAGTCGATCAGTTCAAACCCGGCTTGAACCACCGCTTTCCTATACGATTGCCTCGACACCCAGTCCGCGTATGCCCTGCGGATGACCACCCTGCCCCTCTCCCGGAGCAGCTCGATCAAGGCGAACACATCCAACTGTTGATTATCGTAATCGACGAATACGGCTATTTTTTTAGGCATATTAACTCCTTCATTATTCATGGTTCTTACTATAGACCTATTTCTTTCGAATGTCAAACACTCAATTTATTTCATTTCAAATCCTAATTTGCCGAAGGCTAATTTCTTCCCCGGGTTCCATCCAGCCAACCCCCATAGAGATGAAATATCTCCATTTGTTTTTTAAGATCGGTGGAATCGATCAATCGTTGAATTTCGGCGCGGGTTTGCCGTTTCCAGGCGACCTCCATATTGGCGAACCCATATGCCAGCGCGGCCATTATGGCCCCATTGATTTTGAGTTGTCGGAGATCGATTTTATCGAAAGTATCCGATTCGGCATGGTAGTTGGGGGCGTACTCGTGGGGGTCTTGATTGGCCACCAGGTTGGCGATGCCCTGCATCATAAAGTCGTAATTATCCGTGCCGACAATCGGTTGATCGATGTAGTTGAAGGGTCCCAGTCCCGTTACCGGCTTTAGGGCGCGATTTACCGGTTCTATCAGCTCCTGCCGTCCGTTGGTGAAAAATCCCAGGATCCGGCCGCTGCCAAGATCGATCGAACAAGCCATAACATGACGGTCCATCTCTTCGGCGTGGGCCCGGGTATATTCCCATGAACCGATGAATACCTGTTCTTCGCCATTCCAGAGAATAAAGCGAAGGGTTCGTTTGGGTTGGATACCCAATCGCTTGATTTGCCTGGCAATGTCTATCAGCATGACGACGTTGCAAGCATTGTCATTGGCGCCGGCGCCTAAATCCCAGGCGTCAAGGTGCGCGCCGATAACCACGATTTCTTCCGGTTTCCCGGCGCCGGGAATTTCACCGATGACATTGAAGCTTTGATACTGGCCGCCGGATGCCACATCTATTTTAGCGGTAAGGGTTAAGTTCTTACCGGCGCGGAGCAATCGCAGCGCCCGGTTGGCTTGTTCCCGGGCCATGATCAGCAGCGGGTGTTTATTGTTCTCCCCCAGTGAAGCGCCGTACCGGTAGAGTAAACCCCGGGGCCGCGTAGACATGTAAACCAGGCCCGCCGCCCCGGCGGAAAAAGCGAGTTTTTCAATGCCGGCGGCCTGGGCAAATCCTTGAAACAATCCCGCCATATCCAGGAGTTCTCCCGTTTCCACCAGGAGAAAAGCCCCCTTCGCCTTACTGCCCACGCGGGTGAAATCCGCTTCGGTTCCCAGGCCGATATCCACCAAAGGCGCACTTAAACCCGCTGCCGGTGTAGGCGCTGAAAAGGGCATGGCCACGGTGCGCGGGCTAAAGGAAACATCCCCGGATATCGTTGTTTCACAAGAACGTTCCCCCCAGTATGCAGGCATGGCAAATGCCTCTTTTTTTGCGCTAACCCCGGCCTCTTTAAATTTTGTTAAGGCCCATTCCACCGATTCAAGGTTGGCCTTCGACCCGGTGGGGCGACCGCCGATTTCGTCGCACAACTGCTGCAAATCCCGGGTTATGGGAGTTTCTGCCAGCATGGACGACGTCAGCCGGTCTAGTTCCGGCGTCTCTGAAACCGCCGGCTGGGGCGACATTAACAAAATAACGATGATCGCAATAAGTCTTATATAGAAACTGCATAACCGGGTGATACTGAAAACACCTTCGGATGAATTCATTTTTTCTCCTTTATAATGGGTCTACCTCGGTCCGCTTTTCCTGGCAATCCTGGTATTGCGGACCGTTTTCTTGACCGCCGGCTTGCGCCACTGTTGTTTATCTTTCTCCTGCCGGTTCTTCGGTTTGATACGGTTGATCGCTTTCTTCATTGTTAACCTCTTAAACCATTATTTAATTTTCCCGGCCAATATTTTCATGCGCAGTTCCCTGGGGATGGGGGCCTGTAATTGTTTCATATTTTTTAAAAGGTAGGCTTTGGTTATTTTTTCATTTTTAGCAAAGGCCAGGGCGTTAGCGGATATTTCGCCCGGGAAAATCCAGAGCGAGTTAAACACCGAACCGAGCCGGCTTTTCATTTTTTCAAAACGGGTTGTGTACCTGGTCATCAGGTTCGTGACGAAAAGTCCGCCGGGGTTTAAGCGTTCCCTGGCGGCCAGGAAAAATTCCTCTGCGGTTAATGAGCGATGTTGTTTTTGACCGATGAACGCATCCATGATAATGATATCGTATTTTTGCCCGTTTTTTTGAATGAACCGGGACGCATCGTCGATATGTACCGCTGCCCTCGAATCGGTTATAAAATTAAAATATTTTTTAGCGACTTCCTGGATGACCGGATCGATTTCCACCACATCGATGCGGATGTTTTTGCATATATGGTAGAACATCATGGGGACGGCGCCGCCGCCCAGTCCCAGCACCAGGAGCGAGCCCGGATTTGGGTGGAAGACCAGTGAAAGGATACAATTACTTGCGTATTCCAGGCCGGGAAGGGTGGGGTTGGCGATATCCACGGTGGTTTGTTTGATCTTGCCCGGCGGCGCCCACAGGGTTACGAGATTTCCGTCCCTGGTAACAGACATATTATTAAACCCGGTTTTCTTTTTAAAAAGCACTTCTTTTTCTGCCATTTTTCGTCATCCATTTTTTCCAGGAAGTTTCAATGTTTCCGTTTCACTATACAAAATATGGCTTTAAAAGTCAACACCTCCTTGCAACAATGAAAATAGCCACAAAGGCACGAAGGCACAAAATTCGAAACAAAAGCAACTGCCCACGAATTACACGAATTTTCACGAATGTTTTTTTTCATCATTCATCATTCATCATTCTATTTTTTCTTCCGTTCTTCCTCGCTTCCTTTTTTCCTGTCTTTTACTTCGCGGTCCTTCGCGTTCTTAGCGGCTATTTTCCCCGCGGCGCGGGGGGCCGTTTTGTAGGACGATACCATGAGATTCCGTACTGGACACCGTCAGGCTCAGTACCTTTTCGAGGAGTTCCTTCCATCGCCTCCCCCCTTTTTATAAGGATTGTGAAATCGTTGGCCGG
>JAPKZK010000092.1 GCA_026393835.1 Candidatus Aminicenantota bacterium | reverse complement strand
TATTCACATTCTTATCACCTGTTATCATCTTACAGGTTCAAAGCATATTCGGAGGAGTGGAAAAATGAAACTACGGTCAAAAAATTTTATAAACGAGGTAGGTAATCGCTTAGAACTGGCCAGGAAGTCATATGGATATGGACGCAGTGAAATGGCACAGAGATTAGGAATTGCCAGGAGTAATTTATATAGAAGTGAAATCGGTTTTTCGCTTCCCAGGATGGAGACATTGCTCCGGTTGCATGAATTGTTCGATATATCCCTGGATTGGCTGTTATTCGGCATTGGTCCCATGCATCTAAAAGAGAAGCAGGCGGAATTAGCCGATGAAAAACAAACAAAAGCCCTGATAAATGAAACGCCGGATGTCAAGGAATTATTAACTGCCATAGAGCAAGACCCCATACTGCGGCATGAGCTATTAACTCATTTCTACAAATACAAACAGGACCGGCAAACAAAGGGAACAACCCCTCTTACTTAAGCAAAGATCATGGGGGGGCGGGCGCCGAGCCTGACGCTGTTTCGGAGATTAAATTTTCCGTTACGATCCTACAATAGGAACCCCACGCAGTGGGGCCGGTACAGTCCTACAAAACGGCCCCCCCGCGCCGCGGGGCAGTGGGGCCTTACTTGTTACCTTTTTTCATTATAGACCACGGGTTTCAGTGTTTTCAGGTAGCGGCCCATCAGCTCATAATTACCGATAATGACAATCACCCCCCGGGGCGAATCGATAAAACCCTTCGATTCTTCAATACGCTCATTGAGCCCGGCCAGGGTGAACTGCGCCACCTGGGCCCGCGAGTCCGGCTTCATGAAGTGCTCTGTTTTAAACGAGTAAAAAGAGGTCATTATCTCATGGTTGATCTCATTTTCAAAATACTGGGTATCCACTTTTATTTTACCGTAAAAATAACTTAAGGTATTTAAGTATTCGTTTCGCTCAACTTTTTTTATGGTTATTTTTTTTCGTTCGCGGTCGGCCAATTGAATGAAGGTTTCAATATCGCGGAACCTTAGCTCGATGGTATTGCAAATGACGGAAACTTCTCTTTGATTGGTCACTTCCGAGCGAATATCCAGGTTCCCCATGTCCATTTCCCTGGCGCTGAGGTATATCCTGCCGACGGGAAAGCCGAACAGTATATTATTTAAAACCAGCAGCGGGATATGGCGGTCATTGTCCAGCGGCTCGATGGCCTCGAACCAGTACATGACCGGCGAATCGACGCCGCCGACATTAAATACGATAATCTCCCGTTTATCGGCGACAGTCAATTTCTCCTCGACGGGTACTTCCGGGACCTGCTCTTTAAAAAAAGAAAATTCGCTGTTGAGATAGGCGCGGGCCATTTGGGGATCGATATTCCCTTTGATAATCAACAACGAGTTGGGTAACCGGAAAGCGCGTTGATAAAAAGCGCGGACATCGGTCAAAGCGGCCTGGTTTAAGGTCTCGGCGGTAATCAGGGTATTGCCCAACGAACTGCCCGGGAACAACTTACTATAAGCGATTTGATAGGCGATTTCCCGTTTCCAATTCTCTCGCCTGAAAAAATACCGCCAATAATTGGCAATGCCGGCTTCGAATTTTTGGGAGGCATCGTGCTCTCGCTTCCGAAAAGTGTAAGAATCCGGGTTGATCTTGATATTTAAAAGGGGATTATAACTGTATAATCCTTTCAGGAAGCGGGCAAACTGTTGAAATTTATCGGGTAAAAAATTGACCTTCAGCGCCAGGTAATCGGCTGTTTGCTCCACCACGAAATCATTCCCCAATCTCTCCAGGATGTCCAGCAGGTCGGAGCCGGATCTATTTACATTCCGATCGAAAAGATTGAGCAGGGTTAAGGTAGGAATGGCCGGGTTATTGAATTTCCCTTTATGGAATATTAAGAGCTCGGCATGGACGAAATCCATGGCGGGATCGTTTAAGGTTGTTACTTTCAAACCTTTGGGCGTGGTAAACGAGTATTTCGGGGCGCCGGTATCCGCACCCCCGCTCAGCGAATGTATCGCGGCAGTGATGAGCATGGCTGCGACCCATTGTTTACTCTTAAATATCCGTTTATTCATCCTGTGAACTCTACTTCTGACCGTAGACATTTAAAATCACCTGGTTTTCTTTCCTGAGAAACTTTTTGGCTGTCCGAGCGACATCGAATGGGGTGATTTTCCGTAGCGATTTAAGATATTTCACGGCCAAATCGACGCCGCCCGAGAGTTGATAATTCTCTGCCAGCAGCAGCCCCCATATTTTCAAGTCCATCATATTTTTTTTGAAATCGATTTCCATTAATGTTTTGACCATCTTTACATTATCGGCGGATAAGGATTCTTCGGTAAGGGTTTTTAATTCATTCGCCAGGATAGGTTTTGCTTTTTCCAGGTCCAACCTGCGGATTGCCGTTAATTTAATCACCAGGGCATTGGCTTCGATATAATCGGTATATTCGTAACTGAGATTGACATCCAGGTCGGTTCTTTGATTGAGCAGGCGCTCCAATTTTGAAATCCGTTTATCCAGCAGGTAATAGCGGATGAAATCGAAACAGATGTGGTCCGGGTTTAACTTTGAAGGCCCCCTGACGCCGTACAGCACAAAAGGCTGTTCCAATGTATCTTCCGTCCAGCTTCTATAAACATATTCTTTCCTGGGCTCTACCTGCAGGTAATTCCTTTTCTGGTTTTTACGCTGCCCCGGAAGCCCGGCAAAACGTTTGTTGATGGTTTCTTTTACTTCCGTGGTATTAAATTTTCCGCTTACCACCATGATAATATCGGAGAGATCGCAGAAATTCTCATAGATTTTTTTTATCTTTTGATTATCAAAACCCATTAATTGTTCCAGGTTGCCGTATATGGGGGTTTGATACACGGTTCCTTCAAACACCAGGGATTTAATCCAGTTCATGGCCTTGAAATGGACATTGGCGCCGTTTAACCGCGAATAGCGCTTATATATATTATCTTTCAGTATATCGATGCTCTGATCTTCCAGGCGCAGGGAACTGATTCTTTCGCTTTCCAGCCATAAGGCATTGTTTACTTCGGAATCGGGGACTAACTGGCAGAAGATGGAATTATCGTAATCCACCAGCCCATTACTGGAGCCGCCATATTTTTTGATGAACATGATGCGGTCCAGCGGGTCGAGGTTCTGGGTCCCGCCCAGCATCAGGGTCTGGTATAAATAGGAAGCGCCTTTTAGGTCCGGGGGATCATCCCTGGCCCCGGTCAAATGATACAACATCACACAGGCGGCTTCGATATTATCCACCGGGGCTAAAATGATTCTCAACCCATTGGTCAACCGGAAGGTAGTAATATTTGTATCGGAATCGGCTTCCACAGGAAAACACATTATAAAATTTGCCCATATAAAAACGATTATAATGACAAGAATTTTTCTCACCGTATTATTGTACCTTTATAGAAACAATTAGTCAACCTTTTACTTTTTGCAGTGTTTATTTTTTTATTTTGAGTTTGATTTTTCCTTTGTCGATGGCCAGGCTTACCCGTGCATCGATCAAGTTTTGGCCGATCAATTTTGTTTTTAATGAGTTGATGATTTTCTCTTTTTGGGTTTCATCGCCGGCGTCTTTTTTCATTAGTTGGTTGTATTTGTCGTAGAACTTATCAAAGGAGTCTTCCCTGTTGAGACTGATATCGAAGGTTTCTTCCGGTATTTCAACCGGGGCGGGTTCTTCTTTTTCGTCATATGCCCTAGGTTTCCTGGTTAAAGGGGACACGCCGGATTCGATTTCATTGAGCCGCTTTTTCCACATGTTATTGTAGAGGGAAAATTTTGAAGCCAGGTTTTGTATTAAGAGTTTGGCCCTGGAAGATTTATGGGGGGAGAACAGGATATCCCTGACCATTTTTTCTAAATCTTCCCGCTCCGACTCGGGGGGTATCCGCAGTTCCCCGGTAAAATAGAGATTGAATTGGGTTTTCAGGTATTCTATTTTCCCATCGAGGTTCATGATAAACTTTTCGATTTTATCGTCGGGGGACTCGATGTGGTCTTTGAACTTCATTGTCATTATCGTTCGATATATTTCCCAATGATCGGTTCCAACCGCTTATAGGCGGCCTCGGGGACGGAAGCGCGATCGGTGATGATGGCGTTCTGCAGGGAACTGCCGCACCGACAGTCGGGCTTGACTTTATCGATGTTGCCCACGATGGCCTGTACCAGGTTCGCGGCATTCTCCGTGTTTTTATTGAGGTACTGGATGACCATTTCCACGGACACGTGCCCGGCCTCTTCGCGCCAGCAGTCGTAGTCGGTGACAAAGGAGAGGGGGATAAAACACATTTCCAGTTCCCGGGCCAGTTTTGCCTCTATGGCCTGGGTCATACCGATGATGGATAAACCCAGTTGCCTATAAATATTGGATTCGGCTTTGGAAGAGAACTGGGGGCCTTCCATGTTAAATAATGCCCCGCCTTTATGGACGTTAAGGCCGACTTTCTGCGCCTGTTCATAGGCAAACCGGGTCAGGCAGGGGCAGGTGGGCTCGGCCATGGATACGTGAACGACGAATCCATCTTCGAAATATGTTTTGGCCCGTTTGTATGTGTTGTCGAAAAATTGGTCCCATATGACCAGGTCCATGGGTTTTAGTTCTTCTTTCAAAGACCCGACGGCAGACACGGAAAATAGTTTTTGTACGCCCAGTTTTTTCAGGGCAAAGAGGTTGGCCCTGTAATTTAACTCCGAGGGGTTAAACCGGTGCCCGATGCCATGCCTGGACAAAAAAGCGATGGATTTTCCCTGGATTTTGCCCAGGAGTAATTTTTCCGATGGTTTTCCAAAGGGGGTGTCCAATTCCACGGTGTGAGAATCTTCTATCCCTTTCATGTGGTAAAAGCCGCTGCCGCCGATAATGCCGATTTCTACATGTTCCATGTTTTGCTCCATTTGTAATTGAAATATTATCTTAAGGGATAATGATAAAACATCATGGAGAAAAATTCAAGGCCCCACGGCGCGGGGGGCCTATTAGGATTTTTCAAAAAAGCCCCCTGGCTCGCGGTACTTGCCGTAGGCGCCGCTGTCAAAGTTGAATTTCTTTTTCAGCAGGCAGGTTCCCTGTTGTTTCGGCTTCGGCGGGGAGTTCGGTTATATTTTTTAAAAAAACATCGGCATATTTTGTATCGATGGTGATTTGCGGTTTCCCTTCCAGGGTTTTCAGCCAACGTTTCTCCCTGTCTTCCCGGACCGTTAGCCGCGCAGTCGTACTATTGAGAATTTTCCCATTGGCTGAATTTATAGTGAAAGCGGGTTCTGTAGTTTCGGGGTATTTCAACGTCACATCGGCATAGCTGGCATTAATGTTAATTTTTCCCCGGATATTTTCAAAGGTCACGTCCAATTCGCCGTGTTCTAAATTTGCGTCCAGGGTATTACCCGAAAAACCGGCGATCCCCACATAACTGTAAGAGTTTTGTACCTTCAAGAAATCGCCCACGGCCTTACTCACTTCGATCCGGCATTGTCTTGCCTTTATATCGATATCCCCCTGGATATCCGTCATGGATATGGGTTCATGGGTATTTGCCACAACGACGCCGCCTGTTATCTTTACCAGTTTCATTTTGGTGAGTTTGGCGGCGATTTTTAAATGGCCGGCGTTTTCTATTTCAAGGTCGCTGTAGCCGGCATAGGTTATTTCGATTCCTTCTTTCACATCCGCTATAAAGAGGTCGGCATGGGAACATTTCAAATTAAGGGAGGGCGCATTCCTGATCTTAACCCGTGAATGACTGGAATCGAGCTGGATAGGGCCTTTAATATCGTATAACCTGACCAGGCCGTCGTAGTTTTTTACCTTAACAGGAGACTCCACATTTTTGACAAAGACGTCCCCATGCCTTGCATCGATATCAATGTCCCGGCCCATGTCATTAATATCGATATTCCCGTACCGGTTGGTTAACTCCAGTTCCACTTTTGCCGGGATCAGGCATTTGAATCCCAGTCGGGCCCTATGGTACGGGAATCTTTGGTTTGACTCCACATCGATGGTAATTTTTTCACCGGTTTCCCGGGCGACCAATTTGATGCCCGTGGAAATATCCCCGGCTTTTCCTTTATCTTTATGGTACACCCGGATCACGGGCGTGATCCGGATGGTATTATCGATCGATTTCCCCACTTCGATATCGCCGGCGGGGTTATTTATTTTAAGTTTTCTTAAGGCGGCGTCCGTTTCATTTACCACATATTGGATTTCCTTTTGGGGGAACTCCACCGGGTATTTCCTGTCCAGCAGTTCCCTGGAATCTGGGGAACACCCGCTGTAGAAATGGATATCGCCGGACTTAACGGAATTATAAATAACCCCGAAGGCGATGACCGCAATGACCAGTATTATCTCTCGCTTTTTCATTGTACTTTTGGTTCCAGTTGGCGTTTGGCATTGAAATGCTGCCAGATGTTTTTGGCGCCGATGGCAATCAGGATCACGGGCCAATAATCGCCGATAATATCCCATATATCGATATGAAGCCCTAAATTATCTACCAGGAACAGGAGCCCGATAATCAACAGCACAATACCCCAAAATAATGATTCTTGTTTTTGTTTACTCATATTGAACCTCCTCCGTTCGTTTCTTTACTTTTCACATACATGTATACATATTTAATTCCAATGGCGATCAACACCAGCGGCCACAGGCGCGCAATGTCCCGAAAGTAGATTATTTTCAATGTAGCCAGTTGCAGGACGATTCCCAGGATCAGCACCACTACCGCCACCAGGAGAGAGATATTTTGTTTTGACTGTGTTTGTTCCGACGCGGTCGCCCGGTTGATTTTCCTTGCTTCATCAAAGCTGTCGAATATCTGGAAAATGTGAAATCCTACACTCATCAGCACAAAAACGGGGATTTCAGCGCCCCTGCCGTGGGCCGCCAATACGATCAGCGCGGCTAGAATCAACATATAGGTAATACCTTTGATAAAGTTACCCAGGTAAAAGAAACCGACTCCCGGGCACAGGGCAGACAGCACCGCCGCCCCTAGCGGATTTTTTGTATTTGCATCCATTTTTTTGTCAGCCATTTTTTCCTCCGTTCTTTTCTATATTTTTTCCCGCGGAATTTCTTGTTTTTTTATCTTCGCCTTCATTGCCGTTCGGTTCCGTTTCTCCATTTTTAGAAGAAAGGAAAAACAGTTTATTGGATTCTTTGACTTTTTCATAAATGGCCTCTGTTTTAACGGTCAAGGTCTTGATACCGGAGACCATTAGATGGAGAGTCCTGTTGGCCGGTGGGAAGACATTGGTAAAGTAGAAGAGATTGAGAAACAGTACAAAGGTGCCCACCATGGCGGCGATCCATTTCAAATAGAGGCGTTCGCCCTCCAGTTCGATTATATTATCCTGGGATTCCGGGATGTAATAGAGCCTGTTTTTCACGAAAAAGGGCACGTCCTCTTCCAGTTCCGGGAAGGCATATACGAGTTCTTCGACTTTTTCTTTCAGCAGCCTGCAGTTTTGGCAGGCTTCCAGGTGAAGGGATACTTCTTTATGAAGTTCCCGGGGGAGTTCATTCTCAATGTACCCGGATATCAAATCTTCCACTTGTATGCATTCCATGTTTATCACCTTGTTTATCACCTTAATTTCTTTTACGTTCATTTAAAATTAGTTGCGCCAGTTTCAGCCTGGCCCTGTTGATCCTGGACTTCGTTGTCCCCAGGGGGATATCCAGGCTTTCCGAGATTTCCTGGTATGAATAGTCCTGGATATCTCTCATAATGATCAGCGATCTTAGATCCGGGGGTAGTTGTTGGAGTTTCCGGCGCAGGTAGGCGATATCGTTCTTTTGGATCAGGGAATCTTCGGGGGTCAGGGCATGGTCATGGACCGAGTTTGTGTAGAGGTTTTCATCCAATTCGATATTTTGCCTGGAGCTTTTGGTTTTTCGCCAGAAGTCGATGCAGTAGTTTTTGGAAAGTTTCATGACCCAGGAGCTGAAGTTTCTTTCCTCTTCGAACTTGTCGATATTGTTGTAGATTTTCAAGAAAATTTCCTGGGTCATTTCGGCGGCGTCATCTTTGTTGCCGGCGAAATTTAACGCCAGGTTGTATACCTTCTTTGAAAAGCTTTCTACTAACATGTTCCAGGCCTCCGTGTCGCCTGCTTTTAATTTTTTAACTATATCTTGTATGTCCATATTTCATATCCTCTATAACGCACCTATTATATCAAAAGTTCCCGGCATTTAGAATTTTTTTCTTTCCCGGACAGGTTCGGATGATGATAAAGCCCGGTATGAAAATAAAGTAGCCACGGACGAACACGGACAAACACGGACTATATTTTCATGTCATCGCTAAAGGGTCCAGTATTTTGTCCAACGCGTCCTGGGGGAGTAATTTTTTAGCTGAAAGGACTTCCCTCAAGGTTTTACCGCTCTGGTACGCCTCTTTGGCGACTTTTGCCGCCATATCGTAACCGATATACGGCGTTAATACGGTAACCAGGGCAAGACTTTTTTCCACTAATTCCCGGCATCGCTTTGGATCGGCCTTCAACCCGGCGACGCATCGCCCGGTAAATGCAGTGACGGCATTGGCCAGCAACTCCACCGACGCCAGGAAATTATACGCCATCACGGGGATCATGATATTTAATTCGAAATTCCCGGACATTCCGGCGGTGCATATAACGGCGTCATTCCCTATCACCTGGGCGATAACCTGGAGCAGCGCTTCGGCCATCACGGGATTCACTTTGCCGGGCATAATGGAAGAACCGGGTTGAACCGGGGGTATGATTAGCTCTGCGATATTCCCGTAAGGTCCGGCCCCCATCCAACGTATATCATTGGCGATTTTGGTCAAGGAAACGGCGGCGCTTTTAACCGCGGCATGGGTTTCCACTACCGCATCCCGGCTGCCCTGGGCTTCGAAATGGTTCTCGGCTTCCCGGAATTGGGCGCCGGTTAGGGCGTTTATCTCCCGGACGGCCAGCGGTGCGTAACCGGGATGGGTGTTGACGCCGGTGCCGATGGCCGTTCCCCCTAAGGCCAATTCGGCCAGGAAATGGAGGGAGTTTTCTATCCTGCGGATGCCGTGCTTTACCATGGCGGCATAGCCGCTGAACTCCTGCCCCAGGCGGATGGGGGTAGCATCCTGGAGATGGGTCCGGCCTAGTTTGACGATATCATGGAATTCATGGGCTTTTTTCTCCAGTTCCCGGGATAATTCCTCCAACGCGGGAAGGAGTTTGTTTTTAACGGCTTCGTAAGCAGAAATATGGAGGCAGGTGGGAATAACATCATTGCTGGACTGGCCCATGTTGACATGGTCGTTGGGATGAATGGTTACACTGGCCCCTGTTGTTTCCAGGGCGATTTGCGCGGCGCGGTGGGCGATGACTTCATTGGCGTTCATGTTGGTGGAAGTGCCGGAGCCGGTCTGGAAGATATCGACGACAAATTGGTTATCCCATTTGCCGGTCATGACTTCCCGGCTGGCCTGGATAATGGGGCCGCCGATGGTTTGCTCGAGAAGTCCGAGTTTGATATTGGTTTCGGCGGCGGCGATTTTTACGATGCCAAGGGCGCGGATAAATGGGCGGGGAAACCGGTATCCGCTGATGGGGAAATTTTCCACTGCCCGTTGGGTTTGGGGGCCCCATAGGGCGTCGGCCGGCACGGACATTTTGCCCATGGTATCTTCTTCAATGCGAAATTTCATATTAACTTGCGCCTCCGGCGGGCCGCTTTTTTTAAAAATCGGGGCAAAAAATTTTGTTAAATAGAAGTTTTTGGGGGTCCAGGGACCTTTTTTCAAAAAGGTCCCTGGCCGCCGGGGGCATTCCGCTAGGCTTTCCACAAGCCGTGCAGGTTGCAATATTCGCGGGCAGTGACTTCTTTGGCGGTAATTTTAAAGAAGGCTTCGGGTTTTTCGCCGGGCTTTAAAAACTGGCGGTACGCTTTGCCGTCGGAGATCAACTCGATCCATTCGATCCAATGTTCAGCCAGCATGGGGTGCGCCACACTTCCCACTTTTACCAGGATGCCGTCCTTCTCTATTTCAAGGACAGGAACATGCTTTTCCCTGGCGGCGTCCACGGTATTCTCAACCATTAATTTCATATCCTTGTTGCAGCACACCAGGGCGCCGGCGCCGCCGTGCAGGACTTCCACGATATTCCCACACATTTCACATTTGTAAATCTCCAGTTGTTTTGCCATCTTAACTCTCCTTTTATATCGATCTTAAAATTATTAAAACTACACGCTAATGGTTTTGTGTCCGGCAGCGATTTCATCGGCCAACCGGTCCAGGGCCTGGAAATCTTTTTCCCTGGGGTGACCTTTACACAATACCGGTTCCAGGAGTTCTAATTTCAGGTTATTCAAGTTATTTACAATGGTTTCCACTGTTTTGCCGCCCCAGCCGTAGGAACCGATGATCGCGGCGTATTTTGTTTTGGGTTTCAGGGCGTTCACCAGGGACGCGGCGTATACCGCGGCGGGGTGGGGGCCGGCCAGTACGGTGGGCGCGCCGATAACCACTGTCGCCGCATCCACCAGCGCCATGGCCAGGTCGCCCAGGTCGGTCCGGGTCAGGTTGAACGGTTTTACCGTGATCCCTTTGGCAATCAATTTTTCTACCAGGTAATCCACCATATGCCGGGTGCTGCCGTGCATGGATACATAGGCCACCACCACGGTATTTTCCAGCCGGTGGGAAATCCAATCTTTATAGGCGTCGATAATCAACCGTGGGTTGTTGTAAACCGGGCCGTGACTGGGGGCAATGAACCTGACATCGAGGGTTTCTATTTTCTCGATATTCTTTTTAATGGCGACCCTGAAAGGCATCATGATCTCTGCATAGTATCGTTTGGCATCGGTCAATACTTTGTGTTCATCCTGAACAAACAGGCGGCTGTCGGCCAGGTGGGAACCGAAAAAATCGCAGGAAAAGAGTATTTTATCTTCTTTGAGATAGGTTACCATGGTTTCGGGCCAATGAACCCAGGGGGTAAAGTGGAACTGGAGGGTTTTATCGCCCAGGGACAGGGATTCGCCGTCCTTGACGGTGAGAAACTTCTCTTTAGCGATATGCAGGAGATCTTCCAGGAACCCTTTGCATTTTTCATTTGTTACCACCAGGGCGTTGGGAAAAAGGTCCAGGATCGCCGGTATGGAACCGGAATGATCTTGTTCCGCATGGTTGGCGATGACATAATCGATGGGGGCCGCGGGCGCCCCGGCTTTTTCCAGGTTTGAGATGAGTTCATGGCTTTTGGCGGGGTCGACGGTATCGATAAGGGCTGTTTTCTCGCTGCCCAGGATAAGGTACGAATTGTAAGTGGTTCCATCCGGGAGGGGGATTAATTCGTCAAAGAGTCGGCGGTCCCAATCTTTGACGCCGACAGATAGAATTTTTGGGACAATCTCCTGGGTCGTCATTATTTTAATCATCTCCTTCCGGCAAAAAGCCGTCTTTTCCTATACCGCAGATGGGGCAAACCCAATCATCCGGGATATCTTCAAAGGCAGTGCCGGGAGCGATCCCGGAATCGGGGTCACCCGCCGCGGGGTGATAAACATATCCGCACACAGTGCATACGTATAGTTTCATAGATTATTTCTCCTCGCTGTATGATTTTGCTTGATGATCATCCGGGGGTCAGCGGCATTTATCGCAGTCATCTTCGAAACACATGCATTCGGGTTCGAAGTATTCCCTGGCATGCAGGCATGTGGGGCATTTGGCGGGGGGTTCGAGGCCTTCGTGGATATGTCCGCATTTGCTGCATTTCCAGCGGATGGGTTTCGATCTTTTATAAACGGTTCCTTTTTCGACCATTTCCAGTAGCTTCTTGTACCTGGCTTCATGGTGACTTTCCACCTGGCCCACCAATTTAAACACGCGTGCGGCTTCTTTTTCGCCTTCATCCTCGGCTTCTTTGGTAAAGTCGGGGTACATCCGGTTGGTTTCGTGATGTTCGCCTTCGATGGCGGCTTTTAAATTGGCTTTGGTATCGCCGATGCCTTTCAGCAGCTTAAAATGTTCTTTGGCATGCTGCATTTCGTTGTCGGCGGTCTCTTCGAATAGTTTTGCAATATAAATATAGCCTTCTTTGGCGGCCACTTTGGCAAAATAGGTGTATTTATTTCTTGCCATGGATTCGCCGGCAAAGGCGGCTTCAAGGTTTTTCTCGGTCTTACTCATTTTCGCCTCCTTTAAATAAACGTTTAATCTTCTTCTTCCTCTTCAAACATATCTTTACCGACCCCACACAAGGGGCAAACCCAATCATCGGGTAAATCTTCAAACGTGGTCCCGGGTTCGATGCCGGTATCGGGGTCGCCATCCGCCGGATCATAAACATAACCGCAGGCAAGGCATACATACTTTTTCATTGTAACCTCCTTTACATTTTTAAGTTTCTATACTTTACTAAAATAAAAAAATTTTGTCCAGTATATTTTTATTTTTTTCTTTTTATTAAAGAAACGGGCCTCACCACTTTCCAAAGTCTCCTTACCAGAAAATAAAGTTTCCTCACCGCTCAAAATAGTTTGCTCACTGCTCAGGAAAGTTTGCTCACCCCTCAAAATAGTTTCCTCACCCCTCAGGAAAGTTTTCTCACCTCTCAAAATAGTTTGCTCACCCCTCAGGAAAGTTTCCTCACCACTCAAAAATGTTTCCTCACCCCTCAGGAAAGTCTCCTCACCAGAAAAAAAAGTTTCCTCACCCCTCAGGAAAGTTTCCTCACCCCTCAAAATAGTTTCCTCACCTCTCAGGAAAGTTTCCTCACCCCTCAAAATAGTTTCCTCACCTCTCAAAAATGTTTGCTCAGCGCCGCCACCAATTTGGTTTAGGTTTTCTATATTCAATTGTATCCTTTTTCCACAGCCTTGCGCGGTTTTCACAGTTACCTCGATTTGTTCCTGTTTAGTAAATATGATTTTTGGTTCGAGATTCAATGTTTTTGAATAATTTTACCTGTGCCGAACCGTCCCGAAGAAGACAGGTAAGAGGAAAAAGGCGCGCCGACAGTATTTCAGTTCATTTAAAGCGAATAACTGTAGCCGACATGCCGTCCGGGTAGGGTTCGACAGCTATAATTGCATCGCCGCCGCATTTAGCAGCTTTCATTTTCAGCGCATCCACCAGCTCATCTGCATCAGGGTGGCAGCATACATATACCGAACCGATTTCAATATAGGGAACGTCCGGAACAGACGATCGATATACTTTAATTTGCTCCCACGAAACACGCTGCGAATAAACTTTCGAAGCGTCGGTTGAAGCAAAATTCGGACTTAAACTACAGCCGGAGACAATTAGGCAATTCGCTATACAGACTACTAAACATAGCCACTTTTTCATTGATTACCTCCCTATCATTTCTATCATTCTCACTATTAATTTGACTCAAGCTCTTGATCGGCTAGAAGCTTGCGGGAAGAGACCCGAGACATCATCGTACCCGTGGCTGTAAAAGAATAAATATCATCATCTACAGTTTCACCATCATCATTGGTTTTGGAAACGGTCTCTTTTTTCATTTTTATCTTAAAATCCACGATATATTCCGCTCCTCGTTTGGCTGCTTCCATTCGCATTTCATTGTAGATATAATCCAATTCTATACTCGCATAACCCCCACTAACAACGATCATCCCGATCGGTTTGTACACAAAGGGATCAAGCGGAGTGGATCTGAAAATTTTTACTTCCTTCACAGGAATCGGCGTATTATTAATCGTTCCCTCTCGCACATTGATGGATAAAGGAATGGTTTTAATAGTGGTTGGGCAGCCGGTAAAAATAATCGATCCGACAAAAAACAACACTGGCAATATATTAAAACCTATTTTCTTTGTCATACTCGATAGAAAGCAATTCTCTTTCCATAATTCATTTCTTAGAAGTGTCATAAATTTGAGACAGGGGAAACGCATCCCCGCTGTATCTCTTTTCCCGTGGGATTAATCATATGGAGGCGAAAATTTTGCCTGTCCCTTAATCATTCTCTTACTTCATCCTCCTGGAATGCGTAAAAAAATGAATCTTCCAATAGAAGATAATGAATGGTATAATGATTTCCTGCATCGAATAAGGAGTTTATTAATGTCTGTTCAAGCGCATAGTCAAATGGCAAATTTTATCTGGAGCATATGCAACCTGCTCCGCGGCCCTTATAAACGAAATGAATACCGCAAAGTCATTCTCCCGCTAACGGTCTTGCGCCGTTTCGATTGTATCCTTGCCGCTACAAAAGCACAGGTGCTGACAGAGTTTGCCGGTCTCAAAGGAAAATCCGAAACTATCATCGGCGCTTCGCTTAAAGAAATCACGGGCGTTAGTTTCTACAATCTTTCAAAGCTGACCTTCTCCAATTTGACCGACGACCCGGATCAATTAGCACCCAACCTGAATAGTTTCATCAACGCTTTTTCGCCCAATGTGCGAAAAATCTTCGAACGTTTTGATTTCGGCGCCCAGGTTAACCGAATGAACGAAAAGAACCTGCTTTTTGAAGTGGTTAAAAAGTTTGCTTCCGATGAGCTGGATTTATCCCCGGCAAAAATCGATCACATGCAAATGGGTTATATTTTCGAAGAACTGATCCGGATCGGCGCGGAACAATCCAACGAAGAGGCCGGGGAGCACTTTACCCCGCGTGAAGTCATCAAGCTGATGGTGAATATTCTCCTATCTCCTGAAACGGATTTACGCAAGAGTCATGTGGTAAAGACGATCTATGACCCGGCTTGCGGGACCGGGGGCATGCTTTCGGTGGCTGAGAATTATATTCGCACGCTCAACGCCGACGCCCAGCCGCATTTATTCGGCCAGGATTTAAACGACGAAGCCTGGGCGGTTTGCCGTTCGGATATGCTCATCAAGAATGAGGATGCCGAGAATATCAAGCCCGGCGACACTTTTACCCAGGACGGCTTCCCTGCGGATAAATTCGATTACATGTTGGCCAACCCGCCCTTTGGCGTGGAATGGAAACAGCAATTCAGGATCATCGAAGATGAGCAGCGCCGATTGGGCTACGACGGTCGCTTTGGCGCGGGTCTGCCCCGTATCAATGACGGCTCGCTTTTGTTTTTACAACATATGATCTCGAAGATGCGTGCACCTGAAAAGGGCGGCAGTCGCATTTGTATTGTTTTTAACGGTTCGCCGCTGTTTACCGGGGACGCCGGCAGCGGGGAATCCAATATCCGGCAGTGGATTATTGAAAACGATTGGTTGGAAGCAATTATTGCATTGCCCGATCAGCTTTTTTACAATACCGGTATTTCCACTTATATATGGGTGGTCACCAATCGCAAAGTTGCGCAGCGAAAAGGGAAAGTCCAGCTTATCGACGCCCGCGAATTTTATGTAAAAATGCGCAAGAGTCTCGGGAACAAACGTAACAGGATTGCCGACGGCGAGGATAAAGAACCCAACCAGATCGCCTTGATCACAAAAATATACGGGAACTTCACCAACAATGAAACGGTTAAACGGGAAGTGGACGGCGTTGAAAAAGCGATGGTTGTCGGCAAGATATTTAACAATGCCGATTTCGGCTACAACAAGATTACGGTTGAACGGCCATTGCGTTTGAATTTCCAGGCCAATGCCGAACGGATCGCTTTGCTGGAAGAAAGCAAATCCTTTCGGAAGCTTGCCGAAAGCGATAAAAAGAATGAAACCGCCCGTCTCCGCGAAATCGACGAAGGGAAAAAGCGTCGGGACGAGATAAAAAAACTATTGGCAGATTTATCCCAACGTACGGGTGAGAAGCTGTTCAAAGACCGTATGGCTTTCTTGAAAGAGCTAAAGGCGCTGGACCGGGAGTCCGGTCTGCATCTTTCCGCGTCAGAGTTAAAAGCGGTTCAGGAGGCATTAAGCCGGAAGGATGAAACCGCTGAAATCTGCCGTGATGCCAGGGGCAATCCTGAGGCGGACGGGGATTTGCGAGACACGGAAAATGTCCCGCTTACGGAAAATATCGATGATTATTTCAAGCGGGAGGTATTGCCTCATGTGCCCGATGCCTGGGTAGACCACGGCAAGACCAAAGTGGGGTATGAGATTCCCCTCAACCGGCATTTTTATTGTTATCGGGCGCCCCGCCCATTGGAGGAAATTGAGGCCGACATCAAGGGATTGGAAGCGGAGATCATGGAGCTTTTGGCGGAAGTGACCGGCAGTGGGAAGGAGGTAAAATGAACCACCTGGAAAATAATCAATTATACACCTTTTATCTTGCGTTTTCAATTTGGAACGCAGTGCGTACCGAATTGAGTTGGACTCATTACAGGTTGTTATCCCGGGTTGAAGATGAGCAGAAGCGGCGTTTTTATCTCACTCAAAGCCTTGAGTCCGGTTGGAATAGCCGCACCAGTAAGTATTTGCTATATCTACCCAAAGAGGAAGACCTTATCAGTCTGATCGAGCAGGATCGCGAACGTTTTGCCCTGGATTTTGATGACGCGGAGACAAGTGATGAATCGTAAACCCTATCCGCAATATAAACCCAGCGGCGTCGAATGGTTGGGCGATGTTCCGGAGCATTGGGAAGTGAAACGGCTGAAATATAATTTCCAACTATTGACTGCGAAAACTGAAAATCGAACAAAATCCATCGCTCTTGAGAATATTGAAAGCTGGACAGGTCGTTTTATTGAAACAGAAACTGAATTTGATGGAGATGGTGTCGCATTTGTAAAAGATGATATTCTGTTTGGGAAACTAAGACCATATCTTGCGAAAGTTCTAAAAGCAGATATCTCTGGCGAGGCTGTCGGGGATTTTTTTGTGTTGCGTCCGCAAAAAACAATCGATTCAAACTTTGCCTCAAATTATTTACGTTCAAAAGATTTTATTAATATAATTGATGGTTCAACATTTGGATCAAAAATGCCTCGTGCAAGTTGGGATTTCATGGGATCTGTAAATATCCCTCTTCCGCCTCTTCCCGAACAAAAAACCATCGCCGCATTTCTCGATATTGAGACGGGCAGGATCGATGCGCTGGTGGCAAAGAAAAAGCGGCTGGTAGAACTTCTGCGGGAAAAGCGCACGGCGCTTATTTCACGTGCGGTTACCAAAGGGCTTGATTTGTCCGTTAAGATGAAACAAAGTGGCGTGGAATGGCTGGGAGATGTGCCGGAACATTGGGAAGTGAAAAGGTTGAAATTTATTCTCCAAAACCCTTTGCAATATGGTGCTAACGAGGCCGCCGAATTAGATGATCCAGAACTTCCAAGATTTGTACGAATTACTGATGTCGATGAATCTGGGAATTTGAGAGAAGAAACGTTTAGATCACTTCCTGAAGAAGTTGCAAAACCATTTCTCCTTGATGAAGGAGATATCTTATTTGCCCGAAGTGGCGCTACTGTTGGGAAAAGTTTTTTCTATCGAAAATCTTGGGGGAGAGCCGCTTATGCAGGTTATCTAATCAGGGCACGATTAAAGAAACGCATTGCCCAACCTGATTTTATAAATTTTATAACAAAGTCTATTTTTTATCAGCAATGGATTAGTTCAATTCTGATTCAAGCTACTATTCAAAATGTTAGTGCTGAAAAATATGTATCATTTTTAATCCCTCTTCCTCCTCTTCCCGAGCAGCAAGCCATTGCCGCCTTTCTTGACCGCGAGACGGGTAAAATCGATGCGCTTATCGCTAAGGTAGAAACAGCCGTCGAAAAACTCAAGGAATACCGCACCGCGCTTATTTCCGCCGCGGTGACCGGTAAGATCGAAGTGAGGAAAACAATTTAAATGGACCTATTCACTGCGCGGGTAAATAAAAAATCTCTTTAAAGGAGCTATTTTGAGGAAAAATGTGTTATAATTACATGAGAGGTGTCCCAATGACTTTACATGATATTTTGGCAGACATACATGCCCTGGAAGAAGAATTATTGGGTTTTGAGCGAAAGTACGGTATTCGTTCGGAAACCTTTAATGCCGCCTACATTAGCGGCGAAGAGCCGGATGATGACAAATGGTCGTTGGATTTTGGAGAGTGGGCAAGCGTTTATCGAACCTGGTTGGCTCGACTTGCGGATTACCGAAATGAGATTCAAAAACTACAACGAAATGCGCCAAGTTTAACCGGTTTAATCCATAAAACCGCATGAAACAGCCTTTCCATTCCATTGAAACTTACGAATTATTCCTGTATACCCTTGAGGAAAATTTCCCATCCATAAATCATTCAAGCGTTTCTTTAATACGCCGTGGGGCATCATTGGCCCGTGTTTCAGGTGAAATATATTTTGATTGCGGTTACCGCCTGGTGGTACGTGAACGGTTATTATTTCATTGTTCACCCATTCTTATTGATTGGTATGGTTACGAAATCTGGGAAGGAGAAGAGTTATTGAGCAGGTATGACTGCCAACCACATCCCGGCGACCCTGTTCTTGAAAGTTCTTATCCTCATCATAAACATATTTTGCCAAATTTGAATCGTAACCGTGTCCCTGCACCGAATATGAGTTTTAATCAACCCAATCTACCTGAGGTTATTTGTGAGATCGATTCTTTAATAGCTCGATAGATCGAGGAAAAAAATTTATTAATAATTTATTTGTATTTATTAGAACTTACTTGGCGTATAGCGCCGATATGAATGGTTTTTCAGTTATCAATATTTATGAGAACTTATGAGACACGAGGAATAAATGAAAGCGACAACCGAGAAAGCCTTTGAAGCTTATATTCAAGAAACCATGGCCGCAAACGGCTGGATCGCCGGGTCTAATAAGTCCTGGGACAAACAAAATGCCCTTTTCCCCCAATATGTTACGGCCTTCATTAAAGACACCCAACCCACCCTCTGGGCACAAATGGAAAAACTCCTGGGACCGGAACTGCCCGCTAAATTGATCGAAACCCTGGTTAAAGAACGCAACCTCAAAGGCCCCCTCCATATCCTCCGCCGCGGCTTCAAATTCTATGGCAAAACCTTCCAACTGGCCTTTTTTAAACCCGCCCACGGCCTTGTTAATGAAACCCTTGACCTGTACCATAAAAACACCCTGCACGTCACCCGCCAGGCGGCCTGCCACCTTTCGGATAATTCCACCGTGGATATGCTGCTCTCCATGAACGGCATCCCCATTGCCACCGTCGAACTAAAAAACCCCGCTTCGGGCCAAACCTGGCGCCATGCGGTGGAACAATACAAAACCCACCGCGACCCACGCGCCCCCCTGTTCCAATTCAAAAAAGGCGCCGTGGTTTATTTTGCCGTGGACCCCAATGAAATCTATATGACCACCCGGCTGGACCGCGAAAAAACCATATTCTTACCCTTTAACCGAGGCAGCCACCCCGGGGAAATCGATTGCGGCAAAGGGAACCCCCAACATCCTTCAGGCCATCGCACCGGCTATTTCTGGGAAGAAATTCTACAATGGGACAGCTTCCTGGATATCGTGGGCAGTTTTGTTTTCCTGGATAAAAAAAATGACATGATCTTTCCCCGCTTTCACCAATTGGACGCCGTGCGCAAACTCACCCACGCCGCGCGCAGTGAAAAAACCGGCAGCAACTACCTCATTCAACATTCCGCCGGCAGCGGGAAAACCAAAACTATCTCCTGGCTGGCGCACCGGCTGTCCAGCCTTCATACAACACAGGATGAAAAAGTATTCGATTGCGTTATCGTCATAACCGATCGCCGCGTCCTGGATGACCAACTCCAGAAAGCCGTTTATCAAATCGACCGTACGCGGGGAGTAGTCAAAGCCATCGACCAAAACTCACGCCAGCTTGCCGAAGCCCTGGTGGACGGCACTAAAATAATCGTCACCACCTTACAGAAGTTTCCCTTTATATTACACGGACTCCTACATATTGCCGGGGCCGGCGATGTCGACGCGCCCGGCGAAGCCGCCCTCGCCAAAGCCGGGGAATGGCAAGAAAAAATCGCCGCGCGCCGCTATGCTATCATTGTAGACGAAGCCCATTCCAGCCAAACCGGCGAACTGGCGCGGGAACTCAAAGGCATCCTGGGCGCCGGTATGGAACAAGGCAGCGAAGAAGCCGAACCGGATTGGGAAGACAATCTCAATAAAGTCATGGAATCGCGCGGCAAACAAAAAAACCTCGCCTTCTTTGCCTTTACCTCCACTCCCAAAGGCAAAACCCTCGAACTCTTCGGACGCATCGGCCCATCAGGGAAACACGAAGCCTTTCACACCTATTCCATGAAACAGGCCATCCAGGAAGGTTTTATCCTGGATGTACTCCAGCACTACACCACCTACAAAACCTATTACAAATTAGTGAAAGCCGTGGAAGACGACCCCCTTATGCCTGAAAAACAGGCCAAAAAAAAACTATCCAGGTTCATGACGCTTCATCCGCACAACATCGAACAGAAAACCGAAATCATCATCGAGCACTTTCGCCGACATGTCGAACAAAAATTAGGGGGCATGGCCAAGGCCATGGTAGTGACCGGTTCCCGTCTCCATGCCGTGCGTTATATGTTGTCCTTCCAAAAATATATCGCGGAAAACAAGTATACCGACATTCGTCCGCTGGCGGCGTTCAGTGGAACCGTTGTGGACCCGGATACCGGCGTCGAATACACCGAGCCGTCCATGAATATCGATATCGTTACCGGCAAACAAATATCAGAAACCCAGTTGCCGGGAAAATTCGCTTCCCCCGATTACCAGGTGCTGCTGGTTGCCGACAAGTACCAAACCGGGTATGACCAGCCCCTATTATGCGCCATGTATGTAGATAAACGGCTCGACGGCGTCCAGGCCGTGCAAACATTATCCCGTTTAAATCGCACCTATGCCGGCAAAGAACCGCCCTTTATCCTGGATTTCGTCAATGATACCGAAGACATTTATACGGCATTCAAACCCTATTACCACGCCACCACCCTACAAGAACCATCCGACCCATATCATCTTGAAGAACTTGCGCATGAATTGGACGGCATGCATGTGTACGAGTGGTCTGAAGTCGCGGCTTTTTGCCGGGTTTACTATACCCCCGCCCACAAACAAAACCCATCGGACCATGGCCGGATGGAAAAACACATACAACCTTCCGTAGACAGGTTCAAGGCGTTGGATGAGCAAGACAAAACCGCGTTTTACGATAAAATGACCGCTTATGTAAGGTTTTATTCGTTTATCAGCCAGGTTATACCCTATACCGATAAAACACATGAGATGCTCTACGGTTTTGGACGATATCTCATTCGCCACCTTCAAATCGGCGATGACTGGGTTAATCCCCACCCGGAAAATGATGTTACGCTTTTCTACTACAGGGTTGAAAAAGAATCGACAGTCTCAATGGTAATGGAAGGCGGCGAGCCCTACGGCGTAAAAAGCCCGACAGCGGTTGGAACCGGCGAGGCCAAAGAAGAAGATAAACCCCTTTCAGAAATCATCCGGACCCTAAATGAACGATTCGGCACGGATTTTTCCGAAGAGGACCGGTTGTTTTTCCAGCAGATCAAAGAGAAAGCCTGCAAGGACGATCGAATCATACAAACCGCAAAAGCCAATACGCTGGACAAGTTTGAATTAGGAATCCGGCAATTCATCCAGAAATTCATGATGCAGCGAATAGTAGAAAACGACGGTATTGTCACCCGGTATATGGATGATACGGAGTTCCAAAAAGTCATATTTCAAATACTGGCAAAGGAGATTTACCGGGGAGTTCGTGCAAACAAAGAATAAAGGGGACAGATCAGGCGCCGGATTTTTTTTGACTGAACATTGAAAACACCGGCTTTTTCTTTGGGGCGTAAAGCAATTCAAGCTCTTTAATCGCTTTACCCGCCAGGGTATGTTCCATATTTAATTCCAGGGCTTTTTTAAATTGGGAGTCGGCCTTTTTCAAGAAATTCCCGGAACGGTACAATTCTCCCAGGGCAAACACCGGGTCCGCATTCCAGGGTTCCATATCCGCGGCTATTTTAAAATTTTTCTCAGCCAACTTTTGCGATTCCGTGGATTTGGCCTGGCACAACCCCAGTAATAAAAAGTAAGAAGCTTTCGTTCCATCCAGCGTCACAGCTTCTTCCAGCATCGACGCCGCTTTCCAGTACTGCTTCAGTTTGTAAAGGGCATTCGCTCTTAAATACAATTCCCTGGCCCTTTTGCCCTCATGGCCGGGGAGAAACGCTTCCTGCAAATTTTCTTTATCCTTATGCCCGCCCTGATCATATTCTCTCTTCTTTTCAGCATGGCTTAACACCTCGAAGGCCCTGTTTATCTCGGCAAAAACCTCGGTGGCCTTTTTCTTGACCGTCGAGTCCGGGGCCACCTGTATCCGGTCAGGGTGGTATTTTTTCGAAAAGCTTAAATAAGACTCTTTTATTTCACTGATGGGGGCCGAATCTTTTACGCCGAATAAGTTGTAATAATCGACCTTGTGGGCTTTAATTCGTTCATACAATTCGTTGATCTCTTCGATATTTTTGTTCTGGTCCTTATCCACCGTATACTCTACAAAATCCATCACATTTAAAAGATAAAGGAGGATTACCTTTTTCCAGAAAAATGTTTCCGGTACGATGAGGCTAGAAACAATCCGGGCAATGGGGGTATTGGAAAAATTCGTTAATTTCATATAGAACTTGATATCGTCGGACGAAAGGAACCTGGCCGTGGTCTCGGGCAAAGGTGCGGCTACCGGGGCCCGGTACAAAAACCTCTCTTTGAAATAAGAGATCTTTTCTATTTTATCCACGCCTTCGGTAATGATAGAGGGCAATTTAATTTTAAAATTCTGGTTGCCCGGGATTACCGGGATTTTGCCGGTGAATTTCCATTCCCCTTCTCCCAACCCAAACATCGATATAGCAATGGTCTTCACCTGGTACAGGAGGGCATAATAGATATCATGGGAACTCAAATTAGTAATGTCCGCCAGGATTTCCCCAACTTTACGGCTGGAGTTTGCTTTGATTTTGGTCAGCTTGGTAAACTCGGCGGCGGTTATTTTACCGGCAGCCAGCAAAATGTCCCCCAGACGTTCCTGGGCCATGGAAGTGCAAGCAAAAACCAGGTCCCCTTTAACAAAGAAGAGTTCTTTGCGAAATCCTTCGCCTGTTACTAACAATTCGCCGCTCATATTGTCCTTAAAAATTTTTTTAAATATCAGCGGCACCGGGTATTTATTAATTGCATTGGCCATTGTAGTATCATTAATACAGAAAATTTATTATTTTGTCAATCGGTAAAATAGGGATTGCCCAGGAAAATTCTTTTTTTTTATTGAATTTTTTTTTTTTTTTGTTTATACTTCTACTTTCACTAAGCTAAAAGGAGGTAGAATGAAACGTCTATCAAAATGTTTAGGAATTATGGTCTTAGCCGTGACAATGACTTGTGGACTTTATCCCAACGGTCTTAACTTGAATGGAAACGGGTCCAAAGCCATTGCCATGGGAGGCGCTTTTGTTGGACTTGCGGACGATTACAGCGCCATATTCTGGAATCCCGCGGGTTTAACCCAGATGAAAGAGACCCAGTTAGCGTTCTTTGGGACCGACGTCATTCCCAAGGGCACGTATCAATTACAATTACCACAGGTAACAATCGATGCCAAGACTGCGAACAAGATGTACCCTTCCGGCGGCATCGGTTTCTTCAAACCCCTTTCATCGGACATCGTGGTAGGAGTTTACGCTCACGTACCCTCAGGGTTGGGCGCAAAATGGAATGGCGCGGACCTGGCAGCCCTCACACAGGGCGCCGCTTTCCAATGGGAGAGCTTCTTTGGCGTGTTTGCTTTTTCACCTGCGATCGCCATAAAATTGAATGAGCAATTCTCCCTGGGCGCTGTTTTAAACATCGATTACGGAATGCTGAAATTGAAACGGCCGGGGCTGGGACAATACGACGAAGACCTGAAAGGATTGGCCGTTGGTGCGACTTTCGGAATGTTATTCAAACCCAGCGACCAAATCAGCTTCGGGGTAAGTTTTAAAACCCCTGTCAAGGCTACACTCAGCGGCGACGCCACTATGTCCGGCGCAGGACTCGTTGGGCTGCCCACCACGGACGACGCAGAAAGGAAAGCGACTTTGCCCATGTGGCTCGGCGCCGGACTCTGTGTTAGACCGACGGAGGAATTGACCATTACGGCGGATGTCCAGTATACCAACTGGAAAAAAGTCAAAAATATCCCCGTTGCCTATACCAACGCCGGTTGGAAACAGTTTTTTGAAGCTGACGCGGACCTGCAGTTAAGGTGGAAAGATGCGGTCCAATTGCGTTTTGGATTGGAATATTGGGTATCCAGCGCATTTGCCTTACGGGGCGGGTTCTATACGGATCCCATCGTATCACCTATCGACACCCATTCCATTTTACTCCCTGAACACGCCTATAATTGGGTCACTTTCGGTTTCGGTTATAAAGCCGGGAACATCTCCCTCGATGTGGCCGTTGAATACGGTATGGGCAAAGATGTAACAGTGAGTTTCGCGGAAGCAGGCGACGGTATGCCCGGTACTTACGGGGTGAAAATTTTTGTCCCCAATATCGCACTCACCATTCGTCTGTAAAAAATGTTAAAAGGTTAAAAGGTTGAGGTTGAGGCCAATCCCCTCAACCTCGCCCTTAACCTTTTACCATAACGCACTCTACCTCTTTTCTCCCTGTCCTTGACCAGGGGAGGCTTTTTTGTTATAATTAATCATTGCATATTTAGAATTCCCGGCGTTGCCGGTTTAGGAGGTAACTTAATGGAAGAAACCGAAACCATATATGTCCCCGCGGATGTCCCGAACGGGAGTATTAATGAGTATCTGAACAATTACGATGAGATTACCCTCGGCTCCGGTCGCCTGATGCTTTTTGCCGGAGATCAAAAGATCGAGCATTTAAACGAAGATTTCTACGGTCAAGGCATACACGAAGATGACCATGAGCCGGAACATCTTTTTAAGATTGCCAACGCCGCGGAAATCGGGGTATTTGCCGGCCAGATGGGTTTGATTTCAATGTTCGGCAGGGATTATCCCGATATTCCCTACCTGGTGAAATTAAATTCAAAGACCAACCTGGTAAAAACCGCACAGGAAGATCCCCGGTCCGGTCAACTGGTGGATGTGGAGCAGGTAGTGGAATTCAAGAACAATTCAGGCCTGAATATTTTAGCCGTGGGGTATACGATTTACCTGGGTAGCAAGTTCGAACATATCATGCTGCGGGAAGCGGCCCAGGCGGTTTACAAGGCCCATCAACACGGCTTGGTGACCGTACTGTGGATTTATCCCAGGGGCGCCGCCGTAACGGATGAAAAAGACCCGAACCTGATTGCCGGCGCTACCGGCGTCGCCGCCTGCCTGGGCACGGATTTTGTCAAGGTCAACGCCCCCAAAAAAGAAGGAATGAAGTCCGCTGAAATTTTAAAACAAGCCGTCCTGGCTGCAGGAAAAACCAAAGTGATCTGCGCCGGCGGTTCCAGCACCGATCCCAAAGCCTTCTTACAGAGCTTACACGACCAGATTTCCATTGCCGGCGCATCCGGCAACGCCACGGGCCGGAATATTCACCAGAAATCCCTTGCAGAAGCCATCAGGATGTGCAACGCCATCACGGCTATCACTATCTACGACAAACCCGTCGACGAGGCTTATAAAATTTACCTGGACGAAGGCTGAGTAGAAAAAAATATTTGTTTTAATCGTTTAGTATTTGACAGTGAATAGAAAGTTTGGTACTATACTATACTAAAACAAGGTCATGTTTTACCCCTTTTTGTTGCCCATAATAGATAAATAAGTAATCAATTGGAGGTTAAAATGATAAAAGGAAAATACCTTTTCACGTCTGAATCCGTAACGGAAGGTCATCCCGACAAGGTATGCGATCAGATTTCGGATGCGATACTGGATGCCTGCCTGGAACAGGACCCTGACTCGAGAGTGGCGGTCGAATGCCTCACAAAAACCGGTTGCGTCGTGGTGGCCGGTGAGCTAACCACAAAAGGGTACGTTAATATCCCCAAAATCGTCAGGAATACGCTAAAAGAGATCGGGTATACCCACTCGAAGTACGGGATCGAGTATGAAACCTGCGCCGTTCTGGTGCACCTTGAAGAGCAGTCCCCGGATATATCGATGGGTGTTACCGACGGCGAAGGATGGTTTAAAGAACAGGGGGCCGGAGACCAGGGTATGATGTTCGGTTATGCCACCAACGAGACCCCCGAATATATGCCGCTGCCCATTTTCCTGGCCCATAGACTGACTCAAAAGCAGGCCGAGGTAAGGAAGAACAAAGAGATTCCCTACCTGGCGCCGGATGGAAAATCCCAGGTGACGGTCGAATACGTCAACGGGAAACCCACCCGGGTCACTACGGTAGTCGTATCCAACCAGCATGACGCAGGCCGCTCCCACGATGAGATCGAAAGAGATATCATTGAGAAAGTGATTAAACCGGTGTGCGGTAAATGGCTTAATGAGGATACCAAATTCTATGTCAATCCCACCGGGAGTTTTGTAATTGGCGGGCCCCAGGCTGATGCGGGGTTAACCGGCCGTAAGATAATCGTGGATACCTACGGTGGAATGGGTAGACACGGCGGCGGCGCCTTCTCAGGGAAAGACCCCTCCAAAGTCGATCGCTCCGGCGCTTATACGGCCAGGTATATAGCCAAAAATATCGTGGCCGCCGGGCTGTCGGAAAAATGCGAAGTCCAGGTGGCTTACGCTATCGGCGTCGCCGAACCGGTCTCTGTTAATGTCGCCCTCTTCGGCACCGGTAAAATCGATGAAGAAAAACTCGTAGAACTGATCAGGAAAGTATTCCCCTTAAAACCCGCCGACATACTGACTCAATTGGGGCTCAAACGGCCTATTTATGCTAAAACCGCTGCTTACGGCCATTTCGGAAGAGATTCGTTCCCCTGGGAACGACTGGACAAAGTGGACGAATTAAAAAAATTGGCGGGCTTGAAAAAATAAAGTTCCCCGAACAGCCGGGGGATATGAAGACACCCTGATTTCTCCTCCTTCCCCCCGGCTGTAATAATGTAAGCCGGATCACGATGGAAGGCTTTACTTAGACGTTTTAATATGTTATATAAAATAACATGAAAAAGGAAAAAATTTTAATTGCGGATGATGAAGCGGATATCAGGGAATTGCTGGGAGATTTCCTGAAAGGTGAAGGCTTCCAGTGTATCCTGGCTGCGAACGCTTTCGATGCTTTAGAGAAGTTCAAATCCGACGGTAGCATCGACCTGGTGATGTCGGATATCCGGATGCCCGGCAGGACCGGTCTCGAATTACTGAGCGATGTAAAGGATATCGATGAAGATGTAATGGTTATTATGATCTCTGCGGTTAAAGACATCGAGTCGGCAATTACCGCGATGTCCCGGGGCGCCTACGATTACGTGTCAAAACCTTTTAAATTGACGGAAGTGGCGTTGATTGCCAGGAAAGCCATGGAGAAACGGCGATTGGTGCTGGAAAACAAGGAATACCAACGGGAACTGGAACGGATGGTGGCCGATCGCACGAAAGAACTGCAAAATGCCCTTGAAGAGCTGGATAGAACTTATATATTTACGTTAAGGGCGTTGGTCACCGCCCTGGATACCCGCGACGAGGAAACTCAAGGGCATTCCCTGAGGGTGGCGAAATATACCCTTAAACTGGCGGAATTATTGGGATGGGGCGACACGGAACAATTAAAAACGCTGGAATATGGCGCATTGCTCCATGATATCGGGAAAATCGGCATCCCGGACGCCATCCTGAAAAAACCGGGAAAATTGACCGATGCGGAATGGACGGTGATGAGAACTCACCCGGAAGTGGGGTTCAAAATCCTGCAACATATCGAATTCCTGGAAGGGGCTTCGGAAATCGTACTTTTCCATCATGAACGTTTCAAGGGCTCCGGTTACCCTTCGGGCCTCAAAGGGAAAGACATTCCCATGGGGGCGCGGATTTTTGCAGTGGCGGATACGGTCGATGCCATGACCTCAGAGCGTTCTTACAGGGCGGCCCTGACTTTCGAGGAGGCCTCCGGTGAATTGAAAAAATTTTCCGGCATCCAATTTGATCCCCGTGTAGTGGCCGCTTTTCACGCGGTTCCATTGGACTTCTGGAAGCAAAAACGAATCGATATCGATCTCAAATTTAAAGACCCTGATTTTCTATTTTAAAAATAGGGCGTAAACCGCCGCGTCTTCCACCGGTCCTGTATAATAGTCCTTGCGCATGTCGATCTTTTTAAAATGATACTTTTCATAAAAGGCGATGGCCGCTGTATTTGATTGTCTCACTTCCAGGAACATCTCTTCAACCTGCCGGGTGCGTGCTGTTTCCAGCATAAACTCCAGCAATCGTGAACCGGCGCCTTTTTTTTTATATTTTTCTATTACGGCGATATCGTGGAGTTCCAGGGTTTCCCGGATAATCCAAAAGATAATATACCCGATAATCTCTTTGGACGCGGTATCCTCTGCCACATAAAAAAAGGCAATATCATGGTCCAATTCATCGTAAAAGAGTTGCTTTTTCCAGGGATTGGAAAACTGTTCTTGTTTAATATAGAAAACTGCATCGATATCTCCGGGCCGCGCTTTACGAATGTGTATGTTTTCGTTTATCAAAAGTTATCAAAAATTTTTGCCCCGCTTTTTTCAAAAAGCGGGCCGCCGGAGGCATCCTCTTTATATTCCGGGATAATTTATTTCCGCGTCGGGTTTCCGGATATAGAAGGGGAGTAGCTGCTGCAAATCGGTGAGGTACTCCTTTTTCAAAAATTGCCGGTAAGTCACCTTGCAAATCTCTGAGGCCAGGAACGAGGACCTATAAAATATTTTACTGGAGTGGTAGGTTTTTTTTATGAGTTCTTTATGCACTTCGGCGCCGCTGCCGATAAACTGGACGTTTTCGATTTTATCAAGGGTTTCTTCCAGTGCACCGATGGGGATCAACTGGGGCGAGATGATCTCTTTGATTTTTTTTTCTAAACAGTTGTACCCGGCGATGTAAACCTCCTCCCTCCTGGCGTCGATCAAAGGAATAATGGTAAAATCGGATTTAATGTACTTGTACGCCAGGGCCTTCAAGGACAGAACCGGGACTACCGGTTTGTCCTGTTGGAAGAGCAGGCCTTTGAGGGTTGCCATGCCCACGCGGATGCCGGTGAAGAGCCCGGGTCCGATGCAAATGCCGAAAACATCGATATCATCGAGTTTCAAGCCGGCGCTTCGTAATACAAATTCCAGCGCCGGGACCAGCGCTGCAGACAGGCCGTCCAGGGTGGTAAAATTGTATTCCACCTGTATCTCATCCCCAAGGGAAATGGAGATGGATGAATGTTTGGAAGTGGTATCGACCCCCAGGATATGAACAGGTTCGCTTAAAGGGCTCACAGTTTTTTTTCCAATACGACTTCAGTTCCATGAGTGGAGGGGCGAAATTCCACTTTGTCCATGTAACTTTTCATTATCAAAATTCCCCTGCCGTTGGAGGACAAAATATCATTGCTGCGCAACTTCTTACTAATCGCGTCGAAATCGACTTTCTCGGGGTTCTCATCCTTGATGCTCATATAGAACCGGAAGTGGGTCCACCAGAAGGTCACGCAAATTCTTTTGTTTTTATCCGCTTTGTTTCCATGGATAATGGCATTGTTGAGGACTTCCCGCAGTGAAATTTCGATTTTAAAGAATTCATCCTCTTTGATATTGGTCATATTTCTGATGTACCCGGCCACCAGCACGCAAAATTCGGTGAATTTTAAATCGCTTACAAAGTCCAGAACAATCTTATTCATTTTCTTCCTCATGGGGCCATTATATCAAAAAATTGGAAAAAACTCCATACCAATATTAATGATGGGGCTTGATTTATCATGTAGGGGCTTGATTTATCAAGCCCTTCACAGGTTATTTGTCTTTGGGATTTGATGAATCAAATCCCTACATCGCCGCGGCCTGATTTTATTCGCTCGTTATAGTCAAATGATAAGGCAATAGGGCGCACCAAAGCGCCAGGGATTTTTTTTCTTCGCGGTCCTTCGCTTTAAGGGTGCCCCGCCGGGACCTTCGCGGCTATTTTCATACCAGGGCAGACAAAACCGGGATAAACCCGGGTCAGGGGGAAATCAAGATTTTTTTGCGTGTAAGCAAAATTTTTCGCCTTTTTTTTTGCTTATACGCAAAATTTATCGTGCCATGATGTTTCTTTGTGCCCTGGCGCCGTGGTGTGTCTTCTTTTGGCGGCGGCATTTTAATGGTCTCAGGATGACGGCGCGAGACTTGCATCATGAAGAACTTCTAATTAAAGGCAATTATCAGACAAGCAGGTTTAAGCGCCAACGAATTCAGCGATTTATTTTAATAAGGATATCCCATGATTCGGCTAAATGATCGATGATTTCCTCAATAGTTTTTGGCTCGATAACAAGACGACAAATACTTCTGTGACCAGGTCAACGTTTTTTACAAAAGAGAAGCGGGATAATGCTTCCAATAATCGGCGGAGAAACCAGGTTACATCCATTGGCTTTTAATATCGTTGTAATGCTCTTTTAACGTCTCTGCCTCTTCCCACTGCCAGAAGTCGTTCTCAACGGCATAGGAATGACTATCTTCGTTTAATCGGTTATGCTGGATATTTTTTTTGAATCCCTCGAAGGTTGAACCCCACTTTTTTTGAAAGGCTTTGATAGACTGCTCCAATTGATTTAATTTTAGGTCCAGGTATTCTGAAAATACCCTATTAAAGGCATCGTTAATATCCCTGGCCAGTGTTGCTTTTACCAGGGCTTCACTCAATTTAACTGTCATAACCGGCATTTAGGATACCTCCTATTTAATGATTCTCCTGGAATTCTTTTTATCACACTTTTATTATAAAATCAATCGATAGTAATTTCAACTGTGAAATCATAATATCGACAGCAGGGAGGTCACGGCAGAACCGAGGGACGCGATTTCCGCTACCCGGGTTAGCACTGTACCCAATACTTTCCGCAGCCGGGACTTATCCTTTTTCACTTCCCCATCTTGTAATTCTTTAATAAGCTCCTCTTTCCCCGGTACATCATGCTCCTGCAATTCCTTTATGATGATTTCAAGCTTTTTTTCCACTTCAATGGTATTGTGGATGGTAACGGATGCTCCATCGCCCTTCATATCGAAAATGGTTACATCTCTTCCTGCCACTATCGGTCGATAACTATTATCCTGGGGTGTTTTTCGCGTTTCTTCCGGTTCAATACCGTTTAGTAATTTTTTTATGCTGTACCTTTTCTTTAATTTTCCGACGAGATAATTCTCCTCTCCTACTTCTTCAAAACCGATCAATTCGGCGTATTCAATGGCTATCTCTTCATAATCCGGCAAGGGAACTTTTTCTTTGACGTTTAATTTCTCGAAGCTGCCGTTGATATCGCGGATGGTGTGACGGATCACGGCAAAGTAATCTCTTTTTTGCATCCCGCTTACGTAGATGTATATCTTTTTCTCTTCATTATCGGCCTTCACCACGGCTGTGGCGTGAAAGGCATTGTTTTCCAGCACCACGCCGGTGCGCCACTGGAGTTCATTTTTGATATCGTTGTGCATCCTGACGATGAAGCGCGGCATGATTAAACGGGGTAAGAAATCATACTCGAAGAGGAATTTGAGGGAATCGGCGTAATCGAAATCAAATGAACTCTGCTGTACATCCAGAAGATCGGGAACCAGTACTTTTTGTTTATCGATTTCATAACAGAGTTCGAATTTGTTCATTAACCGGATGATATAAGGGTGCTTATCCGGCGGATAATCATAACCATGTTTCCCTGTTCGTTTCAAGATTTCATTTAAAAGTTCCAGTTCCAGGATGCCTTTGCATTGAGCGAGTTTTTCTGAGTTGATGATTTTATAGACGGCTTCGGTGACCCATTTGGGTTCGAGTACATGGACGCCCTGGAGGTCTAAATCGTTAAAATGGAGAATAACGCCGAGGTCGTTTAAGAAATCCACCAGGGTATCCTGGCTGGTTTTGTCCGATATTTTTTCAGCGATGCACATTTCCGTATACTTTTCGTAGGTGATGAAAGGTTCGGTCATGTTTTCCAGGCGTTTCTTAATTTGGAACCAATTTTCCGCCCAGGTGGTTTGAAGCATTTCCACGGAGTTCAACGTTTCCGACAGGGCATCGGCAAACTCTTTAATTCCTGTATTTTTAGCGCAGGAGAGGCGGAAGAATCCCTGTGATGTTTTTGTATTTTTCTTGGAGGAACAGGCGGTTGACTTCAAACCCCGGGTTTTCATCGATTTTATTGAGTACTACCAATACAGGTGAATCGCCGCCAAAGCTCTGGATGTGTTTGAGCCAGTATTCGGTTTTTTCATCTTTCCGGCAGTCCAGTACCAGGATATAGATGCTGCGTTTGGAAAGGAAAAATTGATGGGTGGCATGCATGATTTCCTGGCCGCCGAAATCCCAGAGATGGGTTTTTATTTTGGCTTTGCCCTGTTTAACCTCCCATTGGTTGATGTTAATACCGTGGGTCTGGGGTTCCTTCTTATCGAAATGTTTTCCCACCAGCCGTTTAACCAATGAAGTTTTTCCGGCGCCTCCGTCGCCCACCAGCAGGACTTTGGCTTCATTTAAGGGCAGGGTTTTTCCTTTTAATGATTTATAATAAGCCTTTATAGCGTCACTACCTTTTCGAATAATTTCCACTGGCGGCGTTTCCAGGGGATTGCCATACAGTGAAATTCCTTTTTCAATAGGATAATCGGGATCTACATCTATTTTCATTCCCAGATCAACAATGGTTTCGGGTAATACTCGGATATTATTGCGCCTCAAATCCAATACGGTCAAATTCTTCAACCCTTGAAGAGGGGAGATATCAGTGATTTGGTTATAACTTAAATTCAAAGTGGTCAATTGGCTCAATTCTTGAAGAAAGGAGATATCGGCGATTTTATTTCTAAGCACAATCAAAGTGGTTAATTGGTTCAATTCTTGAAGAAAAGAGATATCGGTGATTTGATTAAAACTCAAAGCCAAAGTGGTTAATTGACTTAACCCTTGAAGAAAGGAGATATCGGTGATTTGAGTATCCCATAAAATTAATTCCTTTAGATGCCTCAAACCTTTAAGAAAGGAGGTATCATTTATTGAATTTGATATTATAGTCAAAGAGACTAGTGCTTAGTCAAGTCTCCGCTGTCGCATCTTTTATCTAAAATATTCATTTTTAAAACATTTTATTTTCATAAGTGCATAATGCTGTGGTATAATTAAATAAAAAACCACGGAGGTGCATTATGCGT
>JAPKZK010000005.1 GCA_026393835.1 Candidatus Aminicenantota bacterium | reverse complement strand
GATGAAATCCAGGTGGTAATAGGTTAACCTGGCATCTACTTTTACGTTGCTTTCCTGGGCCTGTAATTCCAGGTGAACGATGTCCTCCCCGATGATAGCGGCGATGATCCCTTTAGCGATATCGACATTGTCCATCAGGTATTTAAAAACTGTGTCATAAATCGGGTTTGCGATCAACATGCGGCTGAGCCCTCCAGGCGCCCGGCACAATCATAATATAAACCGACCCATTTGTCAACTTCCCAAAAAAATCCTTATCTTCCAAAAGCGGTGCGGAGGTCTTGTCGGTCGTAAAAAAAACCAAAAACACCTCTGTTTTTGTCTCTTTCGTTGAAAAAGACTGGGATGTAACACTACATTTGGGCTTTTTGCCGTAAAAAGAATGGAAAAGCACGTTACATTTGGGCTTTTTGCTGCAAAAAAGTCGCAATGTAACGGCACATTTGTATACTCAGATGCAAATAAATGGAAATGTAACGCGCTTTCGCGTTCTTTCGCCCCCAAAAAATGGAAAAGCAGCGTGATTTCCCGTTCGTTTGCCCTAAAAAACGGAAATGTAACGCTGCGTTCTTAACAAAGTCACTTATTTTTGAAAGGGCGGTGCGGGACAGGCCGATTTTAATCCCTTCTATATTGACAAAAAAGGATTAAAGGCTTATATTATTGTTGGTAGGAAATAAAAATGGAATTACATGAAATAACTCTGAATAAAATCAAAACAAGGCTGGAGACAATACCAGGTGATAAATTAGAAGAGATCAACGATTTTGTCGAATTTATTTTGTTCAAATCGAAACACAGGCCCAAAAAAATTGTCAAACTTGAGGGGGTGTGGGAAGGATTGGGTTTTGAAAAAATCGATAACCTTGAATCGGAAATCCGGAAAATCCGGAAGAAATCCGGTCAATCTCTGATACAAAGAGTTCATAAATGGAATATTTAGCAGATACAGTCGCACTTGTACGCCATTTTTCGAAGAACGGGCAAATTGGAAAAAGGGCAAAACAAATCCTGAAAGATTCAGACCTGGGAGATCATATTATTTATATTTCAATTATCTCAATGGTTGAAGTCATGTACCTGACAGATGCCAACAGGATTCCGCTGAATTTTGGAGATATAAAAAAGAAAATTATTAATTCCGATAATTACAGGATAATTGATCTGACCATGGAAATTGTAGAAATTGCCAGAACGATTGAAGGGTTGGAACTACATGACCGGTTGATCGCGGCGACCGGGAAATATTTGAATATACCGATACTTACCACGGACCATTCGATTGAAAACTCAGGTATCATTGAAGTTATTTGGAAATAAGAATAAGTGGCTCCTCTCAAGCGCCGATTCCAGCCTGTCCCATTATCTTCCCTAATGACAAACAATCAGTGTAAATCAGTGTAACCGCGCATACGTGGACTTAAGTTTTGTTTCGGCTTTTCTTGTGTTTCGCGGGCAGTTCCGGGGAAGAAATGAAATTCAGGGACAGCAATTCTAATTTTGAAACACCGACAAGTTCGTATGGTAGCTATCTATTCTCCTTAAAAAAGGGACAGTCAAAATTTATGCCCCTACCTAGACCCTATCCGAAAAGGTATGCACGGGGCGTAATTTGGTAGGGAACCGGCATTGCCTGTTCGCGACGATCTACAATAGTAAATATCAAAATCTCCATGACTTTTCGGATAGGCTCTGGCTAGTCATGGAAATTCTTAAAAATGGTATAGAGATTAAGTAAAAAAATTTCCGCTTGTCCCGGACTCCCCCTCCC
>JAPKZK010000015.1 GCA_026393835.1 Candidatus Aminicenantota bacterium | reverse complement strand
CTTTAAAGGGGTGAGGTCGGCGCTCCGAAAGGGAGAATAATTGCAAAAAGAGTTGATCGCGCCCCTCAAAGGATCGATATAAGCTCAATAGGGTATAAAATGAAGGCAGGCAGGATTAATATATATGCCGGGAGGGGTGGCCTAAGGATTCACCGGGCAAAAGCCGGACTATTCAAAAATGGACATACCCACTTGATATGAGAAAGAACCATAAAAGACAATGCCGGCGACGCGGACGCTCCACGTCGGGAAAAAAATGCCAAAGAAAAATTATCTCAAAACCTGCTTTGTTAAACATTTTTAATACTTTGCTTACTTAAAATATGGGGATTACCGACGTATTTCGCTTGATATTGGGAATAAAATGTGGTAAGATTCATTTTCAAAACGCCGGGGTGGCGGAATAGGCAGACGCACGGGACTTAAAATCCCGGGCCCGTTTCGGGCGTGGGGGTTCGATTCCCCCCCCCGGCATTTCTCATTTCCCCCCACCGACCGTCAACCATCGATAAAAAAATCAAAAAAATATTTTATGGTTTGACATTTTTCCCTGATTTGATAAAATATAAGATAATGCTTTCAATCATCCTTTTTTATTTTGTGTGTTACTGGATAAGTTTTGTACTGTGCATTCCTTTAGGCCCGGTAAACCTGGAAATTTTCCATACCGCATTAAAGAAGCACTACCCGCAGGCGGCGGCAGTGGCCATGGGCGCCGCATGCGGCGATGCCATATGGGCCACGGTGGCTTTTTTCGGCGTCTCGCCCTTTATGTCCTCCCCCCGGATTGAAGCCCTTTTCCTGACGGCTACCGCCGTAATTACCATGGGACTGGCTATCTATACTTTAAAGGATTCCAGGTTTATCCAAAAAAGAGAAGAAAAAGTACTGCTCAAAATCAGGCTGAAACGGTGGGCGTTTCTTAAAGGACTGACGCTGGTGCTGGTTAACCCCCTGGGTATCGCTTCATGGATGATATGCCTGCAATTTCTTAGAAAACTGGGAATTTATATTCCCATGAGTTTCAATTATGAAGTGCTGTTTTATATTACGGTCGCAACGGGAGCTGCTTCCTATTGTTTATTGATCGTTTTCATTACTAATAAGATGAAACATATTTTCAGCCCCGAGAGAACCCATAAGATAACGAAATACCTTGGTTACTTCCTGTTGATTCTCAGTATCTATTTCATGTATAATGCGGCGATAATCCTCTTTTCAAGCGGCCAGCTACCCACCCTGCCGGGTAATTAAGTAATAAAGGTCAGGAATGCCTGATTCTCCTGTCTTTTTTAAATTTCTGGGGGTGAACGCCAAAGTAGTTTTTGAAAAGGGTGATAAAATAGTCTGCCCTTGAGAATCCCACGATCTTTGCCAGGTCCTCCATGGTCAAGTTCCTATTTTTTTTCAGCAGCAGGGCTGACCGGAACATCTTTTGACCGGTGATGAATTCATTCAAGGTAATGTCTTTATCACCTTTAAAGGTCCGTGAAAGATATGATGGGTTTACGCCGAAGGTGTCGGCGATAATGGATACCTTCAGTAATGCCAATTCATCGGTCTTTCGTGTTAACACGAATTCGGTCACACGATCGGAAATTTTTTGTTTTCCCATGTTTACCTCTAAATTACGTTCGCATTATACAAATAAGGAGATAGGTATGATTATACCATAACAAACCCCATAATTCTAATTTTTAGAGGTAAAAAAATCATCATCCAAAAAAAATATAAAGAAATATAGAAATATTAACAGTTCAGAGGTGAAACAAACAAGCCGGGGCGGGGCAGCGGGGTCTACTTCAATGATCCGATAAAATCCAGCAGCATCCATTCGATTAAATAATGGTACTCTTCGGTAATTTCCAGTTTATCCCCGGAGTCTTTTAACACACCCCAGGTAATGTACTTGCGCGCCAGTTCCATGAACCGGTTTAATAGGTTGGAGCCGAAACGCTCTATAATGATCGTTTTATATATGGGGCTGTTGGATTTGAATTGGGCCAGCACATACCAGGTGAGTTGTTTTTCCGGGGTCATGGTATATATATTTTTGATGGGGAGTTTGCCCGCTTCCACGGCCTGGATGTATTCTTCATGGCCTGGTAAGGTTTCGTAAAAATGATCCGCACCATAATTGTGCAGCGCGGGGCCAAAGGCGATACAGGGCGATTGTTTTTCCCAGCGCTCCCGGTACACGGTGGTGTCCTTCACCGATGGTAATAGGAACCAGCCGATCAGGTTTTCCCTGTAACCGTTGGCTTCCAGCATTTTTTTGGCTTCCCTGTACATTTGCCAGCATAGTTGTTCATCCGGGAACTTATCCGGTTGCTCACGGAACAACGTCATGACCCTGGGCATTTCACGAATATCGAGGCGGTAGATGGTGAGCGATTGGGCGCGTACGTTTATGGCTTCTTCGATGGACTTCAGCCAGGTTTCGAGGTCCTGGTCGTACAAACCATAAATAAGGTCCACGTTCACGCTGGGAAAACGGGGAACGACTTCTTGCAATAATTCGATGGCCCGGGCCCCAGTATGTTTACGCTCCACGCTTTTTAATATCCGGTCATCGAAGGATTGCACACCTATGCTTAACCGATCGACATATCGCTCTAAGATATCGATCTTCTGCGGCTTGAGAGTAAGGGGGCTGACTTCCACGCAAACCTCGCATTCGTCATGGCTGCCGTAACGGCCCACATAGTATTCGAGGGCCTCTTCCAATAAATCGGTGGGAATAACCGTAGGCGTCCCACCCCCAAAATAGATGGACCTTATAACTTTTGATCGTAAATCGATCTTCTCATCGAACATCTGTGCATGTTTTCTTTCCGCGGCCAGCATTTTCTCCAATTCTTCCCTTTTTAAAATGGGACCCCGGTAGTAATGGCAGAAAGAACAGTGCTCAATACACCAGGGGAAATGCACGTAAAGTGCGAAATCTTTGTATTTGCCGTAAAGACCGTAAATAGAATCCTGGAGAGAATCTTCGTAAGGAACCGGTCCTGCGCCCGTCACCGCAATATCCTTTAAAATGGTGAACCGGTACGTTAATCCGTCTTTGCCTTCAAAATAGTTTCCGGGTAAACCTTGAACTGTACTATTCTTTTTCATTTTTATCTCCTTATATTAGTAGGTTAGGGTTTGCGGGGTTTAGCACTCCAGTACTTCATTAAATGAACGAGCAAATTCAACGATCTGCTTCTCATTCCTGAATATGGAGTGATGGTCCCCATTTATTTCATGATAAATGACCGGGTTGTGACAGTAATCTTTCCAGGATTCCACTCTTTCCGTGTTTTGGTTGGCCGCGAAATAATGGATCGGTGTATTAATTTTCCCTGCGGGAATATATCGGGCACTGGCATTGAAATGGGTTCGGTTTAAATTGAGATACTGGATTAATTCTTCGCCGGTGAGGTAATCATAATCGGGCAGTGCCAGCGCATTTTCAATCATTGATTGTCTCAATTGCTCCACCAGCGCAGCATTACCGGACAATATCTCCACGGCCCTGGGCCAGAGTTGTTCTATGTCATTTATTTTTTCCAGTTCTGCTTCGTTCCCGGTGCTAATAAAGAAATCCCTTAGAAAATTCTTTTCAGTTTCCAGGGTAAATTCCTGGGGAGTTCTATCCTCTGCATAATAGGGACCAAGGCAATCGAAGAAAGCCAATAGGGATAATGTTTCACCTATCCGTTCCAGTTGCAGGGCCATTTCCAGGCCCAGGTGTCCCCCCCAGGACCAGGTAGCGATTAAATAAGGACCCTGGGGTTGGATTTCTTTCATTTGTGAAATATATTTTGCCGCTATCTCCTCGATGGTGGCATTTTTGGGGACGTAATTCCGTAGTTTTTCAGCTTCCACACCCCAGCAATTATAATGGGTGCCCAGTTGTTTACAGAATTTCATATATGCGCCGACATCGCCGAGTACTTCATGTATGAAAAAGATATTTCCCTGGGACTGGGGGGAGCCGTTTAGCAGCACAAAGTTTACCGGTATCAACGAAGCTGTAACGGGCAGCTCGACGCTGCTTAGATAGTGTTCCAGGGAACTGATGGTGGGATAGGTAAACAAGGTCACTACAGGTATATCCCGGCCCAGTTTTTCTTTCAACTTATTGCTTACCCTGACAAAATCCAGGGAATTGCCCCCCATGTCGAAGAAATTATCCCGGATGCCGATTTTTTCCCGGCCCAGGACTTCCTCCCAAATGGCTGCAATCGTTCGCTGAATATCGGTTCCAGGCGCCCGGTAAGCATCGCCGGTATGGAAATCCAACTCCATTGGTCCCGGCAGCATATCCCGGTCGATTTTCCCATTTGCCTTCAAGGGTATTTTGTCAATTTCCACAAAGCAGGCGGGAACCATATACGCCGGTAACTTCGCTTCGAGGTATTCTTTCAACTGCTGCACCGCCATTCCTTTTTCCAATGTTTGACCCACCACGATATACGCGCACAGGTACTTTCTTTCGTTGTCATTCCTGTCGATGACGACGGCTTCTTTTATAAGGGGGTGTTCTTTGAGACGGTTCTCGATTTCCGCCAATTCTATCCTGAACCCCCGGATTTTCACTTGCTGGTCCATCCTGCCCAGGAATTCGATGTTGCCGTCGGGTAACCATCGCGCCAGATCGCCGGTAGAATATAAATTTGAATGCTGAATGATGAATGATGAATGATGAAAATTTTCCTCATCGCCGTAGGCGTTTAAATCAGCCCGAAGGGCACCGCTTCCATTTATAATTTTTAATTTATAATTTATAATTTTGAATTTTTTACAGGTTAATTCGGGCCTATTTAAATAGCCCCTGCCAACCTGCACTCCCCCTATCCGGATTTCGCCGGCTACCCCGGGCGGCAGCAGGTGCCCCCATTTATCAACGATATGTATTGCCGTATTCATCACCGGTTTTCCTATCGATGGCAATTCGGCAATATCTCCCCCCGGGTCTATGGTCAATGTCGTCACCACATGGGCTTCCGCCGGTCCGTAATGGTTGTGCAGGTATACCTTCTCCTCTCTTAAATAGTTTTTAAAATTATGACTTATTACCACCTGCTCCCCTGCTGTCGTTATATGACGGATACACCGGGGTATAAGATTTATATATTCCTCTTCTTTAAATATCACTTTCAAAAAGGAAATCGGTAAAAATACTGTCTTTATCCTATTTTTTTCGATTAACTTAAATAACCTCGGTATGTCGGTCCGGGTTTCATTATTTACCAGGTAGAGCTGCCCCCCCCAAAGTAACGTTGAAAATATCTCCTGCGCCGACACATCGAAACTGATGGTAGTGAATTGTAATACCCGGTTAAAATCGATATTGGTCTTTTCATATTGATAGTGAATGAGATTAACAAGAGTTCGATGCTCTAACATCACGCCCTTGGGTTTACCCGTCGTTCCCGACGTATATATCACATACACCAGGTTAGAACCGCTGCCGAGATAGTCCAGGTTAACGTTTTTCTTTCGATAAATCTCTTCCTGCCCCAGGTCTAGCACTTCTAATTGGTTAATAATTCCAGGGCCAATATCTCCGCTGTAATTACTGACTAACAGGTGCCGGACTTCTCCATCCTCGATCATGTATCTCTTTCTCTCCACGGGATACCCCGAATCGATGGGTAAATAGGCCCCCCCCGCTTTCAATATTCCCAGTATGCCGATAACCAGATCGATCGTACGGTCCATCATAATCCCTACAATACTGTCCGCCCGGACGCTTTTTTCGATTAACAACCCGGCCAACCGGTTGGATTGTTCGTTTAATTGGCGGTAGGTTAATTGGATTTGTAGAGACGTTGCGCGCAACGTCTGTACAGCAATTGCCCCTACAAGAGCCACACGGTCCTGCGATTTTTCAACCTGCTCTGCAAATAATTGATGGATGGTTTTATCCGTCGGGTAGGCGATTTTTATATCATTAAATTCATACAAAATTTTCTGCTTCTCTTCCTCGGTGATAATCTCCAGTTCCGAAAGTCCCGGGTCCGGCGACGCCTGCAGCCAATACAATAGGAGCTTAAAATAGGTTATAAATCGTTCAATGGTAACCGGTTCAAACAACCTTGAACAGTATTCGAAAACTAAAAGCAACCTCTCACCCAGGTCTACTGCCGTCAACATCAAATCGAATTTCGAGGTTCCTTTTTTATGTTTATATTCATGCATTTCCGCTTCAACAGGCATATCCCCCAGGTACCCTTCCCGGTTTAATAAGTTAAACATCACGTCGAATATTGGATTACGGCCCGTATCGCGCTTCACCGATACTTTTTCCACCAATTCCTCGAATGGGTATTCCTGGTTTTCATGGGCTTCCAATGTCCGGCCTTTGAGTTCGTTCAAAAACGCCTTCAACTTCATCCCCCCGTAAGGTTTATTCCTCAAGGGCAGGGTGTTGATGAACATCCCGATAATGCGCTCAAGGTCGGCATGACGCCTCCCCATCACCGGCGTACCCACGATAATATCTTCCTGTCCACTCAACTTTGAAAGCAGCACATTAAATACCGCTAATATCACCATAAAAAGGGTGACATTGGACTCTCTTGCCAGGCGCCTTAAGCCCCGGTTCTCCTCGACGGTTAAAGTAAATGCCACTGTATTGCCTTCGGAACTCTGGATGAAAGGCCTGGCATAATCGATGGGCAGGTTAAGCACGGGCAATTCATCACCAAACTCTCGTAACCAATAGGGCTCCTTTTTTTTCACCAGTGCCTGCTGCTGCTCGTTGTTTTGCCACTGGGAATAGTCTTTGTATTGAAGCCTGAGCGCCGGCAAATCCGCCCCTTGCTCCCGGCGCAACTTTTCGAATTCACCATGTAATATTACCTGGGATGTACCGTCCGTAATGATATGATGCAAATCCACCAACAATACCTGTTCCCCATTTTCTTCTTTTATTATTCCTACTCGAATTAAAGGCGCCTTTGCCAAATCGAAGGGACGAATAAAGGGCAACCACGCGGAGTCGCCCCCTAATAAATCGATTTTAAATTCCACATCCTCATGAATTCTCTGCACGGGTTCTTCGTCTATCATTTCAAACGACGTCCTCAAACTCTCGTGCCGATTGATCAGTACTTTAAAAACCTTTTGCAATTTTTCTATATTTATTTCTCCCGGGAAACGGATTTCCTGGGGCATATTATAACTCACATTATCCGGGTCCATCCGGTACAGCAGGTACAATCTCTTCTGGGAGGCGGATAAAGGATAGTATTCTCTTTTCTCCGCCGGTTCTATCGCGGCATACATTTGTTCGCCGGCCCCTGTAATATATTTTGCCAGGCCCCTTATGGTAGGGGACTTGAATATTTCGGCCAATGGAATATTCACATTAAAAATTTTGTGAATGCGGGACACCACAATAGTGGCCCGCAGCGAATATCCCCCTAACTCGAAAAAGTTTTCATCGATACCGATTTGCACCTTCTCGATCCCCAACACTTCAGACCATATGCCGGCCAGCTTTTCTTCGCTTTCATTCCTGGGGGCAATAGAGTACTGCGAACCTTCCCGCGAAAACCCGGGGGATGGCAGAGGGGGAAGGGCATCCCGGTTTATCTTGCCGTTGGTCAGTAACGGTATCGCATCGATAATTATAAAATAGGAAGGTATCATGTAATCGGGGAGTTTTGCTGAAAGATACTCTTTTAAATCGTCCCCGAAACCCGGTTTTCTATTGCCATCAACGGCAGGCACGATGTAAGCGCACAGGAATTTTTCACCGCTTGCGCCTTCACGCGCCAGGACTACCGCTTCTTTGATATTATTATGCCTCAACAGGTGGTTCTCAATTTCCCCGGTCTCGATGCGGATTCCTCTTATTTTTACCTGGCTGTCCAACCTGCCTATGAATTCCAGGTTCCCGTCCGGCAACCATCTTCCCAGGTCACCGGTTCGATATAAATTTGAATGATGAATGATGAATGATGAATGATAAAAATCGATAAATTTTTCCGCGGTTAATTCAGGTCTATTCAAATATCCCACCGCTACACTGGAACCGCTTAAACATATCTCTCCTCCAACCCCCATGGGACATAATCGCATATTCCGGTCCAGGATATAGACGGCCACGTTCCGGATGGGCTTACCGATATAAGCCCTGGGCGAATCAAGGGTTAGTTCATAAATTGTCGTGTTGACACTGTTCTCCGTGGGACCATATTCATTGGTAATTCGTACCCGCGGTAACTTTTTGAAATGCTTTTTCACCAACTCATCGGGAAAATACTCCCCGGCGGCACATATCATTTTTAGACAGGCCAACTCGGCGCCGATCTCCTCCAACAAAACATGGTAAAAAGCCGGGACTGCAATAAAGTGAGTAACCTTATGAATCGTAATTATTTTTTTTAAGGCCGCAAGGTCCATCCGCTCTTTTTCTTCTATTAACACCAGCCGCGCTCCCCCCAATAACGGGGTAAAAATATCGGTTACCGAACTATCGAAAAAATAAGGGGGATTCTGCAAAGACACACTATCCGGGTTGTATCCATAAAAATTCTTCCGCCACCACAACGTGTTCACAATCGTCCGATGCTCTACCAATACCCCCTTGGGGATGCCCGATGAACCGGAAGTATACATGACATACGCCGTGTTTCTCGCATCGCCGGCGCCCGGCCCTGCCGCCGGATAGTTATCAATAGCTGTCGCCACGTTCGGCACATCCATACACAGGATACTATGAAACGTTTTGCACTGTGATTTCAGCCCGGTGAGCGTTTCAAGATATTCCTGTATGGAAACAGCAATCCCAATAGAGGCGTCGTTAAAAACCACGCGCAAACGTTCCGGCGGCAGTTTGGCATCCAGCGGTACATAAGCGCCGCCGGATTTCATGACCCCCATCAGGGAAATAATCAACTGGATAGACCTATCCATTAAAACAACCACCCTGTCGCCCTCCCGGAGTCCTTTCTCTTTGCGCAAGTAATTGGCCATTCGATCGGCCCACTCATTAAAATGACGATATGTCACTACTTTATTTTTAAATACCAGGGCCGCATGATCCGGTACTTTCTCCGCTTGCTCTTCAAACAACCGGTAAATAGTCTTATTTCCCGGGTATTCTTTCGCCGTATCATTAAACTCCATGAGCAGCCGTCTTTTCTCTTCCTCCGGCAGCATATCTATTTCCGCAATTCGTATATGCGGATTTTCCAACACTGCAGCGATTATATTGCGATAATAATTTATAAACCGGCGGATAGTCTCTTTTTTAAACAATCTTGTACTGTATTCCAGGGTACATGAAATGTGTTCATCGATTTCAGTGCATATTAAGGTTAAATCGAATTTTGCCGTATTCGATTCATAGGGGCAAGGTCCCAGTTTCAAACCGGGGATTTCCATGGTCGGGATATCCATGTTTTGCAAGATGAACATGGTATCAAACAGCGGGTTACGGCCGGTATCCCTGCGGCGCATTACCTTCTCTACCAGGTCTTCATACTGGTAGTCCTGGTTGGCAAAGGCATTTATGGTATTTTCTTTTACTTCTTCCAGGAATGAGTGAAAACTTTTTTCGTGGGCAGGGGCATTTTTCAATACCAGGGTATTGACAAACATGCCGATGATCTGTTCCAGGTCGGCGTGAGTGCGGCCGGCGGTGGGCGTCCCTACTATAAAAACTTCCTGGTTGCCGAGTTTTGCTAAAAAGATATTGTAAACCGCCAGCAATACCATGTACAATGTGCCCCCCCGCTGTAATACCAGTGTGTTCAATGCCCGGGTTTCATTGCCGTCAAGATCGAAACTTAAGGCGCTTCCTGCAAAACTTTTAACCCTGGGTCTCACATCATCAACGGGCAAATCCAGTACGGGTACCTCATCTTTAAATTCGTCAAATTCATTTAACCAGTAGGCTTCCTGCTGTGTGATTTCATCTTGCCGGTGGGTTTCCCAATGGGCGTAATCTTTGTAATGGAGTCGGGGGTGGTTTAATGTCCGCCCTTCATAAAGGGTCATGAACTCTTTCACTAATACCCCCATGGAAGTTCCGTCAGAGATAATATGATGCATGTCCACCATTAAAAGGAAGACCTCTTCTTCGATTTTCACTAACGCCACCCGCAGCAGTGGCGCTTTCGATAGGTCGAAAGGCCGAATAAAGGGCGACCACAGGGGGGCGCCCCTACTAAATTCGATTTCAAAAGGTGCATGGTCATGAATCCTCTGCACGGGTTCTTCCTCTACCATAAAAAAGGATGTTCTAAAACTTTCATGCCTCTGTATTAGCTTGACAAAGGTATCTTCCAGTTTTTCCGCATCGATTTTCCCTTCCAGCTTCATGACATGGGGAAGATTATACCCGGTGCCGACTTCTTCCATCACCTGGAGAAAATACAAACGTTTTTGTGCGGATGATAATGGATAGTATTCCTTCTTTTCCAACGGTTCTATCCGGGTGTATTTTGCGCCGGTTGCATCATTAATATAATCGGAAAGCCCCCGGATGCTGGGTCTTTTAAATATCTCCCCCAATGGTATTTTTATATTGAGTACCTTGTGTATCTTCGCTGCAAGAATCGTCGCTTTTAACGAATGGCCGCCCAATTGGAAGAAATTGTCATTGATGCCGATCGATGTTTGCAATTGAGACGCATGTGATTCGTCTCTGCCAAGAACCTCAGACCATATCCCTACCAATTTTTTTTCAATCTCATTCCCCGGCGCAGTATAATTATCGCCAACGTTCAACGCCGTTTCCGGTAATGCCCTACGGTCTATTTTTCCATTTGGGGTTAATGGAATTTTTTCTAATTGCACAAAATAGGAGGGGATCATATAATCGGGTAAATATTTTACTAAATATTTCCTTAATTCCGAAACCGTAAACTCGCGACTCGAAACAATGTAGGCGCATAAATAGCGATCTCCATTTTTTCCTGTTTTGGGAATTACGACAGCCTCTTTTATATCCTGGTGGTTAACCAGGCGGGCCCCGATTTCTCCCAATTCCACCCGGAATCCCCTGATCTTTACCTGGTGATCAAACCTGCCCAGGAATTCGATATTGCCGTCATTTAACCAACGGGCCAGGTCGCCGGTAGAATATAAATTTGAATGCTGAATGCGTGGAAGATCGAATGATGAATGATGAAAATCAATAAATTTTTCCGCGGTTAATTCGGGTCGATTTAAATAGCCCCTGCCTACTTGCACGCCCCCGATCCATAATTCCCCGGCTGCTCCCACCGGTAATAAATGATTACTTTTATCCATTATATAAATGCCTGTATTCCGGATGGGCTTACCTATGGACGGCAATTCGGGGATGTCGCCCCCCGGGTCTATGGTCAATGTGGTCACCACATGGGTCTCCGACGGCCCGTAATGATTGTGCAGGTATACCTCCCGCTCTCTTAAATACCTGCTGAAGTTATTACTAATAACCAACTGCTCTCCCGCCGTTACGATATGCCTGATACACAAAGGAATTTGCTTTATATATTCTTCTTCTTTAAATATTACTTTCAAAAAAGAAATGGGTAAAAATACGGTTTTAATCCTATTTTTATCTATCAGCTTAAATAACTCGGGTATATCCGTCCGCGTTTCCTTATTTACCAGGAAGAGTTGCCCCCCCGATAAAAATGCTGAAAATATTTCTTGAAAGGAGACATCAAAACTGATGGTGGTAAACTGCAAAATTCGACTGCAATCAAGGTTGGTATATTTAGACTGAAACTTGAAAAGATTAACCAGGTTACGGTGTTCCAGCATCACACCCTTGGGTTTCCCGGTGGAACCGGAAGTATAAATGAGGTAAACGAGATGGTTTGAATGATGTGCGATGAATGATGAATGATGAAAAGGCGCCCTGGGCACACTCATTAACAATTCACAATTAACAATTGACAATTGACAATTCAATTTTGTGGGACAGGCATGCCGGTCCCCTACAATAATTTGCGCCCCACTGTCTTTCAACATATAATCGATTCGTTCTTGTGGGTATTCCGGGTCGATGGGCAAATAGGCGCCGCCGGATTTCAATATGCCCAGTATCCCTATTATCATTTCTATGCACCGTTCCATCATGATACTTATAATATTGTCCGCCAGGACGCCTTTTTCTATCAATAACTCGGCCAATCGATCGGATTGCTCATTTAATTGGCGGTAGGACAGGCTGACAGGCCCGACGGAAAGAGCAGGGGCCCCGACAAGGGCGATGTGATCCGGGGTCCTCTCCACCTGTTCCGCAAAAAGCCCATGGATCGTCTCAAATTCTTCATTAGACCATTCCACCCCCCAGGATAATCTTAAGATCTCCTCCTTTTCTTTCTCTCCCAATATCTCTATATCCGCTATCTTTAACCCTGTTTCCCCGGCTAATGGTTGCGCTATATTTTTAAAATACCCGGTAAATCTATCGATAGAAGTAGGTTTAAACAGTTTTGTACAATATTCAATATCAATCCGGATTTCATCTCCCACCTCGGCGGCTGTCCAATTCATATCGAATTTTGACGTCCTTTTCCTGTGCTCATAAGAATCCAGGCCAATTAGTTGCGTTTTATCACCCCTATCGTCTCCCTGGTTTAACATGTTAAACATGACATCAAATACCGGGTTTCGGCCGGTATCCCGGTTGACGGATACGCGCTCGACCAACTCCTCAAAGGGATACTCCTGGTTCTCGTAGGCTTCCAGGGTTCGTTGTTTGACTTCTTTTAAATAATTTTTAAACGATTTCTCTCCTGACGGGTAGTTCCTCATGGCAAGGGTATTGACAAACATGCCGATGATGGACTGCAAGTCGGCATGACGCCGGGCGGCGATGGGCGTCCCTATGATAATATCTTCCTGCCCGCTGAGTTTTGCCAATAATATACTGAATAGTGCCAGTAAAGTCATATACAGGGTGGTTTCGTTCTCTTGTGAAATTGCTTTTAAAAGGCCTGCTTCCCGGGCATTGAAGCTAAATATCACTGCATTTCCCTCGATACTCTGCTCAATGGGTCTTGGATAATCGGTGGGAAGATGGAGCACGGGAAGTTCATCGCAAAATTCTTTCAGCCAGTGGCTCTCCTGTTGTTTTACGGCTTCCTGCCGGGCAGCGCCGTGATACCACTCCGAATAATCCTTATACTGAAGCGGTAACGTGGGCAGTTGCTCTCCTGTACATAACGCGATGAATTCTTTTTCCAGTATACCCTGCGATGTCCCATCGGTGATTATGTGGTGCATATCGATAAAGAGAATTTGACGGCTAGGTTCGGGTTCAAGAGTCAAAAGGTGGGCCCTGAGAAGAGGCGCCCGGTCTAAGTTAAAAGGAATGGTAAAATTAGCTATAATTTGTTCGGTATCCACTTCCGACAGGTTGGAATGGTGAATCGTGAAATCAACTTCTTTATGTATCCTCTGAACGGGTTCCTGGTTTATGGTTTCAAATGAAGTTCTTAAACTTTCATGCCTGGCGATCAATGTTTTTAATACGGCTTCCAGTCTCTCTTTACCGGTGTTTCCCGCCGGGGATATTAAATAGGGCATGTTATAGCTTGTATTACCGGCGACCAGTTGATGGAGGATATATAATCTCTTTTGGGCAGGAGACAGCGGGTAATATTCCTTTTCTTCGGCCGGTTCGATGGGGATATGCAAATCCCGGATCATTCCTTTTATATATTCGGCCAACCGGCCGATGGTCGGCCTTTTAAATATTTCCGCTAAGGGGATTTTTACATTAAATATTTTGTGTATCCTGGCCACCAGGGAGGTTGCTTTTAAAGAGTGCCCACCCACCTGGAAAAAATTATCAGAGATGCCGATCGATGTTTGCAATTGGGATGCATGCAGTGCGTCTCTACCTAAAATCTCCGACCACAACCCTACCAATTTTTTTTCAATCTCATTCCTCGGCCGCCCAGATTCTTTACCCGGCGCAAATAAAGGAACCGGCAGTGTTTTACGATCGATCTTCCCGGTTGATGTTAAAGGTACCTTATCCAACCGGACAAAATACGATGGGATCATGTAACCGGGTAACTGCCCCGCGAGGTATTCCCGGAGTTCTTGTGTTTCAATCTCTCTATCTGAAACGATGTAAGCACCAATATGGACTTTCTCCGTACCGCTCTCTGCTTTTGCTATGACAACGGATTCTTTGATATCTTTGTGTTTTAACAGCCGATTTTCGATCTCTCCTAATTCTACCCGGAAACCCCTGATTTTTACCTGCTGATCGATGCGGCCTAAAAATTCGATATTACCATCCGGCAACCAACGCGCCGTGTCCCCGGTTTTGTAAAGAATGCCCCCGGCGGCCAAAAACCCTTTTGAAAAAGGGTTTCTGGACTTCCCAAAACTTTTGTTTATCTGCGTAATCAGCGTAATCTGTGGCCCAAATTTTTCAGCGGTCAATTCCGGGTCATTCAAATATCCCCCGGCAATCCCGTCACCTCCAACCACAAGTTCACCGGGCACCCCTACCGGCTGCAAACGAATATATTTATCGACGATATAGGCTGTGGAATTAGCAATCGGTTTCCCAATGGGTATATTTCCCGTATATTCCCGGTGGACCAAAAATGTAGTGGAAAACGTTGTGTTTTCGGTAGGGCCGTAACCGTTGATTATTTTCAATTGTGGGTACCTGCCCCTCAAAAGTGAGATATGAGGCGGATACAGAACATCACCGCCCACCAGGAGATTCTTCAGCCCCGCGAAAATCTCGATATCCTCCAGCAGCATCTGGTTGAATAACGGCGATGTCATCCACATGGTGCTTATGTCATATTCCCGGATGGAGACTTTTAATTTCCCAGGGGTAAGTATGGTTTCCTTATTCACCAGGTGTAATTTTAAGCCATTTAATAATGCACCCCAAATCTCGAAGGTGGATGCGTCAAACTCCATTGCCCCCGTCTGCAGGATACTGTCCCCGGGGGCGAATTCAACATAATTTGTGTTTTTTACCAGCCTGACCACATTCCGATGGATGACCATTACCCCTTTCGGTTCTCCCGTGGAACCCGAAGTGTAAATGAGGTAAGCGAGATTGCTAGTAGAGTGAATTGAATGATGAATGATGAATGATGAATGATGAAAATTAAAAACGCATTGCGTTGCGGTTAATAGAATTTTGGCTGCACTGTCTTTCAACATATAATCGATTCTTTTCTGGGGGTAATCCGGATCGATGGACAAATAGGCGCCGCCGGATTTTAATATGCCTATAATTCCTATTATCATTTCGATGGAACGTTCCATCATGATACCTACAATATTGTCCGCCTGGACGCCTTTTTCGATTAACAACCCGGCCAGCCGGTTGGATTGGATATTTAATTGGCGGTAGGTTAGGTTGACAGGTTCCCCGGAAAGTGCAATACGATCCGGCGCCTTTTCCGCCTGTTCTTCAAATAATTGGTGGATGGTTTTGTCTTTTGGATACGCTGTTTCGGTATCATTAAAATCGAATAATATCCGCTTCTTTTCTTCTTCGGTAATGATTTCAAAATCGGAAATTCTCTGCTGCCTATTTTCCACCACTCCCCGTATGATATTAATAAAATAGACGATAAACCTCTCAATGGTTTCACGTTTAAATAATTTTGTACAGTATTCAAACGCCAACTGCAATTCCTCTTCTACTTCCACAGCGATTAATGAAAAATCAAATTTCGACGTGTTGTTTTCCTGCCGATAAGGGGTTAATTTCAGCCCCGGGATCACTATTTCCCGTGCCGTGGTATTTTGCAGCGTAAACATTGTGTCAAACAGGGGGTTCCGGCCGGCGTCCCTGTTTACCGCGATTTGTTCTACAAGGTCTTCATATTGATATTCCTGGTTTTCAAATCCTTTTAATGTTCTCTCCTTGATCTCCCCCAGGAAATCCGTAAATTTTTTCTCACCTAAGGGATAATTCCTCAAAGCCAATGTGTTGACAAACATACCGATGATTTTTTCCAGGTCGATGTGTCTGCGTCCAGCCACCGGTGTACCGATCACAATATCTTCCCGGCTGCTGATTTTAGCTAAGAAAATAGTGTACAATGCCAGCAGCACCATGTATAGTGTTGTCCCCGTCTCTAATGACAATGCTTTTATTGAACCGGTGATTTCTCGGCTCAACTCAAAATTTATATAATCCCCTGCAAAACGCTGTATCAACGGCCGTCCGAAATCCGTGGGCAAATCCAGTACCGGGATGTCGTCCGCAAATTCCTTGAGCCAGTAGTTTTCTTGTTCCCGGGAGTTTTTACTCTTTTTGTCACCACACTGCCATGCGGCGAAGTCTTTGTAACGGAAACCGATTGCCGGTAATTCCAGTCCAGTCAGAAGGGCTGAAAATTCGCCCACCAGGATTTCGATAGACATACCATCCGATATGATGTGATGCATGTCTACCAGGAATATATGCCGGTCTTTTTCTATTTCTATCAGCCCCACCCGCAATAACGGCGCTTGCGATAGATCAAAAGGACGAATAAATTCTTTAAGGTTCCCCCCTTCGGGGAGTCGCTTTTGAAAAAGCTCCGCACAACTTTTGTCTATTTCAAATTCCAACTGGCTATGAATTCTCTGCACCGGTTCTTCACCGATGATAATAAATGAGGTGCGTAAACTTTCATGCCTCTGGATAAGTTTTGCAATGACTTGTTCCAATAAAGGTTTATCAATGATTCCTTCCAGTACCCATGCCGCTGAAATATTATACGCAGTCCCGGCGGCTTCCATCTGCTGTAAAAAGTATAACCGCTTCTGCGCCGACGATAATAAATAATATTCCCTCTCTTCGACCGGTTCTATCGATACGTACTGTTCTCCAAGCGCTTCGGTAATATAACCGAAAAGTCCCCGGATAGTGGGGTATTTAAATATCTCCGCCAATGGTATTTTTACATTAAACACCTTGTGTATCCTGGATGCCAGCGAGGTTGCTTTTAACGAATGCCCCCCCAACCGGAAAAAATTATCATCAATTCCTACCCGGTTTAGAGTTATGTCCCTGCCTAAAATCCCGGCCCATATCTCCACCAGTTTCATCTCTATTTCATCCCGGGGGGCAACATAGGCGGCTGTTTCTTTTACTTTCGGCCCAGGTAACGCCCTGCGGTCTACTTTTCCGCTGGGGGTTAGGGGTATCTTATCCAACCGCACAAAGTATGCCGGGATCATATATTCCGGCAAATCTTTTAATAAATATTCTCTTAATTCGGTATCCGAAAGCCCTATGTCTGAAACAAAATATGCTGCCAGGTTTTTATCACCGGTTTCATCTTCCTTTAATACAACTACCGTATCTTTTACCCGGTCTTGTTTTAGTAACAGGTTCTCTATTTCTCCCAACTCCACCCGGTACCCTCTTATTTTGACTTGATGATCGATCCGTCCTAAAAATTCAATGTTCCCATCCGAAAGCCAGCGGGCCAGATCGCCGGTGCGGTAAAGAGGGAAGCGAGGAAGCGAGGAAGTTAGGAAGTGAGGAAAAGAGGTAAATTTCTCCGCGGTTAATTCGGGTCGATTCAAATACCCACGCGCCACCCCTACCCCGGCAATAGTCAATTCTCCAGCTATTCCCGGGGGCTGCAGACGGTTATATTTATCGAAAATATAAAGCCTTATATTCGGCATCGGTCTGCCAATGGGAATATTTCCACTTCCACTCCAACCGGCTAAGGAATACTTACTCGAATAAACCGTACTTTCTGTTGGGCCATATATATTTTCCAATCGGATGGTTGCATCCAGGCCGTGGAATTTTTTTACAAACTCCGGTAACAATGCCTCTCCAGCTAAAAAGATATACTTCAGACCCGATAACCGGTTTATATTTTTGCTGTCCAATTGGTTTGCAAACGCATTAAACATGGATGGGACAAAATTGATATGAGTGACATGATGCCATTGGATCCATCCGGATATTACCAGTGGATCTTTTTCACCATTCTTTTCCAGTATCGCTAACCTCCCTCCACCCATGGTCCATCCGAATAATTCCGTTACCGATACATCAAACGTATATGATGTCTTTAACAAGTAAACGTCCGATCCCGTAAAGGGGTATTGACGCTGCAACGCATACAATAAATTTACAGCGGACCGCTGTTCTATCATAACGCCTTTGGGTTTCCCGGTGGAACCGGAAGTGTAGATGATATAAGCGAGATTTGAATGATGAATGATGAATGATGAATGATGAAGCCCGCGGCGCGGGCGCCCTTTTAGATGATTTGAATCATAAAGAATGGATTCCAAAACCACTTTCTCACCTTCCCACCTTCTCACCTTCTTACCTTCTAATTCGTTGGCGACAGCCAACAATTTCGCTCCGCTGTCTTTTAACATGTATTGCTTTCGTTCTTCCGGGTATTCCGGATCGATTGGTAGATACGCTCCCCCGGATTTTAAAATGCCAAAAATTCCGATAACCATTTCAATGGAACGTGCCATCATAATGGCCACAATACTGTCCGGCAGGACGCCTTTTTCTAATAACAACCCGGCCAATCGACCGGATTGCTCATTTAATTGGCGATAGGTTATTTGGATTTGTAGAGACGTTGCGCGCAACGTCTCTACAGCGGTTGAACCGATAACGGCAATACGATCCGGCGATTTTTCTACCTGCTCCGCGAACAATTGGTGGATCGTTTTGTCCGCGGGGTATTCCGCCGCTGTATTATTAAAATCATATAATACCCGGTTCTTTTCTTCGATGGACATTATTTCTAGTTGAGATAACTTCGTTTCCGGGTTTTCTATGATAATTTGTATGATTCCTTTAAAATGCCCGGCCAGGTTTTCAATGGTTTCTTTATCAAATAATCCCGGCTTGAAAGAAAATTTAATTTTGATCTCATTAAAGAGCATAATGCCCACGGTTAAATCATAATGGGTCGATTCGATCATGGAATACGATTGAACGGTAGAGACGTTGCGCGCAACGTCTCTACACACAACATCGTCCAACGGATAATTCTCTATAGCCACAATGGTATCGAACAACGATCCGCCGCCGCCCAAGCTGCTGTAACTCTGGATATCCACCAACGGTGTATTCTCAAACTCTTCACGTTTCCGCAGTAGGTTTTCTATACCGGGGATCACATCGATTATTTTAGCGCCTGGTGTTGATTGAATCCTCAGGGGAATCGTGTTGATAAACAAACCCACCATATCCTCAATTCCTTTTATATCAGCAGACCTCCCGGACACGGTTGTACCGAAAATGACATCTTCGCTTCCGCAATATTTTTGCAGCAATATCCCCCAGGCGGTGTAGAAAACCGTGGCCAATGTGACCCGGTTATCTTTGACAAACGCATCCAGCTTAGTTTTTAAATCCTCTTCCAAAATAATCGAGCAATCATCTACCTTCGTTGTCTCTTCTATTCTCCTTTTTATAGGCAGTTCCGCCAGGGTTTCAAAGTCGCTCAAATAGTCTCTCCAGAATTGTTCTTGTGCTTTTCTATCCCGGCTTTGAAACCACTTGATATATTCTTTAAAAGAAGTTTTAGCCGGAAGTTTGAACGATTGTTCTTTTTTAAGCAATGTATGATACGCCTTAAAAAATTCCCTCAAAATGATCCCATTACTCCACCCGTCATATAAAATATGGTGGTTACTGATGACCATTTCGTATTGCGCTTCATCCTGTTTGCATAAAATGACCCGGAAAGGAACCCGGGTTAAATCGAAGCCTTCGTTCCTATCTTTGGTTTTGATTTCTGCTAACGCCGCTTTCTTGCGGTCGATGTCCATATCCGATAAATCATGGAAACTTATTTCAAATGGCTGCTTTTTCAAAATGATCTGTGAGGGTTTTTCCAATTTTTCCCAGCGGAATACCGTTCGCAGCATCTCATTGGTTTCAATGACAACATTCCAGGCTTTTTTAAAATGCTGCACATTGATTTCCCCGGGTATTTCCAGGCTTAATTGCTCAAAATAAAGTTCGCCCTGGGGGTCCTGTAAATAGTGAAAAAGCATCCCCTCCTGCACGGGGGTTAATGCAAGGATGTTGGCGATACGTTTGGGGTTTAAATTTTTCAAGATATACCTCGAATTTTAACGATGTTTGTTCCTGCTCCGATCATCAAGGTGACGGCTGACTGGTGACGCCTGACGGGCGGCGGGTGACGGGCGGCGGGCGGGACTAAAAAATTTTCCTGGGTTTACATCACCAACGCATAACCGATCTTGAGAAAAAAGGTGCGGTTGGCCTGGGTAAGCGGCGTATGAAGAAATCCGTAATGATCGTCGGAATAACCTAAAAACAACATGGTTTGAGGGTTGATCGTATATGAGAATAAGATTTTGGTAAAGAGATGCTTGAATTTCGGGTCGATGGCAAAAAGATAGTTTTCGGCATTGTAGTTGTAATTTACATATTGCAGGTTTGTGTTCAGGTATGCACGCCGGCTGAATTGGTAAATGAATTTGAAATTAGTGACATTGGCCGTATATAAACGTTTGGACTCAACTTGCATGCGCTCAAATGCATGATCCAGATCGATGGATATGTGGCGGCCTATTTTGTATGTCAGGGATGGATTAATCAAAATCCGCTGACCCTGTCGAATGTTGTCGAAATCGATGTGTTCCCCGATAATTGCATACAAATTGGTGTGCAATTTCCCTGTGGGAATTAATGCGATGCTGGCTTCCACATTGTCGACAGCGAATATTTTGCCCATAAAGAACTGTTTTCCGAGGCTTCCTATCACGGTCGCACTGGACTGTAAGGGACCATTATAAACCAGGGTGAATTTTACGGCTTTGTTAAGAAGGGCGTCGTTTTGGTCGGATTCATATTGGAATGAGGACCCGAGGCTAATAACGTTGTACCAGTATCCGGGGTTGTGGAGAAATGAGTAGTTAACTCCACCGCCCATTTGCCTGTACCCAGTCTGGGTAATAAACCCCAGGTCCGCGCGGAAGCCGGGTGAGATTTGCTTGTACAGTGTGTAAAATTCAATATTGCGGCTGCTATGCTTGTAATATACATCGAAAGCGGTTCCTTCGATTTTTTCAGTAGACTGGCCAAACTTGCTTGCTACCTGGTCGGGGTAACGGGTCCGGGAAGCCAGGAATTGGACCTGCAACTGATCGCTGATGCTGAGCCAGATGTCGGCGTCGATGCCCGCCACCCGGTTATAATAGTCCTCTCCTTCACGATCTGTTACCAGTACTCCCAGGCCGGAGGTTTTTCCGAGGTCCCTACGATACCGCGCCACTGTGGCGATGCTTTTCATGCCCAGGGAAGTCGATTGTGTTTGCGTGGCAGAAGGGAAATAGAGATTGGTTAAATTGTCCTGGACCGAATAGAACCCGATCGAATTGGCACCCTCTTTGCCGGTTAATTTAACTCCCCAATAGGGGTCTGCCAGGGTACGGGTGTAAACGATGGGTAAAGGGGTATTGAATACATTGGCGCCTTCAAGGAAAAAGGAACGTTTCTCCTCGTAATAGAGAGCAAACTGGGTGTTGATGTCCAACTGGGCAGCGTCTGCTTCAACATTGGAGAAATCGGGATCGATAGCGGCGCCCAAAGTCATATTTGAGGTGAAACTCCACCGGGCTGTGAGTCCAGGTTGTACTACATCGCTATCATCCTTTTTAACAAATTTGCCATCAGGGAAGTCGTCACGCTCCTGCGTGTATACTGCCGTAAGTGTAGGGTCAAACTCGATGTTTTTTCCGACCTTGATGTCTTTAAAGCCGATCATTTCTTCACCCTGGCACACGTAACAGGGGGTATTGCGGTCAAATGTAACCAATCTCAATCCATGCCGGACATCCCTGGGGTAGCTGCGAGCAATGTCAAAGAACCATGTCTGCTCCCCTTTTGTCCTCGGAAAGCGCAGCGAACTAAAAGGAATGGCCATTTCGACATTATAACCGGTTTTTGTGATCTGCCCGGCAGACGCCCAGATGGCATCCCATTCGATGTAAGATTCTGTGGTGGTTTCGCTGAAATCGGCCTGCACTCCCAGGGGGTTGCTAAACAAATTGAACCTGCGACGCCTATCATTAAATGGGTCTAATAATATCGCGACGTAGTCATCCGAATATAACTTATCCCGGTCCGAGAGCGGGGCGCGGATGTTAGAGGGATTTGGGTCATGACAGATAAATCCGACATTCAGATGGGTTTTGGTGGTATATATAAAGACTTCAGTACGAACCGGGGCTGCTATGTTTTCTCCGGGGCTTACTTCATACTTCAATTCCAATTTCAGGGCATCTTTCCAGGACTCTTCAGCAAGCGCCCCATCCACTCGAATTTCTTTGTCCAGCATGGGGACGCGATGGGGAGTTTTTTCCAAAACTTCAGAATTGCCCGCACTTTGAGGGGGCAGCGCGGCGGTTGTTAATCCGCGAAAAAGCATTAATAGGCTAAATACCACGAGAGCAATATGAAATGCCCTGTTTCCCTGTGTGTTTGTTATCATCTTCATTCTCCTCGATTTTAAAATTTCCTTTATTTACTTTTAAACGTTTCTCTTTGTTCGTCATCTTCGGGGCCTGATAAATCATAATACCCGGTTCCACTGGATGCTTCTTAAAATCATTTGCACGGGTTTTTCGGCCTCTTCCCAGGAAGGGCTTAAATAATTTTCAGGCAGGCTCCCGCCCCGGTTTAAAATGCAAACAAAAATAAATGGATCAAATATAGAAACATGAGTACCTTATCCTTCTTCAGGATAAAAGTGATTCCTCGACAAGTGAAGCGAAATTTTCACATTTTCACGACTGTATAGGTGAACGATTTCCGGGGGTCACTTTGTGATATTTAAGGTTATATTTTAACACAAACCAGGGGGATACTGCAATAGGAACGGATAAAAAACAGCAATTCTCATTTTGAATAATCTTAGGGCGACCACGGGGGGCGCCGCGACGCTTCTACATAAATTAATTGAAATCCTGGATGGTCACGAGTTTTCGATTTTGTAGGGGCGTTACCGGCGGCCCCCGTGTCTACCCAAATTAAAATTTCTATTTTATAGTTCCGGGCGCTGGGGTAA
>JAPKZK010000117.1 GCA_026393835.1 Candidatus Aminicenantota bacterium | reverse complement strand
CAAAGACCTGGATAAAACGGAATTCAGGGACCTGGATTTCCCCATCATTAACAACATTGAAACTGCGGAAATTACAAAAGGAAACGACGCCAGGGAAGGTTTGAAAAAACAGGTGACCCGGCCGGTCTACTGGCACGATACCATGCTCAAATTCCTCCAGGATAAAAAGATTGAAAAATTTACGGAAATCGGTTCCGGTAAAGTCCTCTCCGGCCTGGCGAAACGTACCGCCAAAGAAGTGAATATGGAGGTTGAAATCCGCAGCATCCAATGCCTGGAAGATTTGAGATAAAAAATCGTCCGCATTAACAAATTTAAGGGGCGCTTGCCTTCTTTATACCAAAGGGGCAATTTACATTTTTGCCGGGATGGGAATGCCCATAATGGAAAAGAGTTTTTCCAACTTCGCTTTTACCGCCAGGGTCAATAACAACCGTAAATTCTTTAAGCGAATATCTTTCTCTGCTATGATGGGGAACAAATGGTAGAAATGATTGAATTTTTGGCACAGGGAATAGGTGTAATTGGCAATGCCTGACAGTTCCTGCTGGGACAGGGCCAATTCCACCTGGAGTTCCACCAGCGAAAGGTCCAACAGTATGTCGTAAAAGATGTCGTATTCTTTTTTTTCCAGGACGGAGCTGTCCAATGCGCCGGGTTCAAGTGAATCGCTGTCGCCGGCCTCTTTTAGTTTTCTTAAAATACTGTTGATGCGCACCAGGGTATATTGTAGGTAAGGCCCTGTGTCCCCTTCGAAAGCCAATGCATCCTTGAAATCGAAAGCAATCACGGTGTTGGCATTGAACTTGATCATAAAATAGCGCAGCGCACCGACGGATATGTCCCCGGCAATGGCCCGGGCATTCTCCCCGGCGATTTCCGGGTGACGGAGTTTGACTTCGCACAGGGATTTTTCCACCAGTTTATCCATCAGGTCATCGGCTTTGACGGCAATACCTTTTCTCCCGGAGACTTCGACATAGGATTTTTTTTTGTCCTCTTCGGACAGTTCGAATCCCATTTCTTCCACGCAGCGGGGCGTCAGGGCCACCATTTCATAAGCAAAATGGATAAATTTTTTCCGGTGGTCCGGCGGGCTGAGGGGGACCAGTACCTGGGCGATGATGTTTTGTAAATAGGACTGCCGCACATCGATGACATTAAACACGCTTTCGCCGCCGCCGAAACGATAGGGCGCACCTGGCGGGGTGTGGGGCGTATAGTCGGTGATATATATCTCTTTGGCATCCCCCGGGTAGGTATAAAACGCCCGGTAATAAAAATCCCTGTCGAACAGGCCGACTTTCCAGAGGGTATAGGCGATGTCTTTGCCGATGTAGGTAATCGTATTGTTGGAGCGAACGATAATTTTTTCGATGTTTTCTTTTTCGTATTTGATTACCAGGCAGCCTTTTTTCTCCGGGTCCTGCGAAGGGTACATCACGCCTTTGGCTTCCATCAGCGCCCGCGACTCTTTAAAAAAATCCAGCTCGATGACATCGCTTTCCCGCACCAGCAGATCGTAGCGGATGCCCAGGATATTCATTACCCGGATATGGTCTTTCAAGACTTCTTCCGCGATGTAATTACTGACCTGGTATTCGGGGTTTATTTTTTCTTCGATTTTTTTATGAACTTCATCCCGCCCCGCTTTCGCTTTTTCATTTTCGGCGAATAATCGGCTGACTTCGGGATAGAGGCGCCACAAATATGCGGCCAATTTATCGATTTCTTTTATTTCCTCGAAGGATTTTGCTTCGTGATACAGCAGTCCCCACACCACGTCCGCCACCTGGATACCGGTATCGTCGAGGTAGTTCTGGATCTCCACTTCATAACCCAGGAAACGCAGGGCATTGGCCAGGGCATCGCCCAGGCAGGCGTTGCGCAGGTGCCCGATATGGGCGGATTTGTTGGGATTAATGCTGGTATGCTCCACCACCATTTTCAGGCCCATGGCCGGCGCTTGCCGGTGGATATTGGCGGCTAGATAATTCACTAAAAAATTCTCTTTGAAAGTAAAATTTAAAAATCCGCCGCCGGCTAATTTTATTTCTGAAAACATGTCGAACCGGTCTTTGATGATTTCTATGATCCTGTTCCCGATCGCAAAGGGTTTTTGTTTTTCTTTTTTTGCCAGCACAAAGGGGATGGTGGTGGAGAGGTCCCCGAATTCTCTTTTGGGTGGGATTGAAAATTGTATTTCCCCCGGTTCCAGTTTAAAATCGGCTTTCAGCAACCGGATTAACTCGTTTTTTAACTCTTCCTGCAGATATTTCATTTTATATTCCTTTATTTTTTAAATGGGCCGTACTATTCCAGGTTTCCACGGCAATATGTCTTCCGTGGGGAGTGTCGTAGACAAAAAATTTCGAGTAGGCGCCGTTTTCCATCCTGAATTTCCGGGCGGGTATCGGGTCCATACTTAATAACTGCCCCAGCACGGCGCGGTTCACCATGGCATGGGCCACCACCAGGATATCCCGGTAAGGGGAGTTTAGGATTTCCTCCACCCCGGGTTTCACTCGTTCGAAGACATCGTTAAAACTTTCCCCGGCCGGAATGGGAGAATCGATGTCCATTATCCAGTTGCGATAGATTTCCGGGTGCTGTGCGATAATATCCGTGTGTTTGGCGCCGTCAAAGTCGCCCACGTCTATTTCGATGAAACATTCGATGGCTTTAAAAGCGGCGTTATGATTTTTAGCGATAATTTCAGCGGTTTCCAGGGCCCGTTTCATGGGGGAATGAAATACCATATCGAAGGCTTCGTCTTTCAATTCCAGCGCCAGCAGTTCCGCCTCTTTCCTGCCTTTTTCATTGAGGGAGGAGTCGCTTCGGCCCTGCCACACGTTGTTTTCATTGTGAACCGTGCTGCCGTGTCTTACCAGTACAATTGTTTTTGTTATTTCCATTGGAGAGAATTATAGTACAGACGCCGATTGCGGTCAAGGGATAATAGGGCCCTATCAAAACTTAAAAAAAATATGATTTAAAAATATACCTTTTCCATTTCCGGTTTGGTGTTCCGAACGATAACAATCAGGATGGTTATTAACAGGCGTATTTCGAGTAAGGACCTCTTGTGGTCTATTTCTTCCTTTGCCGGTTAATAGTTTGGAGATGGCATTTACAATACTATCGACACAACCTTCCAAAACATACCCTGCCAGGCAGCCGTATGGATAACGTTCATTAATAAAATTATCGATGCCGGTGTCGATATACCGGGCCCGTAAATGTGAAGCGTTTACTTTTGAGCCGTCCGCTTTGATCCAATCGTTTTCCGCCAAATTTTTGGCTTCGATAAAATATTCCAATTTGTCGGAACGACTCCAATTCATAATCCTGACATCGATTACCGGGGCTTCCTTCGGTTTCCGGATACCATCATATATCTGCTGTGTGTAAATGGGGCATTCCGGGGTAATATCCAATTTCCATTTGCTGCTAAAGGACGAGCGTTTCATGTATTTGATAAGATTGGCCGTAAGGGTTTCTTCTTCCCATGAAAGAGAGAACTCCCCGGCTTCTTTCATTAATTTATATCCGTCTATGAGTGTGGTTATGCATTGCTTTTCAAAACCTTTCTTGATATCTCTTGAAAAACAATCATTTAATCTTCCGATTGTGTTGTCGGTCATTTGTTCAAGATTTGGTAACTTCGATCACAATGTCATCGGCGTCACTCATTGCCATTGACCTGGACCAAAAACGCTTTTCATTGGGTTTAATGATGTATATCGTGTCATCATGGTAATATTTAACGATTTTCCTGAAATAGACGCTCTCAGAAAATTTTTCATAAGTATAATGATCGATTTCTTTTAAAAGCATTGTGATTTCAGTCTGGGAAGAGTTTTTCTCAATGACGCCCGGCTTCTCCCGTTTAGAAAAACGAAGCGCCGTCAGGTTGAGGGGAGAATCATGACGCACCTCGTAAATGGTAGCGCAGACACTGGTTTTACTATCTTGAAGCAAATCGTTTATATCTTCGCAAAGAATTGTCGCATAACTCTCAAGCTCACCGATGGTAGGGCGATGAAAAGCCGTGGATTTTTCACCATCCTGGAAAAGTCCAAGACTATAGTTTAGTGTATCTTCGATTAAGTATCGTTCTCTTTCCGATAATCCCAGGGCCTTATACAATATTTCATCGATCTCCTTTTCAATACCGGATGTATCTTTCGGTAATACTGGGTTATTTTTCTTTAAGGAAATGATCTCATCAACTTTTGCGGCAAGAATTTCAATCACCGGATCGGACAGCGAGAAAATCATACCTGGAAGAAACAATAATTCATATAATTTTACTCTTTCCCTTTCAATTCCCCAGGTTGAAGTAGTTAAGAACAAAAAGTAACTGGAAAACGATGAATTGATGCATGCAACCAGCGCTTTCACTAATTTTAAATTGCCTTCTGCTGCAGTGATTCCAAAGACAGCATTCAAGTATACACACTTGAATGGTATATAGCTGGCACATAAGCGTTTATTTTTTTGCCCTTCTTTAATTATTACGATTGGGGGGTTAAATATTCTTCCATCGATTGATCTGTAAGGTGCATCAGCACCTAATTTATGCAAATTATCAGCGTACATATAGAACTGCTCTATTTTCGTTGTTGAGATTAAAGGAAAATCTGAAAATTCCTGGACGTAACAACCCCCATCATCGGATTTATGCAAACCGGTTCCATAATGCCAGGTATTTTTATTTGAATCAAAATAGTCTTTCAGGGATTTCTCTCTACTTAGTCTATTAATAATCTCGTAATCTCTTTCAGTGCCCCACATGGCCACTTTCCATATATTGGAATCTTCTCTTGCGCATTCTTCCCGCGGCAAAAATTTAAAATCGGAACTGTCGATCACCACTCCTTCCACCATATTTCTTTTTACAGGGGATTTGGGCGCACAATACAGGATTCTCTCGTTGACCAAAGAGGGTTTTTTCATACGGTAAAAAATCACACACACCGGGCCGACGGCCCCGGAAAATAGCTGCCCGCCATATTCTTTTTTTGCTTTTCTTAAGATGGAAAAATTGTAAACCGCTTCCACATATGCGTCTTTAAATAAAAAGTTCCTGAATTTTTGGTAGCCGCCGGATTTATTGAATAGGATTTTACTCGCAGACACCATGGCAATCTGCCCATTGGGTGATAATCGAGTCGCCCGGTGCAAAAAAGCCAGCACCGTTTCTTGCGCAAAATTGAGCTTTTTCAAATATTTTTGCGTTTCTTCTTCTAACCCCCCTCTCTTAAATGGGGGATTACCCACTACCAGGTCATATTCTTGCATTAAGAATTCACCATCCGCCAGACTGCTGGCGCAGAAAAGGTTTCGACCTTGTCCGGCATTTGCGGTTTCAGCGAGGCTTGAAACAAGAAAGGGAAACCGTATCGAATTCCACAACGATTTGGGCTCCAGGTGGTCTAATATGGCCAGGTAAAGGCTAAACGCCGCAACTTTGATCGCTTCCGGTTCTTTTTCGACGCCATATATCGAATGTAACAATATATCCTTTAAATCTTCAACACAAATCTTTTTCCCTGCATTACAGAATTTCCATCGATCTACCAGTCGTCTATAGGCTTCCACGAGAAATATGCCTGAACCGCAGGTGGGATCGAGAATTTTCAATTTATAATCCGTATTGTCCTTATCCGCCCAGGGCAATTTTTCGTTCAAAATAAATTCCACCAGCGAATGGGGGGTATAATAAGCGCCGTCTTTTGATGTCTGTTTTCCCCCTTTTTCGGTTTTCAAAAATTCCTCATAAATTTCACTGATCAATTCGATGGGGATGATACTGAAATCGAACGCCCGCCAATGAAAAAGACGGCCCTGGTCTTTTTGACAATCCCAGAAACAATTCTTTATGATTTTGAGATGCGATTCATCGACAATTTGTCTTTCTTCTGCGGTTACAGGAGAAAGGTTTCCATTAAACGAGTCTTCCAGTGTAGCATACAAACGGTATGCTGCATTTTTATGATCGAGAATATCGAAATAACTCTCTGCTTGAGTATGATATTTTTTATAAAATTCCGGGGTGGTGGCTTTGCGATCTTCCAGGTATAACACAAACAAAGACCGGATAAGGAGATTATGAACTATTTTCAAACTGATTCCCGCGTTTAACAATTCGGTTCTTGTTTCTTTTAAACTTTGTATCAGCGCCCGGTCAACCCTCTGCCGGGTATCCATCAAATTCGCATACTCCTTCTTTTTCCAAAAAGAGCCGGATTCAATGGATACTCTACCAAATATATGGATTAACTCAGTTAATCTGTCCCGGTCATCTTTGGCAGAGTACTTATAAAGTTCTAAAGATTCGATGGCATGACCTTCATCTTCCGGGTTTACCGGCTTTTTGAAGCAATTGTAGATGCGCAGTTCAAGGGGGCTGCTTACATAAAGGAAGGGGACACGCCGTTGATTCCAAATTTTTTGCTGGATAGAACAGATTTTATCGATTTCACTTTTGTCGAAATTCGTAATGGATTTGAAATAAACGGTAGGGAATTCCCCGGAAAAGTAAATGCCGTCGATACCGAATTCTAAATCTTTTACTTCACGGGAAAGACGGCGCTGCACCGTAGACAATTTTTCCTCTTCAAAATTATCTAATGCAATGTAATGGTCTTCATAATCAAGTGATCTCAAAATTTCAGGTGAGGTACTCATTTTAATCAACCGCCGTCCAGGACATTTTTTAAGACAGGTAGATTCTATATGAAAAAAAACTTTTTTTCAATAGACATCCGTATATTTTTCTTTACCGGACAAAAGGGGTTTATCGGTTTGTTCCCCGGTTATGTTTTAACAACTACTTCCCGTGTCTTCGCGTTCTTAGCGGTTAAGTTTTTAATTGGTGGTAATTGGTGTAATTGGTGGAATTGGTGGGCCCCCCTTTTTACTCAAAACTATGCTATAATACATCATGCTCATTTTCGACCTGTTGTACTCTGTGATTATTATTGCAACCCTGCCCCTGTGGTTAAACTACCTTTTTAAAAAAGAATACCGGTCCCTGGTGAAATTCCGCTTCTCCCCCAACATCGACGCCGGCGCTAAAAAACGGGTGTGGCTCCACGCCGTGTCCGTGGGCGAAGTCCGCAGCCTCAAAAACCTGGTGGAGAACCTAAGAAAACTGTATAATGAAAAAGAAATCGTCCTGTCCGTTACCACTCCCGCGGGATTCGATTTCGCCAGGCAGCAGTTCCCGGACATTAAAGTCATCAACGCGCCTTTGGATTTCTCCTTTGCGGTTAAAAGGTTTATAAAAAAAATCAACCCACAACTGTTGATCCTGAACGAACTGGAAATCTGGCCCAACTGGATATCCATTATCCACCAAAAAAAAATCCCGGTGCTGCTGATTAACGGGAGAATATCGGATGGGGCATTTACCTGGTACAAACGATTCGCTTTTTTCTTGAAACCCTTCTTTAATAAAATCAACCGCTTCCTGGTTCAAACCGAGATTCATAAAGAAAGGTTCCTTGAGTTGGCCATACCCGGGGACAGGATTGCGGTTTGCGGGAACATAAAGGCAGACGAGGCCTTTAACGCCCTGGAACTCCTGCCGCCGGACCATGAAATACTGGAGTTCCTGGGCATAAGCAAGGAACGGTTGAAAGGAAGGAAAATCGTCGCCGTGGCCAGCAGCCACTTAAGCGACGAAAAATTGGCCATTCCAATCATCGAAACGGTCGCTAAAGATTTCTTTTTCATCATCGTTCCCCGGCACCTGACCCGGGTGGAAGAAATCGAAAAACGACTCCGGGACCACGGGGTCGGTTATACCACCTGGAGCAAATCGGCCGGTGCAGATACGAATACCGGGTCGCAAGAAAACGTGGACGCGCTGATCTTCGACCGCATGGGGTATCTGTTCAATATTTTAAAAATTACCGATATCGTGTTTATGGGCGGTACATTGGAAGCGAAAGTGGGCGGGCATAATTTGTACGAACCGGCCGTGATGGGAAAAGTGATCGTGGGCGGGCCGTGTTATAATAATTTCCCTGCCATCGGCGCGGAATTGCGTCAAAAAGGAATCTATCACGTAGTCGTTAACGGCCGTGAATTAACTGATTTCCTGGGCCGCCTGGAGAGAATCGATTTTGAAAAAATAAAACAAGAAGCCGTGTCGGCTGTTTCAGCGCGAAGGGGATCCATCGCATGCATATTAAAGGAAATTCAGCCCTTTCTAAAATAACCGTCTTCCTTTTGAATGGCGTCTCCATTCTTTTTAAAACCATTTCCTTGCTAAACTTAAAACGGAAATCCTGGCGGCCCGCTAAATTCCCGGCCCTGGTTATTTCCGTGGATAATTTGTCCTTCGGGGGCGCCGGGAAAACAACCCTGGTCACTGAAATCGGGAAAAACCTCGCGCAAAAAAACATGGGCTTTGCCATTGTCACCCGCGGCTATAAAGCGAAACTTGAAGGCCGGGGGGTAAAAGTTGAACCCCATCAGCATGTCGATGATGTGGGTGATGAGGCCATATTATATAGACGCCGTTTCGGCTCCGGTTCTTGTTTTCCGCGCCAGGACGTCTACGTGGGAAAGAACCGGCGGCGCTCTATTGAAAACGCGGTCCGGAAGGGCGACGGCCATAAAATCATACTCCTGGATGACGGCTTTCAAAGCACCCATATTCATAAAGACATAAAAATAATGCTGTTTAACCCTTGCCACCCCTACTACTACCTCAGGAACTTCAAACGATTAATGAAAAAAGAAGATTTCATATATTTTTACCGGCGGGTTCCGCCCGGGGCTGAAAAAAAATACAGCCCCGCGGTTTGCGGGGTCTATGACTTTGAAATCCTTCATTTTTGCACAGCCGTAGGAACCATCATGGCGCCGGACGATATTCGCCGGGCCGCTTTGCTGGGATTTTCCGCGTTGGGGGACAACCAACGATTTAAGAATGACCTCTCTGCTTTCCGGTTGGTGGAGTTTATCCCCTTCAGAGATCATCACGTTTACACGGAAAAAGAGATCAGGGCGTTAAATGCACGGAGAATCGAGAAAAAAGCCGATTATTTGGTATGCACTGAAAAGGATTTTATTAAATTAACAAGCATAAATATGGACGATATCCCTTTAATTTATGTACAAAATAGTATAAAATTAAATCCTAATTTAATGGACTACGTTTTGGAAAATGCGAAATATGCGGAATATGCGGAATATGCAGGAAAACAAAATAATCTTCAGACATAGAGTCGAATATGTATTTTTTTTGGCCTTTATCTACCTGGTAAAGGCGTCGCCGCTTTTCATGGCGCAGGTGAACAAGAAAATACTGGCGTTCCTGGGGCGGCAGATCAGTAAAAGATACCGCGGGGTAGTGGAAAAAAATTTGCAAATCGCTTTCCCCAACCACAGCGGGGCTGAGAATTCACAATTAGAAGACGCTGTATATAAACACTTTGCCTCTATTTTCGTAGAGATCGTTTTCATGTTCGTAAAAAAGAAGCCGGAAAGGATTTTAAAAGAGATCGAGGTCCGCAATTTCCGGGCGCTTGAGAAAGCCCTGGAAAAAAAGAAAGGCGTTATCCTGTTCTCCGGCCATTTCGGTAATTGGGAACTGGTTCCTTTTATCCTCAGCCGGCAGTTGAATACGACGATCATCAGTATTGCCAGGGAGATGAACAACCCGTTGGTGGAAAAATTAGTCCGTCGGTTCAGGGAGCGCATGGGGTCCACGGTCATTTACAAGAAAAATTCGCTCCGCACTATATTAAAGATGTTGGAGCAGAACCGGGTGGTTTACTTGTTGATCGACCAGAACACCATCGGCCGGGAGGCCGTTTTCGTTGATTTCTTCGGTAGGCAAGTGGGCGCGGTGCCTTCGGTCAGCCAGTTGCACCTTAAAAAAAGCATCCCGGTGATCCCGCTTTTCTTGCACTATGAAAGGGATAAAATCGTCCTGGAGCTATTGGAAGAAATCGATTTTAAAGGCGCCGGCAACCCGGAGAGTGACATAAGGCAATTAACCCAGGAATGCGCCCGCATTATCGAAGAAAACGTAAGAAAGTACCCGGAGCAGTGGTTCTGGTTCCACAATCGTTGGAAAACCAGGCCGCGAATTAAACCATAAGGAGAGAAAACCATGAGACATGATGGCAGAGAAAATGAACAGGCGCGGGAGATGAAATTAACCGTGGATTACATAAAAAATATACCTGGGTCGGTGTTGGTAGAGCAGGGGGACACGCGGGTATTGTGCACCGCCACCTATGAGCCGAGAGTTCCCCCTTTCCTGAAGTTCAGCGGCAAGGGGTGGGTCGCGGCGGAGTACGCCATGCTTCCCGGCGCCACCGGCAGTCAGCGAACCCAACGGGAGCGGCAGAAACCCAACAGTCGGAACATCGAGATTCAGCGGTTTATCAGTCGTGCGCTGCGCACCACTTTTAACCTGAAGACTATCGACGGCAAGACCATTTATATCGATACGGACGTACTGCAGGCCGACGGTAGTACGCGGTGCGCCGCCATTAACGGCGGCATGTTGGCGTTGTTTAAAGCGCTGCGTTGGCTGGTCTATGAGAACCTGATCCGCGAATTGCCGCCCATCCAGTGGATTGCCGCGATATCCATCGGCGTCAAAAACAATGACATACTGGTGGACATGACTTACCCGGAAGATTCCGGCGCCGATATGGATATCAATATCGTCTCTTCGGAAAAGGGGGACATCGTGGAAGCCCAGGTTTTTTGCGAAGGTAAGCCGCTGGCAAAGGATATTTTTCAAAAAGTCATCGACCTGGGAATCGAGAAAAACCTGGAAATCATCAGCACCCTGAAAAAAGTTGGGGGATGACGCCCCTAAAAACTTCTAATAATTAAAAGCTTTGGGAAGTCCAGAAACCCTTTCTCGAAAGGGTTTCTGGTCGTCGAAGACAATACTTAACAGAATTCAGACCTACTGATTGACTTGAAAATGAGGTTATAAAAAAATTATGGAACGAGCGGTCAATAAAGAATTAACTCGCTGGAAACAAGAAGGGTAAAAGCGGGATTGGCTCATAAAGTTTATTACACCGCCGCCAGGGGTGTAGCTTTGGGCGCACAGTTAAATGATAAGAAATTAAAGCTCTGCTCCTGGATACGGGTATATACCAGGGAGTCCCCTTTTCTCTTCAGGCCTTCAGGAAAGGTTCCAGGCAAATTTGTGGCTATTCATAGGGAATCCGTATTGTTCCTGTACATGGATAAACATGAGTGTTACAAACAGTCTCCGACGGGCACTGATAAGTGGGAGGTGGGCAACTACAACTCACCGAAACTGTCGTATCTGAGGTGGTTCCACCCTTAATCACATCCATTTCCGCAGAGTTCAAGTTGGAAATGGTTTCTTTTTTTAATGATAGCTTCCTGGCTACTTTTTTGATTTTCATTTTGATCTCCTTTTTGTTTTTTTTGTATTTAACAGAATATTCAATGTAACATAAATTTTAATAGAATTCAATGGCTATTTATTCTGATCACACCCCAGAAAACTTTCCGGACGCTGCAGAAAAGCGCGGAAGATTAGGCTATAAAAGGGCAACCTCGGGGGGTCTTCCCCTACAAGGGGGGAAGAGGACAGGCAAGAGTCACGCCTCAACAGGATGGAGGATGGAGAGGAATGAGAACAAGAAAATTATTGACTTTTTTCCATTATTCTTCTATTCTAAATTCATGATTAAGCGTAAATTGAGCAGCATTTCAAAAGCAGATTCCCTTGAAAAAATGGGGGAATTTTGGAATGCACGCGATTTTACAGACTATGATGCCCCTGATGCCCCTGATGTCAAATTTCACGTCTCATGTACCGTACCCATTGAGGAAGGATTGCTTTCTTTAGTAGAAACGCAAGCGAAATTGCGCGGGGTGAAGGTTGAGACTTTGGCGAATCTGTGGTTACAGCAGAAATTAGCCGAGCAAGTGCACATTGTTATTAAAAAGAAAAAGTAAAATACCGCGCTGATTTTCCCTGGCTACCTGTCGATTGCCTTGTATTTTTACTACTTTTCCCTGTTGATCGCCTTGACTTTTTCCCATTTATTGTCTATGAATGCCTTGTAAAAATAGGGGGTCCTTTTTTCGACTGCCCTTTTTCCCTCCCCGGCCTGGCTTTGATTTTTCCTAATGGTTTATTCACAGAAAAGAAAAGGCGGAAGATAAGATGGGAAGGAGAAATGGAATGATGAATGATGAAACAGGCCGAGACAGACTCACGTGGGCCCTGATCCCACTGTATCCGGCCTTAATAAATCTTCATGTACAACAAATCAAACTCTAATCAACCCAGGGAACTCGGCAACCGGCAACAAAAAATCTTTACTCGGCATCAATAAAACTGCAAGAGGCGACAAAAAATCTTTAAGAAGCAATAGAAAATCTATATGAAGCAAAGATAAATCTATATGAAGCAACAATATATCTTTAGTGAGCATCAATATAGCTTTAGGCGGCGCTAATATAACTTTAATCAGCGCTGATATATCGCTTGTAAGCAATTATGTCTCTGCAATGTGCGCTAATAAGTCGGTGTTCCGCACTGGGGAATTTGTATGAAGCAAAGGGGGCTCTGTATGAAGCAACAATATCTCTGCATCCGGCATTATTTTCTCGCCAATCTGCAACAAAATCAAAAAAAGTGTTGGTTTTCATTCTATTTTGACGTATAATACAAGCTTGTAAATACTCCTAAAGAGGTTGAAAAATGGATAGAAAATCATTATTAAGAGAAATCGGTGAACGATTGAGAAAAGCCCGGGAACCTTTTAAGTTTTCTCAAAACGAAATGGCCGACTACCTGGGCGCTTACAGGACCAGCTATTCACGCTATGAAAGCGGACGTACTTCCCCGCAAATGATATCGCTGTATAGACTGGCAATGGCCAACGACTTTTCCCTGGACTGGTTGATCACCAATAGGGGCCCCATGTGGTACAGTGAAAAAGAAAAAACCGGGGTAGGCCCCCTGGGCGAGGATGTGGATGAACTCCTGGACCACATGAAGCATATTCCTTTACTGCGCCATGAAGTGCTGGTCCTTTTCTACAAATTCAAAGAAGACCATAAAGAGCTGGTGGATATCGCCATGAAAACAAAAAAACCGCCTGTCGCATCAAGCTGAAAAAAGAGGACCCACGAATTACACGAATAACCACGAAAAAAACAGTTGCCGTCTCCCGACTCATCTCTTGATATTCTGATTAAGTACCAAAGGACTGCTTATTTTAGAATCCGAACTTTCACATCCCGGATGACTTTGAAATCTTTATCAAAGGTAATGATCTCTGCATTGAACTTTTTAGCAATATAATATTGATTGGCATCATCGAAATCCAGGGATGTCCGCTCTACAATTTCAAGGATTTTTATGTCCTCTTCAAGAGTGGTATGATAAACAGATAAATTAGGGAACTCATTCAGAGCCTGGATGAACTCTTTCAATATGTCATTCTTTTTCTTTACGCACAAGATAAATTCGATTGAGTGCAGTGAGAACCCTGAAATAACAACGTTAAGTTCCCCGGATTCCACCTGGCTCAGTATTTCTTGTGCCTTTTGGCTTTTACCCTGGCCCAATAGTAATTCGAGGAAGATATTTGTATCGATCAGATGCATTGGGATTTATCTGTTTTGAGCGAGATATTCATCGACAATTTTCTTTTTATATTGTTTGGCATTTAAACGTTCGGGATTTTCAAGGGCGCCGGCAAGGCCCATTAACCTCCTGGTAGGAGATTGCCTTTTGGTTTTTTTTCGTTTTAACCCGTCATTATATGCCTTGATCTGCTCAAATATGAATGGTATAAATTCTTCAGGGACTTTCGTTAATTCTTTTAATACCATTGCCCTGTAATTTAAGGCACTGCTATTCATGGCACCTCCGTTATCCATAACCAGTATATGCATTACTGCTGTTTTTGTCAACAGTAAAAGGAAAAATTTTCTTAGGCTGCAGGCGCCGCCTGCCTTTTGAAATGGGGCATTTGATCGGGAATGGGGAAGGAAAGTTCCACGATGCCGCGAAATTCATTATTTTCATACCAGGGGCACTGGTAAATTAATTTTTTCTGCCCGTCCTTCTCAATGGTATACGCATTGGGAGCGGGATTTTCCAACATTTGCCGCATCTTCGTCCTGGCCGGTTCAGGGTGACAGTCAAGGGCATTTTTCCCCATCAATTCGGCGCCGCCATCTTTTTCAAAAACTTTGGCCGCCGCCTCATTCATTTCAATAATCACGCCATCGGTATTACAAACCGTAATGGCTGCCGGAAACTCTTTGGTCCACATTTCTTTTTTCATGGGATGATTATAACAATAAGGAAGGTTTTTGGCAACCTTTGTCTTCGACGACCAAAAACCCTTTTGAAAAGGGTTTCTGGACTTCCTAAAACTTTTGATAATAATTGTCCGTGTTTGTCCGTGTTGCCGTTTTGTCCGTGGCTATTTATTTTAAAGCGGATTGGTAAAGGTATTTGTTGATGGCCTCTTCATCGGGGGGAATTTCGGGGAATATCTCTTCCCACACTTCCTTATCTTCCATACAAAGATAAAGCGGCGCATCTTTTGAAATATTCGCCTGGATGATTTGTTTCATGTAACGAAACAATTGGATTCGCAAAGGCTTGAAATACCGGTACTTGCCGTCATGCCCCTTAACCAACTCTCCCTCGAATAAACGGGAACCCCGATGCTTAAAGATATGCTCCCGCAAGGAATAGGGAAACCGCAGCGCCCCCAAACTCCACCACGCTATTCGCGATGGATCGACAATCTTTGCGATCTCTTTCACCAACTCCAGGTAAGCGGCCTGCCATCCTTCAAATATAACCATGGGATCGAAATGAATACCGATCTTATACCCATGGGCCAGGATTTTTTCAAGGGCCCCCAACCGTGAAATAAGGTCCGGGGTTAAAAGCTCCTCCCGCTCAATGACCTCCCGCGGATTCAATGACCACGAAACCACGATGTTTTTTAATTTATTTTTATAAGCGATGAGGTTTTCAACGCGGCTGGATTTGGTTTTAAACTCGAACACAATCTCCGGGAATTTTTCAAAGACGGCGAGAATTTTATGGGAATAACCGGTCTGGGGGTCCAACGCCAGGGAATCGGTCAACTCCCCGGTTCCGATTCGTAAATACTTCCTGGTCCGGGAAACTTCCTCCAACTCCTTTTCCATGTCGGCGAAATTGGTGAAAAAGATGGGCTCCGTGGTTTCCAGGTAGGCCTGGAGAATACAATATGAACAGCAGTAGGGGCAGCCGGTATGCAGGTTGAGATTGTAATAACCGCAAGGCACAACGTCGGGCGTACACGGGCAGTGTTTGATGAATTTTCCTTTTTGTTCCGTAAATCGTATCATTGCAACTGCTGTTTTACCGCTGCCTGAATTTTTTAAAGATTTCCATTACCCTATCGATCGGCAGCGCTTCGATGCGGCGTCCGCCCACCCCTTCCATGGTCACGGCGGTAAATAAGGAATTCAAAATGGCTTCCTCGACGGCCTCATTGACCGCCAGGAAAAGGGGCGTCATCGCATCGTTGTGAAGCACTTTCATTTCCAAAAGCGGGGGGGATTTATGGGGGATGCGCAGGCTTTCGTTAGTGGAAACGGCAATCACATAATCGCCGCTGCCGCTGGCCATAATGCCGCCGGTTTTGGCCATTCCTAAAATGGCGCGTTTGGCCAGGCGTTTGAGGTTCCTGGCATCCAGGGGGGCGTCGGTCATGACCACCATCATGCAGGAGCCGTCGGGGGTTTTGGGTGGGGGATTCAATTCCTTCTTTAAATAATATTCATTTAATTCGACGCCCACCGGAACACCGGCGATCTCTAAGATGCCGCCGAAATTGGTTTGCACCAGCACACCGACGGTATAACCGCCCAGGCTTTGGGGGATGACGCGGGAAGCTGTTCCTATACCGCCTTTAAACCCTAAACAAACGGTCCCGGTCCCTGCGCCCACGCATCCTTCAGCCACGGGACCGGGAGAGGCGTTTTTAATGGCCTCCAATGTGTGCTCTTTTTTGATATGCCGGCCCCGGATGTCGTTTAAAAAGCCGTCGTTGGTTTCCCCCACCACGGGGTTGACGGAACGGACATCTTTATTCTCTTCAAAGGAAAAAATATAATCGATTAACGCATCGGCGGCGATGGGAACGCTTAAGGTATTAGTGAGGATAATGGGAGTTTCGATATTGCCCAGTTCTTCCACCTGGGTATAGCCGGTGAGTTTGCCGAAACCGTTGGCCGCATAGATTGCGGCCGGGACTTTTTCCTGGAAAATATTCCCGGCGTGGGGCAGGATGGCGGTGACGCCGGTTCTTATGTTATCCCCTTTGATGAGGGTGTAATGTCCGACTTTAACGCCTTTGACATCGGTGATAGTATTATTGGGTCCAGTTTCGAGGATGCCTATTTTAATACCGTAATCCCGGGGTCGTTTGCCGTTGAGGGGAAAGGGATAAAAAAGAGAAATCATAAGGGATAGACATAACAGTGAGCGTAAGAATGGACCGGTTTTGTTTGGCATATTATTTACTTCGGCAGTTTCCCGAAGAGTTTCCAGAGCCAGCGGTGGAATTTGTGAACGGAGGTAACCGGTTCGAGAAACATAAGGATGCATTGGCCGGTAATTACGGTGATATTATGCTCATTACAGAATTGAACGGCGGGTTGGGATTCCGATCCTTGCTGCATCCAGATGACGGGAACATTGGCAGCGGCGGCGTCTTTGACTACTTGTTCGGTTTGCGCCGGGGGAATCACCAGCACGGCGCCGTCTACGGGTTCGGGCAGGGATTTCAAATCGGGGTAACAGCGTTCGTTGTCAAAGGTTCCCATATGGGCGTTGACCGGGAACACCCGGAATCCTTTCTTTTTAAGCTCGTGGTAGATGGTATTCCCGAATTTAGTCTTTTGGCGGGAAACTCCTACCACGGCCAATTTCTTTTTTTTTAAGAATCCATCGACATCAGATTTTCTTGTCATTTTTCACCTCTTAACATTAGTCAAAAGTTTTTGGGGGTCCTGGACCCTTTTTTCAAAAAGGGTCCTGGCGCGGTACTTGCCGGAGGCATTTTTATTGTCTTAACGAATCGATCGCCTTTTTAAAATCAGGGTACAGCACTTTTTTTTCGGTAATAATAGCCGTAATCAAGTGGTGGGGGGTCACATCGAAGGCCGGGTTAAACACCTCGGTTTCAGGCCGGGCGGTTCGTTGTTTCATAAAGTAGATCACCTCTTCTTTGTCTCTTTCTTCGATGGGGATTTCTTTTCCCGATTCCAGGGTGAAATCGATAGTGGAAACCGGGGCAGCCACATAGAAAGGAATCTTGTGGTAATTCGCCAGTATGGCCGCCGAGTAAGTGCCGATTTTATTGGCGGTATCGCCGTTTCCGGCGATGCGGTCGGCGCCGACGATTACCCCGTCGATCCGGCCCTGGGCCATGATATAACCGGCCATATTGTCCGTGATCAATGTCACCGGGATATTATCCTGCTGCAGTTCCCACACCGTTAAGCGGGCGCCCTGGAGGTAGGGTCGGGTTTCATCCGCCACCACGCGGATATCCTTATTGTTTTCAATCGCAGCGCGGATGACGCCCAGGGCCGTCCCGTAGCCGGCGGTAGCCAGGGCGCCGGCGTTGCAGTGGGTTAATATAGTCTGGCCGGATTTTAGAAGCGCCTGGCCGTTGGCCCCGATTTGCCTGTTTATTTCGACATCCTCTTTATCGATGGCAATGGCCTCTTCTTTCATCTTTTGCTTTAGTAAAGCAAGGTCTTGTTTCCAGAGGTGGAACACCTTTTTCATACGTTCCACTGCCCAGAAGAGATTGACCGCGGTGGGGCGGGTGGCGGAGAGGGTGGCGGTGATTTCTTTGAAATCCGCTTCAAGGTTTCCGTCGGGTTTTATTGCCATGACGCCCAGGGCAATGCCCATAGCCGCGGAGACGCCGATGGCCGGCGCGCCGCGCACCACCATATCCTTGATACTCCTGGCCACCTGTCGGTAATCCGAGTGTTCGATGATTTTTTCTTCCAGTGGCAAAAGCCTTTGATCGATCATATAAACCTTATTGTTTTTCCATTCGACGACCGGGTACATTTTTTATTTTTCCTCCTTCAGGCGATTATACGATTATACGATTATACCATGGACAGCCCAATTTTTCATTTTTTTTTGAACCTTTTCACGTTTATTTACGTATCTATTTCTTGACGCCTGGGATGCCAAATCAGGGTTCCCATGGTATAATATGTTTCCTTCGGAAAAACAAACGGTTTTTTGAAGGGCAATTGAATTAATATATGTAAGCGAATGGAGGTACTCATGAAAAAATGGGTCAGTTTTATGATAGTGTTCTTACTCATCGGCGGCTTTTTGTTTTCCGCTGAGGAGCAGAAGAAGGAGCTTTCGCTCAAAGAGGCTATTTATTATACTTTAAAAAACAACCTGGACCTGCAGGTCCAGATGACGGATGCGGAGTATGCCCGGAAAGCGTTGACGATCAACAAGGCTATCTTCATCCCCAACCTGCAAATCAACGGCGTCACATCCGAAACCAACAACCCTTCGGAAGGCGTCTTGAGTGGGGCCAGGGATAAGGCTACCAACCAGACACAATCATTGGAGTTAAGTTTATTCCAGCGGCTGCCCCTGGGGGGAAGCATCAATTTTGGCATCTACAACCAGAAATCCCAATCCAACAGTATATTTTCCAACCCGAATCCCAGTTTATATGCCCAGGCGCAGGTGACATTAGCCCAGCCGTTACTGAAAAATTTCGGCCTCACTCCCACCAAGCAGGCCATTTATATAGCAGCCAATAACCTGAACATTGCCAGGCATCAATTAAAAGAGAATATCCTCACTCTTATTTACAATGTCGAAGACGCCTACTGGAACCTGGTTTATGCGTATCAAAACCTTGAGACCACCAAAATGGCGCTGGGGCGGTCCCAGGACCTCCTGAGACAAAACGAAATCAGGGTCCGCGTGGGCAGCGCGGCGCCCATTGAAATCCTGACGGCCAAAGCCGACGTCGCCATGAACGAAAGCCAATTGATAATCGCGGAACAGACCATTCAAACCGCCGAAGAACGATTGAAACGAATTCTTAATATGAGTAAAGAGAATTATACGGTTATGCCTACGGAAAAACCTGAAATCAAAAAGATCGATGTGGAGTTTGATGGGTTCCTGTCGGAAGGTCTTACTAATCGGCCGGACGTCGAGCGGGCCAAACTGAACCTGGAAAACTCCCGGATCGGGGTGAAATATGCCCGGAACCAGGCGCTCCCGGAACTTCAATTATCAGCCACCTATTATTCCACCGGTCGCGGCGGCGATATAATCGTATATAAACCCGGTAAAAGTCCATTCCTGCCCGATTTTGATCCGGTAACCGATATTGAGAGAATCGATAAGAAAACCATAGGGGCGGCCATGGATGATGTTTTTAAAAGTCTTTACAAAAACTTCCAGGTTCAATTATCCCTGACAATGCCGCTGAGTTTTTCCCTGGAGAAAGCCCAACTGGCGCAGGCCAGGATCAACCTGGAGCGGGCGCAGTTAAATTTAAAAAATGTTGAAATTACCGTATATTCGGAAGTCAAAGAAATTATCAAGGCGCTGCAAGCCAATGCAAAGTTGGTGGAAGCGTATAAAATCGCGGTGGAACTTCAGGGCGAAAGGTTGAAAGCCGAAGAGAAAAAACTTTCCGTCGGTCTTTCCACCAATTTCATCGTTCTCGATTACCAGAGGCAGTACGCCAATTCCCAGACCCAGGCGCTGCGGTCTGTCATCGATTACAACCTGACCATGGCGCGAATTAACAGGATCCTGGCCAGGACATTTAACGTTTACGATATCAAATTCGACGATTTCATCAATAAGTAGATATTGCATTGTCCAGGGACCTTGTCCGGAAAAATCTTAACAGCGGATGAGGTTCCTGGGCTTCCAAAAAAATTTCACATGTCGTAATTTCGGATTTATTAAAGGGGGACCTTGTTTGGCGTCTGCCCCTTGCACTTGATAACAAAAATTAGGGGACGCAGCAGTCGAAATTAAAAACAAAAAAAAACAACAATCCACTTGAAAAAAATTCTATATCAATATATATTTGAAAGATGATAATTGAGATTGGAGCACTTTTGAGTTGGATGTAAATATGGACGCGAAGGAACAATGTTCAATCCTGTTGGTGGAAGATGATCCCGGTCACGCCAGCCTGGTCATGAGGGCCTTCAGGGCCTATAATGGACGTTTCCAGGTAAAAGTAGCGGTAAACCTTCAAGAGGCCCGGAAAGAGCTTTTGGAATTGCAACCGGACCTGGTGCTCACGGATTTAATGCTGCCTGACGGCAAAGGAATCGAACTGCTGACCGCCAGGGAAAACGACCTGCCCTACCCGATCGTGGTGCTCACCAGCCATGGGGACGAGCAGGTGGCCGTCGACGCCATGAAAGCCGGGGCGCTGGACTATGTGGTAAAATCAGCATCCACCCTGGCGGCTATGCCGCGCATCGCCGAACGGGTCCTCCGCGAATGGGGCCATATCGTCCAACGCCGGGAAACCGAAAAAAACCTGGCCTTACGCCTGAGCCTCGAAGAAGCCCTGGCCCAGTGCTCCCGGGCCCTGCTGACGGACAACCCCGACGCCCTTAAAGAAGCGGTCAACCATTTATTAAAAGCAACCGAAATAGGGAAAATTTGCGTCTTTGAAAATGTGGAGGACCCCATCGAGGGCCTGTGCATACACCAGATCCTCGAATCGTATTATCCCGGTTCAGCCCCCTCTCCTACAACCCCCCAGGGCCCCCCCCGGGTAATGTATATTCCATATAAAGACGGGTTCGACCGCTGGCAAGAAAAACTGGGCAGGGGGGAAGCAATAGCCGGACCGGTAAAAAATTTTCCCGGCAAAGAACAGGACCTCCTGGAAAAATTGGCCATGGCCTCCATATTGATCCTTCCCATTAATATTAAAGGCAGTTGGCAAGGGTTTATCAGTTTTGCCGACCTCCGGGATAACCCGGAATGGAGCAAAGAAAGCATCCGGATACTGCAGGTAGCGGCAGAAATGATCGGCGCGTACCTGGGGCTCAAACAAACGGAAAAAATGCTGGTAAAAGCCCGGGACTTCCTGGAGCAACGGGTAATCGAGCGAACCGCGGAGTTACATAAAACGAATAAAGAACTGCATCGCGATATGGTGCGGCGCAAACAGGCGGAAGATGCCCTGCAGCAGAGCGAAGAACGGTACCGGACCCTGGTGGAATACTCGCCCGGGGCCATCGTGGTGCACAGCAAAGGTCGCGTACTTTACGTAAACCCCGCCGGCGTCAAACTCTTCGCCGCCGCCAGCCCGGAAGAATTTACCGGCCGACAGATTTTCGACTTTGTCCATAATGACCACAAAGAAGCTGTAATGCAGCGGGCAGAGGAAAGTTACAAGGGAAAAAAACAGGTGGAATTGTCAGAGGAAAAATTCCTTCGCTTCGACGGCCAGGAAATCGATGTGGAAGTGATATCCGCCCCTATTCGCTATAAAAATGAACCGGCCGTGCAGGTACTTTTCCGCGATATCACCAAACGCAAAAAAGAAGAAGAGGAATTAAAAAAAGCCAAAGAAATTGCCGAGGCCGCCAACCAGGCCAAAAACGATTTTGTCGCCAACATGAGCCATGAAATCCGTACACCCATGAACGGCATCATCGGGATGACCTGGCTGCTGCAAGAAACCCGGTTAAACAAACAGCAGCACGGGTATGTCGATGCTATCAATAAAAGCGGCAGCGCCCTGCTGTCCATTATCGACGATATCCTGGATTTTTCCAAGATCGAAGCCGGGAAACTGCAAATGGATACGATGGATTTCGATTTGCGCACCACCCTGCAAGACCTGCTGGACCTGCACAGCCTCAGGATGAAAAAGAAAGGGTTGGAGATGGTCTTCCGAATAGACCCTGATGTGCATTTTTTCTTGCAGGGCGACCCCGGACGCCTGCGCCAGGTGCTGACCAACCTCATCGGCAATGCGATTAAATTTACTCCCCAGGGGAAAATCACCCTGCAGGTGGGCCTGGAGAGTGAAACCGATACCCACGCGACCATCGGGTTTTCGGTAGCCGACACAGGCATCGGTATTCCCAGGGACAGGGTAAAAAATCTTTTCTATAAATTTACCCAGGTGGACGCCTCCATGAGCCGGAAGTACGGGGGCGCCGGACTGGGCCTGGCGATTTCGAAAAAAATCTGCGAACTGATGGGGGGTCAAATCGGCGTCGCCAGCGAAGAAGGAAAAGGTTCTACTTTCTGGTTTACCGCCGTATTTAAAAAGCAGCCGCCCCAAAAAGAAGTAAATGAACGGTGGTCAGCCAAAGGAATCCAGTGCATGCGCATCCTGCTGGTGGACGACAACGCCGCCAGACGCCTGGTGCTGAGAGATCAACTGCATCTATGGAGTTGCCGGTATGACGAAACCGTCGATGGCCCCTCGGCGTTAAAGAAGATGCAGGAAGCCGCGATTCAATCGAATCCGTACGACCTGGCCATCCTGGAAGTGCCGATGCCTGGAATGGACCTGGAAAAAATGGTAAAAACGATTCAAAAAAATCCAAAACTGCGGGCTACTTCCCTCATCATGATGACCTCATTCGGTAAAAGAGATGACGCGGTACGGATGCAGCAAAACGGTTTCTCGGCCTGCCTGACCCAACCGGTGACAAAGGAAGAATTGTACGAGTGCCTTTCCCTGGTTATCAGCCGGCGGAAAGGGGGAGTCGGTAAGCCTGAAAAATGCGCCCTGTCCCGGTCGCCTAAGCCGGGGAGAAAGAAAGGGGATACCCGTATCCTGCTGGCGGAAGATAACATTATCAACCGGAAAGTGGCCATGAAAATACTGGAAAAATTGGGCTACTCCGTCGATGCGGTGCCGGATGGCAGAGAGGCCGTCCGGGTACTGGAAAACGACTCTTATGATCTTGTGCTCATGGATATTCAAATGCCTGAAATGGATGGCTATGAAGCGACCCGTATTATCAGGAACCCAGGGTCCATGGTCCGGGATCACAATATACCCATCGTGGCCCTGACGGCCAATACGATGAAAGGCGACCGGGAAAAATGTCTCGCCGCGGGGATGGATGACTACGTGGGCAAACCCATCAAACCGGAGGAACTGGTTCAAGCCATCGAAAGGCGCCTGGACCATTAACCGTTAACGTATCAATAACTCGGCCAGGCGGATGGCTTCTTTCATGCTGGAGGGGTTGGCAATGCCCTTCCCGGCGATATCATAGGCGGTCCCGTGATCCGGGGACGTTCGAATATATGGCAGCCCCAGGGTAAGATTCACTCCCCGGTGAATATTTAAGAGTTTGAAAGCAATCAATCCCTGGTCATGGTACCAGGAAATCACGACCGCATCTTTCATTTCTTTTGCTTTTAAAAAAATGACGTCCGGAGGGAAAGGCCCATGGATAGTTAGCTCTGATTTCAAGACAGCGATGGCCGGGATAATTTCCGCGATTTCCTCGTCTCCCAGGAAGCCGTTTTCCCCGGCGTGGGGATTTAGCCCACTGACCAGGAAGGTAAAGTCTTTTGAAAATAACCGGGATAATTCGGCGGCTGTAAAGCGGATAAAGTGGATAATTTCATTTTTTTTGAGCCGGTGGAATATTGTTTTTAGGGGAATGTGAACGCTGAATAAGGCGACTTTCAGGTTCCGGGACCAGAAGAACATGGCATGGTCTTTTACCCCGGCGGTATGGGCCAGGAGTTCCGTATGGCCGCGGTAAGGGATGCCGGCTTTTAACCATTTTTCTTTGGAAATAGGGGCGGTCACCAGGGCGGCGATTTTCTTTTCCAACGCCCATTGGATGCCGGTTTTTACATAAGCAAACGACGCATCGCCGGGACCGGGGGCGTCGATATGATAGAAATAGATGCCCTTCTGGCGGTCCTGTATTTCCTCGACATCGTTAATGAGCGGTATTGTTTTGTCCCGGTAAAACTCCCTGCTGCCGATAATAACCATGGGGCGCCGCGGGGAATAGTCCCGGAGACTTCGATATACGATTTCCGGGCCTATCCCCTCGGGGTCTCCTAAGGTTACGGCGGTCCGCTTATTGATCTTTATCCTTATCTTGTCCTGGTCTTTCGTCGCCAAATTCGGAATTCTTAAACATGTATTTTATGAAATGTTTGAAAACGATGTAGTTTTCGCCATCCTCAGTCTTAATCTTGAGGCATTTTTCATCGTACCATTCGATTCTTCCTTTAAAGGAATTACCGTCCACCAGGGCGATAATCATATGGGTGCGGTTATTCATCTGCTTGATATAGTAGTAATTTTCCGCATGGGTCTTATATGCCGGCGGTGGTTTTTTCTTGGCGTCCTTTTTTTGGTACTTTTTGATCTCATTTAGATCAGGCTTAATCAGTTTCCGAGTCATTTTAACTCCTTTTCACACTTAATCGATTGCTTATATAATAGAATAAAAGTATCTAAATGTCAAGGGGTAAGAAACATCTTTGTTCAAGCGACGAAAAATTAATAAGAATCCTCGAAGACATCCATCGCCCAGATTTTATGTTTCATTTTCTCATAAACATTAAAGACAATGGGGCAGATGGAACAATTGTGAATGACGCTGATGGTCCTTGAAGTGAAGTCGCTCTTATGAAGATGTGGAAACGAACGACAGTCGTCCGGCCGGAAATTATGCATTGAGCAGCGATTATTTACCAGGAAAGGACAGGGGTTGGTATTGAAGGTATAACCTACCGTCTCCCTGGCTTTGACTAGGTATTTTTTTTTAAAATCAGCGATGTTCATCTTTGACCCACCGGCCATATTGGCGATGTCGATATCTTTGAGCACCGGTAGGATTTCTTTGCAGCAATTGCCGCAGGCGGCGCAGTCGATCATGGAAGAGATTTGATCATAAAGTCGGTGAACGATATTATCGATTTTCTTAGCGGGGATGCCGCAGGTTTTTAAAAACGAGCGAAACCCCCAGTCCTCTTCTTCTTTTTGCAGCGTCAACTGTTTTATCCGATTAATATCCCGCACTATTTTCATTTTCCACTTCGACTCTTAAAAAGAAATTTATCAACAGCGTCATGCCTATCTTTTTACCAGAATTAGCATATAAAGTCAACCGGTCCCTGAAAAAAATATGGGAAAATTTGTTGGGGTCCCCTTAGTTGTCAATGCATCTTGATATTCATACTGGAAAATGGTATATAATATACGATGATTAAGAAAACAATGAACGACTATTTAAACGAAATTTTTTGCATATTCTCCCGGGGAGACGCCAGGGAAGAAAGTTATTACGAACACTTAAACCGCTTGATTTCTGAAATCGCCGGGCGCCTGGGGCAACAGCAAATATCCGTTACCACCATGCCGCGCAAAACCGAAGGCGGGAACCCCGATTTCCGCGTCTGGGACGGCAAATCGAAAATCACCGGCTATATCGAAGCCAAAAAACCGGAGACCGACCTTGACGATGTGGAAAAGAGCGAACAGGTTAAGCGCTATATCGATATATTCCCTAACTTCATCCTGACCAATTTCCTGGAATTCCGCTTTTACCGCGAAGGAATATTTACCGGTCAGGCGGCCGTCGGACGGCGACATACCCTGGTGGAATTGGGCGCAAAACCGGTGTTGGAAAACCAGGACCTGTTCCTGGAACTCTTAGAAAAGTTTTTCTCCTTTACCTTTCCCAGGGGCCTTAACGCCCGCCGGCTTGCCGGTGAACTGGCAAAACGCACCCGCTTCTTGCGCGATCAAGTGGTCATCGAGGAGTTAAAAGAAACATCCGCCGACAGATACGACAAATCCAACCCTATCCTGGGCTACTTCAAAGCCTTCAAACAATATCTTATCCTGGACTTAAAGGAAGAGAGCTTTGCCGACCTCTATTCCCAGACGATTACTTACGGTTTATTCGCCGCCCGCACCCGCTGCCCCGGGGAATTCAACCGCAAAAATGCCATCCAATACATTCCCCAAACAATCGGCATATTACACGACGTGTTTGAATATATTTCCATCGGAAAGATACCGGAACAACTGGCCTGGATCATCGACGATATCGCCGAAGTATTGGCTTCCGTCGAGGTCGAAGTTATATTAAAGGAATTTTACCACGAAGGCAAAGGCGAAGACCCCATCGTTCATTTCTATGAGACCTTCCTGGGCCAGTACAACCCGGTTCTCCGCGAGAAGCGCGGCGTCTATTACACCCCGGAACCGGTAGTCTCATTTATCGTTCGCTCCGTGAACCGGGTTCTCAAGGAGAAATTCCAAAAACCCGACGGGCTGGCGGACATCCACATCAATATCTTCGACCCGGCGGCCGGCACTCTCACTTTTATCACCGAAGCCGCCAAACTGGCTTTAGAAGAATATACCGGCAAATATGGACAGGGCGTAAAAGAACAATTCATCCGCGGTCACCTAATGCAAAACTTCTATGCGTTTGAACTGATGATGGCCCCTTATGCCGTCGGTCACCTGAAGATGTCTTATGTTTTAGATGAGATGGGTTTCCGCTTACCCGAAGGCGAACGTTTCAATCTCTACTTGACCAATACCCTGGAGATGGAGGATATTGCGCAAACCGATCTCCCCGGCATCTCCACCCTTTCCCTCGAATCAAAGCTGGCCGGGAAAGTTAAGAAACAAACCCCCATCCTGGTTATCCTGGGCAACCCGCCTTATTCGGGGCACTCTTCCAACACCGGGGAATGGATTTCCACGGAAATGAAGGAATATTACCGGGTGGACGGGAAACCGTTAGGCGAAAAAAACCCCAAATGGCTGCAGGACGATTATGTGAAATTCATCCGTTTTGCCCAGTGGAAGCTGGATCAAAACGGCGAAGGCGTACTGGGTTTCATCACCAACCACAGTTACATGGATAATCCCACTTTCCGGGGTATGCGCCAATCGTTGATGAAGAGCTTTGATGAGATTTACCTGCTGGATTTACACGGCAATTCGCTCAAAAAGGAGCGCTGCCCCGATGGAAGCAAAGATGAAAACGTATTCGATATCCGACAGGGTGTGTCCATTGTCCTGATGATCAAGAAAGGGGGGAAAAACCGGCGGGAAAAGAACTGCATCGTTCATCATGCCGATATGTGGGGACTGCGGGAAAGCAAATACCGGCGGCTCAACGAGAACGATATCGATTCCATTCCCTGGCAGAATTTATCCCCCGCATCCGAATTTTATCTCTTTACCCCCCGCAGCGATCACTTAGATAGTTTATACGCGGCATATAGCAAAATCACGGATATTTTCCCGGTTTACAGTGTGGGCATTGTCACTGCCAGGGATGAATTAACCATCCATGACACCCCGGAAAAGGCATTCAGAACCGTCAGCCAATTTGCAAAATTAGCGCCGGAGGAAGCCAGGGTTATTTATGACCTGGGACCGGACGTACACGAGTGGAAGGTTCAACTGGCCCAACAGGATTTAATTAAAAGTGGCCTCCACAGCGAGAATATCGTACCCATCCTGTACCGGCCTTTTGATATTCGCTATACTTATTATACCGGGAACTCAAGCGGATTCATGTGTAGACCCAGGCCGGAAGTGATGCGGCATATGCTTGAAAAAGATAATATTGCAATGATAACATCACGTCTTACCAAAGGTGAGAAATTTAAGCATGCCCAGGTTTCAAATAATATAGTGGAAGTGATATGCATGTCCCCCAGTACCTCAAATAATGGATTTGTTTTTCCCCTATATACTTACCCCGATAAAAACAAAAAAGACCTATTTAACCATAAAGCGGATCAGCAAAACCGGCAGCCCAATATTAACCAAAAAATTTTCCAGGACCTGCAAACCGGTTTTATGAAAAAGAGTAAGCAGACGGTTGCCGTCGCCGCGGAAGATATCTTTTATTACATCTATGCCGTCCTCTATTCCGATATTTACCGGGAGAAATACGCCGAACTCTTAAAAAACGATTTCCCCCGCGTTCCCTTTACCACCGATTATCCACTTTTTCTCGAACTGGGATTATTGGGAAAGGCGCTGGCCGAAATCCACCTGATGAAATCGCCGGAGCTGGATAACACCCTTTCCCGCTTTGAAAAACCCGGCACCAACCACGTGGAGAAAATAAAATACAGTGACAACAACGTATACATTAATAAAGAGCAATATTTTTCCAACATTCCCCAGGAAATCTGGGAGTACCGTATGGGCGGTTACCAGGTCATGGATAAATGGCTCAAAGACCGTAAAGGCCAGGCCCTTTCCCTTCAAGATATCCATCATTATATCCGGATAGCCAGGGCTCTGGAACTGACCGGCCAATACCAACAAAAAATTGATCGCCTCTACCCCCGGGTGGAAGAAAGCCTGTTGGCAGATATATAACTTAGCAAGGAAAGGATAACCTATGAGTCTCATCAGACGCATTTATGTCGAAAAGAAAAAAGAATTTAACGGCGAAGCGGAAAACCTCCGCCGCGACCTGGAGGAAAACCTCGGAATTAAAGGATTAACCGGCCTGAAAAAATTAAAACGGTACGATATCGCGGGAATTACCGACGAGGAATATCTTGCCGCCCGTTCCACCATCCTATCCGAACCCCCGCTGGACCTCGCCTATGACGAAGAACTGCCCTCCGGCAAAAACGACCGGATCATCGCGGTGGAATACCTGCCGGGCCAATACGACCAGCGCGCCGATTCCGCCGCCCAGTGCATCCGGATCATTACCCTGGGGAAAAACCCAATCATCGCCGCCGCCGATATCATTATCCTCCAGGGCAATATATCTGAAAATGATTTCCTTAAAATAAAGAAGTATTTGATCAACCCCGTGGATTCCCATGAGGCAGCTCTAAAAAAACCGGGAACCCTGCAAATGGAAATCGAGACCCCGGCAAATGTGGAAATATTATCCGGATTTATCCGCAAATCCGACGCCGAACTGGAAGAATTCCGCCAATCCCGCGGCCTGGCCATGAGCCCCCAGGATTTACAACTTTGCCGAAAATATTTCAAAGAGGAAGAAAAACGCGACCCCACGATCACGGAAATTAAAATGCTGGACACCTACTGGTCCGATCACTGCCGCCACACCACTTTCACCACCCGCATCGATCAAGTGGAAATCGAACCTGCCTATTTTTCCACCCCCATTGCCCGCGCCTATGAAAAATACCTGGAAGCGTATGCTCTCATCTACCCGGGTAAAGAGAAAGATATCAGCCTGATGAACATCGCCGTCATGAGCATGAAAGAAATGCGCGCCAAAGGGAAATTAGCGGACCTGGAAGTTTCCGCTGAGAATAATGCTTGCAGCATCGTGCGCGACATGGAAGTCAACGGTCAAAGGGAAAAATGGCTGATTATGTTTAAAAACGAAACCCACAACCACCCCACCGAGATCGAGCCTTTTGGCGGCGCAGCCACCTGCCTGGGCGGCGCCATCCGGGACCCCTTATCCGGGCGTGCTTTCGTTTACCAGGCCATGCGCGTCACCGGCAGCGGCAACCCCTGCGGCCGCATCGAAGACACCCTGCCGGGTAAACTGCCGCAGCGAAAAATCACCACCGAAGCCGCACACGGTTACAGTTCCTACGGCAACCAGATCGGCCTGGCCACGGGCCTGGTTTCGGAAATTTACGATGACGGCTACATTGCCAAACGCATGGAAGTGGGCGCCGTCATCGGCGCCGTCCCGCAAAAGAATGTCGTCCGCGAAGAACCCGCCCCCGGGGATATCATCCTCCTGGTGGGCGGACGCACCGGCCGCGACGGCATCGGCGGCGCCACCGGCTCTTCCAGGGAACATAATGAAGACTCCATCCATACCGCCGGGGCCGAAGTACAAAAAGGCAATGCCCCGGAAGAACGAAAACTACAGCGACTGTTCCGCAACCCGGAAGTTACCAAAATAATCAAGAGAAGCAATGATTTCGGCGCCGGGGGCGTTTCCGTGGCCATCGGCGAACTGGCCGAGGGCCTGGAAATCAACCTGGATGCCGTACCCAAAAAATACGAGGGCCTGGACGGCACGGAATTGGCCCTGTCGGAGTCCCAGGAACGCATGGCCGTGGTGGTGGCCCCGGCAAACGTCGATAAATTCAAATCCCTGGCGGCGCAAGAAAACCTGGAAACCACGGAAATTGCAAAAGTTACCGACGGCAACCGTTTGAAAATGTCCTGGCGCAATGCGCCCGTCGTGGATATCTCCCGGTCCTTTATCGACGCCCACGGGGTGAGACAAACAACCGATGTGACGGTTTCCGCCCCCGATGACAGAAACGATTTCTTCGAAAAAGTCTCGTCGGCAGCGTCCGGTCTTTTGCAACAGCAAGATTTAAAAAGCGCCTGGTTGGAAAACTTAAAAGATTTAAATACCTGCAGCCAGGCGGGTTTGGTAGAGCGGTTCGACGGCACAGTGGGGGCCGGTTCGGTTTTGCTCCCGTTTGGCGGCGAGTACCAGGCCACGCCTTCGGAAGCCATGGCCGCTAAAATCCCCGCGCTTACCGGCGATACTTCCGGCGGTACGGTAATGAGCTATGGCTTTAATCCCATGCTTTCCCGGTGGAGCCCTTTCCACGGCGCCGTATATGCCGTGGTGGAAGCAGCGGCAAAAATCGTGGCTGTTGGCGGCGACTATTCTTCTATCCGCATGACGCTCCAGGAATATTTTGAAAAACTGGGCCGGGACCCGAAACGGTGGGGGAAACCTTTCAGCGCCTTATTAGGTGCATATCATGCGCTAACTGAATTGGAAATTGCGGCCATCGGCGGCAAGGACAGTATGTCGGGTTCTTTTAAAGACCTGGACGTGCCGCCGACGCTGATTGCTTTTGCCGTGGATACGGTGGATGTAAATCACGTGATTTCGCCGGAATTCAAGAAACCGGGCAATGTGGTGGTTTATGTGAACCTGGAACGGGATGAATACGCCCTACCGCGGTTTGATATGCTGCGAAAAAATTATGCATTAATCACCAAAAAGATAAGGGAAGGAAAAATATTATCGGCCCATACGGTGCGCAATGGCGGAATCGCCGCCGCCCTGTCTAAAATGTCTTTCGGAAATCGCATCGGGTTTGCTTTTACCGGTGAAGAGGACATACATTCCTTATTTACTCCTGATTGCGGGTCCCTGGTACTGGAAGTGGACGCGGGATCAGAGGAAGAGGTAAAACAATTCCTGGCCGGCATTGATTACCGTATATTGGGTCGCACGACAGCGGAACCGATAATAAAAATTAATAATATCGAAATCGCCATCGAGGAAGCGTTTTCCGTGTGGGAAGCGCCGCTGGAGCGCGTATTCCCGGCGCATATTGAAACCCCGGGTGTGCTGGTAAAGACTCCTTTTTATTCCCGGCGCGGCGCCGTTCGGCCCGCGGTAAAGATTGCCCGGCCGCGGGTGTTGATTACCGCTTTCCCCGGCACCAACTGCGAGTATGATACGCAAAAAGCATTTGAACGGGCGGGTGCGGCGGCGGACATATTCATATTTCGCAACCTTACGCCGGTGGATATTAACGAAGCCCTGGAAATTTTGCGGGAGAGAATCGTTAATTCCCAGATAGTGGTGATACCGGGTGGGTTCAGTGCGGGCGACGAGCCGGACGGGTCGGGGAAATTCATTGCCGCTGTTTTTCGCAACCCGCATATCCGGGATGCGGTGATGGACCTATTGAAGAAGCGGGACGGTTTGATGTTGGGAATATGTAATGGGTTCCAGGCGTTGATTAAATTAGGGCTTTTGCCGTACGGCGAGGTGCGGGATATGGAGGAGACGAGCGCCACGTTGACGTTTAATTGGATCGGTCGGCATGTGTCGCGCATGGTGCGGACGAAAGTGGTGTCCGTGCTTTCGCCGTGGTTTAGCCGGTCTAATGTCGGGGCGGTTCATACGGTGGCGGTATCGCATGGGGAGGGGCGGTTCATTGCCGGTGATGAGATCATGAATGATTTAATAAAGAATGGGCAGGTGGCGTCGCAGTATGTGGACCTTGAGGGGAACCCAACGATGGAGTTCCCGTATAATCCCAATGGGTCGATGAATGCGGTGGAGGCGATAACCGGTCTTGATGGGCGTGTTTTGGGTAAGATGGGGCATTCGGAGCGGAGTGGTACCAATGTAGTGAAGAATGTACCGGGCGACAAGGACCGGCGGATATTCGAGTCGGGGGTTGACTATTTTGGGTAAACAAAAGCTTTGGGAAGTCCAGAAACCTTTTCTCGAAAAGGTTTCTGGCCGCCGGAGGCAAAGAGAATCAAGAGACCTTTTTGAAAACCATCACGGATGGACAGGTCCCTTGACCCCCAAAAACTTTTAATATGACAAATATTTTCCCATTAGCAGATAAACTGAGACCAGCCTCACTGGACACCTTCGTGGGACAAGAACACCTCGTCGCCCCCGGCAAAGTCATCCGCTCCTTTATCGAAAACAAAAAACTAAACTCCCTCATCTTCTGGGGCCCCCCAGGCACAGGCAAAACCACCCTATCCCGCATCATCGTCAAAGAAATGGACCTCCCCGCTACCGAATTCTCCGCCACTATCTCAAAACTCGACGACGTCCGCCTGGTGATGAAAAAAGCCGCCGAAATAAAACAGGTTACCGGCAAACCCCTCGTCCTATTCGTCGATGAAATCCACCATTTCAACAAAAGCGCCCAGGATGCCTTTCTCCCCTACGTCGAACGCGGGGACATCATCCTCCTGGGCACTACCACCGAAAACCCCGCTTTTAAAATGAACCGCGCCCTACTCTCCCGACTCAAAATACTCGAATTCTTTCCCCTAACCGCCGAACACCTCCTCCATATACTACGGAAAGGAGTCGAAGTCATCAAAACAGAAACCGGCTTCGATATGAACCTGCCGGAAATAGTGGAAAATATCCTGTTAAACTATTCCACCGGCGATGCCCGGCGCTTATTGAATCTATTGGAAATCATTTTCAATGCATCCCATCAAAGCAATCAGCCCATTACCGAGCAGACGGTATTGGAAGTCATTCAAAACAAAATCGGGTCATATGATCGTACCGGCGACGACCGGTACCAGTTAATATCCGCTTTTCACAAAGCCGTTAGAAATTCCGATGTGGATGCCACGCTTTTTTGGCTTTACCGCATGCTGGAGGGAGGGGAAGACCCCTTGTTTATATTACGGCGGATGATACGAGTTTGCGTGGAGGATATCGGGTTTGCCGACCCTGAAGCGCTGCAAATCTGCCTTAATGCCAAAGAAGCCTTTGAGTTTTTAGGGCAGCCGGAGGGGGACCTATTTTTAACAGAAGCAGCCGTTTATTTGGCGTCGGCGCCCAAGAGCAATTCCCTGTATATTTTGGAAAAGAAAATGAAACAAATCGCGGAGAAATACAAACAGGCGAATATACCCTGGCATATTATTAATCCGTCCGATTTCCTGGCGGCGCGGAAGGGGGCTGGGAAGGGGTATGTTTACGCCCATGATTTCCCGGAGAAGACGACGATTATGAAGACCATGCCTGAGGAAGTGGAGGAAGAAGATTTTTACGAGCCCTATCAAATGGGATTTGAGAAGAAGATCAAAGAGCGCATCGAATATTGGCGGCAGGTGAAAGCAAGGCTTCGGGCACGCGGGGCAGGCTAAATAATCAAAAGTTTTAGGGGGTGTCGGGCCCCTTTTTCAAAAGGGGCCTGACCCGCCGGAGGCAATAGTTAATGGCAGGTTCATAATTTTGCCTTACCTGGAGCGATTAACTCCTCGCCGGGCGTGTTTTTGTCCTTAAAATTCAAATTTTGCCCTTATCGTTCGCGTTTATGTCCTCAATAAGCGGGAGCGGGTATAACAAAAATGAGAACGGTGTTGCCTTCCCCTCTTTGGAAACGCTTTCCCGTTTGGCCATGGCGGATAATATATCCATGGATTGGTTTCTTTTCAACAAAGGCCCGATGAAGTATAATGAAAAAGAAAGGGCCGATGAAATCGAGGAGTTGAAAAAGCAACTGGCGCTAAAGACGGAAAGCGCGAAGGGTAGGGAAAGAGTAAGAAAAGCGGATGGGGCGGAGGTAAAAGCGGAGATACAGGAGTTGGCAGCGCATATGGAAGCGATCCCGCTGCTTTACCATGAGATTTTGACTCATTTCCAGCGGTTTAAAATTGATAACCGGGCGCTGATGGATGGTTCAATGGTATCGAGTCCGGGGTTGTAGGAATTTGATGGAGAGAAAATGATCACCAGATCTCCGGTTGAATTGATGCGCGGACCGAACGATGCGGTATTCGCCTATTTGAGGAATTGTCCCGGCCTGTCACATTACCCCGCGGACGTTGTTGCATTTTTACCTGGATTACGCTACAATAGTGATACGCCTGATAATAACCCGATGAGGTAAAAAAATGCGTAGGAGTACCTTATGAATAAATTTTTTAATACTGCCGGACTTTGCACACCGGATAAACATTATATGGTTGCCCCATTAAAACGCTTAACCGATATAGAAAACCTGGTAAACAACGAACTCTATTTCATGATCCATGCCCCCCGCCAGTCCGGGAAAACAACCTATTTACACGCATTAACGCAAAAACTCAACTCTGAAGGAAAATATATTGCAATAGTTGTTTCCTTTGAAGAAGCCGGTTACAAAAGCATCACAGTAAAGGAAGCCAATGAAGCCCTCATCGATTGTGTCTATCGTGCAGCCCTCAAGCAAATCCCGGCAGCCGAAAGGCCCAAAGAAGAGAAAACCCGAAACCTAAAAGTGTACCTTGAAAAGTGGTGTGAAAGCCAGGAAAAACACATTGTTCTTCTTATCGACGAGATCGATTCATTAATGGATGATGTCCTGGTCGCCATGCTGCGTCAATTAAGAGACGGGTACCAAAGCAGACCGAAATATTTTCCATCCTCGATTGCGTTAGTCGGACTAAGGGACATAAGGGATTATAAAGCCAAAATAAGAGAAGGCCGGGAATCCATGGGAACCGCCTCACCCTTTAATATTATCTCGGATTCACTGACTTTAGAGGATTTTACAAAGGAAGAAGTCTACGATTTATTAGAGCAACATACCCAGGCCACGGGCCAGGAATTCCCCATCGACTCCAAACAAGAAATATACCGTTTATCCAACGGTCAACCCTGGTTGACCAATGCCCTGGCGCGCCAAATCGTAGAAAAAATCCTTAAAAACGATCATTCTCAAAATATTTCACTGGAACTCGTAACCGAAGCCAAAAAACAACTGATCCTGAGACGTGACACCCACCTGGATTGCTTGATCGATAAATTAAATGAAGAGAGAGTAAAAACCATCGTCCAGGCGATTATTAATGGGGATAATATCATCTTCGACAAACTGGACGACGCCGTTTCGTACGTCAGGGACCTGGGTATTGTCTCGCAATCGTCTCCCCTTGAGTTTGCCAATCCCATCTATGCCGAAATCATTCCGCGCGTCATGGCCTCGGGATTTCAAGATTCTCTTCCGAAAGAAATCCAACAAGATAAATTTGTCGATCAAAACGGATTGTTGGATATGGAAAAACTATTAAAAAGTTTCCAGGTTTTTTATCAACGAAATAGCCAGGCGTGGTTGAACCGGTATGAATACAAGGAATCGGCGCATCATCTTTTATTAATGGCTTTTTTACAGCGAATCGTAAACGGGGGCGAAATCGTCCGAGAAATGGCCGTAGGGAATGGCCGCCTCGACATGCTGGTTAAATTTAACAAACAGGAGTTCGCCCTGGAAATAAAAATTAAACGGGATAATATCACCATTGAAGAAGGTAAAGAGCAATTGTCAAATTACCTCGACCGGTTGGGACTCCCGGAAGGATACCTGGTCATCTTTGACCCGGGGAAGAAAAAGTGGGAGCAAAAGATTTATTACAAAGATATTACCTATAACAATAAAAAGATTATTATGGTAGGGCTGTAAACCGTTAAATCCCAAAAAAAACTGCCCTCGGAAAAGCAGTAAACGACGAAGTTGGGAAAAAACAAGTAAGGAAGATTTCTGTATGTCCCTTTCCCCCTAATGTGGTTGAAATGATTGGAACATTCCATTATAATGTGTTATATCTTTTTAGAAGAGGTGATGAATATGTTTAAAAAAATTTTTCTTTTTTTCGTACTTACCATTTGCGTCACATTCGTGACCGAAGCCGAAATTCACCGTTTCAAACCATCCACCGGGACGCAAACCTATGCAGTCCGTGAACCGGTGCTGCGGGTCAAACCCGGGGATATCATCGAGACCAATACCATGTTTTCCAATTACTTTACCGAAGCAGACGGCGCCTGGCCGCGCCTGGAGAATGACGAGTATATCATGGCGGCCGGTTCGGTAAGGCCGCTTATGGATGCGTTCCGTATTGCCCATGTGGAAATCGTCAAGTGGTTGGAATCCGATTATGGTTTCGACCGCTGGGAAGCCCTCCAGGTATTTTCACAGGTGGGCTCGGCCCGGGTGGCCAATGTGGTCGATCCGAACTATACCGTGGTGGCCAAATTCCCTAAAAAATACTTGCCTAAATAAAGTCTTTCACGGATGGCCAGATCTCTTCCAATGAATGTTTGAATCCCCGACCGATATAAATAGACCTATTATTCTCATAAGGCATGCAGTACGGGCAGGCGGTGCGGTCCACTTCCGTCACGGATTCCAGACTCTTTTCATGATCTTCTTTAGAGCCGCCGATAAGGATTATTACATTTGCCTTATACCCTTTTTTCGGCGGCCAGAAAAAGTAACTATTGTGGCCGCTAAAGGCTGGAGGAAGCCCGTACTTTTTCCCGAAAAAATCGACGGCGCCCGCCTCGCCATAATTCTTGCCGTAAATAATGCAGGATTTCTTTTCTTCGGGGGAAAGGGTGTCGTAGACTTTCGCCACTTTTTCCGTCATTTCTTCCCAGCCGTGCATATCGGCAAAATGTTGCGGCAGCGGTCCCATCCTCTGCCTTTCCTGGGAATAACCGGACAACCCCAATGATTTTACAAAGGCCGCCGTGTTATCCACCGGCAATATTGGGAGAGTGATGGGGCACAAAAATAGGGAAGTGCTTATGATTAGTGCGATTAACACCGGTTTAGGCCAATTCCAGCGTAGTTTCTCGAACCTATTTTCAAGAAGCACAGCGCCGCCGGCAAATAAAATGGGGTAAATCCCGGCCAGGTAATAATCCTTGGCGTGCTGGAGAGTAAACAAAATGTAAATAGCCAGGTACATCCACCCGAATAAGCGGTATGTTTTCCCTTCCTTATTAAAAAAGAAATACCACAGGCCGGGCAGCCATACGAAAATAGTAAAGGGATTATTGTAAAAAACCTGTCCCAGCAGGAATTGAATGGGGTTCACCGGGGTATTTTTATATTGGCTGGCGTTTTCAATAAATTCCAGGGTCGGCCAGCCGTGGGACATATTCCATATAATATAAGGAAGAAATAAAAGCGCGGCAATGCCGGCCCCGAACCATAAATACTTACTCTTGAGATGTTTCCGTTCCTTAGAGAGAAGTATGCCTGCGGCGAGTCCGAAACCCATAAAAAGAACGGAAATTTTATTCTGCAGTCCCAGTCCGGCGATTAAACCGAATAACAACCAGAATTTAGTGTTTCCTGTTTTTATGATGCGCAGGACGATAAGAATGAGCGAGGCCCAGAAGAGTAAATCCAGGAAATTCATGGAATAAAAATTGAAGAGAAAAAAATTTCCCAGGGGAGCAAAAGCAGCGGCGCATGATAATGCAATGGCGAATTTTCTACCGCCCAGTTCTTTGGTCATCAGCCCGGTTGCAAGAATGAATAAGGCGGCGCCCAATACCGGCAAAATACGAAGGGCGACCAGGGAATCGCCCAATACGATTCGGATCGCTTTGAGCAGCGCCAGGGAAAGGGGTGGTTGATCGACGTACCCGAAATCCAGGTGATTGGCGCAGGCGAAATAATAAAGCTCGTCCCGGAAGTAGCCGTAACCTTTAATGGCGATCAGGTGTAAGACCAATGCCGGGAGGGCAAAGTAGCCCATAATCATGTAATCCGACAGACAGGTTTTTTTTGAAAGCAGTGAATTCTTATTCATATGTTCATGACCTCCATAGGTAGGTATTATACATTTTTTTATGCGGATAGTACAGCCTGGATCCATTAAAAGGGGGCGGAAGGGGATAGTCAGAAAGCGCCCTCGCTCATTTCGCCATTCCCTATAAAAAGCCAATGGAGATTCATGTTAAATTTTACGGAAAAGGTGCAACCGCAACCCTATCACCCACACGATTAAGATTTTTGGCGCCACAGTAAAATAATTTTTTTATTGCCCATAAATATTGACAAAGGCAACTGATTATGTTACGATCGCAACATGCATGAGAAAGTAGATACAAAAAATAAGATGTGTAAATGCAATAGCGGCGCTGGGGGCGCCATCGATTCTCTTACACTTCAAGGAGAGTCGGGAACCCAAAGAATCAGGGCCAATATCGATACCCCGATCGTGCACGGCTTGAGAAATGTGTTGCTCATGTCGATGTCTCATATGGTCATTCTAACAGGATCCGTTGTACTATCAAGAAGGGGACCGATGGAAAATATAAACGCACATAAACAACAAACAAAAAGGAGATAAAAATGAATTCACTCGAAAGTTATCAACTAAAACTTGAGGTCATCAAAGCCATTCCCAATGACCGTATCATGACCCCCAACAGCATGCCTGTGAAAGTGTACATCCAGGAAGCTGAAAATCTTCATTCATGGGCCACGGAGGATAAAGATCAATTAATCGCCAAAGGCCTGGCCTGGGAACCGGTGGACGACCTCCCGATTCGCTGCGGCGCCTTAAAAGAAGCCGCGGGGCGGTGGGCTGCCGAACGCTTTACCAGGGAAGAAGCGGAAAAACAATGGGCCGTTGAATCCCCACTGGCATATGAATTGCGAAATGAACTGGTACAGGAATTTCGTTTTGATTTTCGAAATGATGTCAAGCTTTCCGCGAAAGTCAGTACCATTGCCGACGGCAGCGGCCACGCCGACATGCTCCAGGATTTAAACGATTTAGCCGTATTGGGAAGGGCCAATCCCGAACCCCTGGCCAAAACCAACTTCGATATGGCCCTCCTGGACCTGGCGGCCCAGAAATCGTACGACCTGGCCGCCTTGCTGGCCGACGCTACCGGTGAAAGGGCCGATTACAGCGAAGCAAAAAGGATTCGCGATCAAGCCTATACTCATGTAAAAGAGGTAGTAGACGAGGTGTATGCCTTTGGCCAGTTTGTCTTCCGCGATAATGACAGGAGGTTGAAAGGCTACCATAGTAATTTCTTAAGGCATGTAAGGAATAGAAAACCCCAGCCCACGCCTACTGATGGAACTTCGACGCCTCCGTCTCAACCGCCGCAACCGTCCGCGTCGCCCACGGCTTAAGGGCAGATAACCTGACCGCGGATAAAAACCGGTAGGCAACTGCCGGTATTTTTTGGGCCCCCTTCTTAACTGTTTCTATGGAAGGGGGCCTTTCTTTTTACATTGAAAACATTTGTGAGAATCTTTAATAAATATTGAGTTTATGGCTTTTTCCAATTTTCAAGAAGAAGTGAGGGATAAATATCCCTGATTTTTTCGAAAATCCGGTCATCGCTTACAATTATCGCTTTCGCTGCTATCGCCGTACTGGCAAGAATAAAATCGACAGTGTGACGCTTGATTTCCTTTTTGCCTATTCCTGTGTGCTTTTCATATAATGTTTTGATTTCCCCATAGATTTCTGCCCCTTTTAAAGTTAGCGGCAGCACTTCAAAGAGATCGAGAAACGTCTGCCAGGCATTTTTTAGATTCTCAGAAAGAGGTTTAGCTGCTTTTGCTATCCCGTCCTGGTATTCATATGCGGAAATAATTGAAATATAGGCATGGTCTTCATCTGCAAGTGCTGCCAATTTACTCCTGATAGCTTTGTAACAGGGTTTTGTCCTATCTTCCAACTCTGTGATTATATTTCCATCAAGAAGATATTTTTTCGCCATAGTTTATAGAGCAAAACCTTCCCGGAAATCCCTGATAAGCCCTTTAACTTTATCTCCCTGTCCATCCAAAAAGCCTTCCACGTCAAGGCGTTCGGCAGCAAGCGCCCAGCGGCTCTTTTTCTTTTTTACCGCAGCGGTATGGTCCTTCCCAATGCTATGCATATCTTTTTCCGATATGAGACCCCGTTGTAACAAAAAGACAAACAAATCGTTTATCAATTCCGGGGACCGCGGGAGGGTAATTGTAAGCTTCCTTTGTGCCATTGTAATTTCCTTTATTTTCATTCTTCAAAACACATTAATATTATACTCTTTTATTGGAGTTTATTCAACTCCGAATTTGGGGGTCGCTTTTCTTTTCAGGATTGACATTAAGGACCGGGGCGTTGGATGTTCCTGCATTTTTACCGGCTTTTATCCGGTTCCTTTTTTTGCGCAAATGTTGGCTGACATAACCGATGTAACGCTCGTCGCCGCGCCGGAACACGAACCGGCCATAAGCGTAAACCACATCCACCACCATCTTTAAATTCGTATAAGCATGGTCGCGGGTTTTTTTGGCTTGATTATACCCGTTTCGAAGGGTGGTAACCCGGGCCAACGTTTCGGTCAATTCCCCGGACATTTGGGCTGCTTTATCCAGCAGGGCCATATCAAAATGAATCGCTTGAAGTAGTACCGGGTTTTCTTTGC
>JAPKZK010000072.1 GCA_026393835.1 Candidatus Aminicenantota bacterium | reverse complement strand
AACAAAAAATTTTGGAAAGCCTAAACATAAACATCAAGGTAGAGAAAAACTCATTTTAGGGTAAGGACAGGAGGGACGGAAATGATTTCATAGAGATCATTTCCAGGTGCGTCCGCAAATAACTAGGAAACTCGGGCTAGGCCTGCCCCCATGTTGCCGCTGGTCATTTCCACCACGTGTTGACCTTCGGTTAAGCGGCCGTTTTTATAGGCGTCTTTAATGATTTGCAGGGCGGCCCGGTCTTTGACGCTGCACCCCGGCTGGATGAATTCCATTTTCGCCAACAACCGCCCATTCTGACCATCCCCGTTCCAGGTATGTGACAATTCGATCAAAGGCGTGTTGCAAATAAAATCCGTTACCTTTTTCAATACTTTTCTCATTTTATAAAATCCTTTTGGCCGACAGGAGGTCGATGATTTTCCTGTGTATCGCATCCGGGGACAGGGTTTCTCCTTTTGCATCGAAACAATCGATGGCATGGAAATCCTCTTCTTCTTTTACCAATCGCGTATATTCCGCTTCTACTTTTTCCTGGAACTCCAGGTTGCTTTCGTGGATATCTTCTTTGCCGTCCAGGTATTTGCGGTCATCGCCTTTGCGGGCGTCTTTCAATTTTTGGCTGACGAATTCGAAGTTCATATGTAAGAAGATGGAGAGCGTGGGTTTGGGGATTTTATGGTATTCATATTCCAGGCGGTGGATCCATTTTTTTAATTCCTGTTTTTCAGCCGGGCCTTTGCATTTCGCACCCTGGAACGCCATATTGGAATACACATAGCGGTCCACCACTAGTAAATAACCCTGATCCAACCAATGGTTCAACATTTCTTTGGCGTCGTTCCGGTCCCCGGCATACAGCAGGGCCACCAGGTAAGGGTTCACGCTGTCGATATTCCCGTAATCCCCTTTAAGGAAATTGGCCACCATTTCGCCATAGATGGTGGGGGTGTCGGTGCGGGGAAAGTGTACATATTTATAGTCAATATCTTTACGGCTGAGATAATTCTTCAGCAACTCAATCTGAGTTGATTTACCCGCGCCGTCCAGGCCTTCCAGGACTATGAATCGGTTCATGCGTTTCGTTTCTCCATTGATTTTTGGTTTTGAATCCTTTTCATTCTAATGGTTAGGACACATTTTGTCAATATTTATTTTTACCCCTTCTTTTTTTTAAAATTATAGTTGACAAAATTGAAACAATTATATATAATTCTAATGTTATATTCAACTAAGACAATATAGAAATATAACACCAAATAACTATTGCAATGACAACGGTTATTTAAGGAGGTAACAGCGTATGATCGAGTTTAAGTTGGACCCCAAAAGCGGCGTTCCCTTTTACCGTCAAATCATCGACCAGATTCGCTATGGTATCGCCAGGGGCAGCCTGGAGGTTGGCGAACAATTACCCACAGTCCGGGCCCTGGCCGTTCAATTGAAAGTAAACCTTAATACTGTCAACAAAGCCTATAAGGAACTGGAAATCAAAAAAATCCTGGAAACCCAGCAAGGTTCCGGCACCTTTATCGGTCCGATGCAGGTTAAGATACCGGCAAAAGAACGCCAGGGAAAAATAGAAAGTATATGTGATGAGTTTACAAACATCGCCTCTAGCTATGGACTTAGTATAGAGGACTTAATGAATGAATTAAAAACAAGATTAGGGAGGTAACCAATGTCTTTCGAACCAAGAAATGAAACCGTAGTTAATCCTATTGCAATTAATCCGATTGCAATAGCTGTTTTCGTTGTTTTGATCGGGATCGATGTGTTTCTTACGACCATCGGGGTATTGAATACTCTCGGGGCAGCCGCCTGGGCCGTCATTGCGACGCTGATGGCTGTTTCGATCCGGATTGCCAATCAATGGGAAAAAGCCGTTATTTTGCGTATGGGAAAATTTGTCGGCTTAAAAGGGCCGGGGATATTTTTGATCATCCCGATTGCCGATCGCGTATATAAATATATCGATCAACGGGTCAGGGTCACTGATTTTAAAGCCGAAGAAACGCTGACCAAGGACACTGTCCCGGTCAATGTGGATGCGGTGGTCTACTGGATGGTATGGGACGCCGAGAAATGCGCCCTGGAAGTGAAGGATTATATCATCGCCGTCTCTTACATTGCCCAGACATGCTTAAGAGATATCATCGGCAAACATGACCTGGCAGACCTTTTGCAAAATCGCGAGAAGATAGGAGCGGCCCTGCAGTTAATACTGGATGAGCATACCAACCCCTGGGGAATTACCTGCCAGACCGTGGGAATCAGGGATATCGTTATCCCGTCTGCCCTTGCCGACGCCATGAGTAAACAGGCTCAGGCGGAAAGGGAACGCCAGGCCAGGATCATCCTGGGAACGGCTGAAACTGAAATCTCTGAAAAATTTGCCAAAGCCAGCGAAAATTACCAGAATAACCCCGTTGCCCTTCAATTGCGCGGCATGAATATGCTGTTTGAAGGACTTAAAGAAAAGGGTTCCCTGATAATTGTACCCAGTTCCGCATTGGAGTCGATGAATCTCGGGGCCATGGGCGGCCTGGCTGCCTTAGCAAAAGCAGAAGAAAAGAAAACAAAAGACCAGTAAGGTGATTAAGTCCTATGGGCATAATGGGAAAGAGGTGGAGAAAATGAGAATGATGATTATACTGCTACTTATACTCTTATTTACAATCTTTATAGTGTCAAGTTAAATAAAAGCCCCGCGGCGCGGGGGGCCGTATTGTAGGACTAAACCGGAAGATTTAGCTTCATAACTCCATTTGACACGGCCCCCTGACTTTGCTTAAACAAAAGCTTTAGGAAGTCAAGAAACCCTTTCTCGAAAGGGTTTCTTGTTTTTTCTCTCGCTTCCTTAAAATCCAGCATTGCCCCGATAAGATGGGTGATCGCATGGAAATGAGGCGGCGTTGCCTCCTGGGGATGGAAAAACACTTGGTCCCAATGAAAAATTATCTTTATGCGATGGATTATTGCATGGTCAGGAGGCGACGTTGGGTCTCGAAGATGCGTGATCGGTTAATGTGGATGCAAATATGCATCCACGGGACAAAAAATCGCTTGAGGCGGATGAAAAATTGGCTCGCCGGGATACAAAATTTCATGAGGAGGACCAAAATTTGTTTTAAGGGGATGGAAAATTTCATGAAGGGGAGGCGATTTTTGTTCCCAGGGATGGTACATCGCATGGTCAAGATGCGACGTCGGGTCCTGGGGATGCGTGATCGCTTGAGGTGGATGCATATATGCATCCATGGGACACAAAATCGCTTGAGGTAGATGAAAAATTGCCTCCTCGGGATGAAAAATTTCATGGGGAGGACCAAAATTTGTCTCAAGGAGATGGAAAATTTCATGAAGAGGAGGCGATTTTTGTTCCCGGGGATGGTTCATCGCATGGTCAGGAGGCAACGTCGGGTCTCGGAGATGCGTGATCGGTTAATGTTGATGCATATATGCATCCACGGGACAAAAAATCGCTTGAGGTAGATGAAAAATTGTCTCCCCGGGATGAAAGATTTCATGGGGAGGACCAAAATTTGTCTTGAGGGGATGGAAAATTTCATGAAGGGGAGGCGATTTTTGTTCCCAGGGATGGTTCATCGCATCGCCGGGATGCGATGTCGGGTCCCGGGGATGCGTAATCGGGTAATTTGGATGCAAATTTGCATCCATCGGACAAAAAATCGCTTGAGACGGATGAAAATTTTTATCCAGGGGACACAAAATTCTATGGGGCAGTGCCCTACCACTTAAACCGGGGCAGTATTTTTACATACCGGTACCGAAAGGAGATATTTTGTGTTATAATGATTTTGTTCAAATATCCGTTGGTTGGCAAACATATTGCTAGTACTTAAGCGGAGGATAAGTAGAATAACATGCAGGTTTTTATAAATGGTGCAATTTCAGGTTTAACGCTGGCGCTGCTGGCGCTGGCGTTCCAGGTAGTGTACCGGCCCTGCCGGGTATTCTACCTGGCATTGGCGGGCATCTATGCACTGGTTCCTTATATCATGCTGTCCTGCCTGCGGCATCAGTGGCCGGTCTGGTTGGGTGTGGCTGCCAGTGTCGCCATGGGTATAGTAGTGTCATTGCTGTGTGAATTGCTCAACCATGCCCCCCTGGAAAAGAAGCGGGGATCCACCGGCGCCCACTTGATTTCGTCGCTCGGCATTTACCTGGTCCTGGTTCAGATCATCGCTATTGTCTGGGGCAACGAAACGCAAGTCCTCCGCGCGGGCATCGATACGGTCTACCGGTTCGGGGAAGATTTCATGTTGACACGGGCACAGGCCCTGGCCGGGATTTGCTCTATATTGTTTCTCAGCTTATTCTACGGTTGGCTGCGTTTCAGTAACCTTGGCTTGCGGTATCGCGCCATGGCCGACAACCCGGTTCAACTGGCGCTCCATGGCCACAACATCCGCCGGCTGCGGTTGCTGGCATTTGCCATGGCCGGATTCCTTACGGTCATCAGCGCACTCACCGTCGCCAATGACGTCGGCTTTGATCCCCATGGCGGCCTTTCGGTTCTGCTGCTGGCCATTGTGGCCATGATTATCGGCGGGAACTCCTCTTTCCTGGCCCCGGTATTGGGCGGTTTGCTGCTGGGCATCACCCGGGCTTCGGTCGTATGGTTCCTGTCGGCGCGCTGGCAGGATGCGGTAGTCTTTTTGCTTCTGGCGTTGTTCCTGCTTTTCCGACCCCACGGTATCCTGGGCCGGAAACTGAGACTGGAGACGGAAGGATGAACTACTTACTGCATCTTCTCATCTATTTTTGCATCTACGCGATAAGCGCCCTGAGCCTGGACCTGGTTATCGGTTACTGCGGGCTCCTGACCCTGGCGCATGCGTCGTATTTTGCCATCGGGGGTTATAGTTATGCCATTCTCTCGCTCCATGGTTGGGGGTTTCTCCCGGCGCTGGCGGCCGCCGTGGTAATAGGGGCCGTGTTGAGCCTTATCGTATCCCTGCCGGCGTGGCGTTTCCGAGGCGATAACTTCGTCCTGATGTCCCTGGCCGCCCAGACCCTTATTTTCAGCTTGCTCTACAACTGGTATCAACCACAGGTAGACCCAGGCACACTGCGCAATCTTACCAACGGACCTTTCGGTCTGGCCGGGATACCCCGCCCCGCTATCTTTGGTATCCGATTAGATACCATCGGCTCCATTTCGGTTTTGGCTGTTATCCTGGCAACGATTTGCGCATTTCTTATCTGGCGGCTCCAATCGTCCCCCTGGGGGCGCATGCTCCAGTGTATGCGCGACGACGAGCTGGCGCTGCGCGGACTCGGTAAAAACGTACGCCGGGCGAAACTGGAAGCCTTCGCTATTTCCTGCGGGTTGGTGGCGGTGGCCGGGGTGCTCTATGCATCCTATGTCAGCTTCATCGATGCCAGTTCTGCCTCGTTGGATGATTCCATCCTGATGGTCTGTATGCTGTTGGTGGGCGGTATGGCCAATTTCCGGGGTCCCCTGGTGGGCGCCGGCGTGCTCCTGGCGATGCCCGAAATCCTGCGCATGGTGAATTTGCCCGATGCCATGGCGGCCAACGTACGATTGTTGGCATACGGATTGCTACTAATTATTATAGTACATTATCGGCCCCAGGGTTTGGCCGGTAAATACAGGATAGAATAATGAATGCTTTGATCGCCATTAATATGATTGCCCAGCCCGGCGTCGACGCCGCCCGCCAGGACCTCAGCCGTGTCCTGATGCAGGTTAAAGGTCTGCGTAAATCCTTTGGCGGTCAGGTTGTTCTTGATGGTGTGGATATGGAGCTGCGCGAGGGTGAAGTGGTCCTGCTGCGCGGCGAGAACGGTTCCGGCAAAACCACCCTGCTCAATATCCTGACCGGTAATATGGAACCGGATGCGGGTGAGATAGACCTGTTCGTCAACAGTCACCCCGAACATTTCCATTTTCCCCGCCGCTGGTGGCAGGAACTTAACCCCTGGGATCATTTCACCCCTGAGCGCGTTGCCGCCGAAGGCATTGGCCGCACGTGGCAGGATGTGCGCCTGTTCGGTTCGCAGACGCTGCTGGACAACCTCGCCGTTGCCCACCCCGACCAACCGGGTGAAAAACCGTGGCGGATGTTTGCTCCTTTCTCGAAGTGGCGGAAAGCCGAAGCGGCAAATCAGCATGAGGTTAGTGGTCTGCTTGAAACATTAAATCTTGGCGACCGCGGCGACTCTTCCGCCGACATGATTTCCCTGGGTCAGACCAAGCGTATTGCTTTTACCCGCTCTGCCCGCGCCAATTCCAAGATCATCTTCCTAGACGAGACCCTCTCCGGTCTGGATCGAAAGGGCATAAAATGTGTCATTGATGTTCTCCGTGAACTTGCGGCGGCGCAACGTCTGACCCTGGTAATCGTCGAGCATGTGTTCAACATCCCCATCATTCTTGACTTTGCCACTGCCGTTTGGACGCTTGACGACGGTCATCTCACCCGGGAAACCGTCGCCGACGCCAGGGCTGATTCGTCCACCTGGAATACGAATGACCTCTCCGCGCTCATCCGTCAGATGGCCGGACCCAACGCTGTCATTACGGAAGAGCCGCTTCCCCGCGGGGCCAGGCTAACCCGTGTGGCGTTACCCACCACATCAAAAGAACCACTGTTAAAGATAAAGGGCCTCATGGTCCGGCGCGGCCACCGCCTGGTGGTCGGCGAAGAAAAGGACGGGGCCGCCATAGGATTCAACCTCACCATCCACAAAGGCGAACTCATCTTTTTGCAAGCGCCCAATGGGTGGGGTAAAACCAGCTTGCTTGAAGCGCTGGCCGGTATTCTGCCCTGCCGAGAGTGCGAGGGCAGTATCGAACTGGGCGGCATGCCATTGGAACGGCAAACCGTCTGGGAACGACGTTTAAGTGGATTGGCAGTAATCCCGGCGCGGGAAAACGTCTTCAACAACCTGACCGTTGATGAATACCAGCATATCAGTGCTGGGAACGGCAAAAGAGTAGCTTCCCCGGTTGCTTCTAATAATCCGCAATCCGAAATCAGCAATCTTCAATCTCGAATGATGTCTTCCCTCAGCGGGGGCGAACGTAAGCGGCTGGTACTTGAAAATGCTAACTACCAAAATGCAAAGATAAAAGTCTGGGATGAACCATTCGGTTCGCTCGATGCAAACACTTCCGAGAGTATGGCAAAATTCGTGCTTCCAGGTAATGAAACTGCCTGTATTGTGTTGGTTCCAAGCACACATAAGGAATCGGAGGTACTATGAAGGCATGTCGGAGGGGCGTTTTTTGTTGACATCTCAGGTGAATTGAGTATAATACTGGATATGGAGGAAGTATCATGATAGCAAAAACGCAAGTTAAAACGGTGAAAATAATCGCAAATGAAGCAAAGAACCCCCTGAAGCTCCGGTCTACAAGGAAATTGAAGGCTGGAGAGGCGCTTAAGGAACTCGTTGCAAAAAAGCGGATTCTCCCGGCTTGCGAATCGTCATCTGCGTGCAGTCGTCAGAGGCAATAATGGACGTGACCAAATCATGGCTTGATCACTACAAATGGATGCTGCGCCCAGATGTTGCCTTCGATGTGGCCGAAGGTGGCGTATCTGTACTGATTGATAGTGAGAATGTCGGGGAACTCGATTTAGTTCCGGACCTCGCAGCAATTCTGCCTGATCTTGTCGCGTACACCGGTGGGGTGTCCCGCCAGGGAGACATACTTCAGCAGTTTGCAGACCGCGGACATGCAAGGGCAGACATTAAACGCCTATTGGATGTATTGGTTCAGGCCGGTCTAAGCGTGCGCTGCAGTTCGGCGATTGAAGCCGACAAAGCAGTCCATCTCAGTCGATGGACCTCGCACGTAGATGAGAGTATGGAACGGATCCGGGAAAGCCGAGTCCTTTTGATAGGTAAGGGAAGTCTTCCGACGATATTGACCCATGCTCTCTCGTCCTGGAATGTTGAAGTTGAAATCGCAGCATCTGCTTCGGTTGCTACACTGGAATCAATGAATATCATTAAACGACGTCCAGCTTTGATCATCGCTTTGGATGTCGAACCGGAAATCATGCACGGTCTATCCCGATGGTGTATTGAGAATGAAATTCCTCTTTTACCCATGCAATCGGAGGGGCTGCAAACGCATATCGGTCCTTTGTTCGTTCGAGATGCGTCGCCTTGTCCTTTTTGTTCACCGGTCAAGTTTTTGATTGCTAAGGAACCGGGAGACGCCCCAACTGTGGCCATTTTACTGAATGGCTGGTCTCGTATTGCCGATGGCATAGTAGATTTCTTAAGCCGGCGTCCGGGATCCGATACCCTATTCCAGCGTCATATCGTCGCCCATGACGGGCGTTATATGGGAGGCTATTTCATGCTGATCGATCCGCGTTGCGTGGTCTGCAGCCGCCTTAATCGATTTCCGGAGAACAGTATAATCCATGGTTGAAATTATCCAACAATCCAATCTCGATCGAATGATCGGAACATCAGGAATGATAAGGGACTTGATCCGCTTTCCCCGCTCCCCGCTCGACTTACCACTTCATGTCGTTACAGCTCGACTACAAGATTCATTGGAATCCGGGTTATCCGAGTCAGTGGCCCGATGTGTGGCCAGCGGTGTCTCCGATAACCCCCAGCTTGCAGCCGCATCGGCCATAGGGGAGGCCTGGGAACGAATTGCATTTGTGCAGCAGTGCAATAAGTTGGCACAAACCACCGGCGTATGTTCCCAAATGCCTTTGTCGAGCAACGACTTATTTGATCTTCCTTATCTGCTAGACAGGGGAACAGGTCGTCAGCAATGGGCAGCAAAGTCCGCCGCCGTACCATATAAAGTCAAAGAATACACGGAATACTTCGAAGATAAGGAGACTCAGTCGTGCGGGCTGCCAGCCTGGGTGTCAACACCGGAAGCACTCAGCACACTGTTTGAGACCACCAATGGCCTGGCTTGCGCAGATTCATTCATGGTGGCGTTGGACCGTGCGGTGCGTGAAGTGGTGGAGCGTGACGCATTGATGCTGGCCTGGCTTACTCATTGCGGCGGCACAAGAGTTTTCCCCGACCGATATCTCAGTCCAAGACAATGCGAGCAGATATCCAGGCTATCGGACATGGGCATCCAGTTCCGCTTGCGGAATATCTCCACCGAGTTCGGTATCAGCGTTTTCTTGGCTGTGATCTTTGCTTCATTTCCAGGCAATCGTGTTGGTATAGCTTTCGGAGCAGGGGCGCATCGCCTACCCGAGTTCGCTGCCCGGCATGCGTTTCGCGAGGCTGGCCTCAGTTGGCGCGGCGTTGCCTGGAGATCGATCGCCGGAGAACGCCCAGAACAGGAGGATATGACTCCAAAGAGTTTCGCTGAGCACACCGAATATTACTCCAGTTGGAAAAGGATGCACCTACTGGATTTCCTTCTTGCCGATGATACGATTGAAGATACCGAGGCCGCAACTTTCACTGGGGCAAATACTGCCGACTATGATGGCGGGCACATTAAGCTTCTGTTTCAGCAGGGGCGACGAATTTTGGCAACGGACATCACTCCAGAACAAGCCGTCGGCACCGGGTTAGTGGTTGTGCAAGCGATTGTTCCCGGACTTGTACCGTTATATATTGCAGACCGCTGCGCTGATGAACTGGCGCTAAAACGTCTGCCCACACAAATCGGCGGTTGCACGCAGAATCGCCCCGACAGCCTCAATACAGGCATTCACCCCTGGCCGTAGGAGTAATCCACCATGTATGATTTATCCTCTATATTTTTGATCCAATCCGATGCTAATGACTCAATTTGGGAGATGTACCACGCTAACACCAAGCTGTCTCCATGTCATATGCCGCCGGCAATGAAGCGGGATGACCCGGCAGTCGAACTTAACGACGCACTCCGCAAGATTCATATTGAAGAGATCGAAGCTGCGGTGGGAACGGGCGGCAAACGCTATGCCACCACGGAGAAAATCTCCCTCCCTGCTACCTGGCCGAACGGCTTTGACCAACCGCTTAAAACGGTTTTAGAAATGCGGTCCAGTCAACGCGAATTCTCTCCTGACGTCCTTTCTCACGACCAACTCTCTGCGATCTGTCGAATTGCGTGCGGTCTCAAGTTAAAATCTGCCGATCAGGAGGACATAGTAATGTCATCCCGTTTCATACCATCCGCCGGCGCCCTTTATCCACTGGAGTTGTATCTCCTTTCGTTCTCGCCTCTTAGCGGTGGCGGCGCCTCGGGGGCACCAACGGCAGAAGTCTGGCATTACGAGCCACAGACACATTGCCTGGAGCGGATTCTCCGCTGCGATCCCGGGCGGATACGCGGTTGCTTCCAGACCTGGCCGGAGTTGCCTCCGCCCATAGTTGCTTTGATTACGGGCGTGCCCAAGCGCCAAAGTTGGAAATACGGTCCGCGCGCTTATCGCTATACCGTCATGGAATCTGGTCATGCCGTCCAGAATATTGTACTCGGGGCGGCAGCAATGGATATTCATGCCTGCCCCGTGGTCGGGTTCTACGACGATGCTCTGCACGATTTGTTGGACATCGATGGCGTTAATGAGGTCGCTCTCTATACAGTTTTTGTAGGTCAAAGAGTGCAGTGTCACTCAAACATCAAAAATGAGGAGAATGAATCAAATGAATAAAAAAATACGTTTTGGAATTATAGTTATTTTGGTGGTGGTGGTTGCAGGTATTGTTTGGTTCAGCCTACCTAAGGCCGAAAAACAGACAAACCTTAATATCGGGGTTATCCTTCCCCTCACCGGTCAGTCTTCGTATATCGGGACCTCGATTAAGAACGGGATGGACATCGCGATACAGGAGTTTAATGCCCGTACTGAGAAACCATTTACTCTCAGAGTCGAGTTTTCCGACACCAACGGGCAGGCCGCCCGGGTAGTCACATCCTGGCAATCGCTCATGGCGCAAGTCTCCCCCCAGGCCGTTATTGCGGTACAGGAAGGGGTCAAAGGTCTGCTCCCGTTGGCGGCAAATGATCGCCGTGTTCTGCTGGCAACCTCCGTCCCCGATCACGGCATAGCCGGGATTAATCCCTGGACCTTCCGTTTTTTCATTAATGCAAAGACGGATGCCGGTATGATGGCGCGATATGCCATAGAGAAACTGGCTAAAAAACGTTTTGGTATCATTTACGTCAATGACAGTATGGGTATCAGTTATCGTGAGAGTTTCGCCGAGACTGTCGGAAAATTAGGTGGAGAAATCGTAGTAGAGCAAACCTTTGGCATGGCTGACACGGAATTTCGGTCACAGATTCTGCGGATCAAGGAGGCTAATCCCGACGCTATCTATCTTGTTGGGTACGGCAAGAGTCTGTCCAGCATTCCTATCCAGCTCAGAGAAAGCGGTATCGGCGCCACCCTGCTTTCCGTTGGAACCATCAGCCAACCCGACATCATGGCTGCCGCGGGGGCGGCGGTGGAAGGTTGCTATTATACCACTTGCGAATTTTTTACATTTGCCCCGGCCACAAAGGAATTGAAAGCCTTTGTCGACAGCTATAAAGCAAAATTTGGGCAGGTGCCCGTCTTTTTCGAGGTTTTTGGTTATGATTCCCTGCGACTCCTTCTCCACGCTGCCGAGCAAAGCGGGCTAAAACCCGAATCCATTCGTTCTGCTTTAGCGAGCACAATAAAACTCCCACTGGCCGCAGGTGAAGTTACAGTTGGACAGGATGGCGATGTGCAGTTTCCGGTTATAGTCAAAATGATCAAAGATGGAAAATGGGCTCCGGCGGAACTGTAACGTCACAAAAAAGGAGAATGTTAGATGGCTGCATACAATTCGCGACAGACAGGATCTTGTTCGATCTGCCCTGGGGCTCTATTACAGATCGCGATTGAGAATGAGTTAACCGCCGACTCCGCTGCCGACAACGGTGCGACGGGAGAGAGCCTATTCAAAAATCGGCTGAAAGGCACTCTAACAAAATGGCAAGAAGACATATCATTTGTCTCTTTTGCCACAGCATTCGAGATTACACGCAAAATAGCTACTGACGCACTTAATCCTCTACTTCCCCCGACCGACGAGAATAAAAAAGCCTTGTACGACAATATTTTCCAACCGCTTACCTTAGATACAAATGATCACACGGAGGGCAAGTGGCCCTGGGCAATTATGCGCGAAAAAGCCGAGAAATTCAGATCTCAGGGTGCCTTTCCACCCCGACTAATTCTGATTGGTGATGATGATCACTCCCCAGTAGTAGCAAGCGGTTGGGAGCCACACCATGAACCCCTGTCATTTTCATTTCCAAAGCTGCCGACTGTGGACAATGGTATTGCTGAAGTAAAGAAGAAAGTAAGATTTTCCCCCGATGGTGATGAAAAAAATAAGGCTAGCTGGGAGGCCTACGGCGTCATTCCCTCCTTGGTAGCCGATGATCTGCGAGTTCCAACAGACGAGAAAGATGCGAAGGCAACATCCATCAAAAAAACACGTGCCCTGATCTACTTGCTCGGCACGCGCAGTGAATTTGTTACCCGCTGGTACGACAGGGACTGGGGAATGATAATCGGACTCACTGCGGATGCCCGCGATGCAGGCATGCCGGTGCTCAAGGCCATCCTGGATTCCATCGCTGCTTCCTGGAACCTACTGGCCGTAGCGCCCTTCGCCATCGCACAGGCTGGGCGAATCGGCGAACTTGATGCGCAGCAAAAGGCCACTCACATTTTTAAGACCGAAGCGCAAACTTTGCTTGACACTTTGAACAGGAAATTGGATGGTACTCCAGCATGGCTTGCAGGCGACGACCCCGCTATCAACGATTTGGCCGCGTTTCGAGGATTGCTACACCTTTCACATTTTCTCGCCAAGCGCGGATTGAGAAGTCCGGAATTCGTAGCGGAAGAGGAAGTACAGAAGATTCAGGCAATCAAAATAAATGATCTTTCGAAAAAAGAATACAAAATCGTCGAGTTCATCAAGAAATTTTTTAATCCTGAGAATCGCTTAAATGATAAGATAACTTTCAATGTTGAAGACAGCACAAATGAGGAGAGAGAAGCTCAATGGGTTAACAAACGCTATATAACCGCAGTGTTGAATGAATTGATACAGAATATTATAGCTCATGCCGCTAAAGAGAACGAAGGGAATCCGGTTTGTTTTTTTTCCGTTAAGATAAAGAAAGGCGACAAAGAAGAGGAATATCTTTCAATCACTCTCAAAAATGAGATAACCAGGGAAGATGCTGTCAGAATACTTGAGGGGAGGCGGTTATTGCAGAAGAATCCCGGGATTAATCAGCCCGACATCAACGTTACTGATGAAGACATCAATAAAGCGATTGATAAACAAGCCCATGTATCCGGCTCCGGAGGCTATGACCTGGCGACTGGCGAGGCTGCAGCCACAGCTTTCTTCAACTGCCTGGGAGGGCAATACACAAGCAAAGTCGATTTGAACGCCAAAAAGTACATGTATTGCGCTACCATGACCTACAATTTGTCGGGATGGCAAAGGGCAGTCGAGTTGGTCAAAAAAACAGAGACAGAATCAGAACAGCCAGCGGTAGATTTTGAATATCCAGAATCAAAAAAGTCCCTGCCTCGCGAAGCGAAAAGTGTCCCGCTGGAAAATCAAATTGCATTGCGAGTACTATTACTGGATGATTACATGGCAGAACCCGGCGAAGCCTACGCAGGTCTCTGCTGGCTGGAGAAACAAGATAAGAATAGGGAACTGATGCGCTACAAACGATCTTTTCCTATCTCAGATAAAGACATCAATTGTGAATTTCAATGCTTTGGGCTATACAAGGGAGATTCATTTTTGGGTTTGGAGATTGTTCTCTGCACTCGCTTACAGCATGCGAAAGAATTTCTGGCCACTGTGCATTTCGACATCCTACTTGTTGATGTTGACTTCGGGCGTGAACCCAGTGCTCCGTCGCTTGGCGGTATCCTGTTCGCATTGATTCCGCGCCCGTACTCGGTTGTCCGGATTATGACGGCTGTCGATTCCGAGTTACGCCAACACAGTCGTGATTATATGTATCTCACGGAGTTGCAGAGCAAAAAACGCGTAACAGGTGAATCGGTTCTTGGGCATCTGGAGATTGACACCTCGGACTCATCCAAGCAATTATCGAAGCAACTGCGCTTTGCTTTTCTGCAGTGGCTTTGCTATGTGTTTCCTAATCGAGTGGACCCAATTAATGCCTATTATTGGACGCAATGGCTGAATAATAAGAACTCTTCGAGCGAAGCCGTTGACGTTGAACTCAACCTGGTGTCAGAGGCGAATGCCGGGAAAACCACGCTCAGTGGAGAAGTGTTGAGGGCCATTAACCCTGCCGATGATTCTTCACTAAATTTGGAGACCGACAAGAAATCGTTGGCTGAATTGAAAGCAAAAATCGCTTCGTCATTAATGAACAGACCAACTGCGGTGTGTTATGTCCTGGATTGTCTTGGCCATGACCATAAAGAAAAATACCTCCCACCCTATGCAAATGACATTATGCAAACAGACCCGACCCTTCCTGATGATTATAATCAGTGGAAAAAAAAGCTGGATTTCATTTTGGATAAGAGTTTAGATGATGAGTATAACGTCGAAACATTCAAACAGGCGATCAAAGAAGCTGATAATTCTGGCGAGTCTGGATTAAAGGGACGATTAGACAATTTATTCAGGCATGAAATAACCTACAACGGTGAATCGACTAAAATCTACAGACTATGTGCCAACATAGAACCATTTAAAAATGCTGTGACAGAGCTTTTAGGAGAAGTTAAATTAGCTAATAAAATTATAGTGGAAGATAAAAGGCCTCGATGCGGCGGCACAAAATGTTTTTTTGTAGGTCTATTTTTGATTGGAAATAAAGAGGTGCCGGATGCCTCGTCAGGAACTGGTACAATATCTCAAATGGCTGAACTTCGTAAATACGTATCATTTGCTCATATTTTGACCGTTGGGAAATTCTTAGATAGTGATCAGTCTCTGCCATCTCCAGTGAAAGCCAAACTGGTAAATTTTGGTAGTTGGAATGGTAATAACGGAAAAGTAGGTCTTGTCCTGCTTATGTTCAAGGATACAGTTTCCAATACGGAAGAATGAGATGAAAGTGAATAAAAAACTATATTTGGATGTCATGGAACGCCAGCTCGGACTTTGGGGGGGCGATGGGCAAGACAAGATTCGCCGTGCACATGTGGCAGTAGGTGGTCTTGGAGGCATCGGTGCTGTCTCTGCATTGATGCTTGCCAAGACCGGGATCGGCAGGCTCACCGTCTGCGATCGCGATATATATGAGGTGGAAAACATTGTAGAACAGGCTTTCGCGACACATGATTCAGTAGGCAAGCCGAAGGCGGAAGTTGCGGCAAAGGAAATGGGCCGTCATTCTAGTGGAAGTCAGTTGGCTGCATTCATAGCCGATCTTTCCGACCGTCGGGAGGCAGCTCGATTGGTGGCCGAGGCCGATATTCTCGTTTCAGGCGTGGACAATCCCTGGGCACGGCTGGCGCTTGCCCAGGCTTGCCGTAACCGGGGCATCCCGATGATCGTCTCGGCAAATATCGGTTGGAGTGTTATGCACACGATGTATATGCCCCATGGACCCGGGTACGGGGATTCCTGGCAAAACATACCGGGGGTCCACTGGAAGAATGGCGGCCCAGATATATCTGATGCTCAAACCATCGCGGCAATCGAAAAAGATTGGAAAATCTGGGCCGCAGCCCTTAGTGGCTTCATGTTTGAATCGTTACAAAAACTCCTGATGGAGAATCAAACTTATTACTGGTATGCGGCGCCGCAGGCATACTTCGCTGCATCCATGGGAGTTTTGGACGCGCTGAAGTATTTAGTAAACAAGGGACATGTGACTAAATTCCCAGAGGTGTTCTACTACGACATGCATGCTAATCGTCAACTAATGTGGAATGAACTGCAAGAACGCCACGTGGAACTGTATGAGGTTTGGGATAGAGGTGCGGACGCTGTGATCGATTGTGTGAAGAGGTGGCAAGATGCCGATTAACGCTGAGTGTAAGCCGAATGTTTTTTGCTACTACGATGTCACAGCCTCGGCTCAAGATGATGATATCAAGAAGAAAATTCAGCAATTTTGGCCCGGAAATCATGAAGAAATAACTCCAGGCAATGAAGAACAACCCACCCCGGGCGATAACATTACATCAATTCTTGTGGTTCACCGACGTGCATGGGAAAACACATCAGTTGAAAAGCGAAAGACTGCTATTCGTATCTTTTGCAAGAAAGCCGACCAGGATACACTTTTCGTAGTCTTCACAGTGGAGTGGGGTAAATACGAAGGCCAGGAAGGCCACAAAAAGTGGTACGAAGTATACGCTGATGGGATATCTCAAGATCGGATATGTCTCCTTCTGGACAAAGAGTTCTTAGAGGTGCTTCCGAAAATGTCTCAGTATCTAAAAGAAACACCATTATCTAAATGGCGAATAGACGGATTCTACAAACCATACACTTTTAAACCGCAACTTACCGCCTTACACATACTCTGCCAGGGTTACCTGATGGTTTGTGAGGATAATAATGATGTTAAACATGCAAGAAATCTTATGGGGGTTACTGCTTTTCCAGTTTATAATAGAAAACTCCACATAATGCCAAAATCACTTTTCACAAAGGTCTTTGGCAAGAGAGAGGCATCCGAACTTTTAGAGATAGCAGAGAAGGAGTGGAATAGTTTTCCGGGTGATGTAGACTTTGAACCTGTTAAGACCTTCATTAATGCGGCCACATCTACCAATCTTGAAGTAGAGAATTCGATTGTTGCCAGGGCTTTTATAGCCATTGATAATAAATTGAGAGGGAACAATGGTAAATAACTGGCAAACCGACCGTGGGCAACTCAACCACAACTGGCTCCAAAATGGTGTGCTGGTGGCATTGAACCATGCATTGGGTATCACTGCCGGAACAGTACGCTCCCAAAATGTACGCCAAACGCTGGCGGAGGATATTGAGCGCTGGCAGGAACGGCGCCACGAGTTGCCTGCATTATTAGCCCGGTTTGAGGATGAAATGTCTCCCAAAATTTTCTTTGACCGCGAACCCCTGTCCAATTGTACGGAAGAAGACAGGAGCTGGCTGCTTCCCATTACCCATGACCTCTGGCTCCAGCGGGAGAAAGTGAAGGAGAAAGTCGATACCGCCATGTCCGCTTATGAGACGGCAACGCAATCTTATTCAAGGCTGCATTCAGCCCTGGAACAACTGCCGGAAGTTCCTGGAAATGAAGACCTTGGCCCTTTCCAATTGTTGTTACAGGAATTCAAAACAGCATGCGAAACCCTTTCTCGCGCCATTTCCGCGTTCCCACAGGGGATTCGATGCGTATAAATACGACATTACCACGTATCCTGGTGATCGATGACCTGTTCGGTCGTCAACTTAAAGACCGCCCAAACCGGGAGCGCGCCAACCTGTGCGGCATGTACGGCCTCCGGGATGTCACCGGCGACGAAACTTTTCCCACCGGTGAAGAGATTGTCAATCCCATTGCCGAAACCGTTTTCTTCCGCGGCCAAGGTCCGCTGTGCGCCGTGGTTGGCGATACCGTGGAAAACGACCTTGACGCCGCACTTGATGTTGTACGCCGGGGCTGGGAAGTCAAAGGGGGCGATGCCGCCCGATGGTCCCTGGTACTTCTGGACCTCTGTTTCTATACCGGTCCGGTCACGACGGCCGGCGATAAAGGCCTGCCCGGAATGCCGGAAGGCCGTCCCGGGGATGACGATGCAAACCAATATTTTGGCCTGCGGATTCTCCAACGACTGCATGCCGAGTTTCCCGAGCTGCCGGTCATTATCCTATCCAGTAAGCAGCGGGACGAGGTCAGCCGATCGTTCACCGATCACGGCGCCCTGGGTTTCATTCCCAGGACCGACTCCGACAGCCCGGAAAAACTGCGTGACTACCTGTGGCGACACGGTCTGATCCCCGATCCTTCCGGTCAAATGGCGGGACGTTCTCTTGGCCTTTTGCTGGCCCTACGTACGGCCCGCCGCGCCGCTTTGCAGCGTGAGAATATCCTCATCCGCGGCGAGCGGGGCGCCGGCAAGGAATTGCTGGCCGGGTACATCCACCGGGCCGCTGCCGGAGGGGAAAGCCGTGCGAATCGCCCTTTTCTGACGGTCAATTCAGCCGTATTCTCTCCCGGATTGTTTGCCTCAGAACTATTCGGCATCCATGCCAAGACCGCCACCGGTGTGAACGGTAAAGTGGGCCTGATCGAATTGGCCCATGGCGGCGACCTCTTCCTTGATGAGATCGCCGACATGCCGTCCGAAGTTCAAGCCGCAGTGCTGCGGGTGCTGCAGGAACGGAAAATCACGCCGGTGGGCGGGCGTCAGCCCAAGGATGTCAATGTGCGTTTTCTCTCGGCGACCAATGCCGACCTGGAAGATAGCAGCCGCGGTTTTCGCCCCGATCTGCTGGACCGTTTGCGCCTGGGCGGAACGATCTGGCTGCCGCCGCTTCGTGAGCGAATGGATGATATTCCCTTGCTGGTGGAAAAATTCGTTCGCGAGGCCGAATCGGCGCGGCAGGGGGCGATGCGACGCGAAGTTAATCGCGAGGCATTGGAACTCCTTTGCGCCCACCACTGGCCGGGCAATATCCGCGAGCTGCGCAGCGTGATCTTCGAGGCGGTGAACCGCTTTCCCGATGTTGAGCACCTGGTGGCCAGGCATTTGCGGATCGAGCCTAAGGAAACGCCGGGTGAGACCATTGTTCCCGTTCAGGATACCGCAAGCCGGACACAGGTCCCTATCGCTGTAGTCGAAGATTACGGGGATGGAACCCTTTCCGGCCTGCTGGCAAGGATGCGGGGGATGTCGTTCGCTGCCAATGATCCGCGGTCCTGGGCCGGGCAGTTCGGTGCACTGCAATCTACCTATAGTCGGCTATTGGCCGGGTATATCAAGGCGGCGCTGCTGGCGACCCGCAAGCCGACGCCGGAGAACCCCGATGGGGAAATCCGGATCCATCCGGCCATGAAGCTCCTGACCGGGGACCGCGGCCTGACCGCGGTCAAGGCCGCCGACTTAATCAAACGACTGCTTAACCTTTCCCCAGTTGACCGGGACGAAATCCTGGCGGACCAGGTGCTGCGGCTGGCCCACGACACTGCCACCCGCTTGCGACCACGGCAAACTAAAAAAAGGGAAGAGAACACGTGAAACGATTTATTATACTGGCCCAATCAGATGTTACAGCCCTGGCGATTGAATCATGTTTAATCATGGCCGGAGTGGATATCAATCAGGATTGTTGTATCCAGTTTACTCCCCAATTGGTTGATGATGCCGGTGTGGGTGATTATAAAATGTTGGTGGATAAAATGGAATGTCTTATGGCTGATAAGGATAATGGTAGGTTATGCGATACAACTATCTTGGTGGACTCAATCCATCCCAATGATCTCCACGTGGTTTCCACGTCATGTAACTGGGGAAATTTGGTGGCCATGTTGATTCTCACCTTTCCGGAAGTGCGCTGGTTATTTGGAGTTATTCATCACCCCGAAATCACCCTTTTTAAGGAACACAATCTTACCAAAATATTCTCTGGTACCTTCAGGGACCCCCTGCTGGACCCCACCGGATTACGTAACTGGGTAAGAGAAAAGACCAATGAGGCTATCGTAAACCATTTAAAAGAAGATCTAATATTGCCGTTTCGCCATAGTAATCGCCTGGCCGCAGCCATCGATGACGAGCATTATTTCGCATATTTTAACGCCTATATCGCTTACCGTTTCGGTTGCCGCGCCGATGTAATTACAAGTTGGCAAATAATGGAGGATTTATTTATACCCAAAAATCCCGGTTACATGACGTATCATCCATACTGGTTACTGCTGGAAGATATGAGCCTCAACTTCCCCGACCGTCCAGCGGATATGCATTTGTCAAATTTAAAAGATAGGGCGGAGCAATGTAAATTACTGGGGTATGCAGATAAAACGGCCGATCAGTCAACCCATCGTATCCTGGTCACCGGGCAAAGTCGGCCTGGGGATCACACCCTGGCTGAAAATCGGGAATACCTACGGAGACACAAAAAAGGCAGCCCACGAATTGTTTACAAACCGGTAAGCGGCATGTTTGATTTATGGGGGCAGATTGGTTTGCTTCGCAAGAAAACCAAAACCAAACGGACTGGTAATGTTGATTGGTTTAAATGGCCACCGGACAGGCCGGGCAAAAATGAAGGGCAGGGAAATCAAGAGGATAGAAAGCGTATAATAGGCCATGGTACCACAGGTAAGTTGTTATTGGTTGCCGAGACATTAATTCATCGAGCTGAGGCCATGCGGGTAGACTCAATTACGACGGTGGAGCGGGTGTTACTTTGTGCGGTAATGGCCACCGACGCCCTGGAATTAACTGGCGGTCGCACTCCCACCACCGCCATTGAGGCACTCTCACTTAAACACCGGTTTGAGGTGATGATGGAGTGTAAGTTTCTTGGCAACGAGTACAATATCCACGTAAAGGAACGATTCCAGGAGATCGAGTTCGACTTAAAAAGGATAACCATTTGGGCTCACCGGCGTATGCGCCGGTTGACCGCCATGAACGCCAAAATGAGCATCATTGTCCGGATCATGCGCATCTTCCGCGAATACGGCCAATTCGACGAGGAGCAGCTTTGCCTGAAACATACGCGCACGTTGAACCGCCGCCTGTTTTTCGCCAAACATCCCCACCTCTCCTTTTTGCATCCCGTACGGTGGTACATCGACAAATTGATCGGCTCAATATCACTCCTTGTCACTGCCATAGTGGTTTGGCCAGTGTTATTGGGGAGTTTGATGGAGCTACTGGGCACTTCTTGGGGAAAATCAGAGGCCATGACATTGGTTGACCATATAACCAATGCGTTCTACATGTTCATCGCCCAATCACCTGCGAACTTCCCCCAGGGATTCTGGGCTCATATGTTTACTTTTGGGGTATCCTTGATCGGGATCGTCCATTTCGGGATATTCATCGCGTATCTGTACAATTTATTTTACAGGAGGTAGAAAATGAATAATGGTGGTAATGATATTCAAAACTCTCTGAGAGAATTGGATGAAAAAATGACTGGGACTTTAACAGTATTGAGAAACAAAATGTTAGAGATTAAGAATGAATTAGATTTTGTCAAAAAGGATGATTTATATACAATCAAAAATAATGTAGATACTGCTGAGAAAAGGTTAACGAATTTAATTGAAGAAAAAGCAAAGCAGCTTAATAATGAAATCGAAAAATTCAAATATAGGGATAAGATTGACTGGAAACGAATTCCGGTGGCGGTGATTTCTCTCGGTATCTCCGTTATTTTTTCCTATTTATTCTTGCATTTCGCATGGCAAATGAATCGTCCATTAAACGATTGCGATGTAGTGGTATTTGTAAGTCTTATATTTGGATTCGTCGCCATTGTCATCACCGCAGTGGTAATGCTGACCCGGAGAAATTCAGAGGAATGACCGGCACTTCGGGGAAGATTAAGCGCCGGGCAAAAAGCGCCTTTTATATTACCCCTCTTTGACGGTTACGCTCTTCCCTTCAAAAACTACGGCTAATTTCTTAACCCTTTTTACTCCCCTTTCCTTCAATTCCGTTTCGTATTTTTTTTCAGCGATTTGTTTTAGAGCCGATTCTACAGCCTTATCCACGGTTTCGTTATTCCTGGTTTTCTTAAATTCGATGACATAACCCCATTGAGAAACATCCCGGGGAATGATCATGATGTCGTACCTGCCGTAACCGGATTCGCGGTTGGATTTGATCTCATGGGTATTGGATATCCAGGTGAGCATACCGGCCACCAGGGCATGATAGACTTTTTCCGGTTCGCCGCTGAAATCATGATAACTGAACACCCCCGCCACCACCTTTTTCAGCATTTCATCAAAAAGTACGATATCCCCTTCCACCAAAGCTTTGAGCATGATTTCCAGTTGCTTGTTTTCGATTTTTGACGAAAAGTAATTCTCGACGATGGACGTATAAGTAACCCTTACTTCTTTATTAGGGATGGTAAGTAGATAATAGGTTTTTCCGGCGTCCTCATCGGTTTTTTTGGAGGATTGTGTCAAGTATCCGCCCATTAGCAAGAAACTCCAGAGCAAATTCTCACGATGGTAAATATCTTTAAGAACAATGTTTTCTTCGATGGGTTTTTCTATGCTTTCGCCCCGGAGGAGTTGTTCCATTTCTTCCCTGAGTTCTTTGCCTTCTTTGGACAATAGGTTTTCAACAATTTCGTTGTCCGAGGTATGGATCCAGTAAGGTTTTAATTCTTTCCCCCCCCTGTCGATAAAGTTGGTGATGGACCAGGGATTGTAAATAATACGGCCGCCGAAATTATAGCCGTTGTACCACCGCTGGACATCATCATACCTGTCCATAACGTCGAAATCTGTGAGTATGGTTTCAACTTCTTTTTGGGTGAACCCGAATTTATCGTTGAACTCCTCCGACAACAGCGTAAACACGCCCGGGTTGTTCAGGCCGGAGAAAATCGATTCCTGGGCGATTCGCATAATCCCGGTGATAACTCCTTTTTCCAGGTACTGGCCGGTATCTTTCAGTCCCCCGCAGAGGAAATTTCTTATAAAGCCGATGATCTCTTTATAATATTGGTTGGTAAAGCCCGCATGCACCGGGGCGTCGTACTCATCGATCAAAATGACAACCTTCCGACCATAATAACGGCTTAGAAAAATAAGCAATTTTTCCAGGCTGTTTTCATAATCCCCCAGGGTTCCCTTTAGATCGATGATACGCTGGAAATAATCTCTCTCGTGCGGCATCAGTTCTTTGCTTTCAAGGAGATAGTAATGTGTGGTATACTCTCCCTGGATAAGCGACTGGATCTTACCCAGGCAAGTTTCCCAGTCAGGTTCTTTGATGTTTTTAAAGGTTAAAAAAATAACCGGGTGTTTGCCCATTTTTTCCAGGTAGTGGGGGCCTGCGTCGGCGATGGCCAGGGAAGAAAATAAACTCTTATAGGTATTGCCGGGAGTAACCGGTTTAATGCCCGGGGCGGGAGTATCGGTGACTGGCGGCATGTTTTCCGGGCAGCAGTCGTAAAAGTATTTCAACATCGAAATATTGAGGGTCTTCCCGAACCGCCGGGGACGGGGAACCAGGATAACCCTATTGCCCCTGTCGATAATTTCCTTGATAAAAAGGGATTTATCGACATAATAGTAGTTGCCGGTTATTATATTTTTAAAATCGGATTCTCCGACAGAAAATTGTTTCTTATTCATGATCGTTTACCTTTTTAAGTATAACATATCGGTATAGAGATTTCAAATATTCCTGGGTTTTCTTTTTTGCTTTTTTGTCCGGAGATTACATAATATTCTCAATGAATGTTTCAATCTCTCGTTCGATTTCTACCAGTCGAGGGGACTCGGGATGATGGGCAGATTCGAAGGATAACCGCTCCTGCTTTAAGAAATCATAGAGCGTAATGAAGGCATTCAAATAATCCTTCTGCTTTATATAATCGAAAAACCCCAACCGGTTCCCCCATTGCTCGTTGCTCAATAACCGATTAAGATGGGGGTAAGCGGTTTCCACCCGCTCCACCAATGGAAACTCGAAGATTGGTTTCCCGGCTTTTAAGATTTGTTTGTATTTGATCCGGTTTTGCAAACCGGGCGACCGGAGCAATTGCCGGTAAAGCGGGGTGTTGGGGTAGGGGACCAGGAAGGGCGAATGGGCCATCAAGCCAAAGGTTTTATAAGCACTATGCAGACGATAAATATAGAGAAACTCCCGGGCGAATTCTTCCCAATCGGTATCATAATCGCTGCTGATCCAGTAATGGTAATTCCGTATGCCCCGCCCTTCAAACGCATCCAGCAGCTCCGACATCTGCGCTTCCGGGGGAATCCACTTTCCCAGCCTTTTGCCCCGTTCCTTTAAAAAAGCGTCCGTCCCCACCCAAACCACCGGGTTGTTGTCCACGTACAACGACCCGTCGGCAATGGCATCGAGAATTTTATAATCGATGCTGTGGTCTGCTCTAAAAAAAGAATTAACCGAGGTCTGTACCCCCCATAATTTATAATGATGCTCTTTTATCAACCGGAAAATCTTTTCCGCGTAGTCCATGTCTTGCAAAATGTCGTCATCATTGATATTGATAGTCCGTGCATAAGGAGCCGCTTTTGCCTCCGGCGGGTCAGAACCTTTTTGAAAAAAGGTTCCGACACCTCCCAAAACTTTTAATAGTTGTTCAAATGTTTCCACCGGTAATTGACGGACCGCACGCCCCTGCACATGAGAACAAAAAATACACCCCCTGCCGCAGCCCCTGGATAAATTGATTTCCAGGCCATGTTCAAGACTTCCCTCAGCCAGGAAATCCAGGTGAAACCGGAAACCGCTGAAATCGCCAGGACGGTTTATATGATCCAGGTCGGAAATAATTATCATACCCGGTATTTGAAATAAAAATCCTTTCGATTCCATCAGCGCTTCCGGGTCATTGGCGTTTATGGCGTTGAGAAGGTGAGGCAAAACAAATTCCGCCTCGCCCCTTACCAGCAGGTTCAGTTCCGGGAGATGCCAGGCGCTTTGTAATGGATTAAGCGTAATCATGGGGCCGCCGCCCGCCAGCATGCCGCTGAAGTTGGCGTTGGCTAATCGATCCAGGAACTCACGGGTTTCTCTATATAAATCTTCAAACAGCGTCAATCCCAACAAGTCTATATTGCCATTCTCACCTTTGAGAATCTCGTTCAGCGAAGCCGCGGGCATAATCAGCTTGAGGAAGGACACATTAACACCCGCGGTCCTTAACGCAGAACCCAGGAAAAGCGCGGCGGCGGTAAAATGAATCGTTTCCCAACGCTTATCGCTCAGCAGCGCCGGATGGGCCAGCAAGATATTTTTCAAATCCCCTTTTCCAGGTTTTATATTCATGGGCGGCGTGCAGCGCCTCATATCCCACGCATCGCCAGTTTCAATAGAGAAACCCTTTTGGCCGGCATGGGCTTGTTTATCGAAAATCACCCATTTATAGACCGCCTCTTTTCGGCTCTCCTCTAACTCTTCATGGATATCCGCCAGGGCGCATAGAATCTCACGGTATTCAAACTCCCCGGGATTATACCTGACGAACCATTTGCCTTTGAACCCGGGATTTCTTCTCTTTTCGTCATCATTCATCATTCATCATTCATCATTCTTATTCTTTCACATTTCTTTCTTCACCCGGTCGAAAATGTTTTTAAGATCGTTAAGGTCCCCGGATTCTACCGATTGAATCGCTTCCACGTTTTTCCTTTGAATTTCCCTGAAAACCTCTTCCCGGAAGATAGAATAAGTTTTGGGCGCGGATATTCCCAGTTCCACGGAATTTTTGCCCATTTTTAATATTTTTATTTCAATATTGTTACCGATGACGATACTTTCATTTTTTTTTCGTGTTAGTACCAGCATGTTATTTCTTCTTAAAGATATCCGCCCCATCCGTGTTGGCGGTGGCGGGGGCGGCGGGTAAGGGTCTTATCAGGGGTTCTTCCGCCGAGTAATCATCGGTTTGTAGAATCACTTGCAGGGCCTTTTTCGTATGGATATTGAAAAGGACGGGCGCCCTCAGGTTTACCGTGATATCTTCGATCCGTTTGGCGAAAACCACCACCGCCAGCATGGAGAAGTCGTTTTCATCTTTAATATCCAGTGCTTCCAGGTCCCCCTTGTGAATATCGAACCGGTAGTCCTTTTCCACCAGCAGCGGGTTGATGACGATCAGTATAAAAGAAGGATCATCCACGGACTGTAAATAACCGAAGGGCTTGAAATCTTCATTTTCGATGAGGATAAAGTTCTTTTTCCCGGGTATACCGATCAACCCCTCTGCGAAACGGATGATATTCTCCTCCGAATACTCGATTTTCCCAAATAATTTCGATTGTATTTCCATTAATAGTCCTCGATAAACGTTAATAGTCGATTATACAAATATTGCAAACAAAAAACAAGACTCTTTCGCGTTTTTCGCGTGTTTCGCGGGCAACCCAATTATTTCATCACCGCTTCTTTCATACGTTCTGCTTTCCGGGAAGCTATTTCCGATTTGGGCGAAACCTCCACCGCCCCCGCATAAAAACATAAACGGTCCAGGATAATATTGCCGATAATCATAAAAAGGATCGGGCTGCTCCATGAAAAAATGGCCATTGTCATCATGGTGAAAGATAAAACCAACCTGGCCATATGCCCCGCCCTCGTGGGAAACAGTAAATGCGGAAACACAAACGTGTATTTATTCTCCATTCGACTGCGAAAAACCTTTGCCCGCGACAGCGCCATGAGAAAATCCACAAGCCACATTAAGAAAAACAACCATTCAAAAAGGGATTTCCGACTCCCACTAATAATAATGAGCCGGTGGGAACCCAGGAGAAGCGAGATTAACAGGGGCGCGGCTGTATTGGGAAACCCTTCCCAGGTAAACCGGCCGGGTATGTTATAGACCATCCCGATGGTCCAGGTCATGTATACGGCCGCGATAAACGCCGCCGCGGCAGCGAGATCGCTGAGGGCCGCCTGCCCGGTCTTTATAAAAATATACCCGCACCCGGTTGAAACAAAGAAAACCCCAGCTGCGATGACCTCCCTGCTGAGCCAGGAATGCTTGATCCCCACGGCGGCCCGCAAAAATCTCTCTCTCTTCCCCAGGTGCAGAAATGAAATAACAATGCCCATACCGGCCAGCGCCAGGGTTACTAAATAATCCCGGCCGATACCCGGCCAGATAATGCCTGCCGGCAGCATCCCGGCGATCCCGATCATCAAACCCGCGGCAGCGATTGCCATTACCGTAAAGCACACCAGGGGAACCAGTTGCAAGAAACGGTTTTCCATGTTCATTCCCTTCCTTTTATATTTATGCCTTCCCCGGTTTTGGGGGACAAAGGCGGTGAATTAATAAACCGCACGGCAGGACCGATGTTCTCGATATGCTTTAAACCCGGGGATTCCTTTTCATACTCTTTTGGGAGTTCGTCGAGTGTTGCCAGTTCTTGTTTCAATGCCCCGGCGAAGCATGTTTCCACGCAGGCCGGTTCCCGACCCTCCGCCAACCGCTCATGGCAGAAATGGCATTTGCTCACTAACCCGGAAGCTTCATCCCATTTGATGGCGTCATAAGGGCAGGTCATCCGGCAGTACCCACACCCAAGGCATTTGTCCGGGTCATGTATCACGATCCCGTCGCTGTTTCTCTTTTCCAGGGCATTGGCCGGGCATCCTTTGACGCAAGGTGGGTTCTCGCAGTGATTGCAGGAGATGGAAAGGTAGAGGGTCTTATTATCGCCGTCATGCGGCGGTAATTTATGAAGGGTGCGCCATAAAAGGCCGCCGGGCGTGTGGTTGACGTTGGCGCAGGCCGCCACGCAGCCGTTACACCCGAAACATCGACCTACATCGAAAATGAAAATTCGCTGCATATTTACCGTTTGCCTCCGGCGGCAAGAAACCCTTTCGAGAAAGGGTTTCTTGACTTCCTAAAGCTTTTGTTTAACAAAAGTTTTTAGGGGGTTTAAGGGGGCGTTTTTTCAAAAAAGCCCCCTTGTCGACGAAGTCATTTTACGCAAGTTTACCAGCGTGTTTTGATAACACGGTTGACCGCCGGAACCCAGCGCCGCCGTCACCCGCGGCGCCACCGCCGAAATAGCCGGCGTTACCTCGTTCAACTCCGGCCAACAATCATTAAGACTCACATAACCCGCCATTACCTCCGTGGTCAACTCCACTCTAACTCGCGCTTTCCCACGGAGATTAAACATTTCCACGTAATCGCCATCCGCTATCCCGCGGGCCGCCGCATCCCGGGGATGCACCCATAACAACGGCTCCGGTTCCACCGCCCTCAATGTGGGGTTCACCCGGTGACTGTTATGAAACGAATGAAAATGCGTATTACGTCGCGCCGAAATCAACGAAAGCGGGTACTTTTCCGCTAAATCCGGCGTCGAGCGAATACCCTCCATCGGCTCTTCATGAACCGGCAGCGGCGGTATCCCCAACTCCTCCGCCCTTCGGCTGTAAAACTCAAATTTCCCCGACGGCGAATCGAAAACAAAACCAGAGTAAGGAATTTCAGGGATATTAGCGGCAATACCTCCAGGCAGACTGCGAAGTTTTTCCACGGTGGCCCCACGGCAAGCCTGGGAATCCAGACAATCATCCAGGCATTCCTCTTTACTATGCCAGGGGAAATAATCAACGATTCCCAGTTTCCCGGCCAATTCCTTCATCCAATCCGGCGCTTCCCGGCATTCTCCAGGCGGTTCCACCACTTTATCCATCAAGTAAATGTGCGTATTGGAAGTTCGCAGGCCCAGTTCTTCCAGCCAGGAAGCGGCGGGGAGAATAATATCCCCCACTTCCCGCGCCGTGTGATTTAAAAATAAATCATATACCACCACCAGGTCCAGTTTCTTAAGTTGTCGGCGCAGGCGGTTCAAATCAGGCCACTGGCTCAACGGGTTTCCCCCGATAACCAGCAGCGTATTGACGGTTCCATCTTTAAGGGCCTGATCGATGGCATTAAAATTATTTTCAGGGAAATGAATGTGTTCAGGCCGGCGTTCATTGGCGCATAGATTTAGGTTCCAGTCCACCGCTTCGCCCCAGATAACGCCGCCGCCTTTGACGCCCACATTCCCCGATAAGGGAACCAGGCAGAGAATCGCCCGCACCATTTGAATACCGTTCCAGTGTTTCCCCAGGGCGCCCCTGGTTAAATTCGTACACAGCGGTTTTACTTGCGCATAAATTTCCGCCAGCCGTTCGATTTGTTTTAACGGCACTTCGCATACCTCGGCCGCTTTTAACGGCGTAAATGTTTCGATATGTTTTTTATACAGTTCGAAGCCATAGCCGTGGTCATGGACAAATTCATTCGCGAACATATTTTCTTTAACCAGGATATGGGCGACGGCATTGGCCAGGAAAACGTCGCTGCCCAGGCGGGGCCGGAGATGGAAATCGCTGATGGCGGCCGTTTGTGTGACCCGTGGATCGATGGTAACCACTATTCCCCCGCGTTCTTTAACCTGGAGGATGTAAGGGACCATATTGGCCATGGAAGCGCAGGGGTCCTGGGCCCAGTTGATGAGACCGTTGGCGTGGAGACCCATTTCCACAGGGTCATGCAGGCCCCAGTAGCCCGTTAATTCCTGCGCCGCGCCCACGTCGTACCAGCAGGGGAAGTTGCCGTCCCAAAGGGTCATGCCGGACATATTGGCAAAGCGGGGGGTCAGGATTTTCCAATTGACGCGTTGAACAATATTGCCGTGGCTGTGGTACAGGGCATTGGCTTCAGGGTGCAGGGCGGCCGTGTTTTTTTTCAATTTGTCGGCAATTTCGTCCAGGGCTTCCGGCCAGGTTATTCGTTGCCATTGGTTCGCACCCCTTGCCCCGGCGCGTCGCAGGGGATAAAGGAGGCGGTGTTTATTAAGCTGGATTTCTCCGCAGCTTTGGCCTTTGACGCACAGCATACCGCGGCTGAAGTCATGGAATTTATTCCCGGAAATTTCGATGATTCTCTCATTTTCCGTAGTAATAGAGAGGCCGCAGTTAATGGGCCAGCAGTTGTATGGGCAGGTAGTGAAAGCAGTTTTTCGATTTAAAGTCATTCCCCAATATTAAACCGAATAATGATGAAAGTCAATAAATGATGTGGAAAGGGGCAGGCAGGAAAATTCCCTTCAGAGAGTGTCCTCATGCCTCAATAAAGTTTCCTCACCACTCAATAAAGTTTCCTCGGCGTCGCCACCGATTTGGTTTAGTTTCAAGATACTTTGTTTTATCGATATTCTTTGGCCATGCCTACTTTTCCCAGTCGCCCCGGTCCTTACCGGTTTGAAAAAAGGTCGCCCTAAAATTATTCAAAATGAGAATTGCTGAGAAAAATCCGATTGTGTTGACAAATGGGGGGATTTTGGCTATTATTATTTCTTGAGAAAAAAAATACAGATCAGGATATCCATGGCGGCGATGCTATTATGCTTTTTTATTCTTACCCCCGTTTTACGCGGAGAAACAGGATTTACCCAGCAAGACCGGGATACTTTAATCGAATTGAAAACCACCGTCAGGGAAATGGACAAACGAATGTCGGACCTACGTAAAGATATGAATAAACGGTTCGAGCAGGTGGACAAGCGGTTTGAGCAGATGATGAATTTCGTGTGGATACTGGCCGCGCTTTTCGGGGGAATGCTTTCGGTTACCATCAGTTTTGCTCTGTGGGATAGGCGAACCATGATAAGGCCTTTTGAAACAAAGGTGATCGGGTTGGATGTAAGAATTAGTAAGACTGAAGAAAAATACGGCACTCTTATCGAAGTTATTAAAGAGTATGCGGCCAGGGATAAAAAATTTGCCGCCGCGGTCGAGCGATTCAATATATTATAAATATTAAACCCTTTTCCCAGGGGAATCGTTAGCGATAGGCAAAATAATTTCAAACCGCACGGTTGACCCGGTCTGCATATTAAGATATAATGGACATTACACCAAAATGGAAAAGGAGGCTGTATGAACTCGTTTTTGAAAGGGCTTTATGATAAGTCCCCAGATGAAAAATCCCAGGATGAAAACCCCCTATGCAAATTGGCTGAAGGGATGGAGAGGTTTTGGAAATATTATTCAAAGAAGAGAGAAGAAAATTTTGCCCAGCAGGGATATGAAGATAAGGGCCATGGCCATTCCGAACGAATTATCGACAATGTGGGTGAACTTCTGGAAAATTATTGCGAGATATTGTACCGATTAAATAATGGCTCATCTACGAATAATCCTGATTGGAATGAGAAGGATTTTAAGAAACAATTTATAGATCACCTTGAACCCAACCTGGTTCTATTCATCACAGCGGCCTTTCTTCACGATATCGGCATGTGTTTTCCCGGAATTTTCCAGGCATTAAATGAGGTGCTCAAGGGCAGCGGGGACAGCGCCGCGCATATCAACAAGATCATCCATGATTATCACAACTACGCGACTTTCATCGTACTTTTGGAAATGAATTCTTTAGATACATTAAACGGGAAATCCCCCTACCTGGATATCATCCCTGAAAATTTTAAAGAAAAAGATATAAATAAATTAGTGGCCTTGAAGCAATACCTGGCCGATATTTATGAAAATTACTTCTCAAAATACAATAACGGCTCTAATGGGGGAATATCTATTAAAGAAGAAGATTTTTCCATTATCCTGGGCATTATCTGCCTGCTTCACCAGGAAGTAAAACCGCATTATGTCCAGAGTATTCTTCGTAAATTTACGCCGGACCGAAAGGAAACCGTCGATGGTTTCAATAAATGGTATGCTTTTTTCACCAGGGCTCGCGAGTGGACAGATCTTGCGCCCGGTTGGTTCCCCGAAGAAATGAAACCCGGTGCGGTAGTAAGCGATAAAAAAGAACCCCCTGAAAAGAAATACATAGGCCCTGAATTAATTCCTTCTAAAGAAAACGAAAATTCGGAAAGAAAGCTCGACCTACTCCTGGCGTCAGCCTTGCTGCAATATGGGGACAAAACCGAAATTACCATTGCCAGGTTAATGAAGACTAACGAGAATGATAAAAAATTGACCGGCCTGGAAAAATTCTGGAAAGATACCCAATGGGACAATGAAAAGGGATATATTTGTATCGACATGGCCCAACAAGTGATTTCCAGTTATGTGCGGTTCCGGGCGTGCCGGTTCATCCCCCTTTTCCTGTTCACTGTCAAGCAGAATGACCGGGCCGAACCGGCGGCATTGGATGTGATGATGCATTACTTTCGTTTTCCCAAAGATAAAGATGTCTTCCCGCTTATTCGTTACCATAACGAGAAAGACTTCCAGGACTTGAAGTTTCTCGATGTAGTCAAATTTCACCTGCCGGTCCTTCTATCTTTTTTTAATTTTGAAAATAAAAGGATTAAAAAAAATCCGAGACTGGAAATCAATCTGAAAAGAAAAGAGTACCCCTTTCCCCCCATCGATAATGAACTTACTGAAGACATGATGAAAAATATACAGAAAGGGATCACATTTCTCAAGGAAAAACTCGACAGCTTTGGGAATAAACAGTTGGAAGATCGTTTCCCTTATACCCCGCAAAATCGAAAAGCTATTTATGAATTCTCACAGTCCATCCTGAAGCCGGGAATCAAAAACAAAGAATTATTTTTTAAAAGCAGCAGCTTGACCATTCCATCAAGTTTTGAATTAATGGCGATTTTGAATCTTTTTCAACAAGAGGAGTAAACCAATGTATACCATAGAAGATATCGTTCACCATACCGGGATCGGCGAAAATAAAGCAGCGGAACTGTGCAGCCTGTTGTGCCGCGACGGCTATCTCCTTTTCGACCGCGAATCCGGCCAATACCGCCTGACTGATGACCGAGACTGTTTAAAAAAAATCAAAGATATCTGGGAACAATGTAAAGATGAGCATTCCTTTGCGCAAATGTGCGGCAAAATCGAAGACATAATTAAATTCGGCAAACCCCTGGCGTTGCCCGAGGATGATCCCGGGATAACGGTGGAAGATGTCGGTATCCCGGGGTTGAATATCATATTCGGTCGGCCAGGGATCGATCCCGGTTTAACTGATAAAAGCACGGCCATCCGGAAAGTTCCCGGTCTGCCGGTGGGGCACTGTTTGTTGATTAAAGGTGAGCCCGGCACAGGGAAAACCACCCTGGCAATGCAAATCGCACTTTGCCTGAAACCATACCGTTCCTTGTTCTTAACCTTTGAAGAAGACATCCACCAACTTTTAAACGATTTTAACGGTTATACCCGTAATGACAACAATGACGAAAAAGCAATGGGCTGGTCTAAAGACGACATCAAGGCCATTACCCGTCCATTGATCAAAATCCGCACCCCTTCGGCCTGGAAAAACCCGGATGTGGTGTCGAACGAGCTGATTGCCCTGCTGGACCGGGAATTGCCGCGCCTGGTGGTGGTGGATTCCATCAGCCGTTTCCGGGACCTGGGCGGAGAAGCCGGCGGCCGCCATATCCTGCGCAAATTCATCCGCAATCTCAAATGCAGGCAAATCACCTCCATTTTTACCGGAGAAGACCGCGGCGATGAAAATGCCTTTGAAGATTACGAAGCAGATGGGATTATCAGTCTCAAATGGGAAGGCGGACTGTTGACATTAACGGTTAAAAAACTGCGGGGAATGAAAGCCCATAAAGGAATCCATTCGGCGGCTATGCTGGCGGTCCAAGACCTGGACGAACCGGAAAACCGCTTAATCTCCCAGGCAGTAATACGCCAAAAAGGCGTTAGAATCCCTTACTTAATTCCAGGCTTGAATGTTTTCCCGGATATTTCCGTTTATAAAAAACCGCTATCCTCATCGTCTTCTTTTTCTTCAAATGAAACCATTGGCACAGGAACCGCGGGGCTGGATCAATTACTTCCATTACCCGGCGAAAAAAAAGGCTTAAAACAAGGCGAAACTCTTTTATTGGTGGGAAGCGCCGGTACAGGAAAAACGATCCTGTCCCTGAATTTTATGCGGGAAGGGTTCAAGAAGCAAGAAAATGCCGTCTGGATTAACTTTGAAGGCGACCTGGGAACGTTGGAATTTGCCACCCGGGGCTTCGAGGGAAATATTAAAGAGGACTTTGATAAGATGCTAAAATCAGCAAAAGATACCGATCCGGATTCGCGGTTTCAATTTGTCGATTTCTCCCCCATTCACCTGGACTTGAATAAGATCGTTTTTGCATTGGAAGCCCTTCATTCCCGGAAGAACATAAAGCGGCTGGTGATTGATTCCGTCACCGAACTGGAAAAGGCTAAAGGCGATGGCCAACAGGCATTAAAGGTGTTTTTATCAGGACTGATCCAATTTTTAAGAGACCGCGGCATTACCACGATTTTTGTTTGCCGTTCCGATGCCTTTTTTAAATCCATCGACAAAATCACTGAACAAATTTCTTCTCTGGTGGATTTGATTATCTGCATCCGGAATTTCGATGTGCACAACCAGATTCAAAAGGGAATCTACATACAAAAAGCCAGGGGGCGGAAGCACGATTCGAAAATCAGTCATATGAACATCGATTCCCTGGAGGGGATAGAAATCAAAGACCAAGGTTGGGACATCGAAAATCTCCTGGCCGGCGATACCGGTAACATCCAGGCCCCCCGGGTATTTTTCAAACTTTTTTATGAGAACCCCGCGGAAAAAACCATTAATCAAAAGATCATTAAAGATTTCTACGAGATTCGCTATCCTGGAAAAGTAGCCACTTTTGCCCTGGTAAAAAAGCCCCATATATATACGGAATTCTGGTCGTTTAAGGGCCAGTTCAGCGCCGGTCATGCCAATACCCGCGTGTTAAGTATCGAGGATTATGTGGTATATGCGTTCAGGGATAATAAGCGGCTGGCCCCCCTGGGAAAATATGTCAAGGGCGAATTGTTGAAAAATATTGAACAGGATTACCATCTGAGAAACTTATACCCCCTTCCCAGGAAAAGGATTAAACAAAATAACTCAATTGCCCGGGAAGTTGAGGAAGAACAATTTATAGATCGTATCGATGCCATTCCCTGTTACCGGGATTACGGCGTTATGGTGTTTAAAGAATTATACGATTCGAAAAACTTCGATTTGGAAGAAAGTCCGAAATTAGAATTCTATAAGGAAATCAAATCAAAATTTTTTAAAAATCAAAATACGGAAGTAACGGACGATTGGGAATGGCTAGGTAAAGAAGATTATACGTGGGAGCATTTACTAATGCAGTTGGAAGAAATTGAATGCAAGAGGGATAAGGGGGTACGAGAACTGGATGGAATCCTTCCCTTCGCATTCCCCCCGTTGGATAACGTCTCCGAATTTGTGGCTTTCTTTATGGAACTGCTGTGGAGTAATGGCGGCGATCTTTATAAAATCGACAGCGGGAGCAGCCTATCGTATAAAGAGTATGAAAAAGACTTTTTGAGAAACAAAATAAAGATACGAGAATCTATCCTTATGGACTTTTTAGTCCATTACAAAAAAATTAAGAAAGACAACACAGTTCCAGATGAATCGATTATTTCAGCACTATTTGGAAAAGATAACCCGGACGAAAAATTGAAAGAGGACTTTAAGAAAAGATTTGAAATCTATGGATTAAGGATGAGGGCCATCAAAATTGAGAAATTCAAAAAATGGCTTGATGAAAAACTCACTGAACTTATAGAGATGAAAAAACATGATTTCACGGATGAAAATAAATCAGCTCTAAAACTTAATGATGATCCCTTCAACGAAACCATTAAATTAATGTTGGGACTGGTTCACCGGGGGGGAGTTAAAAATCCCGCCGAAGGTGAATTCCGGCACCGGGCGCTGCTGTCTAGAAACTGGTACAGCCGGGTCACCCAGCCCCAAAAAGACCGGTGCAACCTCTGCAGCGAACCGGATTTAACGAATTGTGTAAATCGTACCCACCTTAATAAAGATAAATGCAAGAAGAATTGCCTGTCACCCGCCAAATACCATTTGCTGCCCTTACCCCTGGCAGCGATTAAAGTTGATGAGAAAGAAGAGCATAAGTACTATCGAAGTGTTGCCTGTTTCACCTATTGGTCGTTAGCCATGCTGGACAATGCGCTTTCCCCTGAAATCGGGGGCAACTTCATCGAATCCATCAATGCCCCCAATTATTACCAGCAGCGATTGAGCGATAAAGCCGGGATGCCTATCGCCAACCGGGAGGTAAAAATCAAAAAATATCACGAATTTGACCGGGAATCCTATTCTATTTTTGAACGGATTTTGGCTAATAGGCACGAATACGAACATACAAAAAGAGAAGTTGAAGCGAGGAAAAAAGAAATTGGAAAGAATAACGGGAAAGAAGAAATACAAAAATTTCTTAGGGATCAAAATGCCTTTATCTATAAAAAATTCTTTGACGCTTTTAATGAAGATGAACGTATAAAATATGTTAAAGAAGGTAATATCAACCGGAGAGCCTTTTATTGCAGGGAACGTCAGACCAGGATTGGTTTTTATCAAATAGAAGAAGCCCTGCACTTTCAATTAAAGAGATTGTTTATCCCCAGTAATAATAATGACCCTAACGATGTTCGCTATAGGCGGGAGGATAAGCAAGAACGGAACATTTATGAAGAATTAAAAAAAGCGTCTAAAAAACAAAATCCAACCACGGATGATAAGGAAAATTTGAAAAAATTATTAGAAGAAATATCGGAAGAATTTCGTCTTCATGTGATCTTCGAGATGTTGACGTATTTTTACCACGAGTATTTACAAAAGGAGGACAACTATTTAGAGGAAGTGGGTAAAGGGGGAAAAAGGGCATAAGATTAATAATCAAAATGAAGGCTCGCCGAAAAAGTTCCCGCTAATAGTAATGCAATTTTCAAACCGGGCCGGACCGGGGCGACTGAGAAAACTAGTACCACCGGAAAAATTAGGATACAATTAGATATACGAAAACTAAACCAATTTAATCCCCTCCGGGATAGCGGCGGTTGTTGAAAAAAACTTTATCGTATTGAAAATTATGGAAAAAAGTTGTACTATAGGCGCATGAGAGGTCAAAATGAAGACCATTAAATATATTGTATACAAGGAAGACAAATATTTTGTCTCCCAATGTCTTAACGTTGAAGTATCAAGCTTCGGTGAAAGCATAGACGAAGCCGTCTTCAATCTAAAAGAAGCCCTGGAATTGTATTATGAAGATGATCCCCCGGAAGAAAGCTATGTTCACATCGATGAAGTCATGATCGGAGAAACGGTATTGAATGGCTAAACTTTATTCATCTAGACATATCATTAAAATCCTGGAGAACCATGGTTTTATTTTTATTTCACAGAAAGGTAGCCATAAGAAATTCAGAAAAAATTCCAGGACTGTCATTGTCCCAGACCCAAAAAAAGAAATCCCTATGGGAACTTTTCATTCCATATTGAAACAATCGAATTTAAAGCAAGAAGAGTTTAAAATAGCTGGTAATTTTTAGGTTCCGGCTCATCCGGGCTCGCTTAAGGCTAATCCCCACTGCCAGGCCAATTTTCATCTGCATCGTTTTTTTGTCGCCACAGCCTGCATTTTTGTCAAAAGAGCAGAGGGGAAACTTCCCGGGGCTTCGAAAAATCTTTCAGAAGGTCAAGAAAATCTTTCGGAAGCTCAGGAAAATCTTTGGGAAGGTCAAGAAAATCTTTCGGAAGCTCAGGAAAATCTTCCGGAAGGTCAAGAATATCTTTCGGGAGGCCAGGAAAATCTTCCGGAAGGTCATTAAAATCTTTCAGAAGGTCAAGAATATCTTTCGGAAGGCAAGAAAAATCTTTCAGAAGGTCAAGAAAATCTTCCGGAAGGCAAGAAAAATCTTTCAGAAGGTCATTAAAATCTTTCGGAAGGTCGGGAAAATCTTCCGGAAGGTCATTAAAATCTTCCGGAAGGTCGGAAAAATCTTTCGGAAGCTCATTGAAAATGCTGCCGCCAAGAGATGGCGCACCAGGTCGCCAAGGATTTTTAATAATAAACATCTTGGTGTTTCTTTGTGCCTTCGTGCCTTTGTGGCTATTTTCATATCAGAACACTTGCCGAAGACCGAAAGAGACTTTATGATTATTGTTTATCGCCCATGATTTTCAAATGAACCTTGCGGTTCCGGGGGCCGTCGAATTCGCAAAAATAAATACCCTGCCAGGTCCCTAAGAGCAATTCTCCGTTATCGATAATCAAGGTCTCGGACGCCGAAATATAACTGGACATAATATGCGACGGCGAATTGCCTTCCATATGCCGGAAATAACTCTCGTGGGGCATTTTTTTCTGCAAGAACGTTTCGATATCTTCGGTCACTGCAGGGTCTGCGTTTTCATTGATGGTAATGCCGGCGGTAGTATGGGGTGTATAAACCAGGATAATGCCGTCTTTGACCCCGGCTTCGGAAACATACCGCCGTACCTCGTGGGTGATATCCACCAACTGGATGTACCGGCCGGTGCCGACGTTGATGGTCTTAAATCCTTTCATTTTGCGCCTCGCTTAAATAGATAGGTGGATCGGAAGGATTATAATGAATAAACGTTTAAATGTCAAAAGGATGATATTTTTTTTGTCCCGGAGTTCCTCGCCAATCAGCGCTCACCTTCCATTTTATCCCTGTTTGTCCGTGTTGGTCCGCGGCTGTGATTTTTATTAATTCCCACATCGTGGTATAATATTAACTCATATAAATCGATACGGTAAAGACAAAATGATTGAAGATCACGGATACGGAAGCCGGATTTATGTCCGGAAACGAAAACGTTTCAATGCCTGGCCTTATTTAATCGTCATAGCAATTCTCACCGGGGCATGGTTTTTTTTCAAACCCCCCGATAAAACTCCCTTAATTCGCGAACCTGTTGGTTCTGAAACCATAAATAAACGGCAGGAACCGCGCAAAATCCGCCCCGCTGCGAAATCCCAGGAACCGGCGGAACCCACATACCCCGGCGCAGAAAACCCGGAAGATCTGCAACAAACCGAAGACGCTCCGCCGCCCCGGAATCTCAAGGGCAAACTTGCCGACGCCCACCAACTTTTTTTGAACCGTGATTATGAAAAAGCCCTGGCATTGTATAAAGAATTTATTGATCTGGACCCGGAAGCCCTCCTATATGCGGGACTCTGCTGTTACTGGCTGGAAGATTACAACAGCGCCTATCAATACCTGCAGCAAACATTGGAGAATAACCGCCGCAATTTTCTCGCCAGGAAATTCATGGCCCTCACCTGTTATAAATTAGACGACCTGGCCGACAGCTTAACACACGCCGAAATCGCCCTGTCCCAGGTAAGCGACTTCGAACTCCTTACCTTACAAAACAAACTGAAACGGGAACAGAAGGTTATGGATGACTATGGCGATCAACAAAAAGTCCATTTCAAAGTCCAGTTCAGTAAAATGGAACATACCGGGATCGAAAACACGGTGCTGGATATACTGGAAGAAGCCTATCGCACCATTGGCAGCGATTTCAATTTCTACCCCCCCGCCTCGATTACCGTTATTCTTTACAACGAGCAAGGGTTTTTCGATGTGACGCGGGCGCCCGGTTGGGCAGGCGGGCTCTACGACGGTAAAATTCGCATCCCGATAAAAGACATCGAAGGCAAGGAAGAACTGTTGAAACGCATTCTATTCCACGAATTCACCCACGCCCTGGTAAGATCGATTACACCCCGCTGCCCCGTGTGGCTCAACGAAGGATTGGCCGAGTATTTTTCCGAAGATGAAGAATTACTGAAATTGGGAGCCCAACTAGGGCAACTTATACCCCTAAGACGCCTGGAAGAAGGCTTTCCCTCAGGCGATATCAGGCTGGTGGCGCTTGCTTATCTTGAAAGTTATACCGCAGTATCGGATTTGATCGAAAAACACGGACTTTTCCGTATCAAAGAGTGTTTGGAGGCGCTAGGCAAGGGGGAGGGGCTGTCGGAATCCTTTAGAACGATCTTTGGCGTCGCCTATGAAGAGTTCGCCGCCAAATGGGGAAGAGATTGATTGAAGCCTTTAGTACAGTAGATCGCCCGTATGGCCCCCAGGAAATCAAAGAAAAGGGCTCGCGCTTTATCGCTTACCTCTATCCTGTAGAGACAAAGGAGGCAGCGGATGCCGTCATCGCCGGCCTGCGTAAAAAATATTACGACGCTACCCATGTCTGCTTTGCTTACCGGCTGGGAAAAGGGGAGGAACAGTATTTTCGCTGTAGTGACGACGGCGAACCCTCGGGCACGGCCGGCCTACCTATTTACAATGAAATAAAAAGCAAGGAGTACTTCAATGTATTGGCGGCGGTGGTCCGGTATTTTGGCGGCGTCAAACTGGGAACCGGCGGCTTAACCCGCGCCTATGGCCAGGCCGCCGCGAAAGTACTGGAAATATCCACGAAAATCACTATCCATATCAAACAAAAAATCTCGGTCTCCTTTCCCTTTCACTTTACCGGTGAAATCATGCAAATCGTCAACCGTTTTTCCCTGGATATCCTTAAACAGGAATATTCCGCCGACGGCATTCATATGCAGCTCGACGTTCCCGTGGGGAAAATCGCCGAGGTAACGAAACAAGTAATTGAAAGAAGTAATGGGAAAATTATACCCTCATCAAAAAAAACAGATTAAAAGGAGATAAACATGAGCGACAGAGAAAACATATCGTGGGGCAATATCAAATTCAAAGGGCATTCCAGGATTCTCGACGCCATGAGGGGCGTTCACATCAATCAGACCCTTAGGGCCGCGGTAAAACTGGAACTCTTTACTTTGCTGGCGGAAAACCCTTTAACAGTGGAAGAGATAAGAATTGCTTTAGACCTTCATGGCAGGGGATTAGGCGATTTCCTGGATACATTAGTCAGCCTGGAACTGTTGGAGCGGGACGGGAACGGCAAAGACGCCCGGTACAGGAATACCGCAGAAGTTTCCCTTTTCCTGGTGAAAGGTTCTCCACAATTCATCGGTTGGTCCTTTGAGCACCGGATGCAAGTATTCGAACAGAGTTGGGGCGCACTGGCGGAAGCATTAAAAACAGGGAAGCCGGTGAGGCAAGATATCCGCGAGAGCGGGAAAGATTTATTCGAATTAAATTATCAGTCCGACGAAGGCGCCAGGACCTTCGTGGAAGGAATGAATTTTGGACAACTGGGGAGTTTTACAGATTTTGCCCGGGAATTCGATTTTTCCGGCTGTCATAAATTATGCGATATTGGGGGCGCCAATGGCCTTTTATCTATCCTGGTGGCCCGACAGCATAAGCATATGAAGTGTATCAGTTTTGATTTACCTGCACTTGAGCCCTATGCCTTGAAGAAAATCAAAGAGGCCGGTCTGTCTGACCGTATCACTGTGCTGAATGGGAATTTTTTCGAGGATGATTTTCCCCGCGCGGATATTATCACCATGGGGAATATCTTGCACGACTGGAACCTGGAACAGAAAAAATTGCTCATCGGCAAGGCATATGAAGCATTACCGGATGAGGGCCGGATGGTGGTTATCGAGTATATTATCGATGACGAAAGGAGAAAGAATACCGCCGGCCTGTTAATGTCGGTTCAGATGCTGCTGGTAACAGAGGGAGGATTCGATTTCACCGCCGCTGATTTCGATTCCTGGGCCCGGGAATCCGGTTTTAAGAGAACTTCTTCTATGCATTTAAAAGGTAATTCAAGAGCCGTCATTGCTTATAAGTGAAAAAAATTTAAAATTTGTAACCCAGGCTTACCAGGAACACCCTCCCGCTTCCCAGGGTGCCCCTGTCCATGAAGGCACTAAGTGTGGTGGCAGGATAACGTATTTCTTCATCCAGGAGGTTCGAACACCTGATATTAAGATAAGAGCCGTTTATCAATAAATTTTCAATGCGTAGATTGGCGCCCAAGGTGAAATAACCGCGTGTTTTTTCCCCGATTCGACTACCGGCCGTATTGGCAAGACTTACTTTGGTCTCATCCCAGTATGTTTCCATACTGTCCACATAATTCCCGGTTATGGCCATGGTAAAGTTCCCGGTGTGATAGTATGCTTTGACGTAACCCAGTAATTTGGGGGAATAAGCCACAGGAACATCTTTAAAGCCCTCTCTTTTATCTTTCGTCTTTTGATAGGTGAGGCTCAGTTCCATTCTCAAATAATCGATGGGTTCCGCATTAAGTGTTAATTCGAAGCCCTGGGTGACCATTTTACCTGCATTGCCTGAATATGAGTTATACTTCCCTTCCGGGGTCAATTCGACGATACGGGTGATAAGATTTTCAAGTGTATTGTGGAAAATACTGGCATTTACAGTGAAGGTTTCCGAAAGTGAGGAAATATAGTTCAATTCGAAGGTCTGGATATTTTCCGGCTTAAGATCATCCCTTTCCGGGTCCAGTGTATTTTGGGCATTCTGGAAAAAGGATGGACGATTAATTGTTTTCCCGAAAAGGAACTTGAAAATATTTTGATCATTTAAATAATAAATGGCGGCCAATCGGGGAATGACCTCTATTTTGTCTTGATTGTAAACGCCGCTCTCGTAATCGGGCGGATTGGCGCCAACCGTATGAATACTTTCCAATTTATATTTCGGAGTTTGCTCCAGGCGTATGCCTGCCGTTAGTCGTAAACGATCGAAGGGACTATACGTAACCTGGGTGAACAGGGATTGGGTAACGATATTGTCGGCATCGGCAAGGAATTTATAATTGTTCTCCAGGTCGGGGCTGCCGAGAGAAGGAATATCGTACATATCATCGGCATCCAAAACAGCCCGGTAATAGAGGCCGGTTTTTATATCCAGTGACGGAGAAGGGTTGATGAAGGTATTCACTTCCACTTCGAATCCATTGGTCGATAGTTCTTGTATCCCGTAGAAATCATCAAATAGCACTTTATAAGTATACCAATCCCGGCTCTGGGAATAGTTCAATTTTCCTTCCAGCGTCAAGATATTCGATAATGCTTTCCGGTAAGCGAAGGATAGAATCGCCATATTACTGTGATCACGTGTACCGTCCGATGTAGAAGGAAAGGCAAAATAAAATTCTTTTTTTACATCACAAAAGGACACGTTTAGGGAAAATTCGTTGAAGGTTCCTGAGAAATTAAGATATTTTTCATTATTTTCCAACATTCCCCCGGTTCTACTATCTACAGGCACGCCCAAAGAAGGCAGGATGGACGAGTCTAACATCATATCGGCCAGGGGTTTATCAAGACCGTAGGTATCGTATATTGAAGCATTAAAAACATAATTTATGTCGCCTTGTTTACCGGCAGTCCTTAAGAAAAGTTTTTTTGTTTTTTCAGAGCCCGCCGAAGCTCCGGCAATGTTCAAGGGTCCATCGGAATTATCATTGGTAAAAATATTAATAACCCCGTAAAAAGCGCCGTTGCCATAAACCACGGACATGGGACCCCGGATCACTTCGATACGGTCGATGGCTTCCACGGGGACAGCGATTTTGTGCAAAGGGTAATTGGACCACATATCATTGACCTGGTGAACGCCGTTTACCAATATAATCATATTGTCGTTGGGAACTCCCGACCAGAAGCCCCTGACCCCAAAATTGGCGCCATATTCTCCATAGTCGTCAACGGCAAACAAACCGGGGATGTTTTCTATTATTTCCGCTAATGTCCGATAACCATAGGCTTCGATTTCTTCCCTGGTTATCAGCACAACGCTTGCCGGGATATCGCTGATTTTCTCCGGGGTCCTGTTGGCCGTGGTTATCTTGACATTCAGCAGTTCCTTCAGGGACATTTTAAATAATTCGGCCGGTTTGGTTTCGGCCTCCGCTTCTTCCTGTGAAAGCAGGGGAATTTGAGAAAACATAACAAAAAAAACGAACAACGCTAACAACGTAATCAATGCCCGGGCAAGTATTTTTCTCTTAATCATAATTCCTCCTTCAAGGTCCTGGTAAGTATAAAAGTACCAAAGACGAATGTCAAGAGGGAAAATGAACTTTTCAAAAAAAAATTGTTTTCCAGGCCTGGATGTTTGCTAAACTTTTTGGCAGACAAAGAGGAATTCCGAGTTTGTTTCAGTAATGGGGCGGCCGTCATAATAACCCATTTCCTCGACTATTTTCAAACCATTGGCAACAAGAAGGTTTCTCACCTGGTCTTCAAAGAAGTATTTAAATGGCGACCGTTTGACCACCTTTTCGATCGCACCGTCCGGCTTTGTGATATGGAATGTTTTTTGCGGGTAAATGATTTGTCGTACCGTATCGATCTCTTTTTTGATGTGGGTCCGTTGGATTTTGTCGCCTGTTTTGGGATCGCTGTTTTCCCAATCGAAAAATTCTTCGCTGCTAACCCATTCGCCCTCTTTCGCTTTATTGGGAATAAAGTTACCGATATCGATGATGAACAAACCGTTTTCCGCTAAATGGGAATATACGCATTTCAAGCAGGCGTTTTCTTTTTCTTCATCATATAGTAATTGAAACGACCGGCAAGGAAGAATAACCAGGGGGAATGCGAATTCCCGGTCCAATTGAAAATGGCTCATATCTCCCTGCACCAGGTGAATCTTGTCGGCTGTTTTTTTTGGAAAACCGGCCAATTTATTCCGGAACTGCTCCAGCATGGTTTCCGAATATTCCAGCCCCCAGACCTCATGGCCGGCTTCGGCCAGGTGAATGGTTATCCTTCCCGTGCCGCAGGCCAGTTCCAGTATTGGGCCGCCTATCTTCGCAGCACGGTGAAGATAAAAAGGGATATCTGTTTTTAAAAATTCCCGGGGGTCAAGATCATAAAACCGGGCGTCATTCACATAAAGATTTTTATCGGTAGACTCAGGCATTTTTCCTCCTCAACTATTATAGACAGGATGAATGTTTTGTCAAGCTTACCCGGGGAAAATACCAGGGCTACGTCATTCTTTTTTTTCTATTTGAATGCTTGATAATTTTGGTGCCCCCTATGGCTTTTTTCTCACTTTTCTGATATACTTTTGTTGATGAACCATGAAAATGTACTTGACCGTTTAGTGGTAAGACCCGTACGGCATGAAGAGTTAAGCCGATGGAATGCTTTCATGCAGCAATACCATTACCTTGGATTAAAATGGCTTGGAGGTAAATCCCTTCGTTACATTGCTCAATTAGAAGGGGAGTGGGTCGCCCTGATAGGTTGGAGTTCTGCAGCGAAGAATTGTGGAGTTAGGGAACGTTATATTGGCTGGAGCGGAGAGAAAAAATACCGTAGATTGCGTTTTATTGCCAATAATTCGAGATTTTTAATATTGCCCTGGGTATCGCAAAAGAATCTTGCCAGTAAAATTCTATCTCTAAACTTGAAAAGATTATGCTCAGATTTTGAGATGGTTTATGGCCATCCAATCTATTTAGCCGAGACGTTTGTCGATGAATCACGATTTAAAGGGACCTGTTATAAAGCCGCCAATTGGAAACATGTGGGATATACCGAGGGTTATTCCAGGAGTAACCAGCACTATTATCACCATGGACAGGTGAAAGCGGTATACATTTACAATCTTTGTAAGAGAGCCAATGAGATATTATCTGGGGATTTAATTCCCTACGATGTTTCATTATTAAAGGATAGAAGGAGGTTGGACACAATGATTAAGTTTCCAATAGATAAATTATTAAAACGGATTGAAGAATTTACCGACCCGAGGAGAAGACAGGGGAGACGGCACCCATTGGCGACAGTGCTGTCGATAGCAGTGTGCGCGGTGCTTTCTGGTTGCAGGGGGTATCGAGCCATTGG
>JAPKZK010000086.1 GCA_026393835.1 Candidatus Aminicenantota bacterium | reverse complement strand
GGGTGCGTTATCGATGCTCCAGAAATCCCTGTATTGAACTTTGGAACCCGCCCGCTTGCTTAAGATTTTTGTTATCGCGGCAGTTAATGTGGTCTTACCGTGGTCTACATGACCGATGGTCCCGATGTTCAAATGCGGCTTCGTTCTGTCAAACTTTTCTTTAGCCATTCTTTACCTCCAAATTTATATATTAAGTAAAATTCATGCTCATAAATAAAAGCCCTCGATCAGATTCGAACTGATGACCTCATCCTTACCAAGGATGCGCTCTGCCAACTGAGCTACGAGGGCCTTCAAGCGGGAGACGGGATTCGAACCCGCGACAGATAGCTTGGAAGGCTACCACTCTAGCCACTGAGTTACTCCCGCAGACAATTTTGGGCAGGGGCGGATTCGAACCACCGAAGGCATACGCCAACGGGTTTACAGCCCGTCCCATTTGGCCGCTCTGGAACCTGCCCATAATGCTGCACGGCTTGCATGACTCAATGCAATTCATTCTATCACTAGCTGGCGAAGGGATTCGAACCCCCGACCTGTTGATTACAAATCAACTGCTCTACCAACTGAGCTACGCCAGCGCGCGTTGCATTGCACGCTTCTTCTTACAAAAAAAGAATATACCACAACTATATGCATTTTGTCAATAGTCTTTATTAGCGTCTAATTCTTTTTTGCAGGTTGATAGTATACCCTTTTTTGAACTTATTTTCAATAGCCAAAATCAAAAATAATTATTTCTTTTGAAAATTATTGGGCGAGAATCGACCCAGGGCAGGAATTTTAATCGAACAATGAACGCTGGAGCGGGGCATTGGCGTCCTTCCTTTTGGGTTCTTGCCGCGCGGCTTCGATTAATTCTTTTTCGATGTTGTCCAGGAAAGGGCTTCTTTTTAAGTGGTACTGGCGACCCCCCAGCCTCCGTTTCCCGGCATGGGACAGGAAGAGGAATTTTTTGGCCCGGGTCATGCCGACGTAAAGGAGCCGCCGCTCCTCCTCGACATCGGATTGCCGCTGTTCAAACAGTGAATAGGGCAGCAGCCCGTCCTCGCAGCCGACGATAAAAACGCATTTGAATTCTAAGCCCTTGGCGGCGTGGAGGGTCATAAGGGCAACATTTTCAAGCTGGGGTTGGTAGGTATCGACGGCCGCCCCCAGGGCGGCGAATTTTAAAAGGGCTTCTTTGCCGTCCGGCTGCGACTGAAAAGGTTCCGCTGCCTGGATAAGCCGTTTGAATTGGGCTTCATTTTCCACTTTTTCCCCGGGGAAACGATCTTCCACGATGGTTATCACTGCGTTAAGGGCGCCCCTGACGTCCAACTGTTGGGCGACAGTGGTCTTCAATGTGGGTAAATCGGGCGGCGTGATTATTTTTTTGTCTATTAATTGTTCTTTGAGGAATTCATTGGCGGGGTTTATTGATAATTTCAAGAGATCGATCACGGTTTTGACGGGCTCTTGCTGGAAAAAGGGCGTCTCGCCGATGACCTGGTAAGGGATGCTGTGGTGGTTAAAGGCTTTTTCCAGGCAGTCCATCTGCGCCTTCACCCGGCACAGTACGACGAAATCGGCCAGGCCGCGGATTTCGGCTTCCTGGTTGCCCTGGGTAATGCTGCTGTCCATGGAGAAAAACCGCAGGCCGCCCATCATTTCCTCGATGGTGCGGGCGACGTATTCGGCTTCGCTTTTATCGCTGCTGTTCTCGGCTATTTTTATTTTTAGTCCGCCGCTCATTCCTTCCAGGTCCGGACCGCGCGAATCTTCCAGGTTCCTTTTTATTACATGCCCGGAGGCCCGTAATATGGAATCGGTGCAGCGGTAACTTTTTTTTAAGCGGAAAAGTTCGGCATTGGGATAATCTTCCTGGAAAGCATTAATAAACCGGACATCGGCGCCGCGGAACCCGTAAATGGCCTGGTCGGGGTCGCCGATGACACAGAGGTTGGCCTCATCCCCATCGGTTCCGCCGGGGGCCAGGAGCCGGATCAATCGGTACTGGGCCAGGTTGACATCCTGGTACTCGTCTACCATGATCCATTGGTATTTTTTCCTGTAAAAATCTCTTAGTTCGGCGTCTGCTGTAAACAGTCGCACGGGGATATAGATGAGGTCCTCGAGATCGACGGCATTTAATTCTTCTAACCGCGCTTGATAGCGCCGGAAAATTCCGGCAAGGGTTTCATCCCCTATGTGATCGGCGGTTTGCAACTGCTGCTTGACCTGGGTAATGGCGTCGGCGATTTGATTGACCCGCGGTTTCTCGCAGCCGAGATTGTACTGGAGGAGGCGTTTCTTGTCTTCGGGATCGATGATGGTCGGCGCATTGCCGCGGATTTCCCTGAGAATGGCGTACCCCAACGAATGAAACGTGGTCACCTGGGGGCGGGAGTTTTTCTCCAGCACCTGTTCCAAGCGCTCCCGGATTTCGGCGGCGGCTTTATTGGTAAAGGTAACGGCCAATATTTTCTGGGGATCAATGCCCCTCTCAAGGATCAAATGGGCGATACGCCGGGTAAGCACCCTGGTTTTCCCTGTACCGGGCCCGGCAATCACCAGGGCGGGTCCGTTAAAATGCCGTACGGCCGCCCATTGTTCGGGATTCAGCCCGTTTTCGACTTCGTCCACCTGGGGGGCTACTTCCTTCATTTCCTCTTGCGTCTTCTGCTTTTGCAGCAGCCGGTACTCTACCTGGTCGAAATCGATTAATTCCCGGCGCCCGGTTTTTAAGGTATGCCGGCTTCCAGTGGCAAGCATATCCTTAAACAACGCACCCTGGCCGGTGGGTTGGAAATCGCCAGCTTCTTCTTTATGGAAAACGGTTATCACGCCGTATTCGCCGTCGTATCCTTCTTTGACTTTCACCTGGCGGCTGCGCATGCGGCGCACGGCTTCGGCCAACTTCGGGCCGCCGGTTTTTTCGATCTCCTCCACGGGAACCTCCAGCAGGAATTCCAGCTCGGGGCGGCCTTTTTTTAAGAGTGTCATGTATTGGGCGTCGACTTTCCTTGAATTGGGGCCCACGCCGGCGATTTCGCCCAGTATTTCTTTCAAAGGGATAATGGAATAAAAGGGCGCCCGGTTGGGCCGCTCTTCGAGGTTCTCGCGGTCGGATAACTGGACCACCCGGTTCATCACGCCCACGGTCACGGGTTTGCCGCAAACGCTGCAAAGGTTGTGGTGTTTTAATGTTTGTACGGGGTCCCAGCATATGTCGCACTTGCGGTGGCCGTCGTAGTGGTACTTGCCTTCCTGGGGGAAGAGGTCGATGGTGCCGCCGAAATGGCGGGGGTCGCCGGTTTTTAAGGCCCGGGTAATGGCCTGATAGGAAAGCTCGGTAGTAAAACAGTTGGCGTTGCGGCCGAGTCGTTCGGGCGAATGGGCGTCGGAATTGGATACGAGGGTATATTTATCTAAAAAACGGCACATCCAGTTCATGGGCGGGTCGGTGGAAAGGCCGGTTTCCACGGCGTAAATGTGTTGGGAAAGGTCGGCGTAGCATTCTTCCACGGAATCGAACCCGGATTTGGAACCGAGGATGGAGAACCAGGGGGTCCAGATATGGGCGGGGATGAAAAAGTTATCCGGCGAACAATTGAGCACCAGTTCCAGGAGGTCGCGGGAGTCCATGCCCAGGATGGGGCGGCCGTCGGAGGTGATATTGGCTTTGAGGCCGGTTAATTTTTGCTGGATTTTATCCACGGTTGCGAAATCGGGGGCAAAGATGACGTTATGGACTTTGCGGACCCGGTCGTTTTTTTTATAGATATTGCTGATTTCGGCGGTCAGCATGAACCGGACGGGGGCATCGGGCAAGAAAGGGACGTCCGGGGATTTATCCTTGTATTCTTTTTTTAGTTTAAAGAGTCCGGGTTCAGTGGGCGCGGGTTCGAGTTTTTCTTTTAGTTCTTTTGTCCAGCCGGGGTGGGTAAAATCGCCGGCGCCGACGACGGTAATGCCTTTAAGGCGGGCCCAATATTCCAGGTATTCGGGGACCAGTTGGCTGCTGGTGGCCCTGGAGAAGTGCGAATGGATATGAAAGTCAGCGATATATTTCATTGTTTTTTTCCTTTAGCTTAGCGCTTAGCCGTCAAAAGTGGTTAAGGATAATCACGTTTTCATCTGAGGGCATTATATATAGTATCAAATTGTACCGGAAAAAGCAAGATAAGAAAGTGAGCCGCGAAGGTCCCGGCGGGACACCCTTAAAGAGCGAAGGACCGCGAAAAAAGAAACAAAAACAAACTTGGCGTCCCTTTATGCCTTCGTGCCTTTGTGGCTATTCCAGTTTTGTGTGGATTTTCTTTGGATTATAGCTTGATTTGAGGTAGAAGTAGTGGTATATTTTGCTTTTAAATTAAAAGAGAATTAAATCATGATGCAGAAAACAAAAAAATGCCCTGAATGCAGGGGAATAATAAAGCCGGGACAAACAGACCTCAATTATGAATTAAAGATCAGGGGACAGGCAAATTTTTCCTCCACAAGCGTATGACCGAGACCGGTAAAATTAATGCCATTGGGCAGGGAAAAGGGGCGACTTACAAGCAGCGCTCGTAAAATACGTGCGCGCTTGTATTTTACAAGCGATCTGACACATAATCCATCCTGCAACCATGGGGAAAGTTCTTGCAGGACAGTTCCTTACTGCTCTTTTCCTTCTATTTCACCACAATCCCCACCGCCTCCAGTATCTGGGGAAAATCAGGGGACAGGCAAATTTTTCCTCCTTATATTATAGTATCAAATTGTACCGGAAAAAGCAAGAGTTGCCCGCGAAACACGCGAAAAACACGAAAAAAGAAACAAAAACAAACTTGGTGTTTCTTTGTGCCTCTGTGCCTTTCTGGCTATCCCAGTTTTGTGTGGATTTTCTTTGGATTATGGCTTGATTTGAGGTAGAAGTAGTGGTATATTTTACTTTTAAATTGAAAGAGAATTAAATCATGATGCAGAAAACAAGAAAATGCCCTGAATGCAGGGGAATAATAAAGCCGGGACAAACAGACCTTAATTATGAATTAGAAAAAATTCATGTATCGGTGAAAAATGTCCCATCAAGTGTTTGCGGTAAATGTGGAAGGTCTTTTATCGATGGTCATACAGCCGAGGACGTTAACCGTTTAGTTAATAGGGTTGTCGAAGATATAAATAGTTTCAGCAAAACCCATCCCCCAATTAGCGAGCGATATAGAGAGGTCGCTATCGCTGTATAAGATGTATGTCCAGTGTCGTTCGGGAGCCCGTTTTTAGTACCATTATGTAAAATTGTAAATAAAAGCTCCGTCAGGCGCCAGGGGCAGGCAGACGATAGGGGTTGATTCGCATTAACAATTAATAATTGGTGTTCAACCTCCTCAGGATTGGTGGCCCATAATCGTTGTTATCAGGGACAAAGGGCAGACACTTTTATTTTTTCAGAAATATCTTGAATTTTCAATTTTTGTGTGGTATAAAATATTTCTTTCCAGCAATTCTCATTTTGACCTAGAAACAAGAAATTTCAATTGGGGCAGACACGGGGGCCTGCCCCTACCGAATTGAAAACTCATGATTATTCCAAATTTCGATTAATTTTTGTAGGGGCGTCCCCCCGTGGACGCCCGTAATTTTATAAAATTAGAATTGCTGTTGACGAATACGAGAAATTGCACCGCCGTATGCAAACGGATCCAGTCGCTGCCGCCGATCTCCTGGACGCCATGCGCAGCTTTTCCCAGCATCAAAACAAGATCGTGTTCCTGTTCGTGGGCGCCACATTTTTTTCCGAGTTGGACCTGCCCCGTTGGAGCGATTATTTCGTACAGGCGGTGCTGTTGGAAGTGGATTATCTCACCGCCCCGCAAACTCGCCGCCTTATCGAAGTCGCCGGGCTGGATTACCCCGATGAAGTCATCGAGCGCATCTACCATTTGACCCAGGGACATCCCACCCTGGTGCAGCGCATCTGCCACGAGATGGTCAATATCGCCAACACGGCCCTGCGCCGCCGCATGACCCCCGCGGACCTGGATCAAGTCCTGGAGGGTCACGTGTATCGTCCCCAAAACGGCGTTACGGATGTTTTCTGGCGGCAGTTCTGCGAAAAACCGGCCCTCAAACATGCCGTGCGCGAAGTCCTGGCCGGAACCGCGCCGACGGATAAGAAAGCCCTCTTTGCCCTGCGCGAGCACGGCTTTATTTTACCGGAAAAGGACTTTTATCGCATGCGCGTGCCCATCTTCCAAACCTGGGTGGAAAAATTCGGAGAGGCCATCACATAACCCGGACGAGCCGGAAACAAAAAAAAACGGTATTCTTGCCTGTCACGAATGTCAATACAAAAAAATAAAAAAAAATTTTTTTTCTCTTTACAAATAAATCGCCATATGATATATTGGGATTTCCTTTTGGTGAAACTATGACATATATAGGCGATGTATTCAATGAACGTTGGTTTCGATATATTAATACGATAGCCAGTGTTCTAGTTACCTGCATCCGGGGCAAGAGGGGCCATGCTCATAATTGGCCCTATTATCAACCCCCTACAACAAAGTATAAAAAACACAGATAAATAAAACAATAAAAAGGAGACAAAAAATGATTTTAACAAGAAAAGAAGTTGAACAATTGATCGGTGAGTCGGACGTCATGATCACGGCTTCACTAAAGAATCCCCGGATAAAGACCTACCTCCTGAATTACAATTATGATGAGGTCCGCGTCGGCGAAGGTGTGGGAATCTTGAAAAACGCCAAAGACTATTACCAGTTCCACATTGTCGAGGGAGGTAAACAACTGGTGGCCACAACGGCCCTGGAAGAAGCCATCGAAGAAACGAAAGCTATCTATTATGAACACCTTACCATCGGACGCCTGATCCTCAAAAACGAACCCGAAAAAATGGTTTCCTATTCCATGGATGGAGAAAGGAAACAGGATTTCAACGGCTGGGTTCAACAGGGGGAGGCTTTTTATAGTTCCGTTCTCAACGATGAGGTTATGCGGGCCAAATATGCGGGTTACGGCGTTACCCCGGAAAAACTGGAAACGGGTGTGACTGCCATCGCCAAAGTACGTCAAAACAAAATTGACCAGGAAGACGCGAAGTCCAATTCCCAGTTGTCCACTGAAGTAAGAAACAATGCGGTGTTCATTTTGGCGGATTGGATCCATGATTTAAGAACCATCCTTAAACTGGCCCTGGCCCCTGAACCCCAACTACTGGAAAGCGCCGGAATCCTGGCACGCTCCAAATAAGTTGCTTTGGTAGGGAACAATTGTAGGGAACAGGCAGTGCCTGTTCCCTACTCTTCCCTACTGTTCTTTTTTTTCCCCTACCCTTCTTTTCCTTCTATTTAACCACAATCCCCACCGCTTCCAGCATCTGGGATTTTCCCATGGCCAGGCGCAAAATCGTAAAGAATTTACTCATCCAATGGTCCAGTTCGTTAACGGCCGATTTTCTTTCGCGGGTGATTTCCATGGCCTGGCCGGCTTTCTTTTCCTGGTTGGCCATGGCTTTTTCCAGTTTGGTTAAGAGGGTTTTTTCTTCGTTCAGGCGTTCGGTCGTGATGCCGTAACCGGAAAACTGGCGGATTATTTCCGGGTCAACCAGGGCATTGGTATAAAACTGCCGGGCTTGTTCCAGCCACTGGGGTAATAATTGTTTGCTGGGGCCATCCATGGCCAATACCCGCCGTTGGGGTTCCTGGTCCTGGAAAAGTATCCGGGCAATACGGCGGGTTTTGCCATATACGGTTTTAATTTCATTGCGGGCGGCATATAATTCATTGGTGGCCAGCATTCGTTCCGATTGGGCCTTATTCCAACGAAGGGTCAGTTGTTTAATGCGGACAATTATATGGTCTCCCTGGCTGAGCCGGTTCTCATCGTACTTGTATGCGACTATCCGTTCCATGATGATCTGGTTCTTCCGGGTATTTGCCAGGGCGATTTCACTGACGCCCACTTTCCGGTCCAACGGTAACTTATAAAAATTCATGTTTTCCTCCTTGCAATTCACCAGGATTCCTTAGTCTACCATGGATTTATCGAAAAGTCAATTGGAAATGTGATTTTATAAATAGGAATTACTATTTTATAAATTGGAATTGGAATTGTTTCTAATGGAAATATGACTTTATCAATAGGAATCGGAATTTTATCTAATGGAAATGTGATTATTTATATTGGAATTACCGTTTTATCATTTGGAAATACAATTTAAACATGTGATTCAGTGGCATTTCCATATGATAAAACCGTATTTCCTATTGATCAAGTTCCATTTCCATATTATAAAGTTGTAATTCCATTTGATAAAATTGTATTTCCTATTTTCTAAATAGTATTTCCATAAATTTAAATATCAAAAGCAGTGCTTCTTATCCTATTTTCTTTGTTCCGGATGCTATTTCCTTCAAAATTAACGCCATTTTTCCGCCATTGGACATTGTTATCCGGGCATCCTGACATCCCGGTAAGGAATCGTAATGGAATAAGTGCACATAGGTAGGGAACAGGCACTGCCTGTTCCTTCAAATGCATCCTGGGAACAGGCAGTGCCTGTTCCCTACAATAATTTCGCGTATTTCGTGTGTTTCGCGGGCTCCTTTTTCCCTTCAACTGCAACTTTAGAACAGCCAGGAAAGTTCAATAGGGATAATTGTTAATGAGGAAGAAAAAAAGGTGGGAGATTAAAGGCTCTTAAAGACTCCCGATTATTTCATCAAATATTTCCGATATATCAGGTAAATCAGAAGGGACACTACTTCCATCTAAGGTGTGCTTGTGTTCCCTGGATCGCAACGCGGGTTTATGAACAGCATCATCATATCTGAATATGCAATTGCCATCTCTATCCTGATAATGGTAAGCGTAACTTACCCTTTCAATTTTATACCTGGCATCGATATACTCTTTGATATGCAGTTCCGAGCCATTAATGAAAACGACCCTTGCAGTAAACAGGGCCTGCTTAATCGCTCTTATTTCTTCCTTGACTTCGACAGATTCTATGAAGCCGTAATTTTCAAGTTTCTCAATTTCTTTGTGTAAGGAATTTAAATAATTACGAAGCAACATACTCTATGCTTTTTATGGTTGCCAGGCGTTCATTCAATCTTAATGCCAATCGGTACTCGCCTGCCCATTCCACGTATTCCATATCGCCGCCTTTCAGTTCCTCCGCGCTCCAATCGGCAATAAATTTTGACGATGAGATTTCGTATTTCCGTTCAAATTTTTTCAAACGGTTCCTGGCAAGATTCAGGCTGTATTTTATACGTGATGCTTCTAATTCTAATGCCTCTTTTAGAACCTTGGTGGCTTCTGAGGGCTTATTGGTTTTCAATATCACCTTAGCCATTATTATCACCTCCTGCCAACAAGTCAAAAACAAATGACAGGAAATATATTCTATTACAAATGAGTGGATATTGCAATAGAAGGAAAATTGGCTTGTGGGTTTGTTTTTGTTTGGGCTTTTTTATTTTGGATTTGTTTTGGGTTTCACGTAATGCGATTTCGTGCTTCTGTTTCGCGATTTATTTTATTACAAGGTAGGGCCAGGGGCCCGAGTCAATTAAACGGGCGAACACAGGGGGTTCGCCCCTACGGAATACATCTTTTTCCGCTCTTCCGCTTCCCCCTGCCCCCTGATCCCTGAATCCTGGCCCCTGTTTTTTCCGCTCTTCTTCACTTCCGCTCTTCTATCTTTTCTTCATCATTCATCATTCATCATTTTATCTTTTTTTTTCTCACCTTCTCACCCTCTTACCCTCTTACCTTCTTTTTTTTCGCGTGTCTTCGCGTTCTTCGCGGCTATTTTTTTTCTTTTCCCGGAAAACGGATTTGGTTCCAGACCGGGATGCAGCATCTTTATAGAAAAGCATTTTCAAGGAGTCGATTGCCGTGGCATATTGCAGCGATTTCTATGGTATCGGTTTTGATACGATAGATGATCCGGTAATTTCCATAAATTTTTTCCCGAAGGTTTTCGTCGTTATATTCAGGGACGACCCTGCCTCCACCAGGAAAATTTGGAATCTCTTTAATAGTATCAATTATTTTTTGGGCAAAGTGGGCCGCATAGTATTCCGAATCTCTTGAAATATAGTCACAGATTTCTTCGAGATTTGAAGCTGCCTGGGGAGCCCAGATTATTTTGAGAGCCATCCGGACAATCTCATTTCTACTTCTTCATGAGGGATGCCTTTACCTTCATCCAATTCCATCAAACCTTTATCCACCTGGGTTTTAAAATAGAGTTCGCTCATAATGTCGTCAAGGGTTACTTCTTCAGGAAGGGTTTCAACCAGTTTTATCACCTGTTCTCTAACTCTAACGGGCATTTTTTGCCTCCTTTATGCACGGTGGTAGCTATGTGAATCTTACTGTAGTATTATGCATTAAATGTTTTTGATTGTCAATACAAAAGAATAAGGTGGTCCAGGGGCCCGGGTCAATTAAACGGGCGCACACGGGGGTTCGCCCCTACGGGATGCATCTTTTTCCGCTCTTCCTCGCTTCCTCGCTTCCTCGCTTCGTTTTCTTCGCGGCTATTTTTTTTCTTTGAGTTCCTTTATAATATTGACAAAAAATGGCGATTAGAGTATATTTTGTCCCGGAGGAAAAAGTGATTATCGAATATATAGACGAGGCCCTAAAAAAAGCAAAATATGAAATAATCAGTGATGAAGAACCGTATTACGGTGAAATACCGGAAATTAAAGGAGTATGGGCCACTGGAAAAAGCCTTGAAGAATGCAGGCGCCAGCTAAGAGAAACCCTTGATGAGTGGCTTATTTTAAGTTTTAAGAAAAACTTACCTATTCCTGATATAAATGGAATCGATTTAAATTTTAAACTCAGTGCCTAAATTACTACCGATATCTCAAAGGAACAATGGTTTGGATGTTGATTGAGGATAACAATGGGACATCGCTTCCTAACTCCTGACCCCTGAATCCTGACCCTGTTTTTCCGCTCTTCCGCCTCCGCCTCCCCTGCCCTGCCCCTGAATCTTCTTTTTTCATCATTCATCATTCATCATTCATCATTCATCATTCCAGCTTTTCTTCCTCTCTTCCGCTCTTCCTCACTTCCGCTCTTCTATCTTTTCTTCATCATTCATCATTCATCATTTTATCTTTTTTTTCTCACCTTCTCACCCTCTTACCCTCTTACCTTCTTTTTTTTCGCGTGTCTTCGCGTTCTTCGCGGCTATCTTTTTTTCTTTTCCCGGAAATGGTATGATTGAACCTTGAGATTTGGATTTGTTTTGTTGTTTGTTTGAGGTTTGTGTTTTGAGATTTGGGATTTGTTTGTTATTTGTGGTTTGTAATTTGGAATTTATAAGAAGAGGAGATCGTATGGCCGATGATATGGCGATCATAAAACAGATCGAAAAGCAAAGCGAGAAAGAATTAAAACCATTTCCGCTTAAAAAAATATTCTGGGGAAAAAATGGCTATGCTATGAATGAAGAAACGGGAAAGGTGCAGGGGTTAAATCTGGATGACAGCGAAATTAAGGATATTTCGTTTCTAAAGGATTTAAGCGGCTTAACCCATCTTTCATTGTGGAATAATCAAATCAACGATATCACACCGCTGAGCACCCTGACGAACCTGACAAATCTTGGTTTAAATAATAATCAAATTAAGGACATCACACCACTGAGTATTTTAACGAGGTTGACAAATTTAGGTTTAAATAGCAATCAAATCATGGACCTCACACCTTTGGGAGGCCTGACAAGACTAGAAATTCTTTATTTAAATAGGAATCAAATCACGGACCTCACGCCGCTGAGGGAATTGACGAATTTGACAACTCTTGATTTAACCCATAATCAAATCACGGATATCACGTTGCTGAGGGTGCTGCCTAAGCTAAGAACTCTTATTTTAGAAAAGAATCAAATCACGGACCTCACGCCACTGAGCGCACTGACAATGCTGGCAACTCTTAGTCTATTAAATAATCAAATCACGGATATCACGCCACTGAGCGCATTAGTTAACCTTACCTGGCTTAATTTAGAAAAGAATCAAATCTCGGACCTCACACCGCTGAGGGAATTGAAGCATTTAACAACATTAAATGTAAGCGAAAATCGTATCCAACGACTTCCTCCGGATATCACCTCCTGGTGGCTCAACATGAAAATAAAATGGGAGGATTTTTATGTGTTGGGTTGCTTGAATCTCTACGGTAATCCCCTGACCGATCCCCCCGAAGAGATTGTGAAAAAAGGCAAAAGGGCCATCGAAAACTATTTCGCCGAAATCCAGCAGGCTTCCGTGCTGTTCCTTGAGTCCAAACTCCTCCTGGTCGGCTCCGGCGACGTGGGCAAAACCACCCTCATGAAAAAACTCAAAGACAATGATTTCGTAGTGGAGCTGGGCAAAGAAGACACCACCCGCGGCATCGATATCCAACCCTGGCAACTCTCCTGCCCCTTCCCCGACGGCCAATCCCGCGATGTCAAAATACATTTCTGGGATTTCGGCGGCCAGGATATTCTCCACGCCACCCACCAATTCTTCCTCACCAAACGCTCCCTCTACATTTTTGTCTGGGACCCCCGCAAAGAAGAAGAAACCCGCGGCTTCGACTACTGGCTCAACGCCGTCAAACTCTTCGGCGCCGGCAGCCCGCTCATCATGGTGATGAACAAGGCGGACATGCGTATCAAACACATCGATGAAGCCTCCTTTCAAGAAAAGTTCCCCAACATCGCCCATTTCCACCAAATAAGCTGCGTCTCCGGTCTTCATATTCCCGAACTAACCGAAACCATCCGCACCGCCCTCTGTGGGATGCCCCACCTGTTGGATAAACTCCCCAAGCGATGGAAGGATATCCGTGACAAACTGAAAGCCAGGAAAGACGATTACATCACCCAGGAGGGCTATCTCGCCGTATGCCTCTCCCATGACATGGATAGGGAAAAGGCCCTGTTTCTCAGCGATTACCTCCACGACCTGGGCATCATACTACACTTCCACCAGGACCCGGTATTGGCCGATACTGTAATATTGAAACCGGAATGGGCCACCGGAGCGGTTTATGCCCTGATCGACTCCCTGGAAATCCAGCAAAATAAAGGACGCTTTAATCGCGCCCATCTCGACCGCTATTGGGACAAGAAAAAATATCCCCCGGAAAAGTACCCGCAGCTCCTGCGCCTCATCGAGAAATTCGAATTATGTTTCAACATCGTGGGTACGGATGATTATATCCTGCCGGAACTCCTGCCTTCCCAACGTCCGGCCATCGACATGGGGGCCTACCGGTCCACGTCCAGGCACAATCTCCAACTCCATTATTCCTATGATTTCATGCCGGCCGGCATTATCACCCGGTTTATCAGCCGCATCCATTACCTCATACGCGATGACCATTACTGGAACAACGGCGTAGAACTGGCGTTCTCCGGTTCCACGGCGCTGGTGGTTAGCGATGCGGCCCAGAAACGTATCCGGGTTTCCGTAGCCGGGAAAAATAACACCCAGTTAATGGGCGTCATCCGCAGCCATTTCGACCATATCCACGAAACCCTCAACATGAAAAAAGAACAGCATGTTTTCGAGGAAGTGCCGTGCATTTGCAGCGAATGCCTTCAATCCGGTGAAGCCTATTTCTACAAATATAATGTACTGCAAAAATTCATTTCCATCGGTAGAAACGCTTTTTGCGAAAAGAATTTTAAAGAGGTTTCGACTCACCAATTACTCAACGGATTGCTTCCGCCTGAACGGCCCGAAAATCTTTTCGATTCGGTTGTCACCACGGTATCGCAGATTCAGGGGATTAAGAAAACCCTGCAAACCGATGAAAACAGTCGCAATACCGTTGTCTCTCTCCTGCTGCGAACCCGCGGCTTTCACGCCCTGGATCAAACCTTGTGGGGTCTTTCCGCTGCCGGGGAAAGAATCGGGGAACTGGATATCAAAATCGAAGATGAAACCGGCCGGCCCGTTTCCATTATAGAAGCCCTAAACCTCGCCTCCTGCGATACCAAAGTCATCGATAGCCATGTGCTGAAATTGTTCCATCGTTATGATTGCAGCGGTCTAAAAGAGAATTATATCCTGGTGTATGCTTCGGCTGCTGATTTTGCCGACTTATGCCGAAAGTACCGGGACCACCTTCCACAGATCGATTATAATCCCTATCCATTAGTAAAAGATGGCATCGAAGAGGTCCCTACGGGGTTTAATAAAGTCGCGGCGTTTCGGGCGCGGCACCGCTGTAATGATGGTGAAACCATTCTTTATCACCTCCTGGTGGAAATGTGAAAAATGAGCCACGGACGAACACGGACGAACACGGACTGAAAAGATAAAAACTGGGTCCACTGATTACACTGATTAACACAGATTGTTTTATTCATGTTTTATGTATCCCTGTCCGTGAGTGTCCGTGTTCGTCCGTGGCCCTTTTCCTTTTCGCGTTCTCAGCGGCTTAAAAAAATTCCGGGAACCCTTGATGTTCTTATCTAAATACGTTATAATTGAAAGAAATGGTAAAAGATCAAAAGATAAAAGGTAAAATTTTCGCCGGAGGAATGATGCTCTCTAAAAAAATAAGAAACATCGCGTTCTACACTGCCGCTGCCGCGGCCCTGATTGCTATCTTTTATATATATGCGACTTTCTCCCAACAATACGTGGGCGGCTCCGACTGGTACGGGTATTACCAACAAGCCCTGCTGCTGAAAAACGGCCACGTGGCCCTGGAAACCGCTCTCCCGGCCTCGAAATACCCGGCCATCGCCCCCCTGAGTTTCTATGCCGTGAACGGGAAAGTGGTAGGTCAATACCCCCCGGGGTTCCCCCTGCTTATGGCCGCTGCCGGGTCCGCGTTCGCCGGCCTGGAATTTTATGTGAACCCCGCCCTTGGAGTTTTATCGGTTATCTTAATGTTCCTCACCATCTTTAGCCTGACGGGCAACGATAAATGGACCGCCGGGCTTTTTGCCCTGCTGTGGGCATTCTTCCCGCTGACGGTGTACGGCAGCACCTATGTGATGAGCGACCTACCGGCCGCTTTTTTCATTTTACTGGCCTTTTACCTGCTTAAAATAAAAAAAACAATCCCCTCGGCATTGGCCCTGGCTTTCTCCCTCGCGGTCCGCCCCACCAATGTTTTGTTTTGCGCGGTCTTCCTGCCCCTTGTATACAAAGAACTTAATGTTAAACAACGATGGCAATACGGCTCCTGGTTTGGGGCCGCGGGCTCGCTTTACGCAATTTATAATTGGCTGGTCTACGGGGCCCCCTGGAAAACGGGCTACCTGGACCTTTCAAATAATCTTTCGACATCGTTTTTCGCCAGGAACCTGGGGTTTTACAGTGGGGAAACCCTGCTGCAATTTACCCCCCTGCTGGCGCTGTTGGCCCTTATTGCTTTGTGGAAAAAAGAAAAACACGCGCTCTTCTTTGCCGCCTGGTTCCTGGCGTTCTTAATTTTTTACTGTTTCTGGGCGTCGTTTTTTGATATCTGGTGGTGGTTGCGCTTTCTTCTGCCCGGTTTCCCGGCCCTGTTTTTGCTGGCCGCCCTGGGCTTTAAACGCATCTTAACGGCCATTCGTTTGCAAAATCGATTTCCAAAGCAGGCGGTTTCAATCTTACTGGTGGCAACGGTATTGTTTGCCGGTATATTTTTTATCTACCGGGGAATCCGTTATTCGGAACTCTGGACAAAAGACAAAGGGAAATTGTTCTATGTCATCAGTAAAAAGGTCGCTAAAAAGATCGCGCCCGGCGGCATGGTGGGCTGCTGCGAATTCAGCGGCCCGTTACGCATTTATGCAAATATCGAGTCGTTCGGCTTCTTTCATATGAATTCCTTATTCCTGATCTCGGATATGTTAAAAGAAGGAAAACCGGTATATCTCGTCGTGGAACCATGGCAAAAAAAGAACCTGGGACTCAAAGCGATATTTAAAAATTTTAGAGTAAGAAAAATAACCGACGTGGGTATTGACGCCTGGACCGAGTTTTACCTGTACCGCGTCCTGGCTCAAAAACAGCAGGTACTAGACATTCCCCCCCTTTAGATTGTCTTTTACCTTTCCTGTATTGAAATTAATATTGGTTTTTTATATAATACCGTGGTAATATAAAATATCGTAATAGAGAGGACAAAAATGAAAGTACAGATACCTAGAGAAGAAATAGATCAACTGATAAAACAGTTTGAGTGCACGGAAGCCCAGGCCATTAAGGCGTACCTGGACGGCAAAGAGGCGTCGCGGGTCTCCTTCGAAGAAGAACTAAGACGACAACTGGGTCCTAAAAAAGAGGAAGAGAAATGGCAGGTGCCTATCCTGACTCCCAGGGAAATCAAGACACACCTGGATAAATATGTCATCGGCCAGGAAGAATATAAAAAACGTTTATCCATCGCAGCCGCTTTCCATTTCGCTATCCTGCGGCTGCTGGATGAATCGACGGAAGAACCGTCGGTCAAACGGTTCCGCAAGAAAAACACGATTATCGCCGGCCCCTCCGGCAGCGGGAAAACCTACTGCGCCGAGGTTTTGGGCGACTTGCTGGAAGTTCCTACGCTGATCGTGGACGCCACGGACTACACTGAAGCGGGATACGTGGGCAAAAGCGCGGACGATATGATCCGCGAATTGATCGACGTGGCCCCGGGCCACTCGCGGCAAGAACAGGCGGAATTTGTCAACCGCTACGGCGGCATTATTTTTATCGACGAAATCGATAAAAAAGCCAAAGACCGCAGCCTTATCGGCCACGATATCTCCCGCGAAGGTTTCCAACGGGCAGTATTAAAACTGATCGAACGGAAATACGTTCCTATCGATAACCCGATGTCCCCGGCCTCTCATTTTAAAGAGACCCTTATCAAAGGCGCCGGCAAAGACCCGCGTAAACAAAAAAATATGCTCAGCACGGAACGTATTCTTTTCATCGTGGGCGGTTCCTTCCAACGGCCCCATAATGACCTGGAATCCATTGTGAAAGACAGGATCAAACATGAGGGCGGGCGAATCCGCGAGGATGGGAGTTTCATGGTTACCGGCTTCGGCAGCAGCGACCGGGAAAAAAAGACCCGTACGATTGAAAATAGTTATAAAGAAGCGAATGTCGAAGATTATATCCGTTTCGGCCTGATCCCGGAACTGGTGGGCCGTATCCCGATTCGCAGCCACGTGAACCTGTTGTCTAAAAACGACCTGGTGCGCATCATGCGCGATACGGAAGACTCGATTATCCAGCAGTATATCCTGGAATTCAAGGCCTTCGGCATCGACTTGAAAATCGATGAGTCGGCGATCCTGTATGTGGCTGAAAAGGGTGAAAACCAGAAAACTGGGGCCCGCGCCCTGGTAAGCGTCTGGGAAACTATTCTTACCGGCTTTCAATTCGAACTGCCCGGATCGCATTTCAAAGAGTTGGTTGTCGCCGAGGACCTGTGCCGGATGCCTAAAGACGCCCTCCTGGAAATGCTGAAACGTTCGCCTTTCCTGGATTATATCGAATCCTTCAAGCGTGAATACGGGATCGAATTGGAACTTAGCGAGGATGTGGAAGCCTACGTGGAGAAATATGCCGAGGATAATAAGATGGAAGTATCGGCGGCGTTGAAACAATTGCTCAAAAGCGCCTCTACCCTGAATTATATGAACATCAAGGGTAAGTTCCAGGTCACGGTGGAAATGTTGGAAGATAATAATTATTTTAACAATCTTTTCACCACCTGGTACCAGGAGCAGCAGGGGGCGCAGGCGACGGCGGCCGGCGGCAGCGCAATATAAGAATTTGCCTTCGGCCACCAGGAACCTTTTCGAGAATGGCCCTCACGGAGGGCGAGGTTCCTGGACCTCCTAAAGCTTTTGATTAACAAATCCGCGGTAGTTGTTCTTCGATGAGGAGGGCGAGCAGGCGTTTGCCGCCGATGGCTGTTTCCACGAAAACTTTGCCGGGGTATTGGCGGGTGATTTCGCCGATGATAGCCGCATTTTCCCCTTCTTTTACGCTTTTCATGGCTTCAAGGACTTTTTCCGCATCCTTTTTTTTCACGATGGCCAGGACTTTGCCTTCGTTGGCCGCATACAGGGGATCGATGCCCAATATATCGCAAACTCCCTTGACCTCGTCTTTCACCGGAAGTTTTTCTTCCAGCAATTTTACACTGAAAGGGGTTTGTTGAACCACTTCGTTCAATACCGAAGCCACCCCGCCCCGCGTGGCGTCTCTCATAAACTTGATCCCGTCGGGACACGCCCTGACGGCGGCGGCAATCAAATGATTCAGCGGCGCACAGTCGGATAATAGGCCTTTGCTAAAAGAGAACCCGTTCCGCTCCGCCATTACCGATATCCCATGGTCGGCGATGGACCCGTTGATGATAACGATATCCCCTTCCTCGATATCCCTGCGCTGAAGTGGGAATTCCATGACGCCGATGCCGGAGGTGTTGATAAATATTTTGTCTGCTTTTCCTTTTTCCACTACTTTGGTGTCGCCGGTAACGATTTTCACCCCGGCGTAATCCGCGACCCGCTTCATGGACGCGATGATTTCCTTGAGCAGGGATATTTCGAAACCTTCTTCCAGTATAAAAGCCGAGGAGATAAACCTGGGCGTTGCCCCCATTACGGCCAGGTCATTGACGGTCCCGTTTATTGCCAGTTCGCCGATGTTCCCGCCGGGGAAAAAGATGGGGGTAATGGTAAAGGTATCGGTGGTAAAAGCCAATTTTTGGCCCGCGATGGTGAGAATAGCGGAATCGTCCAGTTGCAGCGAGTCTGAACCGAAGGTCTCTTTGATTAAACCGTTGATAAGTTCATTCATTAATTGGCCGCCGCTGCCGTGCCCCAGTAAGATTTTATCTTGCATATTGAACCTCTTTTCTTTTCTACCTGTATTTGTAATAAGCCGCGCATGAGCCTTCGCCGGATACCATGCAGGCCCCCACCGGCGTTTGTGGGGTGCACTTATTCCCGAAAAGCGGGCATCCCGGGGGGGTGATAATTCCCCGCAGCACTTCGCCGCAGCGGCAGCCTTTGGGTTCCACCACCGGCGGCAGCGTAACCGGGAATTTTTTCTCAGCGTCGAAGTCGGCGTAGGCGTCTTTCAATTTCATGCCGCTGCCGGGTATGACGCCGATTCCCCGCCAATTGGCGTCGACTGTTTCAAAGATTTCATACATTAATTCTTGCGCTTTGATATTGCCTTCTTCCGTGACAACTTCTTTATATTCGTTTAAAATTTTCAGTTCTCCCTTTATAACCAGGATGACCAGGAGCATTACGCCCATAACCAGGTCCCTGGTATTAAACCCGGCGATGACGCAGGGTTTTTTATATTTTCCCGTCATGAACCGCCAGCCTTTGACGCCGGTAATGGCGCTGACATGACCGGGAAGGATGAACCCGTCGATATTCGCTTCCCCGGATTCCAGCAGGGCGGCAACCGCGGGGGGCGTGAGTTTGTTGCCCGCCAGCAGGGAAAAATTCTTAATGTTCTCTTCTTTTGCTTTCTTTACGGTAAAGGCTTCGGTGGGGATGGTAGTTTCAAAGCCCACGCTTAAAAAGATAACCTCTTTGCCGGGATTTGCCCTGGCTATTTCCACGGCGTCCAGGGGGGAATAGACAATGGAAATGGCCATGCCTTCGGCTTTTTCTTTTTGCAGGGAGCTGTAAGAGGAAGGGACCCGCATCATATCGCCGAAGGTGCAGAGGATGACAGGGTATTTCCGTGCGATTTCGATGGCCCTGTCCAGGTAATCGTTGGTGGTGACGCACACCGGGCAGCCGGGTCCGTCCACCAGGTTTAATTTTGCCGGGAAAATGTCTTTGACGCCGGTATGAAAGAATTGAACGGTATGGGTGCCGCAGACTTCCATGATGTTGATTTCTTGTTCCAGTACAAGGTTCTTCAATTTCCCGGTATATTCTTTTAACAGGTCATCTTTGACGCTCATCATTTTCTCCTTTCTCCTTAATATATATTGCCTCCGGCGACCAGCCCCGCAGCGCGGGGACCCTCTTAAGTTTGAGATGCAGTTTGATACCCCGGAAACCTTTCGGCCGTGCAATAGAACCCCCAGCATGGGGGTTCCTGGACATCGAAGACAATATTTGACTGTTCTATAACTTGCTCAGACCGGCGGCCACTCCCTGGAAATATTCGTGACTGGGGAATAGACTCTCAAAAATAGCCGGGGCTATGCGCAGCGTTTCATCAAGACCCAGGCAGTAACGCATTACCTGGAACTGCTTGCGATATTCCGCTACTTCACTGCCGGCTTTTTTGTTATGGACGATAATATCCGCCATCAACCGGGCCAGGTTATCAAACTCCGGCTCCTTCATGCCGAAACGGGTCATTTCCGAAACGCCCATGCGGATACCGGTGGGGTGATAGAAGTTTTCGTCGCCAGGCAGGACCTGGTAATTGGTAACCACATTGTTTTCTTCCAGTCGGGTGGCAATTTCTTTACTATCGCCGAACCCGGATACCCGGATCAATACCTGGTGGGAACTTGTATAACCGTCTTCTTCGCCGCCTTCGACGGGGATGCCGTATTTGACGCAGGCTTTGGCAAACGCTTTGGCGTTCGACACAACCTGTTTTTGGTATTCATCCTTGAAATGGTTCATTTCAATAGTAGCAACCAGCATGGCCAGCAAGGTGCCCAGGTGGTGGTTGCTGGTGGAACCGGGGAAAGCGCGGGCATTGATTTCCGTCCAGAGTTTTCTCAGGGGGCTTTCCTTGGGCATTTTACCGGCAATAATGCCCCGTTGGGGACCGAAGAAAGTTTTGTGGGTAGAACCGGTTATTACATCGGCGCCTTCGGCCAGCGGGTCCTGGAAATGCGGGCCTAAGATGCCCATGACATGGGCGGCGTCGTACATGACCACCGGGTGATAATCCGGGGTTTTGTCGATGAATTCTCGCAGTTGTTTCACCGGTTCAGGATGAAGGAACATACTTTTCCCGAACACAAACAGCGGCGGCCGGTGTTGGTCCGCCAGTTCCAACATTTTATTCGCGTCGGCCTTGTACGGGTTGTTGGCCATCAGGGGGAAATTGACCACTTCCCCTTCCACGAAATTAAATAAGGCGCCGAAAGGTTGGGCGCTCAGGTGCCCGCCGTAGTTGAGGTTGTTGTTCATGACCGTGGCCATGCGGCCGGTTTCCGTAAGTTTAGGGAAACCTTCTTTACCGGCGGCCAGGAATTTGACTACCGCTTTGAATACCACTTCGTTGGCCATTTGTCCGCTGATGGTGCGGGGTTCGACTTCCGAGGCGGAGATGTATTTTCCGAATTCTTCTTTTAAATGTTCTTCCACCTCATAGATAAATTGGACGCCCTGGTAGTAGTAAATCTGGTCGCCCTTCATGGCCCCGGTACCTTCCAGCGCTTCCCGTTCCTTTTTCAAGGCGGTTTTATGTTCGGCGTAGCGACCGGAGGGATCACTGATCTCGCAGAGTTTAACCAGCAGGGAGGGGGTGTTTTCAGAGGGAATGAGGTTAAAACACCGCCGCTGACGCCAGAGATTGTTCTCTACTACTTTGCGTCCCAGTTCTTGTAATTTTTGTTCCAATTGATTCATATTAAATACCTCCAGATGATTGGGTTCATAATTAAATAGACTGAGATTATACTTCAAAAAACGTTACAATGCAAACCTATGACCAAACCTGAATTCACCGCCTAATTTTATGGGCCGTTGAATTTTGGTTCGCCTGTTATTTCAATAAACTTTTTAGCCAGTCGCTAAGATTTGTGTCAGTTGCATTAAAACAGTTATAGGCAATATCTTAATATATTATTCTTGTAAAATTTGTAAAACTTGAAGGGATGATGCCGCACGCTCGGATGCAGGGATGGCGCCCTGGACAAATCCTGTGAATTGTAAAAACACAAAAACCAAAACAATTAGAAACGTTTTCTTTTTTATGCGGTCTCCTTTATCTCTGCCTGTTGTTTATTTTCTTAAAACGGCATTCGTTGATCGACGAAGGGTGAAAATTTTTCCCAGTCTTTCCTGCAGTTGATCGAGGTAGATGTAGAAAACCGGGGTTACATACAGGGTGATAAGCTGCGAGAAGAGTAGGCCGCCGACGACGCACAAACCCAGGGGACGACGCGATTCCGAGCCGGCGCCCAACCCCAGGGCGATGGGGAGCGTTCCCAGCAGCGCCGCCATGGTGGTCATCATGATGGGCCTAAATCGAACGCTGCTGGCTTTCAGGATGGCGGCCCGCGAATCGAGCCCTTCCTTTTTTGCATCGAGGGCGAAATCAATCATCATGATGGCATTCTTTTTAACCACCCCGATGAGCATGATAAGCCCCACAAAACTGTAAATATTGAGGTCCGTCCGGAAAATGAGGAGCGTGACAAGGGCACCGAATCCCGCAAACGGGAGACCCGTAAGGATGGTGATTGGATGCACAAAACTCTCGTACAAGATACCCAGGATCATGTAAATTACCAGTATGGCGAGGACCAGGAGCCCCACCAGGCTGCCCTGGGAAGACCGGAACGCCTGGGCCGCGCCGGAGAAATTCGTTACAATGGAAGCGGGAAGGGTTTGACGGGCGACCTTGTTCACCTCGTCCACGGCTTCACTGAGGGCGACCCCTTCGCCCAGGTTAAAGGAAATGGTCACTGAAGGAAGTTGACCGGAATGGTTCACGGTCAGTGGACCAACGCCGGTTTCTATCCGGACAAGCGCGGAAAGGGGTACGAGAACCCCCGTATTGGAACGAATGTAAAGGAGGGGCAGGGCCGAAGGGTCGCGCCGGTATTCGGGCAATAGTTCCATGATGACGTAATATTGGTTGTTGGGGGCCAGGATGGTAGAAACCTGCCGGGTCCCGTAAGCGGAGTAAAGGGCGTCTTCAATGGCCTGGGCCGTGATCCCCAGGGAAGCGGCGCGATCGCGATCGATCTCCAGGTTTACTTCGGGGTTGCTGATGCGCAGATCGCTGTTCACATCCTTGAGCAGCGGGCTGGCCCTTAATTTGGCTTCCAGGGCCGGCGCGGAATCATAGAGCAGTTTAAGGTTCGAAGCCTGGAGTGTAAACTGGTAAATGCCCGAAGCGAAACGCCCACCAATGTTGATGGCCGGCGGGTTTATGACGAACACCCGGATTCCCGGTATTTGGGCCATCCTGGGCCTGAGAGAATTGACTACCTGGTCGGCCGTCATTTCCCGCTCACCCCTGGGCTTCAACCGGATGAACATGCGGCCCGTGTTGCTGGTCCCCCCCCCACCTCCCCCTACGGAGGATGTGAAATTGGCAATGTTGGGATCTTTTGCCAGGATGTCGGCCACGGCCTTCTGGTGTTTGACCATGCCTTCGAATGACAGTCCTTCCGATCCTTCCGATGTACCGTTCATAAAACCTGTATCTTCACTGGGAATAAATCCTTTGGGCACGATGATGAAAAGAAACACGGTGGCGGCAAACACCAGGAGCGAAAAAAGAAGTGCGGCCCGTTTCCTCCGCACCACCCAATCCAGGCTTTTCTCATACACCCCCAGGCTTTTCACCCAGAAAGCTTCGATGGTATTGAAAAAGCGCCCATGTTTTTCCTCCCGTTCATGTTTGAGAAAGCGACTGCACATCATGGGGGTGAGCGATAGGGAAACGAAACCGGAGATCAAAATGGCCGCCATGATGGTTACCGCGAATTCCCGGAACAACCGCCCCATGATTCCGCCCATGAAGAGGATGGGGATGAATACGGCGGTCAATGAGAGGGTCATGGAGATAATGGTAAACCCGACTTCTTTTGACCCGTCCAGGGCGGCCGCAAAGGGTTTTTTGCCCATCTCCATGTGCCTGAATATGTTTTCCAGCATGACGATGGCGTCATCCACGACGAAACCGACGGCCAACGTAAGGGCCATGAGCGAAAGGTTATCCAGGTTGAACCCGAATAACCGCATGACGGCAAAAGTGCCCACGATGGACATGGGCAGCGCAAGACTGGGGATCACGGTCGCCGAAACGTTTCGTAAGAAAAGGAAGATGACCATGATGACCAGGAAAAGTGTGATCATGAGTGTAATTTTTACGTCGTTGACCGAATCCTGGATGGGTTCTGCTTTATCGAACAGGATATTGATGTTTGCGGAGGCCGGCAGTTGGCTTTCGAACCGGGGTAGGAGTTTTTTTATGGCGCCGGAAACCTCGACGGTGTTGGTGCCCGGCTGGCGCTGGACCGCCAACAAGAGGCAGCGGCTGTCGTTGAACCAGGCGGCCACTTTGTCGTTCTGGACGCTGTCGAAGATGTTGCCCAGGTCTTGCAGGCGCACGGGGGCCCCGCTGCGGTAGGCCACGACGATGGGACGGAATTGTGCAGCGTTGTTAAGCTGGCCCGAGGCCTTGACCGTGAAGGTTTTATCGCGGCCCCACAGGGCGCCGGAGGGAAGATTGACGTTGTTTGCGGCCACTGCACCCGATACTTGATCGATGCCGATGCCCCGCGAGGCCAGGGCGTTGGGATCAAGCTGGATGCGCACGGCGTATTTCTGCGACCCGTAGACCTGGACCTGCGCCACGCCGCTGACCATGGACATGCGCTGGGCCATAATGGTTTCGGCGTATTCATTGAGTTGGTAAAGCGGGAGTACGGGTGATTTTAGCGCGATAAAGAGGATGGGTTGGTCCGCGGGGTTAACTTTTTGGTAAGAGGGCGGCGTGGGCATATCGCGGGGAAGTTGCCGGGAGACCGCGGCGATGGCGGCCTGGACGTCCTGGGCCGCCGCATCGATATTTCGTTCCAGGCTGAATTGGATGGTGATTTGGGTGGAGCCGAGGCTGCTGGTGCTGGTCATGTTATCGATGCCGGCGATGGTGCTGAATTGCTTCTCTAATGGCGTTGCCACGGCCGCGGCCATGGTCTCCGGGCTGGCGCCGGGGAGGCTGGCCGATACGGAGATGGTCGGAAAATCAACAGTGGGCAGGTCGCTCACGGGAAGAAGCCGGTAACCGAGAACCCCGGCAACGAGAATGGCCACCATGACCAGGGTCGTCATTACGGGCCGCTTGATAAAAATGCTCATGGGCGCCCCCCTTTTGCGGTGGGGTTGGATTTGATTTCCACCGTGGCCCCGGGCATCAGCCGCATTTGACCGTCGGTCACCACGATTTCGCCCGCTTTCAGGCCTTCGTCGATGACCGCCAAATTGTCCAGTACGCGGTTGACCCTGATGGGGCGTTTTTCCGCCTTATTACCCGGTCCGATGACGTATGCAAAGGTCCCTTCCTGCCCGGTGACGACCGCCGTACCCGGCACGGTAAGGGCGTTGGGTTCCACGGTGAGAATTAATTCGGCGTCCATGAATTGGCCCGGCCATAATAGGCCTTCTTTATTAGAAAATTCGGCCTTGAGGTCCACGGCGCCCGAGCCTGGGTCTACTGCGTTGTCAAGGAAAGACAGTTCCCCTTGTATCTCCGGGCCGTCGTTATTACGTGCGGGTTTCACGTGGACTTCCAGTTTGCTTTGGGCGGCATATTTTTGTACCAGGGGCAGTTGTGATGCGGGGATGGCAAAGTTCACCCGGATGGGGTGCATCTGGTTGATGACCACCAGCGCTGCGTCGTTGGCTTTGATCACGTTGCCACGTTTTACCAGGAGGCCGCCGGTGCGGCCGGAGATGGGGGCCGTGACGAATGTATACGCCAGGTTCAACCTGGCCTGTTCCACGGCGGCTTCATCGACTTGAACCGTGGCTTTGAACATTTCGGCCTGGGTCCGGGCGGCGTCGGCTTGCTCGCGGGTTACATAATCTTTTTTAACCAGGTCGGCATAACGTGTGGCCTGGATTTCGGCGTTGGCCGCCTGGGCTTTATCCCTGGCCAATTGGGCCCGGGCCGCATCTAGGGATGCTTGAAAGGGGCGGGGATCGATCCGCAGGAGGAGTTGCCCCATGCGGACATCCTGTCCTTCCGTAAAACCGACCTGGGTGATAACCCCGCCCACCTGGGCTCTTATTGAAACCGTTTCCATGGGTTCCACGACGCCCACGACTTTCAGGGAAAGGGGTTGGGGCCGGATCGCGGCGCTGTCCACTGTCACCGGCGTCGGCGGCGGCGGGGCGGCTTTCTGGCCTTTACATCCCGGGATGAATAAGCATGCGGCGGCGAGTAACCCGCATGATAGGAAGGGGTGGATAAAGGATTTATTTTGATTCCTGGTTGTTGTCATGATGTTTTACCTCCGAAGAATAGCCCCGGGTAACGGGTACGAGGGGATTATCCCCGCGTGGATCCAGTATGCCCACGTCGTGGGCCAATTGGGCCAGGGCGATGAACCAGCTTAATTGGGAGTTGATTTGTTCGGCCCTTGCCGAGGCAAGGGATTTTTGCGCGGAAAGAAGGTCAAGGATGCTCCCGACGCCTTCTTTATAGCGTCCCAGGGCGACTTCTTCCGATTGTCGGGCGCTGTCCATGAGATCGTTGGTGGTTTTCACGCGTTGGCCGGCGGTGAGGAAATCGCTGTGGGCGGAAAAGACCTGGTATGTGGTTTGTTGTTCGGCGCTGCGCGTTCTTTCCAGGGCGGCGTCGGCCGCGGTTTTTGCCTGCATAAGATCGAATTGCCGCGAGAAGCCGTCGAAGAGCGGTATCTGCATGAGTAGGGACAGGCTGTACGGGGTTCGTTGGGGCCCAGGGGCTATACCGGACCATATCCGGCTGACAGAGCCCGACGCCGATAGGGTGGGCAGCATCCTGGACCGTGTTTCCTTTACCCTGGCCCTGGCTTGCAGGGTAACGGACCGGGAAGCTTGTAAATCCGGCCGGTCAATGAGGGCCCGGTTAATGAGTTCATCCACGGTTTGCGTAAGTGTAACGTCGGGGACCGCCGGGATTTCGGTCTCAAGGTCGAGCGTGGTATTGGCGGGGTAGCCCATGGCGATGGCCAGTGCGCCTTTGGTTTTGCGGACGCGTCCTTCGGCGTCCTGGACGGCTAGCAGGGTTTCAGAGTAGGCCGTCTTTGTTTGCAGGACGTCGGCGCCGGTGGCCATTCCCATGCGGCGTCTCTCTTCCGCGGCGGCCAGGTTTGCTTCGGCATCCGCGAGAGAGGTCCGGTTGGCCCCGAGTAGGGCTTTAGCGCCCGCGTTATTGAAAAAAGCGATTTCTACCTGGAGTATAATGTTTTGGATAACCGCATTTTGGTTCCAATTTGCGGCCAGGAGGGCCTGGCGTGATTCTTCTACTACCGCGGGGCGCCCGCCGAAATCCAGCAGCAGGTAAGTGAGGTTGGCCGTGGTAATGGTTTCTGTTATGGGCGACTGGGGCTGGCCCGCCGTGGAACCTTGCGGCGAGGTATTTTTGGAATGGATCAATGAACTGTTGAGGGTTACGGTAGGCAACCAGGAACCCCGGGTAGAAGCGTACCTGGCCGCGGCTGCCCGCGCGTCTTCCCAGGCCGTGTGTGTGGCCGGGTTGTTCCGGAGCGCGATATCCACGACATCCACGAGGGAAAGCCCGGCGTGTTCCTGGCGAACCTGTTGGACGGGTAATGGGGGCGACGATGTCTGAACGGGTATTTGGGCGGCGGCGGACGGCGGCGGCCAGGGAACTTCGGCCGAGGGGGAGGTTGTGGGGACGCCTTGCACCCTGTCCGGGATGTGGGCGCAACCGCCAAAAATTAATGTGGCCAACACCACTAAAAGCGCCCCCTTGAATCCCCTAAACGTTAAACTCATATTTAACTCCTTCTCATTTTGCTTATTTCTCTATATTGCTGTCTGAGCATCATTTATTATACTACCTTTTTGCTTTCGGTTCAATGGCCGCCGGCTTAAGGTCTGTCCACGATTTTTCCTCTACTAATCGGGTCCCGCCATCGAGTGTTTGCACGCACGGCAATAATAACCTGCCTCAATCGAATAATGGGAATCCTTGTTTGCCCAGCGCTCAACTGACGACGGCAGATTGACCTGTTTTTCAATTTCATCAAAATGAAGCGGTTTAGAAAAAACGACGGCCAAATCACATTTCGTGTATGCCAGCTTTTCTACGCGCTCGACGACATTGCCTGAAAATATTTCCAATTCATAAATCGGTCTTAACTCCGGGCATAATTGAACATCTTTATCCTCAACATCCTTATTCATTTCCATTGTTTATCTCTGTAAATCAAGATGTCGCATAATAACATACATACCCGTCGTTTTCAATATATTTCAGCCCTGGTAACCCCCCATTTTTTGAACGGGGGATGTAGTAAAAATATTCAATGATACGGATTTTCGGTGATTTTTTGCCGTTCATTCGATCATTTTAGCTATCCCAACCCAATGGGAAGATATCTTTCTGTAATGGGAAGATCTTTTTCCATTATGGGAAGGTATTTTTTACTAATGGGAAGATATATGGATATCTATGGGAAGATATTTTTTAGTAATGGGAAGATAGTTTTCTGCTATGGGAAGATATTTTTCAGGCTTAAGAATGGGGTTCCCAGGGTGAAGAATAGCAAAAAATGACGATCGATCGCGAAAATTCCTTAAATTTACTTCTCGATGAAGCGTATGCTTCGGCGCGGGTTTTTTATAATACGGCTAAGGCCGCGGCCAAAATGGGCGTTCCTGGCTGCGATGTAATTGTGAAAGACCTGGCCGAACGTTATAAAAAACAATTTTCTTCTACTGAAAAGAAGGAACAAACTTCCAACACGGAGAATAATTCCGCCGGTCCTAAGTAAAAATACCGGCTGCCGGGGCCCTGGGCGCCGATTCGGCGTTAAAAGCTCTGAATTGGCGTCCCGGGCTCCGATTTGGCGTTCAAAGCGCCGATTTGGTGTTCAAAGCTCCGAGTTCGGAGCCGTGAGCGCCGATTTGGCGTTGAAAGCTCTGAATTGGGGCTTTTACCTATGAATCAGTGTTCAAAGCTTCATTATTTTAAAAAAAAACTCCGATTTAGCGCTCCGAACTCCGGTATCGGTGCAAAAAGCTGCGAATCAGGATTTTTAGGCCCAAAATTTCGGAGTTAAAAGCGCTGAATCGGCGTTCCGAACACCGATAACGGAGCCAAAAGCGCCGATTTGGCGTTCCGGGCTCCGATGTCGGAGTTAAAAGCACCGATGTTCAAGCTTTGAACGCCGATTTGGAGTTAAAAGCGCCGAATCGGAGTTCCGAACACCGATAACGGAGTAAAAAACGCTGAATCGGAGCTTCGAACACTGATTCGGTGTTAAAAACGCCGATTTGGCGTTCCGAGCTCCGATTTTGATGTTTTTTCCGGCATGACCTGTATTTCCATTTTAGAGTGTCTCGCATCCCCCTGGCAATGCTTATTTAAATGGCGGGAGTTGATAAAAAAAAACCTGCGTGCTATAATCTTACCATGAAAGAAAAGAACGAACCTTACCGCAAAGATGTCGCCTTTATCAACCGGGAAAAAGAGCTGGCTTTTTTAAAGGGCTGCCTTAATGAACGGCCCGAATCGATTCTTTTTATCCACGGCCCTAAATCGTCAGGCAAAACTACCCTGCTCTACAAATTCCTGGAACAAATCCAACGGGAACAAAAAGTGGATATCAAATTCATGGACCTGCGCAAGACTTTCACAAATGTATACGAAGATTTCCTCAAAACCTTTTTCCAGGTTGAGGATACCGGGGAGAAAAAGGAATCCCGGGCCTCCAATATCAATATCGGTTTTTTCAAAATCGATGCGTCGGTGGAAAAGAAAATCATGGAAAAACGGGCCGATCCCTTTAAAGTCATGGAAGCCGAACTCCTGGACCTTACCCGCAAAGGCATTAAACCTATCCTGATCATTGATGAACTCCAGGCCCTGGAAAAAATTTATCTCGATAATGACAAAGAACGCCAATTAATCACGGCGTTGTTCAATTTCTTTGTGGCCATGACCAAACAAGCCCACCTGGCGCATATCATCATCGCTTCTTCGGATGGGTATTTTTTAAATACCGTGTATATCGACTCCAGGCTTAAAAAATGTTCCACCTTTTACAAAGTCGATTACCTCGCAAAAGAAGATGTCATGGAATGGCTGCTGAACCTGGAAAAATATTCGAAAATAAAAGATTATACTTTAACTGAAGCCGATGCGGAAAAAATCTGGGATACCGTCGGCGGCAGTATGTGGGAAATCCAGAATATTTTAGGCAAACTTTTCGAACAATCCATCGATCAAATCTTAACGGCCTATAAAAAGGAAATGAGAGGAATTATTGCCCATTACACCGAATTTGATAAAAACAAGGAACTGGTACTGGAAGTGGTTAATAAAAAAGGAATCGTTAGTGGTACGGACTTTGGCGTCCTGCCTATCGAAATCCGTGAATTAAAAGAATTATTACGGGATATGGTAAAAAACAATATCCTCTATTTTGATCCCACCGAAGCCGTTTATTACCCCCAGGGGAAGAGCTACCACCTCGGTATCCGTGAGTATTTCAAGAAGTAACGGTAGCAAAAGACAGGCGTACGAATTACTCGAATTACACGAATTATAAAAATTAACACGAAATAAAATGCCGCTTTCCCGGTGTGAGGCAAAAGTTTTTGGAGGGTCCATGGAACCTTTTTTCAAAAAGGTTCCCTGGCTGCCGGAGGCATAAAATTAGCGGCTGTTATTTTCCAATGAACTTTGGTTCGATCTTTATTTCAATGGACTTTTTAAATGACTGGCCATTGGCATCGGTCAAAATAAAAACAAGGGAATAATTACCGATGAACCCGGGGCCGGGAATCCAGGAAAATGTCCCGTTTTTGGCGTCCAGGGTGGAGCCGATGGGTAATTTATTTAATCCATTGCTGCTTATTAAGTAGCCCCGGATATCGGCATTGTTTTCGCCTAATTGGATTTCCACTCGTTCCAGTTCTTTGATGACGACGGCGATTATCCCGTTCTCATCGGGATAGACCGCCTGTGGAATGGCGGTGGCATCTTCTCCATATCCTTTTATAATATCCACAGCGCCGAACCGGTCGTTGATGGGCGAACACGGGGGTTCGCCCCTACGTTTTTCCTTGACCCCTGACGCCTGCCCCCTGCCCCCTACTTTCTCCATATCGCTCCCGTTATTTTGAATGGTAAAATATCTGCTGCCGATGCCTTCGCTGTTGCCGCCGTTGTCCGCGGCAATCCAAAAAATGGTGTGGACGCCATCGGGATATTTGGTGGTGTCCAGGTAGAAATACCCGGCGGCGCTGCTGCTGTTGGCATAATTGGGGAAGAGCTTGACTATGTCATCCCGATGGATATCGTATACCGGGTGGCCTTTGTTGACGCCATCCACCCAGACGCTGATGGTCGAACCATCCCAGGGAATCCGGTTGGGCTGCGGAGTTAATACCCAGCCCCAGTTGACAAAACTGCGTCCCATGGCAGTACCTCCCTGTGTGGGGGTATCGATGGCGCCAAAAGGCTTGACTGCATTGGTATTATCTGCATAGATCAATTTTGGTCCTAATATCGTTGTTTTGCCCACCAGGTCAGTGGCAATAGCGGAAATTAAATATTCGCCGTTCCCCCCGTAGGGGAAGAAATTGGTGAGCATCATATATCCCCATCCTGCTTTGGTATTGCCGGGGTAGTCCGGGTAAGCCGAAGCCACATCCGGTCTGGCCCCTTCGATCAATAAAGCATCGCCGATATACGTTTGCGTGTCTCCCTGGATAAGGTATATCTTGACACTCGCCAGCCCCCCGTCATCAAGCGCCCAACCGGTAACGGCAATACTTCCGGCAACCGTGGAACCCTCCACGGGTGTATCTAAAGAACCGAAAGGCGGATATTTTTCCGGTAAGCCGCCACACTGATCTTGATGGGCTTCCCAATCGCGGTCATGACTGTTGAGCCAGGCGATAAGATTCATATCGGTTGCAGTAAGACAGTTATAGGCAATATCTAAATAGGTTATGCTTGTTAAATTTGTAAAACTTGAAGGGATTTCTCCGCTCAATCGGTTGTAACGCAGGCGAAGCGCTTCCAAATTACTGAGATTGCCTAATTCAAATGGGATACTCCCACTCAGTTGGTTTTCGTCCAGGTAAAGACGTTTCAAATTACTGAGATTGCCTAATTCGGATGGGATACAGCCGCTCAGTCGGTTGTCCCACAGGTCAAGCATTGTCAAATTACTGAGATTACCTAATTGAGAAGGAATACTCCCGTTTAGTTGGTTCGCACGTAGATCGATCGATGTCAACTTACTGAGATTACCTAATTGAGAAGGAATCATCCCGTTTAGTTGGTTCCAATGCAGATCAAGTTCTGTTAAATTTATGAGATTTCCCAATTCAGGAGGAATGTTGCCGCTCAGTTCGTTTTCGTACAAGTAGAGAATATTTAAATTTCTGAGATCGCCTAATTGAGAAGGGATACTCCCGCTTAGTCGGGCGCCGTGCAGGGAAAGAACTCTCAAATTACTGAGTTTGCCTAATTGAATAGGGATACTCTCGCGCAGGGGGTTGGAAGACAGATCAAGATATTCTAACCGACTAAGATCACCCAATTCGGGAGGGATGCCCCACATCAGTTGATTGGAAGACAAATCAAGGCATTGCAACTTACTAAGATTGCTTAATTCACGGGGGATATACAATCTCAGTATGTTGTTGTCCAGGTAAAGATATTCCAAATTGCTGAGATTGCCTAATTCGAAAGGAATGTGGTCGCTCAGGGAGTTGTTACCCAGGTTAAGGATTTTTAAACGTGTGAGATTACTTAGTTGCGAAGGAATGACGCCGTTGAGTGATCTATAGGACAGGTCGATACCAGTCACATAATCACCCATAACAGTAATCCCGAACCAACCTCCTTCAGTACCCGGCACAGCAAATCCATCGGTATGCAGCGGTGGGGTCTTCCAGCCCTGGTTATAGTTCCAGTTATCCCCTTTGGTGCTATTGTACAATGCAATCAATGCCGCTCGTTCCTCGGCAGAAATTGCGCCAAAAACTAAATTTGATAATTGCACTACCATAATAATTAAAAAACAAAAAATTTTCTTCTTCATGTTTCCTCCTTATCCTATGCCTAATAATAAATCGAAGTAGTTGTTTTGGCAATGGGACTAAAGTCCCTTTTTTAAAAAAGGGACTTTAGTCCCGGAGCGGAAAAAGGGACATACAAGAAAAATCTACTTGAAGATGTGTGGGAGATACTGCCTATTTAGTTACCCGGGATGAGATAATCGCCAGATATTCGGTAAAAACTTTCTGGATATAATACCACTGCTGAAGCTGTCCCCAATACCGGGGTATAGCTGCGCGGCGCGTGGGATATATTATTTTTCTTTGCATGTTCCGCAGTTTCTCCCGACGAATCATGCGCTGGGAACGAAGTTCAAAATAAAAATATCCAGTGTGGACACCGGCGTAAATCTCAACGACATCAGCGACAGTTGGTTTTCCATCCGGCAGTGAAACGCATGTTGGGTTGGGGGAGTCGCTCCCATTAAAAAAATTAATATTTCTGAGGATTATGTTTGACATTTTACACAGATAGATTTACTATACATATCAGAAAGGAAGAAAATGAAAAAAGAAGCGTTTAACAAGGAGAAGATGGAATCAACAGGAAATTCAAAGACAGCGGAAACCTTTCTATAATACTTTTAAAAATTAATCATTGGAGGTTAAATTATGAAGAGATGGGATTTAATAACTATGTTTCTGATTGTAGGATTTATTACCGTTTCAGCTTACGATTCTCGGGTGAAGCAGGGGAACGATTTGCCCCAGGCTGCGCAAATCGAGGCCGGGCAGGCGAAAGTAAAAATGGACAAAGATTACGGCAAAATGCCGCTCTCTTTCATCCCCAATAAGGGGCAGATGGACAAGCAGGTCTATTTTTATATCCAGGGAAAAGATAAAAGCGTTTATTTTACCGCGACCGGATTGACCTATGCCCTGTCCTCGCCGCGCTGGGTCGTTAAGCTGGATTTTGTCGGCGCCAGGAAAGACGTGAAACCGGAATGTCTCGAAAAGAGCGGTACGGTTATCTCTTATTTTAAAGGTAAGGCTAAAGACTGGCAAACAGGTCTCCAGGCCGCCTCGAAAATCCTTTACCGTGAACTCTGGCCCGGCATCGACCTGGTCTATTACGGCACGGTCAACAAGATGAAGTACGAGTTCGTGGTGCATCCGGGGGCGGACCCCTCTCAAATTAAGCTGGCTTACCGGGGGGCCGATAGTGTCAAAGAAAACAATCAGGGCCAACTGGAAGTGAAGACCAAGGTCGGTGGTTTTGTCGATGACACGCCGGTGGCCTGGCAGGATTTCGCCGGTAAACGCGAAAGTGTTTCGTTGAAATATGCTGTAGAAAATGGAAAAGAAACGCAAGATACACCAGTTGTTACCTATGGTTTTTCAATAGGGAAATACGATAAGAATCAGATATTGATCCTTGATCCTGTGGTCATCGTTTACTGTGGATATGTTGGGGGATCATTGGAGGAATTCTACAATTATATTGATGTGGACAACTCTGGCTGCGCATACATAACCGGGTATACTGAATCCACCGAAACCGATTTCCCGGTAACGGTCGGGCCCGATTTGACCTACAATGGTAATGGCGATGTCTTTGTGGCCAAAATCAACGCCGCTGGAACCGGCCTGGTATACTGCGGGTATATCGGGGGATCGGCAAAAGAATGTGGGTGGGATATCTCCGTGGATACGTCGGGTTGCGCCTATGTGACTGGGTATACCGGTTCAGCCGAAACCACTTTCCCGGTGACAATCGGGCCGGACCTGACCTACAATGGGGGCGAATATGATGTCTTTGTGGCCAAAATCAACACCGGTGGAACGGCGCTCGAATATTGCGGCTATATTGGAGGTGTAGCCAGGGAAGATGGATTTGGAATCGCTGTGGACGCCTCGGGCTGCGCCTATATAACCGGATTTACTTACTCCACCGAAACCACGTTCCCCGTGACTGTCGGGCCGGGCCTGACATTCAATGGAATCCGTGATGCCTTTGTGGCTAAAGTCAAGATTGATGGAACCGGACTGGAGTTTTGCGGGTATATTGGGGGGGCAGGAGACGATATTGGCTATGGAATCGATGTGGACGTCTTAGGCTACGCCTATTTGATCGGGCGAACTGAATCTACAGAAATCTCTTTCCCGGTGACAGTCGGGCCGGACCTGACCTACAATGGGGGTCTTTATGACGCCTTTGTGGCCAAAGTCAAAGCCGATGGAACCGCTCTCGATTACTGCGGGTATATCGGGGGTTTGAATGTGGATACAAGTAATGGAATCGCCATAGATGCAGCAGGCTGCGCCTATATAACTGGGTATACCTGGTCCTCCGAAACCTCTTTCCCGGTGACAGTCGGGCCGGATTTGACCTACAATGGTAATAAAGATGCCTTTGTGGCTAAGGTCAAGGCCGATGGCGTCAGCCTGGTATACTGCGGTTATATCGGCGGTTCAGGGGAGGAGGAGGGCTGGAGAATCGCGGTCGATGCCAATGTCTGCGCCTACATAACCGGGTATACGACTTCCACCGAAACCGATTTTCCGGTAACGGTCGGACCCGATCTAACTTACAATGGGGGTTATAATGATGCCTTTGTGACCAGAGTCAAGGCCGACGGAACCGGGCTCGATTATTGCGGCTATATCGGGGGTTCAAATAGAGATTATGGCACAAGCATCGCGGTGGATGGCTCCGGCTGCGTCTATGTGGGAGGGGATACTGAATCCACAGAAACCTCTTTCCCGGTTACTGTCGGGCCGGACTTGACCTTTAATGGGGCTGATTTTGATGGCTTTGTAGCCAAAATTTCATGGACTAATCTTCCCTCTACAGTGAACTTTGCCGCCGGAAACGGCGGAAACTTGACCGGGGTTACGACTCAGACAGTCGATTATGGAGGGAATTGCTCAACCGTTGAAGCAGTACCCAACAGCGGTTATCAATTCGTCAACTGGACTGGCACCGGCGGTTTTGTTACCACCACCGATAATCCCTTAACCGTTACCAATGTGACCGCCAATATGACCATTACCGCCCATTTCCTCTTCTCCAACCCGGCCGGCTGGACGCCCATTGAAAATTTACAATACAACATGATCGTGTACGGAAAAGCCTATAATGGCAATAACCCGGCAGCGGTAGGGGACTGGATCGCCGCTTTCGGACCCGGTGGAGCTCCCGATTGCCGGGGCGCCGCAACTGTGCAAGCCAATGGAAATTACATCCTTACTGTCGGCAGCAATGCCACTTCCGGCGAAACCATCTATTTCAAATTGTGGCCGCTGCCCTAAGGACCTTCCCTGGACGGCAGTGAAACCGTGGATTTCATTGACAATAATGTCTATAACGGGCTGTCGCTTCATTTCGGCCCCAGGGGACAGAACATCGCATTGGTTAACGGCTGGAATTGGATATCCTTCAATGTCCTGCCCGGCGATACCTCCCTCAATTCGGTTTTCGCCGGTCTCAACGGCGTTATCGAACAGGTCAAGAGCCAGTCCCAGGCCGCCATTTATTCCAGCGGCAATTGGATCGGCGACCTCGCCGATATGTCCGGCGTTGCCAATGGAATCATGTATAAAGTCAAAACCAATCAAGACTGCGTCGTGACCGTGAACGGTTCGACCATTCCCTTCAATCAGCCGCTGTCTTTGATTACCGGCTGGAACTGGACCGCTTACCTGCCTTCACTGGCGCAACCGCTGGAAGATGCCATCGATTCGATAATGACCCCGGTAAGCCAGATCAAGAGCCAATACAGGGCAGTCATTAAAATAGGCTCCTCCCTGTACGGCGATTTGACCGACATGGAGCCTAATAAAGGCTATACAATATTAATGAGCACCCCCGGGACGCTGGTCTATCCGTATGGTGTGGTAGTATTCCCCGATCAGCGCAGTAAAAAGAGCGCCGCCATAAATGCACAGGAGACTCAGTTTGTTTCCTGGCCTGTTATTAAAGGCAACCAGTACAACATGGTGGCCGTTGGGAAAGTCTGTTTTGAAGGCCAGGTTGTGAATACCGCCGGATATTACCTGGCCACTATCGGCCCTAAAGGCGAAAACGACGGCAGGTCCCTCAGTCTGGTTAAAACCGGCGGGGCTTATTTCGCCACCATCCTGGGGAATACCGGTGGAGAAACAATCAAATTCAAACTAATAAACAGTACCACCGGCAAAACGTACGACACAGCCGGATCAATGCAATTTCAACCCGATAACCTGAAAACCGGGTTTGATATCAAAACGCGAAGCGTTAAAGTAACCGCACCCCCCCAGGGAACCACTATGCAGATGGGCGCAGCCTGTACCATTTCCTGGGAGGCTTACGAAATCGATAAGGTCAAAATCGAACTCTACAAAGGTGGAAAATCCTTTACCGTTATTGCGCCTTCCGTTCCGGCTGCCTCCCATTCCTACAATTGGACGATACCGGATAGAATGCCGTTTGGGAGCGATTACCAGGTGAAAGTTACCTGCGTCGATCCGGGTGTGATCGCGAAAGATTTATCCATGATGTTTTCTATAAAACCAACACCTTCCATTTCCTTGATTTCACCCAACGGGGGCGAAAAATGGAAAATGAAACAGGGTGTTGACATTACGTGGCGTTCCCTGGGGATCGACAACATCAAGATCGAATTGTACAAGGGGACATTACTGAAAACAGTTGTTTCTGCAAGCACACCGGCTGCAACGGGGAAATACACCTGGACCATACCGGCGAATCATCCGCAGGGAACAAAGTACAAAATAAAAATATCCAGTGTAGATGCGGGCTTAAATTTGAGCGATACCGGCGACAGCTATTTTTCAATCGGTGGAGGCGCCGAAGTTTTGCTGCCCTGAAAATAGCCGCCAGGGCACAAAGGCACAAAGAAACACCAGGGAGGTTTTTATAAAAAAAATCTCTAAAAGGGGCAGGCCCCCGTGTCTGCCCAAATTAAAATTTCTATTTTATAGATCAAAATGAGAATTGCCGACCTAATGGCCGAACAGTTGACAATTGGGATTTTTTGATTTAAGATGGAGCTATGAACGAAGTACAACAATTAAAACGTATTCCTTATGGGAAAACCGATTTCAATGATTTCAGGAAAACAAATCTTTATTACGTGGACAAAACCCGGTTTATAAGAGATATCGAAGAAAAAGGGGATTTTTTATTTCTCATTCGCCCCCGTCGTTTCGGGAAATCACTCTTCCTGGGGATAATGGAAGCTTACTATGATATCCACTATAAAGACCGCTTCGATTATTTTTTCATGGGTTCCGATATCCACCGGAACCCCACCAGGGAAAAAAACAGCTACATGGTATTAAAACTGAATTTTTCCATGGTGAACCCCGGGGTCTCACTGGTGGAAGCCGCATTCCTGACCCGTATTAAAAATGCCGCTCATTTTTTTGTGTCGAAATATCAAGAATTCCTGGATATTGACATCAAAGAAGCGAAAGCGGAATTCGATTCAAAAAAAAGCGCCTCAGAAGTGATGGATACTCTTTTAAATTACTGCTTACGAAAAAAACAAAAATTATATGTCATCATCGACGAATACGATAACTTTGCCAATACCATCCTATCCGAAGCCGGCGAAAAAGAATTTGAAAAAATAACCCACGGTGGGGGCTTTTTCCGGGCATTTTTTAATGTCCTTAAAGCCGGCACTACCGATACCGAAGCCCCTATTTCCCGGTTATTTATGACCGGCGTGTCCCCCATAACCCTGGATGACGTCACCTCCGGGTTTAATATCGCCACGAATATTTCCCTCCATTCCGATATCAACGAGATCATGGGATTCACTCGACCGGAAGTGGAAACCATGATCGAATACTACCGGCAAACCGGGAAAATCCGCCATTCCACCCCGGAACTGATGGAAATTATGAGTCAATGGTATAACCATTACCGGTTTTCCCTCTATGCCTCCAATGAAGTATTTAACACCGTTCATATATTATACTTCCTCAAGGAATATATGATCGATTCCCAATTGCCCGGGAGTCTTATCGACTATAATGCCAGGATCGATTATGATAAATTGCGCCATTTGATAGTCATCGACAAAAAAAGCGCCAGCGCCGGCGCCGGTCAGACCAACGGCAATTTTTCCAAACTCCGGCAAATTATAGAAGACAATTCCATTCATTCCACTATCGTCGACCGTTTCCCTGTCCATAAACTGGCCAGCCCGGAAAATTTTATTTCCCTGTTGTACTATTTCGGCCTTTTAACCATTACCGGCATCGATGAAGAAAAAAAAGCAATCCTTAAAATTCCCAATGAAGCCATCAAACACCTGTACTACGATTATATCAAAGAAACCTACGAGGAAACCGGTTTATTTGCCATCGATTTGAGCAAATATGAAGACTTGATGAAAGAGATGGCGTTTAATGGGAAATGGGAACCGTTAATC
>JAPKZK010000091.1 GCA_026393835.1 Candidatus Aminicenantota bacterium | reverse complement strand
TTCAATAGTATTTTCATAAGATAAATGATCAAAAGCAGCATTCCCTGTCCTATTTTCTTTGTTCTGGGTGCTATTTCCTTCAAAATCAACGCCATTTTCCTACCTTTGGCCATTGTTATCCGGGCATCCTGCCGCCCCGGTAAGGAATCGTAATGGAATAAATGCACATAGGTAGAGCCTATCCGAAAAGTCATGGAGATTTTGATATTTACTATTGTAGATCGTCGCGAACAGGCATTGCCTATTCCAACGGGGCATTTGAGGAACAGGCAATGCCTGTTCCCTACCAAATTACGCCCCGTGCATACCTTTTCGGATAGGGTCTAGGTAGGGGCATAAATTTTGACTGATGTTTCCACCGGTTCTTTTTTTACTGGTCCGGAAATCCAATAATTTAATGAGGAATTTCCCCCGCCCCGCTAACCTACTTCAAAAATCTGTGTCAATCGCCGTAACATGTAATCTGTGGGCCAAAATCTTTTAATTAGACGGATTTACATCCAGGTAATTCTCATAAATCAATTTGTCATTATAAAAGACGCCGTACCGGTACTTCCCCGGACTGAAACCCTCTACCCGGTCAAAAAAAATAATATATTCATAATACTTCCCCGGCTGCCCGAATTGAAACACCCTCTCCTGCACCTGGCGCCCCATTATCCCTTCGGGTTTCGCTGCATCGCCTGCCTGCCCCGTTTCAACGGTCTCATAAAAACGCACCGTAATAGTCCCACTGTTTTCGATTTCTTTTACTTTCAACAGGAAATAAAAAGGGGCCGTAACCCGGTCGTCTTTAAACTGCTTTTTCTTTGCCTTGCCATTTATATTTTTTACGTCCTTTAAAAAGTCCATCTCCGCCACATATGGGTAACTCACCTGCGGCAAATATTCCGCCTTTACGCCGCACCCGGCAGCGGAGAAACACAACAAAACGGCCACCAAGGCGCCAAGGCACAAAGGTACACCAAGGGGTTTATTGTAAAAAAAACCTTGGTGCCTTGGTGCCCTGGTGGCAAAAATCACATGGTCAAGAACTTTACGAAAAACCGTTTTAACGCTAATGAGTAACCTCCCTGGAGCCTTATTTTATTCTTAAACACTTTTTCGATAAACACTTCCACGGTCTGGAATTTCTCCTCCATACTGTAGTAAAGCAAGAAAGACGATAAAGACAGATCGAAAGGAAGATTCACCTTCCCGGTAAAGGATATATTCTCCAGCGCCAGGCTGTTATTGAAATAAAAACGCAGCAGTAAAGAATAATCCGCCTCATTTTTTAGCTCGAAATCCAGGTTAATATTTTGCCGGTTATTGCCCTCGATCCAGAAATTCTTGGCCCGGTAACGCGAAGCCAGGGTGTAGGCCACAGAGCCTTTAAATACCCCGATCCTTTTTTGCAGTGCGAAGGCGTAATTAAAATCCGTGAAATTTTCCTGGAGATCATCCCACAAATGATTAAAAGTAAAGGAAGGCAGCAGCTCAAACCCCAGTGGTATGGCAATACCCACCGAATCGATCCTTACATTCACCCCCGGCGACGTCCGTTCCTGCACCTGGTTGCCCAAAGGCAGCGCGGAAAACATGTAAAAGGTAGAAAGGTTTATGGAGACATTATCCTCCAGGAACAGCAGCGGTTTCAAGTTGAGATTGACGGCGAAGTTCTTCCGGGTGGTAGCCTCCACCAGGTTCCTGGAAAAATTGTAATTGGAAGACAGCATAAACAACGACGAATTAAAATTCAAGGATGTGGCAAAATCCGAGGTATCCGCCCGGTAATTTTCCTTGAGAATTTTCCGCTGCCAACTGACGTTCAAGTTCAATTTTTTCCACAGGGTCAACGGCGTGGACATGCGGTAAGAATAGCTTCGCTTGAGGTCATGGGTAAAATTGAACGTGGGCATCATTATTTTCAGTTTTGTGATGGTTACATCCGATGACAATTCCAGGAAAGTGGGTTGATTTTCCCGGCCGCTGATGTTCTGGGAGAGTGCGTAACTGAAGATTTTAAAATCCTTGCGCAGGTTCAGGCGCAGGTTAAAGGACCGATCCCCGGAATTCAACAGGGTGGTAGTGTCCAGGAATTCCTTTTTATTGATAAAGAGCATGCTTTTACCTGAAAACAGCACGCCCCGTTTGGCGCCGTCCAATTTAAGCAACTGCCGTTCATACAATTTAATATCGTAATCCCCTTTGATCCATTTTTGCCTCATGCGTAACAGGAAAGCCAGGGACAACCCATCCAGGCCGGAATAATTAATATTATTAAACGCCAGCATGGTTTTTTCCGCCCACTCCCCGCGGTTCACGGTAAACTTTTTCAGCGGCACCGTGGGCAGGCCCATCATGTAAGGAATAACGATTTTGGCCCGGATTTTTTTATTCTTATCGATGCGAAACTCCCTGAACTCAAAATAAAGCGCGGAATCCTTCAACGTTTCCGGGGTTTTCTTTTCAAAATTCAAATAAAGCGGTATGAGCGTTTGTTCGCCTTTAGCGGACATTTCCCGGCCGTAGGAGACCATCAACCACTGGGGCGGCAGGCCCTTAAAAAACACCGCGTCGTATTGCTCCTCTTTTTTCTCCTTTTTACCCTCATCCGTTGTTACCCGCACCGCGCCGTAGAGGACGCCGATGAACTCCGTTACATTCATATAAAGTACATCCGCTTTCACCGACAACTTCCCGGTCTTTAACAAAATGTTCCCGCCGCCGAAAATATAATTTTTATCATCGCTGAAGAGAAAGTAGTCGCCTTTGAAGTCCAGGGAGTCCGCCGCACCCAGCGAAAGCGCCATGAATACCGGGAGCAAGTTAAGGAAGAGAAACTTTATAAATTTTTCCATCCATCATGAAAAGATAAATATAATCGCTGTTGTCCACGGCCACGCCGCCGATACCCGGGGCGGGCGACAGGAACACATTTATCACGGAGCCGTTCATGGCAAACAAATAAATAGCGTCGGTATTCATATCCGTAACCAGTAATCCGCCCTTGTAAACTTCGATGCCGCCGACAGACATGCCTGACGCCGCAAATAAGCGAAGGGCGCCGCCGGTTTCCGGGTCATAACTGAAAATCCCCGCGGACCGGACATCATAGATAATCAAGCGGTCATCCGCGACAGAAGCAGCCAGATATCCCGGATAAATATCCCGCGTGGAAATGCGGTCCAGGATATCGCCGGACAACGGGTCCACCGTATAAAGAATATTCTCCCCCTGGCCATTGCAGGAATAGATAACATCCCTGAAAAAACCGACCCCGGCGCCGGGTTCAATGGAAAAAGACCGGATAATCGCGCCGGACTCGCGATCGATGGCGCTTAGATCACCGTAAAGACTGATTTTCCAAATTTTTTCGCCGTCGAACATCGCGTCGCCGCGTCCACCCAATGGCGTCTCTATCACCCGGATGATCTTTAATACCTCCTTCGACGCATTGGGGTCCAGCGGATTGTTAAAGGCAATATCCTTGCAAGAAGTCATTATTGCCGGGATAATAATACTAAAAAGAATAATAAACGCCGATATCGATTTCATTTTTACCCACATTGCTTTTAACGCCGCTTTTCCCCGGCTTAAAAAATTTCAGGTCCATGATATGCAGCAGCCACACGGAAAAAACACTTACCAGGAAGAGGTTTCGCTTTTTTAGGGTTGTTTCCGTGTTTTTCCGGAACAGGAGAATCTGCTCGACATTGGTAGAAGCCAGGTATTTGGCGTACCAATCGTTTCCTTTTTTGTTATAATAAAAGGCGGCCGCGGCGGAACCCACAAAAGCCGCCAGGAAAAGAGAACCTTTGAAAGACTGCCTATTTTTGATCTGTTGAATCCCCGGGATAACCATGGCCAGGGAAATGGTTTTCGTGGTTTTATCTCCGGCGTTCCCGGGGTCGCCGGGGTTATCCGCCGCCGCCGCCGCCGGCGCCGATGCAACCAGCAGGGATACCATCAAAAGCCAACACCATTTTTTTGTCATCGTATATGATATGATTTTTTTCTCCCGCATGCAATAGCCAGCATAAAAATAAAGTTGCCACAGTTACGCGACGAACGCGGACGGACACGGGCAAAAAAAGAAAGAATGGGGGGACCGAAAAAATACCGGTTGAAAAAAAACACAGGGTGAGGTAATATATTCCCAGGAGGAAATTTAAAGATGAGTCAAATTAGTATTCAACTGGATGCCAGTACTATAAAAATGCTGGAGAGTACCGCCGCTAGAAGCCATACTTCTGTTACAGAATGGATAAAAGACCGCATTTATCGCAGTTTAAAGCAAGAATGGCCTGAGAATTATTTTTCTCTGTTCGGCGCATTGGATGAAGATGATCTTCATGAACCCCCTGAAATTCCATTCTCATACGAATCCATTAGGGAAGAGTTATGAAATATTTCCTTGACACCAATATTTGCATCTATGCCTTGAAAAGTACATTCCCCCAAATCCAGGAAAGAATGGAAAAACTTTCTCCATCGGATATCGCGATTCCTTCCATGGTAAAAGCAGAGTTGTATTATGGAGCTTTAAAAAGCCAGAAGAAAAACAAAGTGTTATCTGCTCTGGACAAATTTCTTTCCCCTTTTGAAATTGTCCCCTTTGGCGATAAGGAAATAATGGCCTATGCAAAAATCAGGGCAGGTTTAGAAAAAATAGGGAAAATAATCGGCCCTAATGACATTATCATTGCAGCGACAGCACTTTCTCATGGAGCAACATTAGTCACTCATAATACAAAAGAGTTCGAAAGAGTGCAAGACCTCCTGGTGGAGGATTGGACTGGATAATTCGATATAGTCGTTTTCCCATTTAAATATTGCACCCGGCTAATCATTCTGGAAAGCGTGGGTGATATGGTTGATCTCAACGACGCCGCCTTTCCGAAGAACCGAGACAATATCGAATCTCACAAAAAAATCTTCGTACTTCTTCGTCCCCGTATAAACCTTTGCGGCGCGGATGATTTTCCGGCGCTTCCGTTCATCCACGAATTCCTCCGGCAAGCCGTAATCATCCGTGCCGCGGGTTTTTACTTCCACGAAACAGAGGGTCTCATCCTTTTGGGCAATCAAGTCCACTTCGCTGCCCAGGACCCGGAAATTTCTTTCCAGGATTTCGTAACCGTGTTTCTCAAGGTATCGGGCCGCGGCGCGCTCGCCGCGTGGCCCGATGGAAATTCTTTCTTCTTCCACTATTTTAAAGGCACTCGTTTCTCAACCATTTTTATGTTCAACCGCGCCAATTCATGGAGGACCGGTTCATAAATTTCTTTTATGGTGGGGATTTGCACACCCGTCAGGTTGATTTTGCCTTCAGCCATCATATTCACACCGATAGCCAGGGGCAGGCTGACCGTCCGGGCCATGGAAGAATCGCCGTGCGGGATGCCGTAGTCGATCATGGTGGACGTAATAAAATCCCTGGAGCCATCCTTGTTCTCGACTACGAATTTATGACGCAGCAGCAGCATATCGACTTCGCCATCTTTATAATACAATTTGTCTTGCATGCGCTGGCCCAGGATATCCAGGCGATTGTCGAAATCCGGGATCTTCTCATCGCTGAAAAGCCCCAGCCACTCCAGCCGTCCCATCACTTCCGAATCCTTTGTTAAACCGACTTTTTGTGCGGCTTTTGCCATTACATCATCTTTCTCAACCGCGCCCACCAGGTCTGCCATCATTTGCTTATAGGTCTTTCCCTTTAAGTTCGGCAGCGGGGTATCATCCACCAGGCCCAGGTCCACGATCTTTTTTAACGTATCGCACCACCCGATATACCTGTAAGTACCCCTCATGACGGTTTCCGCATCTTTTAAACCATAAAGCTCCTTATAGGGGATAGAATCCCGATTGGGATATACTTCCAAAGAACCCAGGCCTTCGACTTCTTCGATCCGTTTATTCAAGAACAAGTTCTTACCTTCTATTTCCACGACTTTCCCATTTTCCAGGAAACGGGCCGAATTTCTCGACGCCAGGACGACGCCTTTGGGACTCCAGGAAAATTTATACCCATAAGGATTGTCATTATCTTTCGGCGCTGGTAACCCGCCGCAGTAAGAATAAAAATGAATGACTTTGCCTCCCTCGTGGTAAACCTCATCGATGATTTTCATCGCAGACATATGATCGATTCCCGGATCGACGCCCATTTCATTTAAGAACAATAACCCTTTGCTCTTCGCGTCTGCATCCAGTTTTCTCATACCCTCGCTCACATACGAGGTGGTGGCCATATGCTTATTGTTCTTAATGCATAAGTCCGCCACCTTCAGGTGATGAACCCAGGGGAGCAAACTGATCATAATATCGTTTTCCTTGACCAATTTTTCCAGTTCTTCCGCGTTTTCCACGTCCACCTGGCGGGCGATCCCGTTATCGAAACCTTTCACCAGCGCTTCAGCTTTGCTTACAGTCCTGGAAGCAACCGTAACTTTCAGATTCTTATTCTCTAATAAATAGGTAACGCCGGGTTTGCTGACCAGGCCGGCGCCCAGTATCAAAATTTTGTTATTCTTCATAAAACCTCCTATTTTATAAATTCATTCATGTACGAATAATCGTTTGTTAGAGTACCTTTGTGCAAAATCATGGCAGTTTTCAATGGAAACGGCAGTTTTACATCCTCAAACTTGCCGTTAAAATCCGCTGCTACCATATCCCTGACAAAGTGTTTCAAAACCACGGAAAATTCCATGGACGCTTCCCTGGAAAATTCGCAGGGCAGGTTATCCACGGCCATCACCGTGACGCCGTTCCGCTGCGTGCCATCTTCGAACCGGTCGTCCTGGGCGAAATAGGTAAAGGTAGGGTTGTCCGGTTTGGTGGCTTTGTAGGTAATTTCGATGGAGCCGTCGATATCGCAGCTAATATCGCCGACCACTTTCAAAGGGAGATTTGATTTCAATACAGTCTCATTTTTGAGGTATGCCTTTGTCACCAACCGTGGGTAAGCTTCGGTCCAGTAGATGCCGTTAACCAGGACATTCAGGTAGGGGAGGTAGTTCTCGAATTGAGATACGTATTTCTCCGGGTGGCGATAGTAATCCTGCAGCTCGAATTGACCTGTTATGGGCTTTACCATGTCATCTTCGCTAAATATTAACTTATAGAAGTTGAAGTTATCCCCTGAAAAATTTTCATACATTTCGTTTAAAATGTTGGCTGAAATTATCTTATGGGGCAGGAGATCGAAGATTTCCTGCGCGCCCCTGGAGACGTTCCCGTACCCGGCAAACCCGAATACCAACGGCGCCAATTCCGGGTCGAAACCGTTCTCATCGATTTCATTGCCGATCTTGCGGATATCCTCTTTTGCTTCTTCCAGGGACCCGTATTCATGGGCATATTTTATTTTTTCAAGGGGAGTATCATGGCCCTGGAGTTTAAGTTTTTCGCCGAACGCATGGAGGGTATCGACCATCCCGGCCAGGCCGGCATATCGGCCGAAAAAAATCAGGCGTTGATTTTTTTCATTCACCACCCGTTCGTAATCAATGAGGTTGCATTTCAATTCCATCATTCGTTTGAGCATCGGCATATTGTAGTGCTGTCCTTTGACGGTATGGGAAAAGAACACATAGGTTTTTCCTTCCTGGAAAAGGTGAGACGGAATTTCCTTGACCGCCAGAATAACGCTGGCCTGGCCCAGGTCTTCATTCACTTCGGCCCCAGCCTCTGCAAATTCTTCGTCTTTAAATACCCGTATCTTTGAAGGTTGAATAACGGTTTTAACGCCGAACTTTTCCTTTAATTCTTTGACATCCGTGGGAGTAAGGGGTACCCTACGTTCCCATTGATTTTTGTCTTCTCGTCTAATTCCAATTACTTTGTCCATATTCACATCCTTATTTGATATCCCTTACGGAATATTGTTTATCAGCTTAGAAATTTAACAGAGACTTCATATTAAGTCAATATGTTTTGAAATTTTCTGAGTAATTTGGCCAGGATAAATAGCCGGTTTTTTACTGAGGGTGAAAATTTGCCTCTCCCCGTTCCCTCCCAAATTTAGGAACCGGACGCTCATAAAAGCCATCCGGTTCCCGAAAGCGTCATGACTTGTTTATACCTTCGCCACAGCTTTCTTTTGGTTCACAGCATTTAACCTAATAGCACTCTACCGCAGTGCAACATTGTGTCACGCAGTTAGTATACCTGGATGCAGGACCACCAGTGCAACTGTAGGTACATTCATCGCCAGTCCCGCATCTTGCTGAAGGATACCCACCTTTTACCTGATTCAACTCCAAATCGCTAAGGTTAGCTACTGTCGCCTTTAACAGGGTTAGTTTCTTTTCAAATGATTTTTTTTTCATAGTCACTTCTCCTTTTTTTTAATTTTAATCCCTTTTACACATTAATATTTTACCCTTAGATACATTTCGGATTGCACCGCAAGGTCTAAGGTTTGTATATTACTAAAATTGTTTTAAATTGTCAATACAAAAGATGAAAATCTGCCTGGCCCCTTTTCCTCCAAAAATACCGGCCGCCTGGGCTGCGGGCTCTGATTCAGCGCTAAAAGTTCTGAAATCGGAGCCCCAAGCTCTGATTTGGCGCTGAAAGCTCTGAATTGGGGCTTCGAACTGCGAAACAGTGCTCAAAGCTTCATCATTTTAAAAAAAAATTCCGATATTGATGCTCTAAGCACCGGTATCGGTGCAAAAAGCACTGAATCGGTGTTTTTAGGCCCGAAATTTCGGAGCTAAAAGCTCTAAATCGGGGCTCCGAGCACCGATAACGGAGCAAAAAACGCCGATTTGGAGTTCCGGGCTCCGATGTCGGAGCAAAAAGCACCGGCGTTCAAGCTTTGAGCACTGATTCGGAGGTAAAAGCGCCGATTTGGAGTTCCGAGGACCGATAACGGAGCAAAAAGCTCTGAATCAGAGCTTCGGGCACTGATTCTGAGCAAAAAGCGCCGAATTGGAGCTCCGGGCTCCGAATTCAAAGCAAAAAATTCCAACATCAATGCAGGGAGAGATTTTTTTCGGGGGTTTTGTGGGCCTTGTTTCATTAACAGCAGCAGGAGGGAAAAGGGGGCATTGGCCGCGGCGCCGGCTTTCGGATTTCGTGCTTTATTCTCATTCGTGTTAATTAGTGTAATTCCTGGGCAGTCTTTTCTTGACAATATCTTTTCCCAATGATATAAGGTTATCTTCTTAAATAAAGTTCCGCATGGACATGGGAGAAATCAATGGCGCAAGCGCTATCTTACAAAATTACGGTCGAACCGGCGGATAAAGCGGAGCAATTCCGTATCACCTGGCTGGACATTGAAAAAGGAACGCGGCAAACTTTCCAACAATCGCTGCCGGTGAAGCCGGAGGACTTAACGTCCTGGCATGAAGCCAGGCGTGCCCTGGAAGTAGGGGCGAAACTGTACCGCTTCATGGACGGCGACTGCCGCTGCCTGGCCACTGCCCTGACGGAAGCCGCCAGACGGAACGAAATACCCGTGCTTTATATATGCACGTGTAAAGAATCGGCGGATTGGCCTTTCGAATGCCTGGCGCAAGGGGAAAAATTCCTGGCACCGACGGATCTGCACCTGGTGCGATGCGTGTCCGGGCGCGGCGCGGGTCAGGCGGCTCAACCGGCGGACCGGCCCTTGAAATTACTCTTTATGGCCTGCTCCGCCCTGGATGTGGAACCGGAACTGGATTTCGAACTGGAAGAGGAAACCATTTTCAAAGTGACGGAAAATCTGGCCATCGATATGGAGGTGGAAGATTCCGGCAGCCTGGAAGGTCTGCGCCGGATGTTGGAGCTTGAAAAATATGATGTGGTTCACTTATCGGGCCACGCCAATATCGATGAGACCGGGCAACCTTATTTCATCATGGAAGATGAGATGGGGTTCCACCAGGATGTCGATGCGCCGCAGTTGTGGAATGAAGCGCTGATAGAGAACCCGCCGCGGCTGGTGTTTTTATCCGGCTGTCGTACTGGTGAGACGCGGGATGCGGATGGGGCGGTTTCATTTGCCCGGACCCTGGTGGAAGGGTTTAAAGTACCGGCGGTGCTTGGTTGGGGCCGTTCAGTTAACGACGGGGAAGCCATCATTGCCGCCAATGTGATCTACCATGAATTAAGCCGGGGCAAATCCGTGCTGGAAGCTGTGCAGCGGGCTCGGTGTGAATTGCTGACCCAATTCCCTTCGCTGCAATTCCCGGCCTGGCTGCTGCTGCGGTTGTTCTGTGATGAATCCCCGGCGGTTGGTTTTGTTAAACCGGGACAGGCGAAAAAACCGAAACTGCGGCGCATGACATATACCTATCTCAAACGCAGCCAGGTGAAGGTGTTGGATGAAGGTTTCGTGGGGCGGCGGCGACAACTGCAGCGGAGTTTGCGGGCATTGAAACAAAACCATGATAAATACGGGGTGCTGCTGCTGGGAACCGGCGGGTTGGGGAAAAGCTGCCTGGCCGGTAAAATCTGCGAACGTGTTAAAGACTATCACATGGTTATTGTGCATGGGAAATTGAATGCCATTTCCATGGAAACGGCGTTAAAAGATGCCTTTATTGTGTCTGGGGATGCTAAGGGAAAGGAAATACTGGCTGCCAAATTGGAAATGAAGGATAAGTTGGCGGAACTCTGTGCGTCTTCCTTTAAAGAGAAAAATTATTTAATCGTGCTGGATGATTTTGAGCAAAACCTGGAGGGTTATGAGAAAGGGGACCCGGGGCCGTTGTTGCCGGAAACGGCGCAGTTGATGTTAGTACTACTGGATTACCTGCCGTTGGGTGGGAAAATGACGCAATTGATTATCACCAGCCGGTACGGGTTTAGTCTGTCGCACCGGGAGACCGACCTGGTAAGCGATCGATTGGAGCCGGTGCATTTAACCGGTTTTCAACCGGCGGAGCAGCGGAAGAAAGGCAGGGAGTTGGTTTATATAGACAATTACCCGGACGCGGAGGTTTCCCGGCAATTGCTGGAAGCCGGACACGGCAACCCGCGCCTAATGGAGTTGTTGGACAAGGTTGTGGAAGATGCGCCGGGGGTGGAAGCGGTAAAACTGCTGGAAGCAGTAAGGGATAAGACCGAAGAATTCATACAGAAACATGTGATCCGTGAGTTATTGCGATTAGGCGGGGAAGCTTTCGAGAAGTTTTTGCGCCGATTCAGCATTTATCGCCGGCCGGTTTTAATGGAAGGGGTTCAGGCGCTGGGAGAGACGGGCGGTTTTGTGGAATGGAAGGATTTGTTAAAGAAAGGTGTTAATAGGGGGTTGGTGGAGCATGACGAAGCGTGGTTGAGTTATGCGGTCACGCCGCTGCTGAGGGAAGAATTAAGAGGGAGACTGGTAGAATTGCAGGACTGCCACCGGGCGGCGTTTGAGTATTACAAAGGAATTTGTGAGGGGATTCCTGTAAGAGACTATGATCCCGTTACCATTGAAGAGTGGATATATCATGCGCTGGATTGTGGGGAAGAGGGAGTGGCGTCTCGACAAGGGGGGCTATTAGTTAAATATTTACAAGAACGATTGGCGTTCCGGGAGGCGGTGCGGGTAGGGGAATGGATATTAAAAGAGAAAAAACAGGCTTTAGCCACGGAACATGATGCATTATTATTGAATAACTTGGGATCAACTTACTATGGCCTGGGCAGCCATAGAATAGCCATTAAATGCCATGCGCGGGCGCTGACCATCGATGAGGAGGTTTTTGGCAAAGAACATCCCAACGTGGCTATTGATTTGAATAACCTAGGTTTAGCTTATGATGACTGCGGTCACCCTGGAAAAGCCATTGAATATTATGAGCAGGCGTTGGCTATAAATGAGGCCACGTATGGAAAAGAGCATCCGGATGTGGCCATTTACTTGAATAATCTGGGAAAGGCATGGGGAGCACTGGGCGAACAAAAGAAAACCATTTCTTATTGTGAGCAAGCGTTGGCTATCTGGAAAAAAATATATAGAGAACCGCATCCGCGGGTAGCCATAGGATTAAATAACCTGGGGGCGGCGTATGATAAACTGGGCGACCAGGAAAAGGCCATTGAATATTTTGAGAACGCATTGGCCATTGATGAGGCCATTTATGGAAAAGAGCATCCGGATGTGGCCGTTGTCTTAACTAGTTTAGGTTCGGCATATGATAACCTGGGAGATCAGCGAAAAGCCATTGAATATTATAAGCAAGCGCTGGGCATCTGGGAAAAAGTCTACGGCAAGCAGCATCCGCATGTGGCCACATCTTTGAATAACCTGGGAGAAGCATGGAGAAAGATTGGCAAACCCAAGAAGGCCATTAAATATTACGAAAAGGCGCTGGCCGTCTTTAAAAAGGCCTATGGCGAACAGCATCCATATGTAGCCACATCTTTGAATAACCTGGGTTTGGCGTATTATGATCTTGTTGACTATGGTAAGTCCATTGAATATTATGAGCAAGCCCTGGCCATCGATGAGGCGGTGTATGGCCAAGAGCATCCGGATGTGGCCAGGGAATTAATTAACCTGGGAGGGGCCTATTTTCACATGGAGCAAAAGGACAAAGCCAGACCTTATATTGAAAAAGCCTATGCCATTTGGAATAAATTCTATGGAAAAGATCATCCCCGTACGAAATTTGCCAAAGAGGGGCTGGAAAGGTGCAGATGAGATATGAACGGATGAGAAGTTGAGACAAAGCGAGGAAGAACGGAAAGACTTCTTTTTATTGTGACCGCCCTATAAAACTTGAAATGATTTCATCTGTCGTGTATGAAAGTATTCTATTTTGTTTTTTGAAATGCAGATCATTACTCCATATAGGAATTTTCAACTTAAGAGCCAATGCAATGAATGGAGCATCTTTCAAATCAATATTCTTCATTAGCTCCTCAGCTTCATCTAAAAACCCGGAAAACTCTTTAAAGGAGATCACTGACACATGCGATTGCAAAAGTAGGAGTAAAAATTCGAAATTATTTTTTCCTAGCCCTGTTTTTCCTAATATTTTCCTTTTATATTTATTGATCTCCGCAAACAAAAACTCAGGTGCAAATAATTCAAAAATATCGGACAGGATAATTTTCCTGGCAGATGAGTCTTTTAACAATGAAGAGAATATGATATTCGTGTCTAAAATAAAGCTGTGCATTTTATAAGGACTTTATTTTTTTATACATACTCTCTTTGACCAGGTCCGATAACTCTTCGATGGTTTCCTCTTCTAACATACTGTGAGAAGCCAGTTTTTCCGCCATTTCTATTTCAATCAGCTTTTTCATAAAGGCCTTCTTCGCCAGGTATAGACCGAATACGTCTCTTGTGAATAATTCCTCATCTTTGGCAATGTTTATGGTTAATTCCATTTGCCCTCCTCTTCGTTCCTGGCCCAAACTTTTACAGACTTTGCTTGAGCGCTTTAAAGGCATATTATCCAAACTATTTTCAAATTTTCTTCCATACATGGATCAATTATAATATATAACTGTCGATTTGACAACATTACCAGGCAGATTGGTCTACTCGCCGAAGGCGTAAACAGAAGCCCCTCAGGGCGCAACAAAGTGGCTGGATATAAATTTGTCAGTCCCCTTTTCCATTTGTCCGTCATTTTAGATTTGACGCAATATTAGTTGTGATCGGGACCGTGTTTTATCGCCGCGTTTTATCGCCGCTTGAACACATCGGTGCTCAAGTACTTCAAACCGGAGTCCACCATCAGCGTGACCACCCTGGCGTCCGGCCCCAACCGCTCCGCCACTCGAAGCGCGGCGACAACGTTTGCCCCGGAAGACGTCCCGGCAAAGAGGGCCTCTTCCCGCCCAATGCGCCTCGCCATCTCCTTCGCGTCGTCGGTTTTGACCGCTACGATCTCATCCACGAGAGTCGGCTCCCAGAGTGGGGGAATGTAACCGATCCCAACCCCTTCGATCTTGTGGGGGCCCGCCTGACCTCCCAGCAATACCGAAGATTCCGCGGGTTCGACGGCGACGATCTTGATACCGGGTTTGTATCGCTTCAACACAGCGGCGACGCCGCGCAAAGAAGCCGCCGTACCCACGCAGTGAACAAAGGCGTCGATCTCCCCCTTTGTTTGCATCCAGATTTCCTCGCCCAGCGAGTAGTAACCCGCAATGCTGTCATGGTTGTAGAGCTGGTTGGTCCAGTAAGTGTGGGGCTCCAGGCTCAACAAACGGGCGGTCTCCACCATGTCCAGGATCAGTTTCTTGGTGGTGAGGCCCCCCTCGCTTTGAACCAGCGTCAGTTCCGCGCCCAGCGCCGCCATGTGATCCAGTTTCTGCTGACTGAAGGCATCGGAGCTGACGATTTGGATGCGGTAGCCTTTGGCGGCGCAAACCAGCGCCAGCGACGCCCCTGTGCTGCCGCCCGTGTACTCGATGACTGCGTCTCCGGGCTTCAAGCGACCGTCCTCCTCCGCCCGCGATATTACGGCCTGCGCCATCCGGTCCTTGACGCTGCCGGTGGGGTTCTCCCACTCAAGCTTCACGAAGATGCTCGCACAATTGGGTGGAACTACCTTGCGAAGTTGAACGATCGATGTATTGCCAATGGCTTCGAGAATGTTCATGGGTTAATATCTCCTTCCGCGGGCCGTTTCCTCGACCTGCGCAGTCTATTATTCATTTTTGGGGCTATCAGAAGTACTTCCCTGGTAAGCAATTTAAAACCTGCTGTTTGAGCGATTTCCAGGGCTTTTTTGAAGTATTTTACCGCTTCATCATTGTTGTATTGTGCATTATAGACGCGGCCGATGTCGATCAGGGCGGTTGCTTCGTCATGCGCATTCCCGACTTTCCCGGCAATGCCCAGGGATTCGCGCAAACACTTTAATGCTTCTGTATACGCCCCTTTAGCAAAGTGTATATTGCCGATATTCCAGAGATTTGGCGGTTTACCTAGCAAAAAACTATGTCTTTCCGATTTATCCAGTGCTTCCCGGGAATATCTCAGGGCTTCAGCAAGTTCACCTTTATGTAAATATAAAATTCCGATTCTTCCGAGACTTAAAACTTCAATTTCAAAATCACCGGTCTTTTGGGCAATAAGTAAAGCTTCTGTATAGTGTTTTAAGGCTTCTTCATATTCTCCGTTCAATTCATTTATATGACCGATATATCCGGGATGGCATGCTTCCTGGCGCCAATCACCACACTTTTTAGAAATAGCCAGTCCTTCTTCGAAGCATTTTAAAGCGTTATCGATGTCTCCTTTAAGTTCGTATATATTACCGATATAACCGATATAAGAGGATTCAAGCCGCAAAATGTTTATCTTTTTCGAAATACTCAGCCCTTCTTCGAGGTATGCCGACGCTTTATCAAGGTCGCCGCTGTGTATAAATATACTCCCGATAAACCGAAGAGAATCCGCTTCTCCATGCAGATCGCCGTTTTTTCGGAATATTTTGAATGCTTTTCTAAGATACTCCAGGGCATCTCCAGGATAGCCCTTTTGCCGATAAATATTGCCGATACTTTCAAGGGCACAAGCCTCTCCACTCAAATCCCCAGGTTCTTTAAATATACGCAATGCGTCTTCATGGTATTTCAAAGCCTTATCAAATTCGCCCCTCAGCGAATAAATAAGACCGGTCTTATTTTGGACGGCAGCTTCTCCCATTAAATCGCCAAACATTTCGGCAATTTCTAATTCTTTTTTATAAGACTTTAAAGCTCTGTCGAGCTGGCCCTTTTTGCTGTCGATATACCCGATTTCGCTTAAAACCCGGGTTTCTTTCCGGGCGTCCCCTATCTTCCGAAATAACTTCACCGCCGCATTGTAATTTTCATTGGCTTTTTCAAATTCGCCTTTATCTGAGTAGATATGCCCAATATTTCCGAAAATCATTGCTTGATACTCCCGGTCGGCAATTTTTTTCGCTATTCCCATGGCCCCTTCAAGAAATTCCAGTGCTTCGTCATACCCGGATATTTTAACGGCAAAACCGGCGGAATTAAAAAGTTTTTTCATTAGTACCCGCGGGATTACGTTATCTTGCTGCCGGTAACGATTTAAGTCTTCATGGCTTTTTTCAAATTCCTGTACCGGTCCCGGTTTATATTCAGCCGGGGCAAGATCTTTTTGAACCGAACGGGAAAGGTCCGTGAAAAAACCGGAAAAGCCCGAGATGGAATAAAAATCATAGGCCCTTTCAATGATCGTGTTCAGCAGGATATGGGATGTGATAAGGATTATTTTCAATTTGAACTGGGGAATATAATCCCTGTAAAAAATAAGATTGGACGCCACATCCCGCGGCTGAAGAGAAACGTCGGTATAAAAACAAAGTAACTGGGCGGCGCCCGCATCCAATTGGTCCGCGTTCCTTAAAATATCGAACACCGTATCCCGTTCCTCCACCCCATGCAGTTTCACCTGCAGGGGTGAATGTTTTTTTATAAAGTCTACAAATGCCCCTCCCAGCGCCTGGGAATCGACCCCGATTAATAACAATGACGGATCATCCCCCCAATGGATAATAATATCTTTAATATATGAAAGTTCGAGCTGTTCCCGCATGGGCAGCACAGATTCAAGACCGGTTTCCCGTTTATTCTTTCTGCTGTCTTTCGGCATAAACCTTCACAGTATTCCTGATAATCGGGTTTACTTCATACCAGGGTTCCCCATTTTCATACGCCACAATATTATTGGCCTGCAACAATTCGATAAACTCCCCGGCAGTTTCTGAGACGGGTATGTTTTTAGTAAGAATCGTATTCAGCAAATCGATCTTATTGGATGACGTAATGGTCCCGGCCAGTTGGTTGCGCAGCAAATTAATGCTTTCTCGCACATCATTCACAGAAATCTTTTTTAATTCAAGCCTTCTTACATTCACTGCCGCTACGTAAATTATCCGTATCAACTGACGGATAATGCCGGCCGATTTTTCGATGGCTTCTTCCAATGCCTCATCATCGATTAGTAAAATCCCTGGGGCGATCCGGCATTTGATGACATCTCTAAGCAAACGGCAATTAGCTTCGATCTTTTTTTTCTCCTCATCCGAAGGTTTCTCGGTGAAAGGATTGTGGCTTAATCTCAACACGAATTGGCGGATGGGGTAATGGGAGGAATAATTGACAATCTCAGGGGCTTTGGACAGGTACGTGGGGATCGATATAATTTTTTTGCATTTCAGGCTAAAAATATAATTCCGGTTATCGATAAAAATCGAATTGATTTGCGGCGCATCCTTAAGCTTGTCGAGATCATCGATAATAACCAGGAGTTGTTTTCCGCCAGCGACTTTTTCATTATATTTATCCAGCAGTTCATTGATCAAATCACGTAAGAACGGTTTTTTCAATTTGAAAATCTCCCGGGTCTTTTGCCTGTAGACCCTGTCCAATTTAAGATTGGAAAAGAAACCTGCCTTTAATTTAATAAAATTTAAAAATCCGCCGGACAAAGAAACTTCTCCTGAGACGCCGGCGCTTTTAGTTTTACTGGATTCATTTTCCGCTGTTTCTTCGATTTCCCCTTTATGTTTCCGTTGAATCTCCACCAGTCGCTTGTAATAGTCCTTATCCAGCGGCGTATTTTGCACCAATGCAAACGCAAAAGCCAGTAAGAAATCGATAATGTCCACATCGCTGAGATCAAGGAAATCCCGCATATTCATATATTTAATCGAATAATGGGTTTCCACGTTCCTATCGGGGAAAAAATTCAATGCCGTCGTTTTTCCTGTTCCCGGCTGACCTGCCACGAAAAAGGACTGGGCTTCCACCTGGTCATTGATAACCATATCCCGCAGCGATTCCAGGATATTATCATAAATAGGAACATACACGTTCCTGTCTTCGGTGCTTAGAAAATTCTCAGGAATCAGGTTGTTGGCAAATTCATTAATATTGGCAGCTTTTTTCATGCAATCACCTCAATTGTTTAAACCTACAGTATTTTACCATAATTTATAATATTTTACTCCTCTAAAGCTTCGATCGAGCCGAGACCGAAATGGGTCTTCTCGCCGATGCCGTTATGGTACGCGAACGCTATCAAATCCACTGCTCCCTTTAAAGTAAAAGGCGCAAATATCGTCTTGAAATTAATATTGCGAATGGTCAACAACCGCGTAAGACTCTTCTTACGCTCCACATATCCCTGGTCCAATTGAATCTTTATATCCTTGCCGGTGTAATTGCCCTTGAATAAAGCGTTGTATCTCGCCGCCAACCGCGAACTGAAAATGTCATCCAGGTCGCTGTCCTCGGGCCGCACAAACACCACTTTGTCACCCTTCAACCTGACCAGCAAAAGGGGCGATAACATGCGAAATTTCATCTCGGGTAAAAACTCAGGCGGCTCTATGACTTCTATCTTCTTTAATTTGAATATTTTATTATGAACCGGGAATTCCCCCACCTGATTGACAGCCTTTGCCAGGTATTCGATAAAGGTGTCATCGCCGGAGGAAACATAAAAAGACAGGTAAGAGCCGGTAATTTCGATAAAACCCAATTCTACCTTCCTTTCAGGTATCATCAACTGCGAGAAAGTAAAATCGGGGAAGGCCTTCTTATAGCGATTAAATAATTTCGGCTTGGCGGCGCTTAAATAATCGAAAAGTATCCGCCGCAGGGTAATATAAATATTGTAGTTGTAGTCGATGGGTATGGAAATAAACGGCTGCGACAATAAATTAATCTTTATCCTCATAGCGCGGATTATACACTATTCACAAAGCAAAGAAAAGATTATCAAAAGTTTTGGGGGGTGTCGGGACCTTTTTTCAAAAAGGTCCTGACCCGCCGGGGGCAAAAGTGACAATTGATTTTTTACGTAAATTGATTTATGATCTGTATTAAATTGGAAATCGTTTAATAAAGGAGAAAGTCTGATGAGCGATGATAAAAAAGGATTTTTTGAGCGTCTTCACCCCCTGTGGCAAGGAATTAACCTATTCCGCCTGGTGGTTTTGAACGTCGTGTTTTTTGTGCTCCTGGCTTTTGTACTGGGCCTGCTGTGGAATCCCCGTCCGAATGTCCCGGGTTCCACGGTCCTGGTGGTGAAACCCTACGGCGCGATTGTCGAACAATTGAGCGCCGGCGGCCTGACCAATGCGGCAGGGAAAATAATAGGCCTGGATACCGGCCCCGAAACCCTGCTTAAAGACCTGGTGGATGCCGTGGATATGGCCGGCGGCGACAGCCGCGTTAAAGTGCTGCTGCTGGACCTTAACGGGCTGACCGGCGCCGGCCTGGTTAAACTACAAGAAATTAGAGACGCCGTCATCCGTTTCAAAAAAACAGGCAAAAAAGTGATTGCCGTCGCCGATAACTACATCCGCAGTTCCTATTACCTGGCCGCTTATGCCGATGAAATATACATGCACCACATGGGCCTACTGCTCCTGGAAGGCTACAGCAGCTACGGGATGTTCTTCAAAGAAGGCCTGGATAAATTGGAAGTGGATGTGAATGTTTTCCGCGTGGGCAAATATAAATCCGCCGTGGAACCGTTCCTCCGTAACGACATGTCGGAAGAAGCCAAAGAAGCCGAACTCAAGTACCTGGAGAATTTATGGGAAACCTACCTGCAAGATGTGGCGGCCGGCCGCGGCGTTAAAGTAGAAACCATTAAAAATTTTGTGGAACAATTCCCTACCCGGGTGAAAGAATTTGAAGGCGACATCGCCCAGGCGGCGTTGAAAGCCGGTTTAATTGATTACGCAGTCAGCCGCGACCAGGTCCGGGACCGGCTGATAAAATTAGTGGGCGAAGATAAAAGCACCCACACTTATTATCAAGTGGGATACGGGGATTACCTGGAAGCCCTGGACAGGGACGCTGAACGATGGGGTGACAATGTGCATAAAAACGCCGTCGCCGTCATCGTGGCCAAAGGGAATATTCTCAACGGCCGGCAGCCGCCCGGGAACATCGGCGGCGATTCTACCGCCGCATTAATCAGGGAAGCCCGCCATGATAAAAATGTCAAAGCGATCCTGCTGCGGGTGGACAGCGGCGGCGGCAGCTCCTTCGCTTCGGAAGTGATTCGCAGGGAACTGGAATTGGCCCACAAAGAGGGGAAACCCGTGGTGGTCTCTATGAGCAGTATGGCTGCATCGGGCGGCTACTGGATTGCGCTGGCTTCGGACGAAGTCTGGGCTTATCCCGCTACGCTTACCGGTTCTATCGGAATTTTCGGAATTTTCCCTACTTACCAGAAAACCATGGCAAAGTACCTGGGAACTCGGGTAGATGGAGTGGGAACCAATAAATTATCCGGCGCACTGCGCTTTGACCGCGCCATTTCCCCGGAAGTGGCTGAAATTATCCAGGCCGTTGTCGATAAGGGCTACAAAGATTTTATTACCACAGTGGCCGGGGCCCGGAAAACAACGCCGGAAAAAATTCATGAAATTGCGCAGGGCCGTATCTGGAGTGGAAAAGACGCCCTGGAACTGGGCCTGGTGGACCGCCTGGGCGGACTGGAAGATGCGCTGAAATCCGCTGCGAAGCTGGCTAAATTGGGCGACAATTTCGGCGTAAAATATTTCCGTAAAAAACCGGGCGCTTATGACCGGTTGATAGCCAATCTCTTTTCAAAGATAACGGCTGAAAACGGTTCCACCGCAGTGGGGGGCCAGGGGAATCAACCGCTGAACCCGGTCAACAATATGCTGCGCCTGGTGAACCGGCAAATGCAAATGCTTTCCCAATTCAATGACCCCAATGGCCTGTATGCCTATTGGCCCTATAGTGTGGAGTAAAAAGAACCCCTGTCATTGCGGACTTCGTGGGCCACGGCTTTTACCATGGCCTCAAGATTAATCATCATGGCCTCTTTGGGCCCCATGATGGACGTTATGGGAAATTCCTGTCGATAAAGAGTTTCTGCGATTTTGGCGGTATCTTTCTCATCCTTGAGAATCTTTAAAATTTCCTCCTTTACCTCCTGCGTCCGCGCAAACGAATCCCGCAAGTACTTTTTTACTTTGTCCTTACCGGCGAGGAACCGGTTATGCGGGAATGCCATGGCCTCTACTTCCAACGACATCAGCTTTCTTAAGGAATCCTCATACTCGCTGTAACTGGATAAAAAAATCGGCTTGATAGCGCCGTCCTTCTCCAGGAGGCCCGCCGAATCGCCCATGAACAATACATTGTCGGGACGGAGCAAGTAAGAGACTGCGCATTTGGTATGACCGGGGGTCTCGATGACTTCAAAATAATTTTCCGCATCCACCCGGATGGTATCGCCGCCTGATACGGCTTCCAGTTTGTCCAGGCGATCGAACCGCACGTCCGAAACTTCCTGCAGCATGGTTTTATAATCCCGGTTCAGGCGGTCGATAAACCCTACTACCTTTTGTTTCTGCAATAATTCCACGCCCCGGCGCGAGGCCATGACATTAAAACCATATATTTGCTGTAAATAGTACGCCGCGCCGGTATGGTCCCAATGGGTATGTGTTAATAAGAGGGTATCGATGCGCTGGCGCTGATTGCCGGAAGGCCCGGTCTCTTTCAAGGCTTTTTCGATCCGTTCATGAAAAAGTTCTGCCCTGGCGGTCACCCCGCTGTCGATGAGAAAATTCTTTTCCCCTTTGACAATATACAGGGGGAAGAGTTTGTCGTAAATTCTGAGTACCGGCGCATGTTTCCCGAAGATTTCGATTTCTTTTATATTGGCCATGATTTAATCGACCTCGTTTCCACAATCTAAGACGAATTTCCAATCTTTATTGCCCGTAGTCTGCTTCTTCCATACGGTCATAAAATAACCGCGGCCCATGCTGGACCTACCGTTGGCGTCCGTGGCGCTGTAAAGATACGACCCGAAATTATAAGCCAGATCGCCGGATGCGGCGACATGGGAATACAGGGCTTGCCATTCCAGTTTACTTTCTCCCGGACCCGGGTCGCCTGCCTGTTTTTTCTTTTCGGCGTCGGCGATGCCCGCGGCAAAATCCACTTTCTTTTTGGGCGCGCCGCCGGAACCGAGGGCCATACCGTTATCGTCGATATAGCGGTAAAACGCCGGCAAGCGTCCATTGGTTACGGAGTAGTCTGAAAACGCCCGCTCGGTGGCCAATACTTCTCCTGTGATTGGGTCGACTTTATCGGGATCGTATTGTTTTTCCAGGGGTTTTTGCTTAAGGTCTTTCAATAAAAGCAGTCCCTGGCTGAAAGCCACTTTCCAGTTCCCGTCCGTTTCTTTTTTCCAGATAGTGCCGTAGTAGCCGTAACGAATCCCTTCTTTAGCATCGGCGCCGGCGGCGGGGGGCAATTCAAAGCGACCGTGGCTGTAGGCCAGGTCGCCGGCGGCGGAAATCCCGGCCAGCAGCGGTTCCCATTTAATGCGGTTCCCGGGGCCCTTCAAATCCAACCCGCCCATAAGTTTTGCACAGGTTTCTTTTCCCACCACGGGGTGTCCGTTTTCCGGCAAGAGGATAGATGTTTCCGTCATAAGCGGGTAAAAGGATTTTAAAATACCCTTTTCCGCCGCTGCTTTGGATATTTCCCGGTCTTTTTCCAGGATAATTTGTTTTTCTTTTTCAAGGTTGGGATAGGCATTCATGGTTTGTTCGGCCCCTTGCACATATATAAATGATATTAACAGCACGAAAAACCATACTATGATAAATAAGGATGATTCTTTCATGGTAACCTCCTTTTGCAGGTAATATGCTACCAGTAGGCGGGAAGAAAGTCAACAAAAAAATGGTGAACATGCTTTCATTTTCATTCGAAAAAAGTTAATATATAAGAGAACGTAAAATGATGAGGAGGTATCCATGTTTGGGTCTAATATTTTAGAGACAGCGATCGGTTTGATATTTGTTTACCTGGCGTTTAGCCTGGTTTGTTCCGGGGTTAGGGAGTGGATTGCCGTGGTATTGAACTCTCGTACCAGGACGCTTAAAAAAGGAATCGTAAATTTGCTTAAAGATAAGAAATTGGCGGCAAATATTTTCGATCATCACCTGGTGCAAGTAAAAAGCATAGCCGGCGGCGGTGGAAATGGACCAGCGCCCAAGTCCATACCCCCTAACGTTTTCGCCGAAGCCTTGTTGGACAATTTATTAAAAGCGGAACAGGAAGGGCAAAACGATGTGGAAAAATCAGCGATGATAGACGAAATGAAGGCATCTATCGCTAAGATTGAGAATTACCATGTCAGGGATACGCTTAATGATATCCTGGAGAGCGTAGGAAAGGATAAGGTAGGGCTGGTTGCAAAACTTGAAAAAGCCAGGCAGGATATTGAAAAATGGTTTGACGCCGGGATGGAACATGTTTCGGTCTGGTACAAGCGGCAGACGCATAAGATTATTTTGGGGTTGGCGGTAGTGTTCTGTATCCTTTTCAATGTGGATACAATTATGATTACCCGGGCTCTTTCGGTGAATTCGGCGCTGCGGGAATCGCTTACGACTGTGGCCATGGAGACGGCGAAACAACCTGTGAATAGTGTGTCCCCGGATTCTTTAAAACAGGGGAAAGAACTCCAGGCGCAGATTCAACAACTGGGTCTTCCGATCGGTTGGGCGAAAACCGCTGAGGGTAGTTTGGACCCCCGGGGAGTGCCTGATAATCCCTGGGATTGGTTGTATAAAGTATTGGGTTTAGCGATGTCGATCCTGGCAGTATCGATGGGGGCGCCTTTCTGGTTTGATATCCTTAAAAAACTTATAGACCTTCGCAGTAAAGTCAAAGGTCAGGAAACGGCGCCCGCGCCCGCGCTTGCTTCACCCCCGTCCCCGTCTGCTTCATAAACCACGAAAAATTTTGCCGCCAAGACACGAAGGCACAAAGATACACCAGGGTTGTTCCTTTAAATGCGATCATAAACATGATATAATTTAAATATGGCAAAATTGAATTTTAAAGACAAGTGGATTTTGATCACCGGCGCTTCCAGCGGCCTGGGTAGGGAAATGGCCCGCCTCCTGGCAAAACAGGAAAAGGCCCATTTGGTTATCACGGCCCGGCGCAAAGAACGCCTGGAAGACCTGAAAAAAGAAATCGAAGCTTCCGGTAATACCCGCGTGGAAATCCTGCAAGGGGACCTCAGCAATACCGACGACGTGGAATTGGTGTTTAAAAAAGCCGTGGAAATCGCGGATATCTACGCCGTAATTAATAATGCGGGACTCAGTTTTTATAATATCTCAAAAGAGTCTGATATGGATGTTTTTGAACAAATCATCCGGGTGAACCTGCTGGCCCCCATGCGACTGTGCCTGAAATTTATCTCTTATTTCCAACAAAAAGGCGAAGGTGCGATTCTTAATATCACCAGCGAAACGGGCCTGGTTTTAGTGCCTTACCAGAGCGCTTATTCGGCTTCCAAACACGGGATTCAAGCGTTTACCGAAGGACTGCACATGGAATACCGGGGCAGCGGGATCACGATCTGTTCTTTTGCTCCCGGCGGCGTTATCACGGAAATGATCACGAATATTGGGTTGGAAAAGAAAATCGAACTGCACAGCCGCGTTAATATGAAAGCCGATATCGCGGCCCGCAAAGCGATCAAAGCGTTCAAAAAAAAGAAATATCTTGTAGTCCCCGGCCTTTTAAATAAAGCAACTGTGTTTGTGGTACGGTTCTTGCCCCGTTGGCTGGTGGGGTTTTTGGCCGAGATTATTTATAGACCGCCGGGTTTAGAAAGATAATTATTTGCCTCCGGCGGCCAGGGGCTCTTTTGAAAAATCGCCCCTGGACCCCACAAAACTTTTATGTTTTTACTTTCGACCGTTCGACGATTATTTCTTCTTCGATGGCTTTGGGCAGCGGGGCGTACTTGAGAAACTCGATGGAATAATTGGCCCTACCGCTGGAAGCGGTTCGTAATACGGAGGCGTACCCGAACATCTCCATCAAGGGCACAATGCCGGTCAATTTCTGCGAACCTTTCCGGTAACGCCGCATATTATCGATATGCCCGCGCCGGCGGTTGATATCTCCAATGATATCCCCCATGTACTCGTCCGGCGTATTCACCTCGATTTTCATAATGGGTTCAAGGAGCTGCGCGAGGCTTTTTTTGATGCCATCTTTTAAACCCTGTTCCGTACAGGTACGGAAAGCCATTTCACTGGAATCCACGGCATGAAAACTGCCGTCCAATAGGGTGAACTTGATATCCACCATGGGATAACCGGCCAAAATACCTTTCTCCATGGTATGGCGGAACCCTTTCTCTACGGCGGGGATGTACTCCCTGGGAATATTCCCGCCTTTGACATGATTGACAAACTCAAAACCATTACCCGGGCTGGGCTCCACCCTGAAAAGAATATGCGCATACTGGCCGTGGCCGCCGGTCTGTTTTTTGAATTTGTACTCGTGGCGAATTTCGCTGATAATGGTCTCACGAAACGCCACCGCGGGTTTGTCTACTTCCACCTCTACTTTATGCTCGCTCTTTAAGCGGTCCACGATGATCTCCAGGTGCAGCTCCCCCATACCGGAAATAACCGTTTCTTCGGTTTCACTGTCGTAGCGGACCCTGAAAGAGGGGTCTTCCAGCGCCATTTTATTTAAGGCAATGCCCAGGCGGTCCCTTTCTTTTAAAGAAGTGGGGGCGATTTTCATATCGATGACCGTATCCGGGTAGTGGATGTTTTCCATGAGGATGGGGATGTTTTCGTCGCACAGCGTATCGCCGGTGGTGGTAAATTTCATACCGATCAAAGCGCCGATATCGCCGGCCAGGAGTTCCGTGATTTCTTCGCGCTCGTCGGCATGAACCCGCATGATCCGGCCGATGCGTTCTTTCTTCCGTTTGGTGGCATTGTAAACATATGTACCGGCGTGTAGCTCGCCGGAATAGACCCGGATAAAAGTCTGCTGCCCGACATAGTTGTCGTTAATGATCTTAAAAGCCAGCGCTGAAAAAGGTTCTTTCCAGGACGGTTTCCTGGAAAGGACTAGTTCCGGTTTATCCAGGTCATAGCCCAATACGATGCCGCGGTCGATAGGCGAGGGGAGGTAATCCACCACGGCGTCCAGCAGTTTCCTGACGCCTTTATTTTTGAAAGCGGAGCCGCAGAATACGGGTGTGATTAAGAGCTTTAAAACAGCGTCCCGGGTGGCATGCCGGATATCTTCGCCGGTGACTTCTTTTTCTTCCAGGAATTTTCCCATGATAGTTTCATCGAAGTCCGCCAGTTTTTCAATCATCAGGTCGCGGTGTTTTTTCGCTTCGGTTTGCAAATTTTCGGGGATTTCGGAGGCAATTTCCTGTAAATCATCGTAAGTAATGGCTTTCATTTCCACCAGGTCGATGACGCCTTTGAAATTTTCTTCGCTGCCGATGGGTAATTGAAAGGCAATGGCGTTGGCGCCCAGCATTTCGTTCATCATAACAATTGCTTGCGCCAGGTCGGCGCCGGGCCGGTCCATTTTGTTGACGAAAGCGATGCGGGGAACTTTGTAACGGTCGGCCTGGTGCCAGACAGTTTCGCTCTGTGGTTCCACGCCGCCCACGGCGCAAAACACCATGGCAATGCCGTCTAAAACCCGCAGGGACCGTTCGACTTCCAGGGTGAAATCGATGTGTCCCGGGGTATCGATGAGGTTAATCTGGTGGCCTTTCCATTGGGTGGTAATGGCGGCGGAAGTGATAGTAATACCGCGTTCCTGTTCTTGTTTCATGAAATCCATGACGGCCTGGCCGTCGTGGACTTCGCCCATGCGATGGGTTAGGCCGGTGAAAAAGAGGATCCGTTCCGAGGTAGTGGTTTTCCCGGCGTCGATATGGGCGACGATGCCCATATTTCTTATTTTAGGTATAATGGATTGTTCCATGTTTGTAAACTCCTTCTAACAGCTTATAACGATAATTCCCCCTACATCCTGAAGAGTAAAACTCTATTTATAAATGAAGTGGGTTTTTGTCCTTTCTCGGACAGGATAATTATACCATTTTCTTAGCCAAATGGCAACAGCTTTGTCGTGAAGGAACAAGTAGAGGTTTTCATCCATGGTAACTCGAAAAGGATAGGGAGATGAGTTTTTTTCTTAAGAGCCACAACGATTTGGATCAAAATCGTTGGTTATCAAAAAAGTTGGCTGTTGTCGCCCATGATTTGTGATGACTATCTGCCTGACCTCTCCGTCATAGTTTCTTAGTTGTGTTTTATTTTCATAAACCCTTATCCGCTTGTTCTGATGCTTCAGTTTCCCCATCTTTAAATATGATAGTTAATTCTTTCAAAAGCTTTTCATTATGAGAGCGAACCACCCGCTAGGAATAAGAGGAAAGCGTGGCATTCTTTGGCAGCACATTAAGCCCAGCAAACAATCCTAACGCACGACCCAAATTCCGGGCCTCATCAAGAGAAAGTCGCTCTCTGCCAAGTAATTTAAGAGCTAAAAATGACATTACTGAGGAGACTGAATTGATGACAGAGGTTTGGGGGAAATCGGCTTTTTTTATCGCCTCAATAATCCCTAATTTTTCAATCAAGGGAAGAACTACCAGGAGCCCCCCCTCCTTAAAGCTTTTAAGGATGTGGATTACCCCGTAAGGATGTCGCGCCGGCTGAATAACCAACCGCCTACCGCGAACATGACGACGGAAGCGGTAATGAGTAAAACAGATTCCACCACACTGTTGCGACTGCCTATCAAGATCGCCATGGGTTTGTAATAGGAAAAAGGATCGATGGGGGTAATAAATTCCAGCGGTTTCCAGAGGGGCGCCGCCAGGCTTATAATGTAGAATGTCAGCAGTGCAATGCCGCCCCAGGTAAAAAGCGCTTTCCCGGTCTCGGCCGCGGCGGCGAAAACAACAATGTAACCGGCGATTAAAATCATTACCAGGAAAAGGTTCCAGGACAATGCGGCAAAGGGGGCGGTGGAGAGTTTAGCGCCGTGGAATAAGCGTATCCCCAGGGCCGAGGCGGAATAACAGGCCACTGCCAGGCCCCCTAAGCCCGTATATATTACAACGGCCAGGTTGAAGTAGATTCGTTTCCGTGAAACCGGTTTGCTGAGGGTATAACCGATGACCCCGCTGCCGATCTCGGAGGTAATGATTTGCGAAACGGCAATAAATATAAACAGGATAAAGAGCACCAGCGCCAGGGGGTGAATATAGCCCAGGGCGATGATGCCGTATTTAAGAAGCGCATCGATAAATCCGGCGCCGAACATTTTTTCCACCATTGGCGGGATATCGTTCATTTCCTTAAGCATGTTTTGTTGAACTTGCGCCGACGCCCCCAGGATGGGAAACAGCATTTCAAAAATAAACAGGCCGCTAAAAAGCAGTAACAATTTCAGCCATATCCCTTTCAGGGATTGCAGCAGGTGAATGTTGCCGGTCATTTGCCATCCTCCTCGTAGTAGTGCAGGAATACGTCTTGCAAACTGGGGTTGAGCAGGGACATATCCCGGACAGGAAAGCGGCTGAGATGTTTAAGCAGGGTATCCATATCGCCGGTCAGCCGGGCCGTGAGAGTTGTTTCGGGGGCGGCCCCGTTTTCATCCACGGAAATGATTTCCCAGGCATTTGAACCCAGGAGGGTGGGATCGATTTTTTCTTTAAAAGACACATTCACCGTCCGGGTGGTATGGTTCATCAGGTCCCGGATTTTCTCCACATCCACCAGGCGGCCTTTGCGAATAATGGCGGCCCGGTCGCAAACCAGTTCCACTTCGCGCAGTTGGTGGGAGGAGATGAACACCGTACCGCCGTTGTCCCTGTATTCTTTTAGAAGTTCGTAAAACGTGTGCTGCATAACCGGGTCAAGGCCTTCGGTGGGCTCGTCCATGATCAGCAGCCGGGGTTTGTGTTGGAAGGCCTGGACCAGGGCGATTTTTCGCGCCATGCCCGTGGAGTATTCCTTAATTTTTCGATCCAGGTCTTTATCCCTGAGGGCGAATTTTTTCAGCAGGTATTGGCGGTATTCGCCGTCGTTGTTGGCGGAGAGCTTGCCCATGTAACTTAAGAAATCCTCGCCGGTCATATTTTTATGGGGTCTAACCGAGCCCGGCAGGTAGCCGATGTCTTTGCAGATTTCCAGGCGGCGTTTGACCGCATCTTTCCCGAAGATTTCCGCTTTTCCGCCGGTAGGGAAAAGCAGGTTCACCAGCAGGCGGATGGTGGTGGTTTTGCCGGCGCCGTTGCTGCCCAGGAACCCGTAAATCTCGCCCTCTTGAACCTCCAAAGAGAGGTCTTCAATGCCGATGACGCCGCCCTTATAATGCTTGGTCAGTCCAAAGGTTTCGATTATTTTGTTCATGTTTAAATATCAAATGATTAATATAGTCAGAGGTATACTTTACTTTATATTCAATATAAATGCAAGTACGGAAAAATTTTGACTGTCCGCAATCGAACTTTACTTTTCGCCCCGGTCATCCCCGGTTTTGGCCTCCCGTTTATATTCGGAAGAAAAAAGGCTGATGCCCAGGGTATAAAGGTACTGGAGGTTTTTCCCAGGGCATAGGAGCAAATGACTTTCAATTCGAAAATATTAAAAAAAATGTTGTAACCGTATTGACTATCTCAGTTGAATGTGTTAGTTTCATTCCTAACCATATATGGAGGTACAATGAAAGATTTTAAATTTTTTCAAATCGTTTGCGCTAGCCTTAACGGTCGCGGAGACCCACTGCCAGGAGGCGGTTGTGCTTGTTGTTGGTGTGGAACCGAACAAGGCAAAAATGCTGGAAGTATAACAGAGACTACATCTGCTGAAAACTGAAAAATTTTGTACAAGAACCCAGGATTTTGGGTAGGGTAAACGTATGGTTACCCTACCCAATTACCTGGAATGTGGAGGTTGAATGGCTGAAGACTTTGTAGAATTTAAAAATTTTAAGGGAGTCGGTTTTGAAATTGAAAATATTTATTACATTTATGACTCCTATTCAAATCAAATTCTCAGAGCAGAAAAAATTATGCTCGACATTATCGATGATTCATTTATTTTAGAAGAAAATCAAATTGTTAATAAATATAAAGTGATATACAATGAAGAAATGATAAAAAATTGTCTTTCTTCTATAAAGATGGCTCAAGATTCCGCTGACATTTTAAAGAATTTTAAAATCCCGGGATTGGCAATCTCTAAAAAACTCTGCACTAGAGAGAAAGTGGAAAAAAAGTTGTCCGATGAATTGATGCATTTGATGTTCAACGTAACCGAGGATTGCAACTTTCGCTGTTTGTATTGTGTATATTCCGGGTGCTACAATAACCGACGCAGTCACACGAAAGGCAATATTATTTCCTGGGATGTGGGGAAAAAAGCTATCGAGTTTTTCCTTGAGCATAGTAGAAATGTAAAAAAGAGATATATCACATTCTATGGTGGAGAACCTTTATTGAATTTTAATTTTATAGAGATGGCAATCAACCATACAAAAAGACTAGATCCAGAGGTGAGATTTTCTATAACCACCAATGGTAGCCTTTTGAACGAGACTATACTGGATTATCTAACACAGCAGAATTTGACAATGCAAATAAGTCTTGATGGACCTGATCAAATCCACGACTTGTTCAGGAAAACTGTTAGCAATCATAAAACATATGAAATTGCGATGGAAAAACTAGAACTTATAAAACAAAAATACCCGGACTTTTACAAAAATAATTTATCCATTAATGCAGTTCTTGTTCCACATAATTTTGACCTGGATACTATAAACAATTTTTTTTCCAATAAAAATCGATTCCCTTTTATCAAAGGCGACCAAAATTTTTCCCTCGGTACTGTAAATCCCATGGACAACACATTTGTAAAGGAGTATGATTATAATCCATTCTTATGGAAATTCAGAAGACGAATGGCCGAGTTATATAAGCAATATCACCTAAAATCACTTGACCTTGCTGGGATCGAAGCCCCCGTCGCTATTTTTCATAAATACATGAAGTATCTAGCCATTCGGTCCAACAAAAGATTATCGGAGTATGATTTTTATTGGCCTACCGGCATATGTATTCCTGGGATGCGAAGTATGTTTGTGGCCTGGAACGGTGATATATATCCCTGTGAAAAACTCTATGATTATGAAGATATGTGCATCGGTCATATCGACAAAGGGTTCTTCATAGATAAAATTGTAGAGTATATCGATGAATATGCGGAGCTTACCCTTCCTTATTGCCGGGATTGTTGGAATTACAGACTCTGTGGTTACTGTTTTCTCACTTCGCGCTTTAATAACTCTTTCGATATGAAGAGAAGAATGGAATATTGCGCAGCACTACGTAAAACCATGCTGGAACATCTTAAAATGTATATTACCATACATGAAAAAAATGAAAAAGCATTTGATTATTTAAAGGAGGACGGCGATGGAAAAGCTATCTTTGTCGACCAAATGCTGGATGATTAATCGAGCCAACTATTCTTCTCAGGGGAAGCCCGTTTTTTTACGGCGACTGATTTCAATGGTCGGTGCGTTTCTGCTTCTTTGCTTATTTTATGCGGGAATCGAGGCCGAGAGGAAACCTGTGACCGCGAAAGGTGAATCCAGTATCAAAATCATAAAAAGCCCCGATATTCCCTTGAAAGGTATTATTATTCCAAAACTGACGCAAGTGCTTAAAATCGATCCGGGACAATACGACCGAATCGATATGCCCCTCATTTCCGATGCTTTTAAAGATAACTACGGAAGTATCTATCTACTAGACGGAAAAAATTGCCGAATCCATAAATTCAACGCTTCCGGGAAATATCAAAACAGTTTCCTTTCCAGGGGGGCCGGGCCTGGGGAATTGAATCAATACCCCAGTATCTTTATATGTAAAAACTCTTTATATGCCCATGGTGTTCAAGATAAAAAAATCATCCAATTTGATCTTCAAGGTAAAGTATTAATGGAAAAAAAATTTTTGAAATTCTATCTTGAACCTTTTATTATAGATGACAAGCAATTCATCGCCAGTGATGATCTCGAATTAACCGAAAACCCCATCAAAAGAGTGGGTTTATATTCCCTGGAAACTGAGAGACTCGAGAATATAATTATGGAATCGAAAGAGAGAGGCAGGATATTCATCCCATTTGGTAAATCTAGAGTTGCAGTTGAACCCGAAGTAGGAATAATCCCGGATACGATGGTAAAGGTTGATATCCCCGCGAAAAAGTGTTATATTGCACTGAATAATGAATATAAAATTTACCTCAAAGACTTTTCAGGGAAAACCGAAATGATTATAGAAAAGGGTTTTCAACCGGTCGAATTATCCACTGAGAATAAGAATTCAGTCATTTCCGGTTTTGGGGATGTGCCTGCTGAAGCAAAAACACTTTTGCTTAAGGTCCTTCCGGATAAGATGTGCGCCTTCCGGGGTATCGATATTTTGGATGGCGCATACCTGTCCGTAGAGCGGTTTATAGATTATAATAAATACGTCCTGGACATTTTTGATAAAAATGGTCGATTCATATTTGTTATCCATCCACCGGGTATAAAGGGTCTAAAGGTTTTTAAAATCTTCAAAGATAAACTTATTGCCATTGTGGAAGAGGAGGATTCGGATACTTATATTGAATATAGAATCGATAACCTCCCCAAAGAATTGTATTAAATGAGAGAGGATAAAAAGATTATCTGAGTGAGTGGGATGAATAGCTGCGCTCAGACTCTCTACTGCCTGGAGAGGATGTTTTTTTGCCGGGTCTTCCATTTTCCCCTTCACCATAATGGTTCAGGTCATCTTTAACGGATCAAAATACTTCTGCATCAATCCTTCCGCCCTTGAGATTCCCTCTTTGGTGACAATTACCGAATGGTCGTACTGGCGAACCAGGTTGCATTTTTCCAGTTCATTGAGAATATCGAAAGGATACCCTTTCCAGCCTCTTAATACCTTGCCGCCCGGTTCTCTCCGCGAATCTTCTTGCCAACTGTTTAGATAAATTAATATCAGGTTCAGCTCCATTATTTCCGGGTCTATTTTTCCTCCTATGTATGTCATTGCAGCCCCCTGTTAAGCGACAACACATGAATTCTTTCGTATTCCCGGATTTGATCCTTTAAAAAAGTTTTGAATTTGCTCAATTCTGTAAACATGCGTTCTTCCACTTCGGGCACCTGTATATAGTAAAAAAGATCTTTAACATCCGGGATTGGCGGCCTCGCGATTTCCCCATCGCCGGTAAGCAGCCAGGTTAGATTGATGCCCAGGAAGCGGTACAGTTTGTTGCCCCAGGGGGTAGGTAGAAATAATTTCCCCTGTTCGACTTCGGTAATTTTAGCGTCGGAGGTTTCCAGGAGTTCTGCCAGGACCTGGGTGGTCAGCCCCAGGGATTGCCTGGCGACGCAAAGGCGTTGCCCCACTTGTTGGGCGCATTCGCTGTCGGTTAATAGTAGTACGTCATTTACATCATTTTGATTCATTTGCTTTCCTCCTCAAGCGTTACATTTTACATTTTACATTTTACATTGATGATTGAAAAATATGATAAGATCGCGGGATGAACGGATGAACCGGGTGTTTTGACTATTTACACCCGGTTCATCCTGTAACTCAGCGATCCCTGGAGATTACGGGTTACTTTTGTTTTGATTTTTTACTTTTTTTCCTCAGCAGCGGCAATTTGAGTGGTACCGGGGGCTTCGTTGGTTTCACCTGTCCCGGTTTCCTCGCCGTCCGGGTCATCTTCAGGGGCGTGCGCTCTCTTATAGCCCGGGGAAAGGACGGTGATGACGAGGGTTTCAAGGTACTGTGGGGTGTCTTCCAGGGCATAGGGGCAAATCACTTCCAATTCATGGATTCTTTCGGACAGTTTGAAAAAAATGGCATCCCGGTGTTCCGTGGCGGCTTCGGCTTCACCTTGTTCTTTTTTGTGACGGGCTTTTGCCGCGGCGGCATCGATGACTTTTTGCCGGCCCTCTTCCAGGTTCTGCCGGGTAATGCCATAGTTTGCCGCGGCATTAACTACAGAAACATCCGCCAGGACCCGGTCATAGACTTCCGTCATGTACTTGAACCAATCAGCCAGTTTTTGGCATCTCGGTTGGCCGATCAGAAATAGTTTTCTTTGTTTTTCCATATCATTTCTCAGGGCCAATTTCAGGAAATCGAGATGTTTCCTGGTCAAAGCTTGAGCTTCATCCATGATTTTGTCAAAAATGATTTTGGCTTCCAGTTGTTCGCCGAATTCTTTTGTTTTATCGCTTTCTGCTTTTTCTGCTTCGTAATAGAAGGTTACGGTTTCGTCGACTTTTGCATTATCGAAGTTGTAGGGAACAAGTCGCACTTTGACAAATTCATCGTCATGAATTCCAAGAGCTAATTTTCTTGAATACTCTAAAAACTTTCCAACGCTTTTTTTAGTGTAATACAACATGATTAATCTCCTTTTATTGTAAAGTTGTTATTTCTACATGCATTTTTTTTTGTAGATACCATATCCACGGGCTGTGGGAACCATCGGAACGTATTCAGTGCCCCACCGAAAGGATGCGGAAACTCCCCGATGAGTTTCCGGGAGACCCCGAAAGAATACGAGAAGGATTCGCGATAGTATTTATAGACCTGGAAAAAATTCCCGGAGGCCGCGAATGATTTTTTGACGACAGCGAACGTATTTTTAGCGGCCCCGAAGGATTTTTTTGCGACCTGGAAAAAATTCTGGGCGCCCCCGAATGAAATTGGGGCGAAGCCGAATAAATCCTGGGAGACAGCGAATGAATCCTGGGCGTACCCGAAAGAATTTTGCGCGTCGCCGAATGATCTTTGGCCGTCCGCAAGAAAAATTTGAGAGCCCCCGACTGAAATTGGAGCGACCCCGAATAAATTTTTTATACAACCGAACGGTTTCCGCAACCCCCCGAATAGATTCTTGAAGTCCCCGAATAGATTCTTAAAGGCCCCGAAAGAATTCTGAAAGGCTCTGAACTCATTTTTGACCGCTGCGAAAAAATTCTGCGAGGCTGCGAATGATTTCAGGGTGATTGCGGAAGAAATTTTGATGGCCGCGAATGATTTCTTGGCGACCACGAAAGGATGGAACCCTTCCCCGACGGGGCGCACTGGGCACAAGTGAGCAGCGGATGGCCGGGAAAAGGTCGTTTTTCGGCTTGACAATCCGGCGGATTTCCCATATACTGGATATCTAAGGAGAAAAAATCTTGATGAATCACCGCCATGATTATCAGGCTTCGATAAACCGGCTGCGCTGTCCGCCGTCAATCGCCGGTTACGCCGTTCAAACCATGCCTGGGCCACTAACCCGGGAAAAACATTTTCACATTTCACGCCCCCATTATAACAAACTAATTGGAAAAGTCAAGAAAAAAAATTATAATTTATTAGAAAATTTTCTAAAATATTGGAAACAATGAAAAAGAAAAAAGTTGAAATCGATCTCGCCGGTATCGGCGATAGAATGAAAGCCGTCAGGAAGAGGCTGGGGCTAATGCAAAGAGATTTTATCAAAATCGTAAATATCACCATGTCCACCCTCTCGGACATTGAAACCGGGAAAAAGCGCCCCAGTTCCGAAATACTGTTCATCCTGTCGGAAGTTTACAAGGTCAACCTCCATTATTTGCTGCACGGCGAAGGGGATATGTTTCGCAGCGGGGCGGAAGAAGGGATTGCGGGAATGACCCTGGCGGATGACATCTTCGGCGAATACACCGATGATTTTAAAGACATATTGTGGTATATGAAGCATTCGCTCCTGGCCAGGGCTGCCATTATCGTCATGGCGAAAGAGTACTGCCTCAAGAATGAAGAGATGCTGAAAAAAGAAATGAAAAAACATGAAGAAAAAAATAAAAATAAGAAGGAGAACAAAAATGAAAAATAAAATGTTATTCAAAACCTTTGTTGGGATATTATTTATGGTGTGGCTGGGGACTTCCGCTTTCCCATTTTGGTACATCAATAAATCGGGCGGCGGGTTTGTAGACCCCGGCGTAAGCGCCGCATCGGTTGGCCTGGAAGATTATGTGGTAACAGGGGCCGGGTATTTCCTGGAGTCATATGCCGATACGCTGCTGTTCATGAAAAAACTGGAAGTAGGCGCTGAAAACAGCTTAAAGGATGCGGACACCGCGCTCTTGCTGGACGCGGCCTTAAAAAATATAGAACAAGCCCATAAAACCTACCTGGAATTAAAACGGCTGGCGGATATCACTCCCTACAATACCGTGGTAACGGATGCGCTGATTAAATTTAATTACGACGGCTTCCAGGCCGCTTACTCCATCGATGACAGGATGTTCGCCAGGGTGCGGGAAACCCTGGGAAAAGGCGACATCCGGGCGGTTTACGGTCTCATCATTACCGATGCTGAAACGATTATCAAGCGAGTGAAAGAGGTAAAGTCGCAAGTGGATGCCGGGGCATTTCCTTCTACCTGGGATGTCTGGCAACTGGACCGGGCCTATTCCGATTCGACGCGCTTCGGTCAATATGTATCGCGAATTTTCGATGCTTTGAATTCTACCGTTAACCAATACTAATTGATAGCCCTGTAAAAGGGGCTAGTAAACGGAGGTTATTATGAGAACATTCAAAACTTTTTTTAAGATCGAATTGAAGAGGTTCTTTAAACTCGTTCCTGGCTCAATTGCCTTTTTATTTTTCGCTTTCGCCATGTATTTCATAATAGACGGAGTGCATCGCTATAATGATATCCAGGAGAAAAAAGAGGAATTCAAAAAAATTGAACAGGCGAAAGTTTCCAGGCATATGAATTATGAAAGATACGGTGGATACGGTTTCCGAATCCTATTTGACCCCTCGGCAGCGAGCATCTTCTTTTCCAATTCCGGGGCTTTTTCCGATTTAAGTTCGACCCTGGATGTTGGGGAAAGGTTGTACATAACCGAATCGATTAAAGGACCGGATATGTTCCGGGGACGCCGGGGAATGTACGGGGACTTTTCAGGTCTGCACCAACTATTCGGCATTCTTATTATACTGGTATTTGGTTTTCTATCGCTGCGTTATTCCCAGTACCTGGAGTTTTTGGGCAGCATGGCCGGTTTTAAAAAAGTTTATTTTCATATTTTAGCCGCGCGTTTCCTGCTGCTGTGTTCGTATTTCATATTGGTAACCGCCGCGGGGATCGCCCTGGTTTCTTGTATGAGTATCCGTTTTACAGGCCCCGATTACCTGGCTATTTTGCAATTCCTGGGCATCTGGCTGTTGATTGCCCTGGTGGTCTTCGGCATTGGCGCAGCCATCGGCGCGATAAAATCCATTACCACCGCCGGCGTTATCTTGACGATTACCTGGGTTTTCCTGTTTTACATATCCACTCTCGTTGTCAACCAAGCCGCCGACGCTTTCGCGAATGGTATGAAATCCATATATCAACTGGGAAATGAAAAATGGGACGCATTGATGCGGGCGGAAAGCAGATACCAAAAAGATGTAGGAAAGTTTAGTCCGGAAATTGCCAAATTGCCACCCTCATTGCAATTAGTCGAAAGCTTTATGAACAAGGAATACAAAGAAATGATGGCCCTGGAAAAAGAAATGGAAATGGAAATGCGGCGTTCCCAAAAGGTCTATGAATGGTGGTCCTTGCTTTCCCCTGGAACCATTTTAGCGGCGGCGGCGTGTGAGTTGAGCAGCCAGGGCGTTAAAAATATAGTGGATTTCGACGCCTACACCCAGGATATCAAAGACCGTTTCTGTCAATTTTACAAGAATAAAAAGTTTTATACCCCGGATGAAGAGAAAGGGGTAGAATCTTTTGTAAAAAAAGAGGAAAATATATATTATGGACGCACGGGGCTGCCTTCGAATATCGCATGGGCGCTGCTGGAATTATTGGCGCTTTCGTTCATATTCCATGGCCTATCCTATTATTGCCACAAAAAAGGATTAACAAAGGTTGAAGGAGAAATGGCCCGGCAATGGGACCCCGGCGCATGGGAGGCCCTTAAGACCGTCCCCGGAGAAGGGAAAGCCCAGGTCTGGAAGATAGAAGAAGAGGGTTTTATCCGGCGTATAAATAATCATTTTTCCGGCTCGAATGATTACCTTTACCTATGCCGGGCGGATTGCCTGCCTGGGGACATTGAAGCCCAGGATATTCTTGAGTTGTCGGCGGTATTAATGGGAGTGACTCCCGATGAGTCCATGTCTTCCGCGTACCGGGGGAAAGATATCGGCGCTTTGAAAAAAATGGAAAAGTTCAGTTTATTAATGAAAATAACAGAGTTGGCGGAGCGAGCCGGGAAGAGGCATTTTCTTTTTCATGATCTTGCCAATGACATGCCGGTGGATGCGGCGGTGGGGCTTAAGAAGCGAATGGAGGAATTAAGAAGCCGGGGTTTATGGGTTATACTATTGGTATGGGACCATGTAGTAATGAGCCGTCAGGATGAGAAACAATTTGGGATAAGTGAATCCCCCCGGTGGTTTAACATGGTGGAATACTGGGCAGGGATAAAGGATGATTAATGCATACCTTGTAAAACAATTATCGGAAACGGTCAAGCTAACAATTATTCCAGATGGGAAAATTTATGCCAATATAAATCAGCCGTGCATCGGAAAACTTGGGAAAGACATACTTTATGATGTTGTGTATAAGGAAATATATAAAGGGAAAAGTTGGCGAATGACACGATTAAAAACTAAACCATGCACTGGTTGTATTTTAAGTGCTTTATGTCCTCCCATATCTAATTATGAACAAATAATAGGAGATTACAATGTATGCAAAGTATAGTTTGAAAAATATTCAATGTTTTTTTCTTTTACTCTTATCTTTGTTTGCTTATGGAGAAGGTGAGTTAAAAATTAAATTGGAAAAAATCATTGAAATTGGAAATAGCGAGCCTATTTTCCAAAGAATTAAAGCTGTTAGTGAAGATAGTAATGGGAATATTTATATCCTGGACGGCAGCGCATGTAAAGTCTATAAAGTTTCTCCCGACGGGAAATTGCTTTTAACTTTCGGTCAGCGTGGAGACGGCCCTGGTGATATGAGAAGGCCTTACAACCTTTATGCATTAGCAAATGGGAAAATCGTTGTGACTGAATCCCAATTTATCGTTTCCTTTTTTGACCAAAGTGGTAAATTTATCGATAGAATAAATTTTCAACCAAAATTGGGTTCTTTATTGGATATTGAGTATGTTGGGGATAACCTTTTCTATGCAATAAAATATACAAGTGACGGGCAAAATAAAGAGCAAATTATTATGGATTCAAATGGAAAAAAATTCCATCAAGTATTATTTTCCTCTCCGTCAAATTTAGTTCAAATTCCGATTGAGAATGGTGTCCAGGTATTCGGTATTCCCTTTACGGAACTTGAGCCGTATTTTATTTTTAGTCATTACAAGAACCATTCCGCGATTGCTTTAAGCAGGAAATATGAGATTCTTATTTTAAACTCCCAGGGTCAAATGGTATCCAAAATAAAACAAAATATACCCATGAAAAAACTGAGCGCAAGTGAGGAAATGTATCGAGATAGTATTGTAAAAAAAAAAGAATGGCCACCTGCGGTAAAAAGAAAAATCCTGGAGGTAATGCCTGACTCAAAAAACTATTTTTACAATATTTTAATGTCTGGTTCCTATGTTTTTGCGTTTATAACTCCTGATGATATTTCGAAAAAAGAAAGAATATACCCGGTTGATGTTTTCGCCTTAGATGGCAAATATGTAGGAAACATTAAAATGGATAATATGCCATATCTTATCTCCGATCAATTTTTGTATATAGTTGAAGATGATGGCGTTGATACTTATATTATTGTAAAGTATCGTTATAGACTGGAAAAGTGAGGGAAGTGTGGTGGCAGCCCGGAAGATTTGATCAAGTATTTCTGGCATTTCGAGCGGTCGTCCATAATGCACTACCATATATTGAGTGCATTTAACAGCAAGTTTGTCGAAGACAAAACAAACATCGAAAAGGAAGTCGGGGAATATAATCCCTCGGGCGATAGGTAGTAAGAAATCCCCTGCAACATAAAAAAAACAGGGTATTACAGAGATGCCGATGTGGGAAGAGAACACATCGCGGATAAATGCAAAAAAATTTTTTTTTATCATTCAGACCTTGACACGAGGTGCTTTCTATGATAAACGAGTTACTTCAAGCAAAAATAAAAATTTAAAGGAGGAAACATGCTTAAGAAAATTGAGCTTGTTAGTGGAACATGGTGAGAAAAATGCTTAAAATTAAACTTTCATTATTTTTGGTTTTGACATTCATCTTTTTTTCATGTGGTAAAGAAAAAATTGAAATTCAAGAAATTACAGAAAACAAATCTAAAGTGGACCCCTTTGTCAAGACAGAAAATTAAGAAAGCTAAGCTTTTTAATTTTATTTCACTAAAGAAATAGAAAGCTAAGGATGGGGATTTTGTGGAAAACTCAACAAAACCCTCATTCCTATTGGCTTTAAACCATA
>JAPKZK010000140.1 GCA_026393835.1 Candidatus Aminicenantota bacterium | reverse complement strand
GGTAATGGGATGTAGCCTAATTGATCTAATTTACGCAAAAGGCTACGACAGGCAATATCTTTTAATCCACCAGTGGTTCTCCGCCAATTCCACAAATGGCATAACTCTTTAGATAGACGGCTGCGATGCCACGAAGGATTCCCGTTGATAAGGTTTTTGATTAGTTCAATGTCTTGGATAGTAACGGGGCGACCCTGCAAGATCAATTTTATGTTTTGTTCCATATATAAATTTTAACACATGATGAAGGGAGAGTCCAGCACTTTCTGAAACTTTTTTCGGATATTTTATTTAAATTGGCGATAACTTGAAAAACAGGGAATTCAAAAATTGCTATGTAGCCTTAACTTAGTGACATTCCGGCCTGTCCCCTCTTTTTCCTTTGAACGGTCCAAAACAAAAAAAGAAAAACCGCAATCTATCGAAGAACTGCGAAAAGAATTAGGGCCAACCGAAAAGTTGCCCTTCGGGTATTCGAATTGATTGAGGGGGTTATGAGAATGCCTTTTGAAGGAATTGGAAAGCCGGAACCTTTAAAATACATGCTAACCGGAGCGTGGTCACGCTGGTTAACGCAAGAGCATCGTCTTGTTTATGTTGTAAGCAATGACCGCATCGAGTTCTTACAATGCCGTTACCATTATTAAAAACCGGGACCAAAGATATGTAATAAAATTGTTTAACAAAGCAGGACAATTTTTCAACAACACCTTTTCCCCAGCCAATTTCGTTAATCAAGCGCCGATATTATTTAATATTTCCTTCAAAATGGGTTTAATAACAGGAATATCTTCGCTGATGGTCTTCCATACTACCAAATAATCGATTCCAAAATAATGGTGGATCATTATATCTCTCATCCCGGCCATATCTTGCCAGGGAATATCAGGATATACCTCTCTAACGGAATCCGGGATATTTTTTGTGGCTTCACCAATTATTTCAAGGCTTCTTACTACTGCAAAGCTGGTTTTCCTATCGCGTAAAAATTCTTCGTACCCCATATCCAATATAAATTCCTCTATGGATTCGACAGCGTCCAGGATATCTTCCAGGTAATCTTCCCAATGACGTTGGCTGTTCATAGATAGCATACCTCTTCCAGTATCCGGGCACCAATACGTGGCTTTAAAGCGCTTTTCATCACCAGGTCCACTTTAACCCCAAGTAATTGACTTAAATATCTTTCCAGGGCCACAAATTTGAATAAACCGATGGTTTCCTCGAAATCCACCAGGATATCCAGGTCGCTTTTATCTTGCTGTTGACCCCGGATATACGAACCGAAGATACCGATTGTTTTTACTTTATAGTCCTGGGCTAATTGATTTTTGTGTGTCTTCACACATTCTTGAATATCTTCCAGTTTTTTCATTTTTCATACCAGGACATTATGTCCGGTACTATTATATACTATTTAAAGGAAAAATGAAAATACCTGGTGCAAATTCCTTTCTGCCATGAAAATAGCCACAAAGGCACGAAGGCACAAAGAAACACCAAGGGGTTTATTATATAGCCGCGAAGAACGCGAAGGACCGCGAAGAAAAAAACTTGGTGTCTTGGTGTCTCGGTGGCAAAAATTTTCATGGTCTCCGGGCGACGGCGTGACGTCATGATGAACTGCCAACGGACATTGACGGATTACCGTCGGATATTGATTCCTTCCCGTCGGATATTGACGGATTACCGTCGGACATTGGTTCCTTACCATTGGACATTGACAGATTACCATCGGACATTGGTTCCTTACCATTGGACATTGACGGATTACCGTCGGACATTGGTTCCTTACCATTGGACATTGACGGATTACCGCCGGACATTGATACCTTACCAACGGACATTGATGGATTACCGTCGGATATTGACAGATTACCAACGGATATTGATTCCTTCCCGTTGGATATTGACAGATTACCAACGGATATTGGTTTCTTCCCGTCGGATATTGACAGATTACCGTCGGATATTGGTTCCTTCCCGTCGGATATTGACTGATTACCGTCGGACATTGGTTCCTTACCGCCGGATATTGACGGATTACCGTCGGACATTGGTTCCTTCCCGTCGGATATTGACAGATTACCGTCGGACATTGGTTCTTTACCATTGGACATTGAAGCGTGAAGGAAAACAATCTGTGATAATCCGTGCAATCGCCCATACGCGGACCCATTTTAAGAGTGCTAGAATGATGAACTATGAATGATGAATGATGAAGAAAAAACAGGAAGAGAGGAAGAGAGGAAGAGCGGCAAAAACAGAAGGTAAGAGGGTGAGAAGGTGAGAAGGTGAGAAAAAAGGAAGAGAGGAAGCGAGGAAGAGCAGAAGAGAAGAAAAAACTCCCGGGAATCCGTGTAAATCAGTGCAATCGCCCATACGTGGACGTTTGTTTTTCGTGAAAATTCGAGTAATTCGTGGGCCTGTTTTTGTTTTGAATTTTGGATTTGTTTGAAACACCGCGATTTCGGATTTATTTTTTCTACCTTCGCGGCTCATAAAATTAGGCGGCGGATTTAGGGTAGCCCTGGGAATTTACAAAATTATTTTTTTATTGTAAAATTGTCCTTAAATGAGAATAATACAAAATTTTCCGGAAGTCAGAATTATTAAGGAGAGGAAAACATGATTAAGAAAACAAAACATTTTATTTGGAAATGGGCTGTGTGCATGCTGCTCTTTATGATCATCCCCGGTATCCTGGAGGCCCAGGCGCTTCCTTTATTATCCTTTCTCGAATACGAAAACAACCCGGTTTATGGCCAACACGTCGGCAACGGTAGGGCCTATTATCCCTCGGTCATCGGAGCCAACGGTTCTTATTATTTGTGGTTTGCCGACGGCAGCGGGAGAATATTAACGGGCGCTTCCAGCGACGGGGTCGCCTGGACCGGGGTGACGCAAATCGCTTTCGACCCGGCTTTACCCGGCGGTGTGAGCCCCAATCATCCCACGGTGATCTATCATTCGGACATTGGGTATAAGATGTATTTCTGGGACGGGACCACCAGTGGTTTAAGCACCATGGTTGCCGAATCTACCGACGGTCTCAATTGGACCAACCCCCGGCATATTACCCAGGACCCACTTCAACCCTTACAGGGAAGCAGTTACGGTACTCCCTGGTATCACCACTACGGACCCGGGCAGGCATTTTACAATCCCAGTGCAGTCAATTCCGGCGGCAATCCCTGGGATTATTCCTATGTGATGACCTTTGACACTTCCGGTGAAGGATACAGCGCGGGCGTCGGCGTCGAACACTGCGGCCTCGCTTATTCGGAAGATGGAGATTATTGGCGCCGCTATGGGAATAACCCCATCCTGGCCTCCATCAATGACGGCAACTGGGATTCCCGCTATATCTATCATGGCACCATTACCCGGAACGGTAATTACTGGTACCTGTGGTACTCCGGGGCAGACGGCGCCGGGACCAACTACTACGCCCAGGGCATCGGCGAAGCCTATTCCAATGACGGTTTGACCTGGACAAAATTTTCTGCCCCTATCTTTCGCTTCAGCGACGGCATCCCCTGGAGAAACGAACGAACCTATGCCCAGTGCGTTTTATATGAAAACGGTCAATATAAAATGTGGTTCTCCGGCAAAGACAGTTCCCAATATTCCCTGGGTTATGCTTCCTATACTCCCACTATTACCGTGACCAGTCCCCAGGAAGGGTATATATGGTACAGCGGGTTAAGTTACGCCATTACCTGGACTTGTCCAGGCCCGGTGGCCTCGGTTAAGATCGAATATTCCACGGATGACGGCAATACTTATACCCCAATTATTAATTCGACAGACAACGACGGTAGTTATAATTGGTCGATCCCGGCCGGCCTGGCTTCGGAAACATGCAAGATTAAAATCAGCGATGCCAATGGCATCGCCTTCGACGAAAGCGGTACGTTCTATATCCGGGCGCTCTTTATTTCGGTGACGAATCCCGGGGAAGGCGATATTTATGCCAACGGTTCGACGCTTCCCATTACCTGGACATGGGCCGGCCCTATTCGAGATGTTAAAATCGATTTGAGCACCGATAACGGCGCCTCCTATACTCCCATCATCGCTCAGACAGATAACGACGGCAGCTATGATTGGCCGATTCCTTTAACCATCGCTTCCAGTACATGCAGGATCAAGATTAGCACGCTAAACGATTCTACTTTCGGTATCAGCGGTGTTTTCACTATCGCCGGCGACAATTGGCTTCCCGGTAACGGCCCCAGCGGGATTTATTATGGAACGGCCTATGGGTATTCCCGCCATATCGCGGTTGGGAACCAGGGCCGGATCGTAACCGGCGCCGATGGCATTAATTGGACCCAGTCCACATCGCCGACAACAAACACCCTCAACGATGTCTATTTTAACGGCCAGTACTTCGTGACGGTGGGTGAAAACAGTTCGGTGTTCGTGTGCGATTCCAATTGGCAGTGGCTCTCTCGCCAGGGAAATCTACCGCAGGGAAAAGGAATTAATGGCGTTACTTTCGGGAATAATCGCTGGATCGCCGTGGGAGATTCGGGTTTCATTATAAAAGGAAATGCCGATGCTTCCGGTTGGTCGATTGTGACCCTGTCTCAACCTTACCCGGATTTGCTGGATGTTACTTATGGAAACGGTATGTTCGCGGCAGTGGGAAAAGATAAAACCATCCTTACCAGCGCCGACGGCAACCTGTGGATTTCCAGGAAACTAGTCTCGCCATTGGCAGACCTTAATGATGTTGCCTACTCCGATACGTTACAGTTATTTGCAGCGGTTGGAGAGGGTGGATCGATCGCCGCCAGTTCCGACGGCGCTGCCTGGAAGAGGCGTACGTCCGGGACCACGGCCGATATGCAGGGTGTGTTGTGGAGCGGCGGTAAGTTTGTTGCCCTGGGATTGGGCGGGATCATCCTGGAAAGCGGCAACGGAACCGGTTGGACATCGGCAAATTCCGGAGTCGCCGACGATCTTTATGCAGTGGGATACGGCGGGAGCACCTGGACGGCCCTGGGAAACAACGTCTTTTTATTTAATTTGGGCGGAAATTAATGCCGCGCCTCTTTTACGGTAAACGACAGGATGGCCACTGCCGTAGCGGCCATTATACCGCCAAATACGAACGGTGCACTGGGCAAGAATGAGAAGAGAAACCCCGCGATAACACTGGCCGGCAATAACCCGACGCCGACAATGGTGTTGTAAAATCCAAGGGCAGTGCCTTTGGACCCTTCGGGCGCGGTTCGCGCCACAAAGGCTTTCTCTACCCCTTCGGTCATGGCATAATATAACCCGTATATGGGCCAGAATACCCAGAGTAAATAACAGGTATCGGCGGTTATAAAACCAAAGGCGATATATACGACGGCATAAAGACTATAACCGGCAATAAGGGGTTTCTTACAGCCGATTTTGTCGGAAAGTTTCCCGAATTGAACGGCGAATACGGAAGTGGTAAAATTGAATATGATGTACATGAGCAATACTGATGAAAGGGAAAACCCGAGATTGGTGCTGCGCAGCAATAGGAATTGATTGGAGGAATTTCCCAGCGTAAATATAAACTGCGCCAGGAAAAATAATTGTAAATTCCGGTCATATTTCCTGAAGTTTAAGTTTGGTTTGGGTTTATTGGCGTTGGCATTATTATTAGCTGTTTTAGGTTCGGTATCCTTTGCGAAAAATAAAACCAACACGCCGATAAACGCCGGGACAAGGGAGATAATGAATATGGGATAAAAGGCGCTGGGGCCGGTCATTTTATCCGCGGCCGGGAATAGGTATTTTACGATGAAAAAACATACGACGGCGCCCATGAAAGCGCCGGCAAAGTCCATGGCCCGTTGAAACCCGAAGGCTTTTCCCTGTTGTTCTTTGGGTGTGGATTCGGAGATCAGGGCGTCGCGCGGCGCGGTGCGGATGCCTTTTCCTACTTTGTCAAATAACCGCGCGCCCAGCACGGTGTACCAGGATGGAAACAAAAACAGGGCTTTGGCGGCCCATGATAATGTGTACCCGATGATGGTGGGCGCTTTGCGTTTTTGTAATTTATCGGAAAAATACCCGGAAAAAACTTTAAGTAAGCTGGCGGTGGACTCGGACACGCCTTCGATGACGCCCAACACCGGGCCGAGGAATGCGCTCTGGGTTTTCATTATGGCGGCGATGAATCCCTGGAGGATGGGATAAATCATTTCCGAGGATATGTCGGTAAAGAATGAGGTGAGACCGGTTATGATTACGTTCCTGTGAAAAATCGGTTTTGCTTTATTACCTGGCATGAATAATCTCCATTTTTAATTTTAAGACAGAATTGTACCGGAAAAAGGAAAATATTTCAATTGATGTTTTAATTCCTTCGTATTCCTTATCCAGCCTTCCGTTAAAAATATTATTAGCTCTTTATTTCTTTTATCTTTATAGCAGATTGCCGATTGATCCCATGCGTTATCTCCAAAATATTTTTACTTTTCCCCTTATAGATTATATTCCGGTTCTTCTTCATCCGTACTATAAAACGATTGCTACTGCCTTTTGCTAACAGTTCAAAGCACATCTCCATGATAAATTTCTTCAATGGCCGGTTTATTCCCGATTTTATTTGATTGATAAGGCTCAATCAGATTTTTTTCACTTTTTCTCTGTTAAGACATCGCTTGTTTAAAAAATGAGGAGGCGCCGGAGATCGGGGATTCCACTTTTAAACAGGCAATACCGGAACGAATATGTGTGATGTTGCCGTTTATATTTTAAAGTAGGAATTATTTAAAACGTTATCACCCTTTGAACATAATACGAACTGCCGTTATATGGGTCATTGCCTTTGAAAAAGTGCGAATATTCGAATTTTAACAGCGAAATATCATACAAATTTATATTAATTCCCAATGTTAATCGGTCCAGGGTGAATCGCCCATCAAGCGCGGCCTGTCGGAAATAATCATACCTGCTGAAAAAGGTAATGGGCAATCTGCCGAATTTGGAGGCATCCAGGAAAGCAGTTAAATGCGCGCCTTTTAAGAGCGCACCAACATTATTCCAATCGCGCCGGATATATTCTCCCTGAAGCCGCAGCGGCCCCAGGCTGCTTTCGAAATCCAATGCCAGGACCTTTTGTTCAGGACTGCCGCTTTGGCTCATGTCATACAAATAGGATACCCCTACTTCAAATTCACGCAATTCTTTTCTCTTAAGGGTGCTCACGCTATTAAAAGGAGTTAACACGAAACGGCCGCCCAGGGCAAATCCTTTCTCGATACCTTTCACCATATAAATGGTATAGTTATAGACGACCGCGGACTTTAGAATTCTAAGACCCACATCATTATACCCGCCGTCCAATACGAGGCCTGTGGTTAATGGCGCTGTAACGGATATCCTTTCGGCGGAAGAGTTGAACTGCCAATCATTACCGAAAGGGACATCGAAACGGCCTACCTGGATATGAAATCCTTTTTCGGAAAACAACCGCCCCCTGGCCGATATCGAACCGCCAAACAAATGAAAATCGATGAATCCGACATCCATTCGTGTTCCGTCATCAGCGAACACCAATGCCGATGCTACCTGGAAATTTTCGCCGAAGGACTTCGCCATATCCAGTTCGAAATCTCCCAATATAAAAATGTTGGGGCTGTTTTTATAACCCGAAGCGCTGACATCAAAGAATCCATTGAATTGAATCCCCCCGGTTGCCTGCGTTATGTCTTCTTTTACTTTTTGTATGGATTGTTTGACTTCGTCGATAATCTTTGCCGTCTCGGATTCACCAGTCTGGCTTTGGTTCTCGGCTATTTTTTCTTCCAGTTGTTTTATCATTTCATTTAATTTTTCTTTCTGTTCGCCGGATAAAACCTGGGCCAGTTCCTTCAACAGTATTCTTAATTGCTGAATTTCCTGCTTCATTTTTGCTATTTCATCTTCCGAAGTTTTGTCGCCGGTAGTTGTATGTGTTGTTTGCGCTGTTTGTGAAAAGGCAAACACGTAAAAAATCGACGCTATTAAAAGAAAAATAACGCTTTGTTTGATCATTTCTTTACTTCCTTGTGCCATTTCCAGAGGAAATATATGGCCGGGTATACCAACAACTCCATAAGAAAGGATGTGAAAAGTCCGCCCACCATGGGCGCCGTTACCCGTTTCATGACATCCGCCCCGGTTCCCATACTCCACATGATGGGCATTAAACCCATAAACGTGGTGGCTACGGTCATCATCTTGGGCCGGATGCGTTTTACCGCGCCATGCACGACGGCCTCCTGTAATTCCTGCTTGTTCTTCAACATGTTGCGCTTCCTGGCGTCCTCATATGAAAGATCGAGGAAAAGCAGCATAAACACCCCGGTTTCCGCGTCCAACCCCATCAAGGCAATCATGCCCACCCATGCGGCTATGGAGACGTTATATCCCAGCAAATACATCAACCACACGGCCCCCACTATCGAAAACGGCACCGCCGACATTACCATCAATGTTTTAAATGTCGACCGGGTATTCATATACAGAAGCAGGAAAATCAAAAAGATGGTAATGGGAATAACTAACTTCAACCGCTCTTTCACCCGCAGCATATTCTCATACTGGCCGCTCCAGATCAACGAATAACCGGTGGGCAACCGGAGGTTTTTATCCACTGCTTTTTTGGCGTCGCTTACATAAGAACCTACATCGCGGTCGGCAATGTCCACGAAAACATAACCCGCCAGCATACCGTTTTCATCGCGGATCATGGAGGGGCCGCCGACGATTACGATATCCGCCACCTGGGCCATCTGGACCTGGGTTCCGCTCATGGTAGGGACCAATACCCGTCCCAACTGGTCCGAATGGGTCCTGAAATCGCGTGCATAACGAAGGTTTACAGAATAACGTTCACGGCCTTCCACGGTGGTGGTAATGGTTTCACCGCCGATGGCGGCCATGATGGTCATCTGCACATCGTCTATTGTCAACCCGTAGCGGGCCAACGCCTCGCGGCGGGGGATAAAGTCCACGAAATATCCGCCGGCCGCCCGCTCGGCAAAAACACTGCGCGTCCCGGGCACATCTTTCAAAACCCTCTCCATCTGTTCTCCCAGGCTTTGGATTTTGTTGAGATCGCTGCCCAGGATTTTGACGCCCACCGGCGTCCTCACCCCGGTGGTCAACATGTCGATCCTGGCCTTAATGGGCATGGTCCAGGCGTTGGTGTTTCCCGGGATTTGCAGCGCCGCGTTCATTTGGTCCACCAACTCCTGCCAGGAAATTCGGTCCGGCCAGATATGCCCGAATAGTCCCGCTAACCACCCCGGCGCCCAGGAAGAATACCAGCGCGCCTTATGACGCCACTCCGACTGGGGTTTCAAAACCACCGTGGTTTCCATCATGGAAAAGGGCGCGGGATCGGTAGAGGTGTCGGCCCGGCCCGCTTTGCCGAATACGGAAACGACTTCCGGGAAGGATTTTAAAATCCTGTCTTCCAGTTCCATCAAGCGCTGCGCTTCCGTGACCGACAACCCCGGCATGGTGGTGGGCATATAAAGAATCGTTTCCTCGTTTAACGGCGGCATGAATTCATGCCCCAATTGGAAATATACGGGCAGCGAAACGGCTATGATGAGTATCGCCGTCGCGATCACCGATTTGGGATGCCGCAGCACAAAACGGCAGGGTTTTTCATATAACAGGAATAGCACCCGGCTGACCGGGTGGTTTTCCTCTTTGTAGTACTTCCCGACGGTAATGGTGTTAATGACGCCGCCGATCCACCGCGGACGGATACGGAACGGTTCCATGCGGGTAAACAACATGCGCACCGCCGGGTCCAGGGTTACGGCCAGTATCGCCGCCATGGCCAGGGTCAGGGTTTTGGTATAGGCCAACGGAGAAAAGAGCCTTCCTTCCTGGTCTACCAGGGTAAATACCGGCAGGAAGGATACGGCAATCACCAGCAGCGAGAAAAACACGGACGGTCCTACTTCGGTAAGCGCTTCCAGGCGGATTTTGTGGAAGTCGCCTATACGGCCCCCCTCTTGCCAGAGTTCCAGTTTTTTATAGGCGTTTTCCACCTCCACGATGACGCCGTCCACCAGTACGCCGATGGAGATGGCAATCCCGGCCAGGCTCATGATGTTTGAAGTGATTCCCCAATAATACATGGGGATGAAGGCCAGCAGCACCGATACCGGGATGGTGATAATGGGCACCAACGCCGAAGGGATATGCCAGAGGAAAAACAGGATTACCAGGCTGACAATGATCATTTCAAGGATGAGTTCTTCTTTTAAATTGTCGATGGACCTGTTAATCAGCTCCGAACGGTCGTAAGTAGTAACCACTTCGACGCCCTGGGGGAGGGAAGTTTTCATACTCTCCAGTTTTTCTTTGACCCGTTCGATAACGGAGCGGGCGTTTTCGCCGTGGCGCATGATAACGATGCCGCCGACGGTATCGCCCCGGCCGTCCAGGTCGGAAACGCCGCGCCGCATCTGCGGCCCTTCGGCGATAATAGCCACATCGCGCAGCAACACGGGCGTGCCTTTCATGTCATCTTTAATCATGATTTGTTCGAGGTCGGAAACGTTTTTAATATAACCCCGCGCCCTGACCATATACTCCCGCCCCGCCCATTCGATTAACCGGCCCCCCACTTCGTTGTTACTTTTACGGATGGCTTCCACCACCATGGACATGGGAATATTGTACCCCTGTAAACGGTTGGGATCGATAGTAACCTGGTACTGTTTCTGGAATCCCCCGATGCCGGCCACTTCCGCCACCCCGGGCACGCTTTGCAGGGCGTAACGTAAATACCAATCCTGGTACGAACGGATTGCGGCCAGGCTGTGCTTACCGCCGCGGTCCACCAGCGCGTACTGGTAAACCCAGCCCACCCCGGTGGCGTCCGGGCCCAGTTCGGTTTTGGCGCCCTGCGGAAGACTGCCCTGGATTTTGGCCAGGTATTCCAATACCCTGCTGCGGGCCCAATAGATATCGGTCCCGTCATGGAAAATGACGTAAACGTAGGAAAACCCGAAATCGGAAAAGCCGCGGATGGCTTTTACTTTGGGCGCGCCCAGGAGAGAGGTGATAATGGGATATGTGACCTGGTCTTCGATGATATCCGGGGAACGGTCCCATTGGGTGTACACGATGACCTGGGTATCGGAAAGATCCGGGATGGCGTCCACGGGGATATGTTGTAAAACATAGACCGCATAAAACACTGCCCCCAGGGTCAGCATAATCACCAATACCCGGTTATGGGCGGAAAATTCGATGAGCCGTTTAATCATGCGCGTGTCCCCCTTCCGGCTGAGTGGGTTGAGTGGTCACCGCTTCCAGCGCCGCCTTGAGAGAGGATTCGGAATCGATCAAGAAATTGGCCGACGTGACTACTTTGTCGCCTTCATACAATCCTGAGATCATTTCGAAAAAATCGCCGCTCCGGGCGCCTATTTTTATTTCCACCGGTTGTAATTGTCCCTCTTTGCCCACGGCAAACACGTAATCCCGATCTCCGCTTCTCATTACGGCGCTTTCCGGCACGGTTAATTTTTCCCCTAAGTCGATCTTTAATCGTGCATCCGCGTACATTTCGGGTTTAAGCTTAAAGTCGTCATTGACGATATCGATACGGGCCTTGAGGGTGCGGGTCATGCCATCCAGGCCCGGTTCCAGGAAAATGATCTCACCGGAAAAGGCATTTCCCGGTTGGTTGGGCAGGGTAATGTCCAATGATGTTCCGATTTTTACATAGGGCAGGTCTGCTTCGTAGATATCGGCCATGGCCCAGACGTGGGACAGGTCGGTAATGACCATCAGGGATTCGCCGGCCATGATTTTTTGGCCCGGTAAAACGGTTTTTTCGCTGACAAAACCCGAGGCCGGGGCGAAGAGGGTAAGGCTTTTCTGTACCTGGCCGTTTTTTTCGATTTGTTCGATTTGTTTGTCCGTGATTTCCCACAGTTTTAATCGCTGTCGGGCGGCGTCCAGTACGTTTTGACCCTGGCGGGCCAGGTTTTCGAAATCGCTGCCTTTGAATTCGCGGACCATGGTAACGGCGGTGAGTAATTCCTGCTGGGCCGCCACCAGTTCGGGGCTGTAAATAGAGAGTAGGGGAGTGCCTTTTTTCACCAATTGCCCGGTGACATTGACATAGAGTTTTTCCACCCAGCCTTCGATGCGGGAGGTAACGCGCACCTGGCGGGTCTCGTCCGCGGCGATGCGGGCGGAAGTGCGAATCTCTTTGATGAAACGTTTCATTTCCACGACGCCATAGTTAAGGCCCAGTCGTGTGCTGTCTGCCGGGTTAATGGTCACAGCCGCCAATCCTGCGGGCCCGGTCCCGGTTTCGCCTGCCATTTCGAAGGGAATCATGTCCATTCCCATGGAGTCTTTTCCCGGTTTATCCGAGATTTCCTGTGGGTTCATGGTGGAGCGGTACCTGATAATTTTCTTAGCGGTGGGTTTGGCGGATTCGGGTATCGGGACCAGGTTCATGCCGCAAATGGGGCATGAACCCTGTTTATCGGAGGTATAAGTGGGGTGCATGGGGCAGTGGTAGCGTTGTTGTTTAGGGGCTTCGGATTGCGCTGCCGAAGCCTGGCCGCTGCTTTGCCCGGCTTGTTTTTTTTTGCCGCAAGCCGCGGTGGTCAGCAGCAGTGCAGACAATAATGTAATGATTAGAATTAAAAATAATGCCTTCGGCGACCAGAAACCCTTTTGAAAAAGGCCCTCACGGAGGGCGAGGTTTTCCGGACTTCCTAAAATTTTTATATATTTTGATACCTGTTTCATTTTCATGTTTACTCCTTCACTTATTATCAAAAGCTTTTGTAGGGGGGTTTGGGGGGGCGATTTTCTCGAAAAGAGCCCCCCCGATTAATGCTTCCAGGGCAGCCAGGTTGCCCCACAACTGGGATAATTCCCGGTAATAAGCCAGCTCAGCGGAGAAAAGGGCGGAGATATCGCTGAGCAAGGCCATAAAATCCGTCTTATTCACCGGGTAAGCGGCGAAAGATGCTTCCAATGCCAGCCGGGCCTGAGGTAAAATTCGTGTTTTGTATAAACGCACCAGGTTTTCCGATGTTTTGGCTCGCAGGTAATACTCATTCAGTTCAGTCAGCATATCGTTTCTCATGGCGGTGGAATCCAGCCCGGCGCTCTCTGCCATGACCCGGGCTTCTTGCAAACGGTTTTGTTGTTTTCTACCGGCGAATAGGGGGATTTCCATGCCCAACATTAATTCGTACATATCGGGTAATTTTCCCTTGTATCCCCAGCCGACTGTAACTCGAAAATCCGGTTTAAATTCTTTGCGCATGGCTTGAACCATGATGGATTTTTCTTCCCACATGGATTGAGCTTCTTTCAAGCGCGGCGATTGTTTGAGCAGGGTTTCCTCCAATTGCGGCAGCGTGAGCGGCACGGTTTCGCAGTCGATGCCTTCCGGTTTCCCCAGGGGGCGGGCGGCGGGGTAATCCAGCAGCAGGTTGATTTTTGCTTCAGCCGTTGTGATCATCGCTTTCATGGGAATGATCATTTCCTCCATGCGTGAGATTTCCAATTGGGCTTTAAAGATGTCGTTTTGTGCGCCGCTGCCGACGGCGTATTGCGTTTCGGTGAGGGCCAGGGTTTTTTGCATCAAAACTTTTTGTTTTTCCAGTATCTCCACGGCTTTTTGCCAGTAATACAGGTCGAAATAAGCCATTTTAATATCCCTGGCGGTTTCCAGTTTCACGGTTTCCAGGGCTTGCAACCGACCCTCGTAAACTTTGCGGGCGATATCCCCGGCCAATTTGAGTTTCCCGAAATATGGGAAAACCTGGGAAAAAGAAACCCCGACGCCGCTGTTGGGGTCTTTGCCCAGCATCCATTGGTCCAGGCCCATGTTTTTGACGCTGAATTCGATCATGGGGTCGGGCAGCATTTGGGCGGGTTTGATACGGAATAAATAGGCCTGGGTTTCCTTTTCCACGGCTTTGATTTTGGGATTCCTGGCGTAAGCTTCATTAATGAGATTGGCCAGGTCCAGGGGTTTTTCTTCTGCCGGCAACCAGGCGCGCCAGGTGCAGCAGAAAAAGACGGCATATATTAAGAATATCTTTTTCATTATCTTCACCTTATCATTTCTTTTCCATTAAATGTTTTCAATTTTAAATAAATAAAAAAAAATTGCAATAGGGGGGCGTTTTTTTTTATTTTTTTTCCAAAGCTGGATAGTTACCTGTGACCTTCTATGAAAATAGCCACCAGGGCACGAAGGCACAAAGGAACACCAAGAGGTTTATTATTAAAAAAAACTTGGCGCCATGGTGCGCCGGCGATTTGGCGGCAAAAATTTATATGCCTTACTTCCTTACAGGCGCATAAAATATTTTATCCCCATTCACTTGCGCCTTGACCTTTTTCTCCTTTTCCAGGATATCGATATATTTGAACAATTCCCCCCGGCTCTTGCCGGTCAGCGCCTCCAAATCTTCAACCGTCAGCGGTCTGCGTTTGATGGTATTTAAAATATTATTTTCAAGATTCTTGCTAAAAGAAACAATCTCTTCCCGTCTCTTTGTGCGCGTCGTGATTTCCACCTGCAAATCCTTCCATTCCTTTACCAACCGCTCCAGCGTTTCAATATCCACGGCCTCTACTCCCTCATAGGCCGGCGGGCGGTCCAGGGAATTCAACTGCACTTTGTCAGGATTGATTTTTTTCGCTGTCTCGTATATTTTATTCAATTCATCCGGGGTGTCGTTAATGCTTTTGGCAATAAAAATCTCCAGCCATATTTTCCCCCGGTATTCCTTCCTGAAATCGATCAAGCCTTGTATGATCCGGTGGATATCCAGTTCCTTATGTGGGTGGTTAATTTTATTAAAGACAGCGGGCGTTACGGCGTCCAGGGAAGGCAGCACCAGGTCGGCCGGCGCCAGGTCCCGCCTTACCTCTTCCAGGTAGAGCAGGGTGCCGTTGGTCAGGACCGCCACAGGGATATCCGTCATCCCTTTGATCCTGGTGATAATTTCGCCGATATCAATGCTCAGCGTGGGCTCACCCGCGCCGGAAAAAGTAATATAATCGATATATTTCTCTCCCTCTATCGCTTCTTTGATCTGCTCCAACACAACCCCGGGATCGACGAAACGTTTTCTTTCGAGGGTTAACTCCGAGGTGCTCCCGCATTCGCAGTAAAGGCAGTCCAGGGTGCAGGTTTTATAAGGGATAATATCCACACCCAGCGATATTCCCAGCCTACGTGAAGGTACAGGTCCAAAAATATATTTGATCATTAATGCGTAAGTTGGTAGTTTGTAGGGAACAGGCATTGCCTGTTCCCTACAAATTTTCAATATCAAAACGATTTAACGTATATATTATTGATTAATCCAGGGAAATGGCTTTTTTAGTTTTCCCTCTGCGTTTTGCATCCGCCTGGTTCCATTCGTCCATACAGGGGGCGTCGAGGCCTTCTACGAGGGAGCAGGAGAGGTATTCGGAGATGTAAACGATACAGGCGCGGATGGCTTTACCGATGGGTGTATTTTTGGCCTGTTCGCCGCCGACGGAGAAATTCCGCAAATTCAGGTCTGCTCCGACTTTAGTTGCTTTGGCGCGGCCTTCGATGGTCCTGGCGTCAACGATTTCGCCCGTTTCCGTATCGATAATTTTAACATCTACGGCGATGTATGTTTCCGATTTTTTAGCGCCCAGGCTGATGCCCTTAAACCGGATACCGCCGCCCTTAGAACCGGACTCTTCAAAGGCGGAAACCGTACCGGCGATGAGGTACTTAGCCCCTTTGATTTTTTTCATTTGTACCAGGGTTTCCTGGCTGACCCGGCCGGAAGCGCTCAGGTCTTGTTCGCTGAACACGGCGTTGATTTCTTTCCGTTCCAGGATCTGGAAGGCGCGGGTGCTAACCAGTTCCGAAGCCAGCAGGTCCGCCAGGTCATCGGCCACGCTGGAATGCCACCAATATAAACCGGCCACATTGTTGGTAAACCTTAAAACCCCGATCCTGGGTTTTTCCTCGGCGAAGGCGCTGCTGTTTCCCAGGGTCAACACAAACACAGCCAAAATAAAAAACAGGATGTATTTTTTCATAATTCCTCCTTTAATTTTTTCGATTAGGAGACTATTATAGTTAAACCCGGAAGAAAAGTCAAAAAAAAATAAAGGAAAGTCTGAACCACAGATGACACAGATGACGCAGATGACACAGATTAAAATTAATTGGTCTGTCCCGGAGTTCTGCCTGGAGAGTGGGAAAAAGACAAGCGGGGGTTGATCGAATTGTTGGATCAGTTTTTGGAGAACCGGGATAAAGAGCCGTGGCCGATTCATCCATTTTTCGGCCGATTAAGCGGGCCTGCGTGGGCAAGATTAATTTGGCGACATTTTAATCACCATCTCTCCCAATTCGGTGTTTAGGTGCTTTCTTCTACAAATATCTCTGCCAGGTTGATATTTAATCCTTCAAGGGTGTGACAGGGGAGAATCTTTTCTTCCGTATAAAATTCAGGTCTGCCGTATTTTCCGTTTTCACCCAGGATGAACACTTCCACACTTTTGTCATCGGGGGAAACCAACCAGTACTCTTTAACCCCGAACCGTTCATACGTATAAAATTTAATTATCCGGTCTTTTTTGGAAGTGGTGGGGGAGAGAATTTCAATGATCAAATCCGGGGCGCCTTTGCAGCCGTTTTTATCCACTTTAGAGCGATCACAGATCACGGAAATATCCGGCTGGACTACCGTGAGGATTTCATCATCGCTTTGATTGGCTTCCGGGAGCCGGACATCGAAAGGAGCGGCGTAGACCTTACATTTTTTACCCTTAAGAAATACTTTTATTTCAGTAGACAGGTTCATGGAGATATCCTGGTGATAACTATTGGGGGCCGGGGTCATATCGTAAGGGACGCCATCGATAAGCTCCCATCTCTCTTCATCGGGCCAGGTCAGGTAATAGGCATATGTAAATAATTCTTCAGGCTTCCTTAGAGGTAATCCCATAAATCCTCCTGTTCAGAATCCTATTTTAACCCATAATCATTTTAATTTCAAGTATGCTTAACTTTCAGGTAGAAGACGGGATTCTTGCCTGTCCCCTCTTTTTATCCTCTTTTTATCTCTCTCTTTGAAACACAAAATTTTGCCTCTGCGCCTCAAACTTTTGCTTCCTCACCGCAACCTTCTGTCAAAAGTCCCGCGCTTCCGGCGGAACATCTCAAGCCTCTGACAGAAACCCAATTTTTCCGGCAAAACACCGCGATTGTCGGATAAAAATCCGGCGCGGCCGAGAAAAACCGATTTTATTCAGAAAAAATCGGGCGCATTGCTCCAAATCCCGGTGTGTTTGGTTCAGCACCGCAAACTTTTCTTGAAAACCGCGTTTTTTCCACTAAAACCCTGTACTTTCTCCAAAATTCCCGTGGCTTTGGCTCAAAACTTCGTGCTTTTCTCAAAATCCCCGTGCTTTTGAAAAAAACCGTGTGCTTTTAACTATGCACCGCGTGCTTTTCTCTAAAATCTCGTGCTTTTGTCTAAAATCCCGTGCTTTTCGTTCCATACCAGTTTTTATTGATGTTTCCGGGTATAATCCTTTCCACGCCGCTTCTATTTTCAATGTAGACACACTTGTACAGGATTCATACCTTTTTAAGACATCATTTCCATTACCACGAAGATGTAAACCCAATTTAAACCTAAAAATAAATATAAACAAAAATACCCTTTTGAAGAAAGATAAAATCTACAATAGCTGGAAAGGGACAGGCAAAAAAATGAATATGATTGATATCTGACTACTTGTGTGTTGCAGTTTTCAACCAGGCAACGATTTTACAGAGGAAGCGTTATGCGCCTATTATAAATTGAATACGGTGAAAACGGGGACAGGTGAAAACGGAAACAGGCCGGAATCGCCACTCGATGCTTTCCCAGAAGATATTATCTTTGAAAAACATGCGGCGGCGATAATTCAGAAAATCGAAAAATACAAAGATACCGGTAAATATATTCTTTATTTCAAGGATAAAGACGTTCCCATTGGCCCCTTACCATTGTTGCCCAGGCCCCAATGTAAATTAAAAGCCAGGCAAGAGCCGCGTTTCCCTATTCTCTTAACACTCGGGTAGTATACGCCCAGTACGCATCTAAAAATAAACGCGGACAAATGTACTTGCGATTTTCCGATTTCTGAATACCCGCTATCGCTGAATAACCTCCGATGGCAATTCCCTCCGAA
>JAPKZK010000003.1 GCA_026393835.1 Candidatus Aminicenantota bacterium | reverse complement strand
AACCGAAGAGAAGAACTTTCTCTGCATCATACTCTTTGCTTATCCGAATGATTTCGCGTATGTCCTTGTTAAAGATATTTTCTTCCATTTTATTTTCCTACAGGTATCCTATATAACATAAATGGAGAAAAATGGCAAACCCTCTTAAAGAATCAATAATAAAAAGACGGAACTACTCTTTGATGCTTGAAGCGCTAAAAAGCGCGACTGCGTCGCCATCATGAGGCCCTTCGGGCCATTATGAGGAAATATGAACGATGAATGATGAGGTGAAAATCACAAATATCAAATCACAAATTACAAACATAAGACTTTTCGCGTTTTTCGCGTGTTTCGCGGGCTATCTTTATATGGAATGATGAATGATGAATGATGATGAAGAAAAAGAAGCCAACGTATGACGCCAATTACCACAAATTTCGGTAGGGGCTTGATTTATCAAGCCCTTCACAAACGATTCACCTTTCGGGTTTGATGAATCAAACCCCTACCAAACGGCGGCGCACCAAGGTTTTTTTCTTCGCGGACCTTCGCGTTCTTCGCGGCTATTTTCATAGCCGGCAAAATTACCTCTTTAAACAATGAATCTTCCAATGGAAACTGATGAATGGTATAATGATCCCCTGGTGTTGGCTGACGCCGTGCACAAAGGAAAAAGTTTTACAAACGGCAAACCAAGGAGAATTATTAATGACTACTCAGATTGACCACAGCAAGGCGAAAGTGGGAATTGAAGCCTATATCAAGGAACTGGCATCGCAGATTATGGAACTCCTGTCCGAAGTGACTTGCAAGGGAGAGGGATTACAATGAACCACCTAGAAAACAATTCGTTATACATCGCCGTATCCCAGGTTATTGCCGAAGCGAGAAAACACTCATATACCTCGGTTAATACTATTCTTTTGGAAACCTACTGGAAAGTTGGGAAACTGATTTGTGAAGGTGAAATGCAAGGGGAAAAAAGGGCTCATTACGCCAAAGGAGTTCTTAAAAAACTGGCAAACCAATTGACATTAGAATTCGGCAAGGGTTTTGACGAGCGTAATCTTAACAATATGAGGGCCTTCTATCGTGTGTTTCCAATTTGGAACGCAGTGCGTACCGAATTGAGTTGGACTCATTACAGGCTGTTATCACGGATCGAAGATGAACAGAAGATGCAATTTTATCTCAACCAAAGCATTGAGGCCGGATGGGATAGCCGTACCCTGGGTCGCAATATCAGCACACTCTATTTTGAACGGCAATTACCTCTGACGACCCTGGAAAGAAAAAAAACAGTGAAGTCCCTGAAAGATCCCTATATCTTTGAGTTTTTGGGGCTTACTCAATCGGTACGGCATCACGAGCGTACCATTGAGAGCGCCCTGATCAATCATCTACAAAGTTTCCTACTGGAATTGGGTAAAGGCTTTGCATTTGTAGCGCGTCAACAGCATATTGTCACCGATTCCTCTGATTTTTTTATTGACCTTGTATTTTATAATTACCATTTAAAATGCTTTGTGCTTATTGACCTGAAAACCAACAAGCTTACCCATCAGGATATTGGGCAAATGGATATGTATGTCCGCATGTATGAAGACCTGAAAAAAGGGCCGGATGATAATCCGACTATTGGCATTATCCTGTGTACCGAAAAGGATGAAACTATCGTGAAGTATTCCGTTCTGGCAGAGAACAAAAGTCTTTTTGCCAGCAAGTATCTGCTCTATCTGCCCAAAGAGGAGGATCTTATCAATCTGATCGAGCAGGATCGCGAACGTTTTGCCCTGGAGTTGGAGTATGATGAGGCGGAGGCAAACGATGAAGTGTAATGCGTCTGCTCATTTTTGAAATAAAATAGTGGGACTGCGTCGCCATCCTGAGCAGGCCGCAGGCCCTTCGGGCCATTATGAGGAAATATGAATGATGACTGATGGATGATGAAGAAAAAGAAGCCACCATATGACGCCAATTACCACAAATTTCGGTAGGGGCTTGATTTATCAAGCCCTGTTTTAATCTTTTAAGCGTTATTTATCCGAATGGGAATTGTTCAGGGCATCCCAAAATCGATCAATCTCTTTTCTTATATCGGCCCAAACAGAATCGCTGTTATCGATAAGTGAACTCATCAACTCTATTAACTGGTCATATTTATTTTCCATAGATCAGCCTTCCCTTTGTTAAAATACGATTGGCAAAATGTTCTCTTACATTCTCCAGGGGAACTAAATCAACTTCGCTTGAAGCTGCCCTGATGATTTCTCCGTACATTTCAAAAAATTTTTTTGGATCAACTCCTTCCACAGCAATGTCGATATCGTTTGCCGATTCGATTTCTTCAAGACAGGAACCGAAGAGAAGAACTTTCTCTGCATCATACTCTTTGCTTATCCGAATGATTTCGCGTATGTCCTTGTTAAAG
>JAPKZK010000055.1 GCA_026393835.1 Candidatus Aminicenantota bacterium | reverse complement strand
CCGATAATACTACTTCCACTGTTTCGGAGGGCGATGTCTTTTTGATGATGACAGTCAGGCCGGTGTGGGTTTCAGTGGTATTGTTTGTTATGGTCACGGGAATGAGAAGTTCCTGGCCCGGTTTTACAAACCCATTAAAAGTGGTATTCGATGGGCCATCGATCGATATGGATATGGGGACATTATGGTCCCGGACGGAAAATGTTTTATTGCTTTCGGCCAGTACCTGTTCCAGGGAGGAGAGTAGTTGGGTTTTTAGTATATAGACGCCGGGTTCGAGGGTTTTTCCCGTGACCAGGTCCACGGTCAGGGGTGAACCGGAAGTTATGGAAACGGGATAATTTTCGCTCCAGGCTGTTTGTTCAGCGCTTCCATCGTTGCCACTTCTTCCTGCCATGTCGATCTTTAATAGACCAGTGATCCTTCCACCGCCTTCGCCTTCATCGCTGGAACCGCCGGACCCACCGTAACTACCGTAGGTATAAAGGTAACCGTTGATAACCAACAGGGGGCGGATATCGTTGCCAACGTCAAAAGAGTAGAATTCGATGTCCTTTTGACTGAATTTTGTATTTTCGACGGCATAAATACTATTCATGTTATTACTGTTGACGCCGATGGCATAGATATTCCCAATCTCGTCGCCGGTGACGGCCAGTATGCCGTTGGGGGGATAGCCGTCGTAACTGCTAAAATCGGTCCAGGCGCCGCCGTCGAAACGGTAAAGGGTATTGCCAATTACCAGCCATAAGCTGCCGTTGGGGGCCACATGCATGGATTGGATATCCCCGGGGGGCATACTAAAAGTAATGGAGGGTATACCGGGATCATCGGGAGTTATTTCTTCGGTGCTTAGATCCGCTTTGATGTGGAGTAATCCGTAATTGTTATCGCGGGTCACCCATACACCGCCATCGTTATCGGGGATTATTTGTTGAAACTTACCCCATTCGATCGTATTCCATGTGTCGTTGCCCCGGTCATAATAGACGATCTCTTCCCATATGCCGCTATAAACGGCCCAGAGGCGCGACTGGGTATCGACGCCAATGGTAGAACACCAATCCGAATCCGGGTAGCGGAATGGCAGGAGGGTCATATTGGCGGGATTTTGGCCGTCGATTTCCAGGAAGGCAGAAGGGAGCAGCGCATATATTTTATTATTGGGGGCGGCGGCAATGGCCAGGATATAATCCAGTGGGGCGCCGTTCGGCAATTGGGTAATTTCATGGACGGCGACGCCGTCGTAATAGAAAATTCCACTATCGAAGCCTGCCCATATCCAGCCGCGGTTGTCTTTGGTGAGACAGGTAAAGGAGCCGAAAATAGCTTCAACGGCCTTTGCCTGTTGGAGCTTTACAATTCGGGCATTTAGAACGCTGTTCTCAATGTCCCGCGCGCCGTTGGCGATCTCGGCTTTGCCGGAAACGACTTCATCGTTAAAATAGTTTTCTTTCAAAGGGTAGGCATTTAAAGCAGCGGACAGGCCGCTGATGGAAATGGGGAAAATACGTTCAACGGTTTCATTGGAGATCGGTTCAATGTATTTTACCACCAGTTGGTATTTCCCGGTTTTGAGGTTCCCGGGGAGGTTGAGGGATAACGAGTTACTGGTTCCTGCCGCGATGGTAAGAGTTTCGTTGTGCTCTGCCGTTGATTTTTTTAAAGAGTCTTTTAAAAGGATTTCAAATTCGAATGCGCCGTTTTTGCCGCCGGTGTTTTCGAAGTGGAAGGTAATGGCGTCGCCGGCATTAAAGGCAGCGCCGGGGGAAATGAATTTTATTTCCGGTCCGGGTAGGGAAACGGTATGTTGTTTACTTATATATATGGTATCATTGATTTTGAATTGGACATCGAAACGATAAACGCCCGCGGCTGCATCTGCACTTATAGGGATGGTATATGTAAAGGAATTGTCCAACAGGGGTTTAATAGTAACGGTTTGAACATCCTGCCAATTCAATTGAGAGGAAACAACGGACAATTGGCCGCTGATGGGATTGGTCATGCCGGAAAGGGATTTGATGTTCAGGTTAAGGTGTAAATCCGAACCCGCGCGGGCAAATGTTTCAGTGAAATTGACATTGTAATCGAATTGCAGCGGTGCGACGGCTAAGTGGACAATTCGAGTCTGGGTAAGGGAAAGTGCATTTTGCACGTCTATGTTTAAATTGTATATGGAACTGATGCCGATGGGGATTTGAAATATTTCTGTTATGTTGAAATTCCCTTCGGGGATTTGTATATTCCGGGTTTCTTCGATTCCGGCTTCGGCGCAGGCGAGATGAATACTGTATGGTCCTGCCCCGGTTACAATAACTCTCACCTGGGCGATATCTAAATAGACATATGCATTTTTATTCGGTATAACAGAGACATTGGTATTGCAGTTGAACCGTTGAACTGTGGCCGACGATGAAGGACATTCGCTGGTTTCATCCCAATAACGGTAGTAAAGGGAGTAAATTCCCATTTGGGTAGGAGTAAAAACAAAGGTTTCTGTCAGTTCTTTTTCTTCGCCGCTATTGATATTTATACCGTTGATTTCTTTGCGATAGATTTCGTCGTTGTTCCCGGATATCGATAAGACGAGCGTACCATTTTTAACATTGTAATTATTGCGGGGCAGGTTTTTGATTTTGATGGGGATGGTATAGGTCTGGCCCGGTATGAAGCGGGTTGCGGTATTTCCACCTTCAGCCAGGATATTTTCCAGGGTTACGTTGAATCCGCTTCGGTCATAGTAAAAAGATTGACAGCGCGGGGGTTCTTTTAAACCGCTGGGCGCTGTCACTTCCAGTTTGATGCGATATTCTCCATTGGTGTGAATGGGGTTGGGAGAGTAGCTCCCGTTATATTGAAATGTAGGGCTTTGAGTGAAATCATGATCCAGTTGGTACAGGGTCTGGATTTCACTGTATTGGGAATTCGCTTTATTGTATTTTTCAAGAGTTAATTTGATATTGGTATTACCGGGTAATGGATCGATAATATACCTGGAAGTAATTGAATAGTTGAGCGTCCCGCCGGGGAGAATGGGGCTTGGGGTATTGAGTTTCAGTGTACTGTTGGTCATTGTTCCCAGGAGAAAGAATGTTTTACCCGGGCCGGTTTGTTTTAAAACGCCGTTGGCGTCATAGTACTGGATGCGAACGGTAATAGAGCTTTTTACATATGAGTTGAATTGCGTGGTTGGTAATGAAACGTTATGTTGATATTCCTCTCCTGGGGGTAGGATTACCTGGAACGAAGGAAAAGTAGGACCTTCACTGCCGCCATGACCAATGGAAAAGAATGGATTGTTTATGTCCAGCGTCCTGCTTTCCGACCGGGTATTTTTAAAGTGGATGGTGAATTGGGCGTCCTGGCCCCAGTAGATGTTCTCATCCTTTACCGTGACCCACATATAAACCGCATCCTTTATAGTGACAGGGGTGATTATTTTATAAATAGAAAACCTGCCGCTGGCGCTTTCGGTGGGTAATTGAATGGTTTCATTTTCCGCATTATATAGTTCATAATCCACGTGGCAGATACCGTATCCCGTGGTAGACAATGCAGGCAAAGTAAAATTTATCGCTGTTTGAGTATTTTCACTCGGGTTTAAACTGACCGGGGCTTCTAATTGATGGAGCAGGGTCGTCCTGTCTGGAGAGTAAACTTTGAGTATTGCTTTGGAGGCAGTGAATTCCGTGTTGTTTTCTACCTGTACATTCAAATTGATTGCCGGTGTAGGGTTTTGTTCCAGGTCAAACATGGGGATGGGGAGTTTGGGATTTTTAGCAAAAGTAATCAAGTCCCTGATGATTTTTATTTCTGATATAGTGGCCTGGGAATGGGCGTAGGCCCAATCGGTAAACATAGAAGTCAAGATGACGGTTCCGTTTCCGTAATGATAGTAAAGCAAGGCCGGTTCAAGGTTTATTTTTCTTCTCAACAGGATAGTGGAGTTGGATGGATACACCGAAAAATAGCCGTCCACACCAGCGTCTATCAATTCATTGGTGGAGGAAGAGAGAGCCGGATGAACAGATTCGAAATAAACAGAGTTTCTTAAACAACTGGAATCCTGAGACCAGCCGTAGGCATTAAGAGATTCTCCCTGCGGGACTGGCAGAACTCCATAGGCATCTGAATTTTGTTGCCCAAAGCATAGTATTGTCCCTCCCTGGGCTGCAAATTGTTCCAATAAAGCCTTAAGATATTCAGATTTTTCAATCCCCATTAACCCGCCGGTAGAAATTATTAATACATTGGCTTCATCTACTATTTTTTCTGGATGGAAATCTGTTTCAACATAAAAACAGCCTATGCCGATTTTTTCCAGTAGATTGTCCATTGCAATAACATTTCCTTTTTTAAAGATTCCGACAAAGAAAGGCGGTTCAAAATCAAAGAAAAAATTGGCGCTTTGGTTACCCTCGAGATGAAAACTGTAATTATCATCCGGGTTATCAGGCGGCGGACCCGGCGGCGGTGGGTCACATTGGCCTTCGTTTCCCTGTGCAACACATATACCGGTACTGATAAAGAAAAAGAGAATTAGACCTAAAACTAGTGCTCTTTTCATCATTAACTCCTTCTTCTATTCCTGCGCATATTTTACATTTATTACATATTTCTTGTCTATTTGAAATTCATATTTACCTTCTAATTTTATTGAATTCTTTACCACCCTTGTCTTCCTGTTCCGTTCCTCACAAGAATACGTCCAATTAATTACAACTTTCTCCAGAACGATCTGAATTTTAGTAATTTTTTTTGCAAGAATTAATTCTTTTAATTCTTTTAGTTTAAAAAAAGCCGTGGATAAAATCGGAAATTCTGCTTCGTATACGAGATCTTCCCTGAAAACAAAATTTTCATCTCGAAGACTTTCATCACTATAACCAAAAAATGTTTTTAAACGATCAAATGTTTTGGGATAATCTACGATATACAATTCTTTATCATTCTTATCGAGGTAAGACAGTTTAGCATTGACATTCGCCATTCGATAAAAATTGCAATATTTTTCACGACTGCATCCACCAATCCAATCTCCCGTATACCCATATTCAATTTTACACGTGACTTCAAAATCGTCAAAATCGATTTCGGAAGGAATTACGACATTTTCTGGATATCTAAAAAATTGAAAAAGAAGTGGTGTTTCCTTTGCATCCAAAACGAAAACTAGATTGAAAAATAGAACTAATAACAGAAATATCTTATGCTTCATATTATATCCTCCTATTTAAATATAATTTGGCATTGCTGGCAGCATGGATTACTTATTGCATAGGCATTGTCCTCACTTGTTGTTTCCATATAGTCCTTCATATCATCTTTAAATTGTTCATACAGAGAACTACTTTTATTAGCACACTTAACACTTTCTGGATCATATAGAGGACAATCACATTTTGCCTTAACATTATTTAATTTTTCCATAGCCTTGCAAAAATTATCTTCAGCATATTTCCTTGCATCTTCCTTATGTATATTTTCATGCAATAGCAAACAATCTTTAATGCAACCCGCAAAACCATCTTTATAATTTTGACCATAAGTATCCTTAAACCACTTTTCGCTGTGTATTTTTATGGTTTCATTTATAGACAGTGTAATTCTATCTAATTTACATTTATCATTTTCGCATGAATATTCATGTTTTTTGCGAATAAGTTTGTATTCATATCGCCCCGCCGCAGGTCCTCCATTTCTAGCAGTCCCCAAATTTACATCATCAGCAACTTCAACAGGTTCGGGGGCTTTGTTTGCTATCGATAGCTGGCAACCGGAACTACTTGCTAACATATATCGACTCTCTATTTCAGGAGTTTCTTCTCCATACAGAAAAGTTACATTTATTATATTGTCATATTTAATTTCCTTTTTTATGTCGAAAATTTTGCTTGCACCAATAAAAAAATTCAAATTCAAATTCCGACCCTCTTTGAGTGTAAATTCGTAACAGCTTCCGTCATCATTCTCTCTACCGATATAAATCATTCCTATATTTGGGACTTCTATCAGATATTCATAATCCCCTGCTCTTAAATATCTTATTTTGTAAATACCTCTATCATCGGTCTTTCCGATTTGAGTATCGACAATTTCCCCGTTTTCCAATCTGAAAAGGGTAACTACAAATTCCTTTACCGGCAAGTTAGTATTAACATCCAGTACTCTGCCATATACAGACATTAGAAGTCCACTTTGGCCAAAGCATCTGATCGACAATAGTAAAAAAATGAAAAAAATTTTACAGCGATTTAATCTCATGTTATCTCCTTCACTCGGTTTACGGTTTTAATGGGCAAGAAATCGTGGGGCTGTACGAAACTTAAAACAGAATTCAGCCGGGGAAGCTCGCCACACGTATTTGCTTGTTGACAACTAAGCTCCAAAAATGCCGACATCACACACTCCTGTTTTCGCGTTTTTTTACTGGCACCTGAGAACTACGAAAGAAAATCTCCTTTTCACAAGGATTTCTTTATATTGTATCACAAATCAACTCCTTTGTAAATCATCAAAAATGTTACCTTTTGGCTCCACCGGGCTTGGGGTATTGAGTTTCAGGGCGCTGTTGGTAATTGTTCCCAGGAGAAAAATCGTTTTGGCCGGGGCGGTTGGTTTTAAAACACCGTTGGCATCATAGGCTTGAAAGCGGATAGTAAAAGAACTTTTATAATAGGGATTGAATTGGGTAGTAGGCATTGAGATATTATGTTGATATTCTCCGCCTGGAGGAAGGTTTACCTGGAACGAGGGGAAAGGAATGTGGAACCTGTCATGATCGATATTAAAGTATGGATTATTAAAGTCCAGCGTCATGGTTTCAGTAGTAGTATTTTTAAAATGGATGGTGCATTCGACGTCCTGGCCCCAATAGACATTCTCGTCTTTCACAGTGAGCCATTGACGGAGATCATCCTTTATACCCGGGTTCAAACTGAGCGGTGCTTCTAATTCATGAAGCAGGGTAGTCCTGTCCGGAGTGTAAACTTTGAGTATTGCTTTGGAGGCGGTTAATTCCGTATTATTTTTTACCTCTACGTTCAAATTGATTGCCGGTGTAGGGTTCTGTTCCAAGTCAAACATGGGGATAGGCATACGGGGGTTTTTAGCAAAGGTAATTAAATCCCTGATGATTTTTATTTCCGCGGTAGTGGCCTGGGAATGGGCTGCAGCAAAGTCTGTGAACATGGATGTTAAGATGACGGTACCGTTCCCGTAGGGATAGTAAAGCAAGGCGGGTTCAAGGTTTATTTTTCGTTTCAGTAGAATTGTAGAGTCGGGGGGATAAACCGAAAAATAGCCGTCAACACCGGCGTCGATCAACTCATTGGTGGAGGATGAAAGAACCGGGTGAACAGATTTGAAAAATACCGAGTTTTTTAAACAACTGGAATCTTGACGCCAGCCGTAGGTTTTGAGGGATTCTCCCTCAGGCACGGGAACCACATTATCGATTTGGGTATCGTACTGCTGGGCAAAGACAATAATGGAGCCGCCGAGGTTTACGTATTGTTCAAGAATATATTTGAACGTGGAATCATTTTCCATGGAGCTTAAAGCGCCGGTGGGGATAACCACGAAAGGAGTTACTTTCAATAATTTTTCAGCCGTGTTATTTTCATCGAAATCAAGGCCGCCAAGCAGGTTTAAAGCCGCTTGCCAGTGGCCGGAGGTAAAGATAAGAGCTTCCGGGGCCAGGTTGTACTCTTTAATAATGCCTCTGAAATAAGAATAGTTATCATCCGGTTGGTCGCCAGCCGGTCCTTCAGGAGGATCGGGTTCGCAGCCGTCCCCGGAATCTGCGCTCGCTTGTTCTCTAAATTTTCTCCCGGATTTGTCTTCGCAATCGCATTTACAAACGATTTTGTAGGTACACATATCGGTTTCTTGATCACCAGAAGCATCTATATAAACGGTTTTTGTAACTTTTTCACCAAATATTTTTCTGGCTGCCCAATCTGCTGATATTTCTTCTAAGTTTTGTACTTCTAATTCTTTAAAACATTCCGGGTAATTCTTTTTTACAGTATGAACCAATTCGTGAAATAGAGAGGCCGATGTCAAAACTTCTGTAAGCATATAATTCCCATTTTCATCCTTAAGAGTATAAAATTTTTCCAAAAAAGCATCATTGATACGAATTTCCCATTTCTTTGCCGTTCCTGTTAAATCTGAATCTCCGCGTAAATATTGCCATGGTATATCAGTCTTCTTCCACCACCAAATAGCAAGACCTTTTTCGCCACTTTTCAATGCAGGTAGAAATTCATCCAGTTTTTTCCGAAGGCATGAGGGCAACACCGATTTATCAGCCTTATCGTAGGTATCTGCCATCTCGGTGAAGCGCTTCTGAAGTTCTCCAAGAATTTCTTCTGGTCTATATATGCGTTTTGGACGGTTCTGTAAATCCGGGGACGGTTTAATTGTTAAATCTTTATACTCTTTGATAACATACCCAGACATTGTGAATATTACTCCCTTATAAGTGGGATGCCTTATTATCAGATCGTTGGGAATATCTTCTGCCCAGAGGGATGTATTCAAGACAATGGCAACCACGACTACATAATATTTTAACTGAAAAATTTTTTTCATTTTCGAGCCTTTTCCTTTAATATATTTTCAGTCTCGACTACAAATTGATATTAAACACTTTTGTCGTTCCTTCGACAATTTCTACTGTAAACTCTTTTTCATGCTTTTCTGAGTCATAAGCCGCAACATAGACCCGATATGTGCCGGGGTTTAAGCCTCTGCATGAATAGCTGCCGTCCTTAGATAATCTACAATACCCGATATCAGTATAAGCGAGAGATGTCCCGGATATTTTCTGCATCCTTACTTCACCATTCTCTGGGATAGTTTGACCTATTTTGATAAGGCCTTCCATGCCTGTCGGATCGGTTAAATCGATGACGTGTTCCATATTTTCAGTAACATTTTTCTCGATTTTAATATGTTGAATAATTTCTGCGGGATATCCGTTTAATAAAAGTTTAATTGAATAATCATCATAAGGTTCGATGCCTTCGATCTCAAATTTTCCTTTCTCATCAGTATCTATGTCGGCAATATTATACCCGTATTCATCCTCTCTTAGAACATTTACGTCAGGATTGGTTATTCTTTTTAGGTACCCACCAATATAGCTGTAAGGCGATATACCCGAAGCCTCCTTCTTGTAGATTGTCCCTTTAAGCCCTCCCCCTTTTTCCAGTTCGATGGCAAAATGCTTTATTTGACCTTCCTCCAGCGTGAAAACACCGGCTACCTCAGGAAATTTTTCATCCTTTCGATACTTAAAATAAATGGGGGGAATCAGGGAAATGTACCCCTTATTTTCGCACTGTAAATAAAAAGCAAACTTGGAAATTGGATAAAAAGAGAACTGCAAATCAAACTTGAACTTTCCATTTTTGTCGGTGAGAATTTCCTTATCCCAATTCATTTCCCTGGAATAGTTATTTGCCCACAAATAAATCAATTCGACTTTGGCGCCCTGGATGGGTTGTTTGGTATCCTTGTCGATTACTTTGCCCTGGACGCGGCTGGAAATTTTCGGGTACAAAGGCAACTGGAAAAATCCGGCCACCAGGCTAATGATAACAAACCACTTCATTACTTTCATTTTTTGCCTCCATATAAATACCTGCTTTGATTGGAAAGTCCTTCGGCTGGGTCTACCGGCTGCCGATCAAGAAAGAAACTGCCACTCATTTCACGCTCCTCACTAACGTCTTCACAATTCCACAATTTTACTTCTAACGCCTGAGACAGGTGAAAACTTTGCTCTTTAATAAGAATCCCAAATAATATACCACAGTCCCTACCTCCTGTAAATACTAAAATTCATTACCTCGTTGGAATCATTTATAAACAACGTTTTCATCTTTTTGGGGAGATTGGTAACGATTGCGGAACTGCTTTAAAGAGCCGCATCCCTTTTGTACCTCGGAGAGAAGGGGCTCACGAAATGAAGAGAAAGGTATTTTTACGGTATCATGCCCGACATTAAAGAATGGGTCATTGATGTCCAGCGTTTTGGTTTCCGATGTGGTGTTTTTAAAATGAATGGTGCATTCGACATCTTGACCATAGTAGACCTCTTCGTCTTTCACGGTAACCCACATATAAACCGCATCCTTTATGGTGACAGGCGTAATAATTTTGTAAATAGAAAATCTTCCATCGGCGCTTTCGGTAGGTAGTTGGATTAGTTCGTTTTCCGCATTATACAGTTCATAATCCACGTGGCAGATACCGTAGTCTTTGGTTTGCAGTTCCGGTAAGGCAAAATTTATTGCTGTTTGAGTTGTTTCACCCGGGTTTAAATTGACTGGAGCTTCTAATTTATAAAGCAGTGACCGGGAAAGGTGATAGAGCATCTTGTTACCTTGATGAGCAAGCCTGCTCATTAGAAAATAACACTGGAAACATCTCTTTCCCCACAACAAAAGATGCGCACAAGAAATCAGATATCCCTGGGACAAATCGTACAAGGCGTGCGAAAATCGGCGCAACCTTTGTGAAGAGTTCCGCAACCCCTGGCACAAATACCGCAACGCTGCTAACAAGTTCCACAACCCTGCTTATAAGCTCCGCAACCTTGCTAACAAGTTCCGCAACCCTGTTTACAAGTTCCACAACCCTGCTTATAAGTTCCGCAACCATGTTTACAAGTTCCGCAACCATGTTTACAAGTTCCGCAACCTTGCTTACAAGTTCCGCAACCTTGCTTACAAGTTCCGAAACGTTGCTAATAAGTTCCGCAACCTTGCTTACAAGTTCCGCAACCTTGCTAACAAGTTCCGCAAGCGTTTTCTACCTCTGCAACCCCAGCAGCGTGAATTATCAAGGCTATTCAAAAATACATAATATAAAAACAATACGAATAAAAGGAGAACAATAATGCCAGACTATCCAAGAAGAATTATAACACTGATTGGGGACAGCGTGGTTGGGTTTACAAACGCCAAAGATAACGAAATTATCTTAAGCCAGATCAGCGAAAAGGGCTATAACACCCTTAAAATGGAGGAACTACTGGGAATCCAGTCCAAAGCGGATCAAAAATTTCATGAATTCGAGGTAAAAAGTGGCGACCGCATCCAGGCAATGCTGGATTTGGATGCAAAATTTGCCGAAGAAATGAATTATTACGCCAATGACCGAAAATTAACCTTCCATATCTTCGGCAGTGAACAAGACAGGGGTATACGCAGCCAGTTGGGCATCGATATGCGTCTAAAAAGAAGTTTATACGGTTTCCTGGAGCAAGCCCAACAATTTTATGAAACCATTTTGAAGAAAAAAGAGATATTGACACGCTTAGACGAATTTGCTTTAACCGCAGAAAAACTGCAAGAACGATTAAATGGTCTTGTGGCATTGAGGGTTTTAAACGATATACAGGAAGCCAAGAAAGGTATTGACGCCATCGCCCTAAAAGAGCGGGATGAATCGTATGAAGAACTAAGAATTGCCTGGGGGAAGTTTAAAACAGTCTGCCTTATCACCTTTGAAAAAAATCAAGAGCACTTGAAGATGTTAAATATCAGGCCGCCGGCGGTCAGAACCAAAAAACCCTCCGAGCCTGAACCGCCAACGCCGCCGGCCCCCCCGGTTCCGCCTGCACCTCCTGCACCGCCAACACCGCCTGAACCGCCTGAACCGCCCGCGCCTCCCGCGCCGCCGACAGCTTAAGGAGCCGGAAAAGTTTCTAAATGAAAACTTCCACTGTGGCCCTATTTCCTACATAAAATTCACTGTAAATCTGCTTTGTCAAATATTATCAAATCCTTGCTTGTTCAAAAAACGGGGAGCAAGGGTACTACTTCTCGGTCTTATAAAAAGTCTATTTTAACCGGACGGTGCAGGTGATTTTCCCGGCGTGACGGGAGGAATAGGCGATAGCGATGGGGCCCGCGCCGGAAACTAAAAACCGGTACTCTACCTTGCCAAACGCGGGAATGGCAAAGAATTGGATTTCGGGCCGGTACTCTTTGTAGGATACGTCGTCTGCATAAACATCCCGGATAACACCCCCGGCCAACACCTTTATATCCTTGCCGGAAACGCCGGAAATCGTCAACATGTCTTTGGGATACAGGTTGACCCGCTGCGCATGATAACTCATGGTGGGAATGGCTTTGCGATTCTCCAGGCGCACACCAATACGATAAAGGTCTTGCCCGGTCTTTTGGTTTTCAAATACCTCCATGGTTACTTCGGGTGTGTTGGCGGCGGAAAAAATGATGGTCATGGCATTGCGGTGCACCAGCTCCTTTAACATAAACGGCGCCGGCAAACGGGTACTCAACTTTACCCAACCGCCGATCTCGATATCGCCATAGGTGGGATGTTTAAACGGTTTCCAGGGTTTAAACAGTTCGCCCTGGGCCACGTGATCATTAAATTTCAAGCGCTCCCGGTCGGTGATGTCCTCGTCAAAGGATCCATACCCGGGTTCTTGTTTTTTTTCGGGCGAGATTGTTTTTAGGGCCCGGGCTTGTTTATTCTCCGCAAAAGTCCGGAACTGTTCCTGCTCGCTCATATACAATTCGCTCACAAAACCGTAACAGCCGTTGATCATCACCATCCACTCGGTAAAATCACCGTAAGTGGAAGAAACTGCCGGTACACTCAGGAGGTAACGGTACCCGGGAATAATACGCTCGGACTGTAGACCCAGGTAATCATAGACCGCGATGTCTTTGGCCGGGTACTCATCCTCGGTTTTGGTGCCGGGGCCGCGTAAAAACATGCCGCCGTCGTTATGTAAAGCCCAGGACATACAAATATTGGGCCGTTTACGAATGTATTGGGCAAGGGCTTTCAGCCCGACGCCGGACAGGGGGTATTCGCCGGCCCCCCCTTCTATATACCGGGGCATCCACTCGAAACCAAAGTTGCGGTTGGGGTCCAGGTAGCCTTCTTCATCTTCGTTGATCCGGCCGTCGCCGTCGTTATCGATACCTTCTGAACCTAACCGCGTCCATTCTCCTTTTTCACCGGGTTTTATTCTTATCATCAAACGGGGTTCTTCGGGATCGGTTTTATACATGCCGTGGGGGTCCCGTTTACGCATGCGGCAAATATCGCCGTCGCCGTCCAGGTCATCGGGGAAATCTTCATCCACCAGGCCGTCGCGGTCATCGTCATAAGGGACCTGCAGCGAACGGTTTTCGCCGGGCCGGTCGCCTTCGAGAAAATGGTAACGGCCGTCTACATTCACGACGGGCGCAACATAAAAGCAATTTTTATCCACCAGCCGGGTGATTTCGTTGTTGTCCCCGTATTTGCTTAACAGGTAATCCAATAAATAAAGGGCCACTTCCGCGCCCTGGATTTCGTTGCCGTGGATATTGGCGTCCACGTACACCCCGGGCTTTTCAAGTTCATCCCCGGTCCTGGGGTTGTTAACCGTCATGCAGTAAATGGAACGGCCCTCTTCGCTCTTGCCCACCAGGTCCAGTTTGGTCAACCGGGGGTAAGCTTTATGAAGCTTTTCCAGCGCTTCGTTCACCATGTCGTAGCTGTAATAATAATCGAAACGAAGCGGGACGGCAACGGTATGCTTTTTAAAGTGATCCCCATAAATGTGGGTTAAGGTGAACGCTGCAAACAACGCCAGCATCCCGGTAATTATTAACGTTCGTTTCATTTGACGCCTCCGCTTTTTGTGGTTTTGTTTTCCAACCGGATTTCCACGCGCCCCCGGCCGGCGTTGGGGGTGAAAACTTCCAGGTCCACGGTTAGCGGCCCTTCCGTCGCCACCTGTAGAATCCATTGGGCCATTTTTACACCGTGACCGGGAATCTCGGAGATTAAAGTCCGTTTTTTTCCTTCGATGATTTTATAATTGTTTTTCTCTGCCAACAATGCCGCCGCCGGTAGGATACGGTTGTTCCGTTTGCCCATGGCCGTGGGGTAGGGGAGGTAGCCGGTATTTTCAATCCACACTTTGACGCGGTACAACCCATTGCCCATGGGTTTGACCTCGGTCCCGGCAATGCGGACAGCGGGCAGTTTTTTTACCAGTTCAAACACCCAGGGGACCTGGCCTTTTAACAGGTTTTCCAGCATACGGGGCGGCGGGGTATTGGCGGTATAGGGCGCGAAACCGCCGATCTCGACTTCCCCCAGCGTCGGATGTTTAAACGGTTTCCAGGCGATAAACCCGCCGCCGCCTAATTGTTTCGTGCTGAAATCCAGCAGGGCTTTTTCCCTGGGGTCCGCGCCCTGGTTTTTCACTTCATTTTTTTCTTTTTCACCCGGTTCTTTACTCGCTTCCGTCAATTCCGGCGGGGTCCATAAATCGAGGGCAAAAGTGGGTATGCCCAGGTGGTAATAGGACCATAATTCAAAGGAACCGTCTTTGTCCGCCGCCGGTTCCAGGCGTTTATCAGCGAGGTTGTTGGCCTTGAGGAATTCTTTGTACTGTTGGGAAATCTCGTTATAGAATTTTAAATCTTCGGGAAGGGGGTTCACCTCTGCCCCCAGGCCCAGGAAATTGGCCATCATGGTTTCGTTGATTTCAGTACCCGCGGGCATGCGTTTGCGGGCGATTTCCATGAGTTCCGCCATGGTATAGGTTCGGTCCGGGTCCAGTTGGTTTTCCCGGGCAATATCTTCAGGCACTTTTATCCTGGAAAGATCAACCCCGCTTTTGCGGTCGCCGCGGGGTGGGACCAGGCAGAAATTGGTCTCCCCGAAACAAACGGTCATGGCGATTTCAGGGCGCTCGACGATGAATTTCACCAGGTTGTAGCTTTCATCCTCGCTGAGGGCCCAGGGACCCGCGGTTGGGGTAAAGAACGGGAAGAGGTGGGGAAAAGTAACGCCGGTATCGACGCCGCCGGGTCCGTCTTCATTGTATTGGCCGTCGTTATCGTTATCGACGCCCTCGGTGTAGAGTTTGTAAACGCCTTTTTCCCCTTTGCTCCAATCGGCTTGTTTCATAAGCCCGGTTTCCCCCGGTACTTGCAGCGCCAGCCACTGGCCTTCGGGGTCTTTGACCCGCATCAGGGTAATAATGCCGTTGCCGTCCAGGTCTTCCACGCCGTCTTCATCTGTCCTGTCGTCCATGTCGTCGTTATAGGGGCGGTTATTACGGGCGTCCATTACCAGGGGTTTTTGAAAATAGCGGGCGGCGGCGTCCGGGTTTCCTATGGGTAGGATATACCAGGTTTTATCTTTTCTTACTTCGGGTTGTTCCAGGAGCAGGCCCGCCAGGTAAAGGGCCGCTTCCGTGGCAATGGGAACAACGCCTTCCATGTTGGCGGCGACAAAAATGGCCGGGAGCGTTTTTTTCGCCCGGTCCGTTTCGGGTCCTATCTCCAGCAGGTAAAGGTCTCGGCCGCCGGGACTGACGGCGATTTTATGCAGTTTCGTGATTTTCTCGTTGGAACCGGCGGCGGTCTCCAGGTACTTATTCACCTGGGTGGGTGAATGGTAGGCGTCGAAACCCAGGGGGTTGGGGCCCGCCCCCATCGACATCGTAATCGTCGTCATGCCCAGGGAAATGAGCCATATTAGACCGGCTGCCCGGAACCAGGGCGCTATTTTTTTTTGTTTCATTGTCACCTCGTAAAACGTTTAAGTTTATTGTCCGGGATCAAAAGATTATATGATTATAATGTGTATTATACGTGAAGTCAAAGAAAATGTTTTCCAGGGGGAATGGGCCTGACGGTGTTCAAAACGGAATCTCCTGGTACGGTTCTACAAATAGAAACCCCACGCAGTGGGGCGCCGCGGGTAAAAAAAAAGGCCGGGACAGGGGTCCCGGCCTTTTGGGTAAATGTTATTTTTAAATGTTAAATTTTGAAGTGTGCAATCCAGGTCTGCCAGTTGGTCCCGGAAGCGGCGTAATATTCGTTGGTATACCAGAAAGTTTCGTCGTCGGTGGCATCGATGTCCATCATGGAGTAGTCGCCCCAGCGGGTATAGGTTTTCTGATACCCGGCGCCGGCCTTAACCTGGGTTTCCGTACCGGCGATGACGTCCCTTACATAGATGGAGGGATATTTGGCGCTGCTGCTGACGCTGTAGCCCAGGGCGATGTCGCCGTTTTTATCGGCGCAGATGCTGGCCATCCAGCGGTGGAGTGCATCGGTGCAGGCCAGGGTGGCTTGCCGTGCGATAGTCAAAGAGGAAGTACTGACGTTCAATTCATAGTACCGGGTGCTGCGGCAACTATTGGCTTCAGCCACGTGGCACAGGTAGGCTTTACCCGGCTCCCTGTAAATGGCGGAATACATCGGACGGCCATAGAGGGAATCGAGTTTTTTGGTTGTACCTTTCTGGGGAACGCCGGTGCTGACGATGGAATAAGCAGACACGGCAACGACGCCTTTGTAGGTCCAGGTCAATGTGTTGGTGGTCCAGTTGACGGCGCAGGTCCACCAGGGAATCGCATCGGTGCTGGGGGAACCGTATTCGTCGGCGTCGATGGAGAATAGGTAGTTGGGACCGGTGGGGGCGGTTGTGCCTACGGCGTTGCTGGGCAGAAGAGACCAGGCGTAGTATGATGTATCCATTACAGAGAGAGAAGTCAAGGTGCCGTTATAAATGTCGGGTTTCTTCCATACCCAGGTTTTAACGCCCAGGAAAGCGCTGCTGCTGAAACTGAACATATTGGCGGTGACATAGATACCGTCGTGCCATACGCCGGCTTTGGGATAGTCGTTCATATTAACCGTGTCGGCGTTGAAAGCATACTGGTACCAGGCGCCTGTGGGGTCGCTGGTTTGGGAAGCGGCCACTGCGAACCAGGAACCGCCGCTGTAAGTGGAGTACCAGCAGAAATCGAAAAGAATCCAGCGCTGGGCGTAGCGGTCATAAAGGACGATGGGGTCGCCATTGTTGTTGGCGTCGCAGGGGGTGCCGGTGATGCCGGCGCCGCCGAAGAAATTGTTAAAGGTGGTGGTGGAGATTTTAGCGCCGGTGGATTTGTTGTAAATACCGATGGAGGTGTTTACTGTTTCTACATAATGATTAGGCCCGATAGCGCCATTGGTGTCCGGGGGCCAACCCGCGCCGTTGCTGGTTAAATTCATACCGGCGAATCCGGCGACAACGGTGACATCTTTCGGCGTCTTGGGGTTTAATGTGGGTTCGACAATGGTGGAGTCAGGTTCAGTGCTGTGCATCTTGATCTTGCGGGGGCTTTCGAAGTTCATCACCGGTCTCATTCTCCGTGGGGTGGACAACTGGTCCAGCGATGGCATGTTGGCATCCATCATGTTCCGAACAGTACCCTTTACCGTGGTAACATTGGTACTCTTTTTGACGACATCCGCTGGAAAGACTAACAATCCAGGGATCAAAACTAACATCACAAACAACACTAACATACGTTTCATTTGGATATCCTCCTGTTTTATTTTTTTTATATTAGACTTTTTTGGGTGGTCATAAAAAGATGATAGCTTTGAATTTGAATTTGGCAGTTGGCAGTTGGCGCTTTTTGTATTCAGCTATACAATCGAATGAAGGATGAATTATTGTTCTTTTCATGATTTTACCAAGGCGCATTATATCTCAATTTTTCGTATTGTCAATACAACTAAAGTTGTATTTTTGGGTGGATAATAAAAATTCAAAACGTACAACTTTAGTTGTACGTTTTGGCCGATGGTTGTACGTCATACGTGGGGGGCAAAAAATATCCCGATAAAAAGCAGCTCATTTTTGATTTTCCCTTTCCCCAGTTTAATCTCCCGTTACGGTCCTGCAATTGCGACCCCCAGCATGGGGTTCATTTTTCATATTGACATTAACACAAATTCCATTTAAAATGAGTACCCGGTTAGACAGTTTTGGGAGGAATCCAATGCTGAAAAAGTATCAAATTTTAGAACGTAGGGTTAGCGAAACCCTGGAAGAAACGGAATCGCCGGTAATGGTTTTCGTGAACCCGGATGAAAATGAGAAAAAATTCTTGATTAATGAATTAAAGCTGGATGAGCACACATTAAATTCGGCCCTGGACCCGGATGAGCAGGCCCGTATGGAATTCGAACCCGAACACCTGGCCCTGATTGTGAAATGCCCGAAGAATTATTCCGGCTCAGATCAATTCTTTTTCAAGGTTTTGTCTTTCGGTTTATTTCTTTTCAAGGACAAGGTGGTGGTGGTAACTGCCGGCGATATCCCTCTCTTCGACGGCAAGTATTTCTTAAAAATAGGCAGCGTCCAGGATGTCTTTCTGAAACTCATTTTTCGTTCCATCTCGCATTTCCTCGAGCATCTTAAAATTATCAACCAGGTTTCAGATGAACTGGAACACAAAATAAACGCTTCCATGGAGAATAGATACCTGTTAAATTTATTTACCCTGGAAAAAAGCCTGGTTTATTATCTTAATGCCATCAATTCCAACACCATCGTGGTGGAGAAACTCAAGGTCAATGCGGCAAAGATCGGGTTCTCCCAGGAGCAGGCGGAATACCTGGACGACATCTTCATCGAAAACAACCAGTGTTTCCGCCAGGCCGAGATTTATTCCAACGTCCTGGCCGGGCTCATGGACGCCCGCGTCTCCATCGTCAGCAACAACCTGAACGTTCTCATGAAAACGCTGAACATCATTACCATCGGCATCATGGTTCCTACGTTCGTGGTCAGCGTCTTTTCCATGAACGTGAGTATTCCGTTTAAAGATCATCCTTTCGCCTTCTGGATAATCCTGGGCATTTCCCTTGTATTCGTAACGGCGTTCATGTTATTCTGGAAACTGAAGAAATGGTATTAGGGTTATTAAGGATTTTTTAATGGATAAAGTGGACGTTGCAACTTCTTTACAGGCTTACCGCTTGCTGAACCCGGGATTGGTAGTCCTGCTGACAGTGGGAAACGGTGAGAAAGACAATGTTTTGTCAGTGGCCTGGAATATGCCGGCGCGCAAAGAGCCGGGCATGGCGGCTTTTCTTACGGATAAGAGTCATTATTCGTACCCGTTATTAAGCGAGACCTGGGAGTTTGGGATTAATATCCCGGATGTCTCGTTGGTGGATGCGGTATATGGCTGCGGTTCCACCAGCGGCCGCGACGGCGATAAATTTGCCCGTTTCGGTTTGACCCGCTGGAAAGCGCAAATGATTGTCCCGCCGCTGATCAAAGAAGCGATAGCGCACCTGGAATGCCGGGTGTGCCAGGTGGTGGACCTGGGGGACACAGTGATACTACTGGCCCATATTTTGGCGGCAACGGCAGACCCGCGTCATTTTAAAAACGGGGCGTGGATTTTCGATAATGGTTTGGAATTGATCCACCACCTGGGGGCCGACCGTTTTGCCGTCAGTTCCCGGGCCGTTACAGCCAGGAAAGCTTAGCCGCCCACGAATTACACGAATTAACACGAATTAAAAAAACATTTGTCCACAGATAGATTTTCTGCCCGCCCCTTTTTTATCTTTCGCGGTCTTTCGCGTTCTTCGCGGCTATATATTTTTGTGTTGTTAATCGAAAATGATACCTACCGCCCGAAGTGGAGAGGCTTCGGCGTCTTCCATTTTCAAGGGGAAACAACAAAAAATAAAATCCGTGGGCGGCAATCGATCCAGGTGAACCAGGTTTTCGATAATCGCCATATCCCGTTCCAGCAGGATATTGTGAACCGGCAGGTGGATGGAATTCGCTTCATCGGCAGATATTGTATCCATGCCCACCCCTTTTAATTGAAACTCAACCAGCCAACGCGCCGCTCCAGGTGTTAATACCGGGTATCCTTCGAAATATTTTTGCTGGCCCCAGTACCGGCTCCACCCGGTATACAGCAATACGAATTCGCTTTTTTTTATGACCGGCCCATGGCGTTTCAATATTTCCACTTCGATATGAGGCGTCTTGAGGTCTGTCAAATCCAACACCGAAGCGCGGCCGGCGAAACGGTCGACGGGCCATTGGTCCAGGGTGGCCCCCCGGGGGATGATATGGGCCGGCGCATCCATATGGGTCCCGGTATGGGAAGAGATGGAGATTCTTTTCTCTATAAAACCATTTTTGTTAACGGTGCAAAGGGTGGTCAATTCCGGCGGTTTCGTACCGGGATAAAGGGGCATGCCGGGTGTGACGGTATGGGTAAGATCGATGATTTTCATGCTGCTTTTATGACCACGATGGTCAGGTCATCGTGCTGCCGCGCTGTCCCGGCGAAATTTACTATTTCTTCTTTTAAGGCATTAACCATGTCCACGGACCGGGTATGTTTTAGCGCCAGGCTTTGAAAAAGCGATTTAAGCCGTTCATCGCCGAACATTTCCTCGCTGTTGTTCATGGCTTCGGTGACGCCGTCGGTAAAAAGCAGGAGACTGTCCCCGGGTATCAACTGGATATCGGAGGCTTGATAAATAGGCGACTCCATCACACCCAGGGGGAACCGCGCCCCGGGGGTTTGTAATTCGGAAACCCGGTTGTCCCTCAGCAGCAAGGGCCGGGATTGCCCGGCATTGACGCAGCGGACCCGGCGGGAAGATACATCCAGCGCCGCCATTAATATGGAAACAAAACGACTGCGGTTCTGGCGTGAATAAATGGCGGTATTAAGGTTGCCGACCACTTTTACCACATCCTCTTCATGCAGGGTTTCGGAAACCAACGCCCCGCTGGTATAAACGGCTGTCAACGCGGCATCCATGCCTTTGCCGGAAACATCCACCACGGAAATACACAGCGTATGCCCGTTTTTGTCGGACCAGAGATAATCGAAAAGATCGCCGCCGACATCCTGCGCCGGGATACAGCATCCGGATATATCGAATCCCTGGACCGTGGGGTCCTGGGTGGGCATGAGGCTTATTTGCATCTTGCGGGCCGTCTCCAATTCATAACGAATTCGGTCCTGTTCTTCCCGTTCGCGGCCCACACCCCAGATCAATAAATTGACGCCGGCAAGTATTAATAGGGGGCCGACTATTAAACTAAATAAATCGTTAAATTGCAGGATCAAAATACCCACGGCAAGGCCGATAAGCATGAAAGAGCTTTTTACCAGGCGTTTACGGTCAGCCGGGATGTTTTGATATATCTCCCGGCTCCAGATAAGGGAAAAAATAGCGGCGTCCTTGATACCGGCATTCCCTCCACTTTTCTCAAACTCCTGGCGGGCAGTCTCGCCCCGTTTTTTCAGGGTTTCCCACCACTGTTTTAGCGGGGTGCGGTAAATGTAAGCGATTATTACCGACAGCGCCAGGGTGATTAATTTTCCCGACAGGGATGACCAATTGCCTTGCACGATGTATAAAACGGTTTTCAGGATAAAATCAAAGGCAACGATTATCAATATAATGATTATGATCGACTTAAGCCTGGATTTCTCTTCGATTCGGTTCATTTATTTATCCTATTTTTACCGTCTCAATTATAGCGCTTGAATCGGTTGTTGTCAATTTTTTATTTGTCAGGGTAACCCCTTTAGAAACTTTTCCGGCCCTTATTTTTATTTTCCCGGTTACTAACCTGGGCAGCTTCCAAATATGGGCAACCGGGACTGTTTTTGCACTCCCGACGTTCCGGCTGCCCGTCTGCACGCCGGTTAATCTATCGTGCCGTCTTACCGGCGACGCCGGTTACTCCATTTCCGGGGGCATTTCAATCCTTGTCTTTGTGGTAGATTTTTTTCCTGACGGTTCTTTGGGCGCTTTTGCTCTTTTGTAACCTTCCGATAATACCTGGATACCGATTTTCTCAAGGAATTGCGGGTGTTCTTTGAAGGCTATTCTACAGACGCTGATTAATTTTTTCATCCAGGTTTCCAGTTCTTTCAGGGCATGGTCGCGTTTCCGTATGGACTCTTCCGCGTCGCCTTTCAGCCTGAGGTATTTTGCTTTGGTATCTTCAACCGTGGTAATATTATTTAGCGCGGTTTCTATTCTTTGCCTGGTTAAGCCGTAAATGGATATCCTGGAAATGATGCTGTCGCTTTTTAGGACATAATAATAGTACTCTTTGGCTTTTTTGAGCCAGGTCAATCTTCCTCTATCTTTTATTACGTCATTCGCCAGGGCCCTCAAGGGATTATCTTCGCTGCTGACATATTCAAGGTCAATCAATTTTGCATAATCTGTAAATTCTATTCGTGCGGCTTTGGAGAGCGATTGAAATTCCTGCCCGGTGTTAAGAAGCTCCCCATGAATACCTATTTGGCGGCTCTCTAATTCCGCGGCTATGGTGTGGACATTAAGGCCGGTTTTGATAGTGCTGCCGTCGTAATTGAAAGCCGTCAGCAAATTGATGGCTTCGATATCATCCTTAATGCCGGTCAATACGATCAAGGAATTCTCCATAAAAAATGTTATACTGTGACCAAGATATTTCATTATGATCTCCATTGCAGGGCGTTTATTTTTTTAATTTTTATTGGAATTATTTTTTGTATAAGCCTTGATTGCTCAAACAATAGCCTGGTAGAAATGCGCACGGGCTTAGGGCGCACGTGCAGGGTATCGGGGCGCACGTGCATGGGGTCAGGGCGCACCCGCAAGTGGTCGGGGCGCAATTGCATGACCCTGGTTTTTCCAGGAATGTGCTTAGAAAGTTCTTGCATTACCTCCATTCTCCTCTGCAATAGATCGGTTCTCAAGATAATCTCATACAGTTGAGCGCGCATTCGACGAAATTTATGATGCAATAGACGGGATTGTTTCTCCCGGCGGTTAGAGCCAACAAACAATTCATATAATCTATCCGGCGCCATGAGGGTTAAGTCTATCTCAAATCGAATTTTTTGTCCAGGGGGCAGGAGTAAATGAAAAAAATGATGAATGATGAATGATGAATGATGAAGAAAAAACAGGAAGAGAGGAAGCGCGGAAGAGCGGAAGAGCGGAAGGCCAAATCACAATTTACAAACCACAAATAACAAACAAATTCAAAATTGCGAAACGTAAATGTTTAAAATTCAAAACAAAAGCCGGGCGAACTATATTCATGGTAGGGGGTAATAAATCGGTCCCGCCGATGCAGTAAAAATCCCCGGCGGGCAAAAAGGATGCAACCCTTTAAAGCTTTTCTGTAAGCATTATCGATCTCCCATAAATTGTGAAACCTTGGTCTATAACGGATTCCAACGCGGTATTGAGGTAATGATTTTTAGTATTTACATGAGGTATGAACTATGGTATATTGTTATGGTTATCTTATGAAACACCAAAGTTTTCACCGATCTCAGGCGTTAGATGCAAAAGAGTTGAATCTTGAAGACGTTAGTGAGGAGCGTGAAATGAGAGGCAGTATGGTTCTTGATCGGCAGTCGGCAAACTCGTGGGAGGCTCTTACCTTTCTACCGAAGGGATGTTGCCCAGTTAAGAGTTCATCAATAGCCCCGGGCATTGAATCGATCTGTTCAAAAAAGTTTACAAGGCAAACGAAATATATTGGAGGATAAAATGAGGATGATAAAAGGTTTGACTTTTGGAATTATGTTTTTTGGTATTGTGGCTTTTTTATTTTCACAAGAAAGTATCAACAAGCCTCCGGACTGTAAGGAGGTTAATTGTGGCAAAGTTGTTGGAACCATAATCGATGCCGAAACCGGTGAAAATGTCAAAGAAGAGTTCTGCATCGCTTTCTGTGAATGTGAGAAAACAAACCCGGAGTCTATACTGTGGGGTGGCAGTGACTTTTTCAAATATATTTTCAAAGTCGAGAATAATGGAAAATTCTCAATAAATATTCCTGAGGGGAAATACTGTTTGTGTTTTTACCCGGAACTTTTTCGAGATTCAAAATATGCATCTGATACATTTCCGGGATTTAGTTCTGAAAATACCCAGGAAATAATAGTTTCCAGGGCTAAGGTTACCACAATACGAAAGTTTGTAAAACCATGCGGTACTTTAAAGATCACATTGACCGATGCCGCGGGAAATAAAATCAATCCCATGGAAATTTTTAGTCAGAGGATTCGACTTAAAGCAAATCTATTCAGTGATAGTATTTTTCTTATCCCGGCACGTGCGGAGCTATCGGATGAAAATGAATTGAATGATGGTGAGATGATTATTCATAGTTTGCCTCCAGGGGCCTATAGTCTCAATGTAAAATTTGACGAAATGGGATACGGCAACCAGGAATTTGAAAATATTATCATCGCAAGAAAAAAAATGACCGAGGTGAAAGTATTGGTCGATTTAAACAGTACTACTGGAATTGAAGGCACAATAACAGATCGATTCAATGCGCCGCTAAAAAATTTTGAGATAACAGCAACATGTATTGATTGTAAAGAGCAAATTTTTTATGAAAAATCTGGAAAAATCCATACCGACATTAATGGTAAGTACAAAATTATAGGACTAAAAGAAAAACTATATAAATTTGACATTTATGGAGAAATTAACGGCGTGAGTATAGAAAGAACAATGGAGAATATACCAATAAGAAATAACATAATTTTGAAAAAAGATGTTGTATTGGAGGAACTATGAAAACGATTAAGATTTTGTTTTTTGTTTTGATTGTTGTAATCATCTCAACAAACCCTTTATACCCAATCATTTACGGTTCTGTTTCAGGGATTGTGACTGATGAAGAAACCGGTAAAGGCTTGCCGGGGGTAAGGATTAACTTAAGTGGTCGTATGATCCTGTATGCATTAACAAATAAAGAAGGTAAATTCGCCGCCAAATCACTAAAACCTGGGAAATATGAAATATCATTTACTCCACCTTTCCCTTATTGTTGTCTCACACGAGGTAACTTTAACATCGAGCCAGGGGGGAAAATAGTATTTAATGGAGTTGCTAAACTAGCCGGTACAATCAGGGGGAAGGTGTTACACAGCGGTAGCAAAAATCCTTTCCCAGGGGTTTCAATTACAGCATTTGGCAGGTTTGCCGGGTGGGCAGAACAGAAAACCATTGAAGATGGAAGTTATTTCTTAGGTGTAGATAATGGGAGGATGTGCCCTTCCTCAAATTACTATATTAGATCTGACTGTAAAGTACCTAATGTCGCTTATAAAGTACTTCTTGGAGTCGTTGTAGAAAAAGGAATAGAGACGAAAGCTGAAGATATCCTGTTTGATTTAAATGATCCGACTGGAATCGAGGGGTGCATTACATCGTCTATCGATGGCAAACCCTTAAATAATATTCAGGTTTGCATTTTCAGTTCAGATAATAAATACCCTGGAGAAAACGATCCTGTTGAATATGGTGATGTTTACACTAATAACGATGGGTACTATTATATAAAGAATCTTAAACCCGGTAGTTATGGTATATATATAATCCCGCCGTTTGATAACGATTGGAGTGATTATGAATTCTCATCATATTGTAAAGAAAAAAATGACATTATTGTTTCGGGGGGAAAAAAGACACGAGTAGATAGTAACTTAGACATTCCAATTTCAAAATTTTCATCAAAGGGAGTTGAAAATGAATAGGAAGATCATTTCGACATTTCTTTTTTTCTTTTTTATTTTAATTATTTTTTATTCTCATGCGGTAGAACAAGCTGAATGGGGAATGTGTGATATGTCATTTAAGACGAGAAAGAGAATTGAAAGATGGCTTAATGATTCGATGAAGGAAGCAAAAAAGGCTATTAATGAGGGAAGGGAACATAATGGGGCGAAGCACAAACTAGAACAGTGCAAAATCAACGAGATAAATAGTCTCTTCGATAAACTTAAATTTCAATATGATTGTCAGTGTGGTGAATGTGGCAACGGCGGCCCATCTCACCCAAATGTCCCCGGCACCCCTTTTATTACTATTTGCCAACCCCTTGATATGTATCTGAATAGCAGTAAAAATGATTTAAACCAGTCGCCCAAGACGATATGCGGCTGTATCCAGGGTTTGATTGTACATGAATTGGTTCATGCAGCAGGCGATCCAACTGAGGAAGGGGCCGTGGATTGCTCGAAAATACTTTATCCTTGCGCAACCGATGGCTACGCTGATGAGACTCCCGATCATAAGAATTGTAAATGCTGTGAAAAAAAAGGATAATAACATGAAAAGCAAAATTCTTTGTTTTATAATCATAACTTTCTTATCCCTGTTCAGTCATTTGCAGTCGAATGAGGATAAATGCAATCCGTCAACCCCTTCTTCTCCTGGCGGGGATCAACCTGACGAAAACTTTTCCTATTCAAATGGTAACTATAATACCCCGGATATCACAAATGTGCTGATTTTTGAAAATGGTTTCTTTAAAGAGGCTGATTCTCTTATAAATGGGACCTTTTTTAATATGCCGGAAACCGCGGAAAATTTATTGAAAAAATCTCCATTATTAATCATCCCTTGCGGTGGATTGTATGGAAGAGAGAATGATTCATTATTAAAAATTGTATTGGGAGAATATGTACGGATGGGCGGTACAATACTTGTTTTCGCCCAGCAGTACGATAGCCATATCGACAGTGTGGTTCCCGTGCCTGAGGGAGAATCCCTCAAAACTTACGGCTGGCGTCAGGATTCCAGTTGTTTAAGAAATTCCGTTTATTTCGAATCTGTTCATCCGGCTCTCTCTTCCTCTACCAATGAGTTGATCGATGCCGGTGTGGACGGCTATTTTTCGGTTTACCCCTCAAACTCCACCATCCTCCTAAAAAGAAAAACAAACCTTGAGCCGGCATTGCTCTATTACCCATACGGAAACGGTACCATCATCTTAACATCCATGTTCACTGACTGGGCTTATGCCCATTCCCAGGCCACTATATCAGAAATAAAAATCATCAGGGACTTGATTACTTTTGCTAAAAACCCCAAAGTTTCCATCCCCATGTTTGACCTGGAACAAAACTCTACACCGGCAATCAATTTGAATATACAGGTAGAAAATAACACGGAATTAACCGCCTCCAAAGCAATACTCAAAGTTTACTCTCCGGACAGGATGACCCTGCTCCATCAATTAGAAGCCCCGCTCAGTTTAAACCCGGGTGAAAGTACCCAGATAGCAATAAACTTTACCTTACCGGAACTGCAAACCAAAGACTACGGTATCTGCCACGTGGATTATGAACTATATAATGCGGAAAATGAAACCATTCAATTACCCACCGAAAGCGCCGGGGGAAGGTTTTCTATTTATAAAATAATCACCCCTGTCACCATAAAAGATGGGGTTTATGAATGGGTCACGGTAAAGGACGAGAATGTCTACTGGGGCCAGGATGCCCAATTCACCATCCACTTTAAAAATACCACTACCGAAACCAAAACACTGGACCTGAACGATCCCTTCTTTGATCTTGCCCATGGTAGAATAGGCCCCTCTTTCCCTTCCTTCCGGGTAATCCTGCCTCCAGGCGAAGAATATACTCATGTGGCCTTAATGTCTACCAGCCAATTCAGCCGTTATGCAAAATGCGCCTATTCCGTCCGTATCCAGTACCATGATTCCAACGGCGTTTTAAAACAAACCGGACCGGGCAAAGTGATATTCGTGTATGGAACCCTGACGGAAAATACCCTAACGCTCAACACCTCCACTTCGTTTGCCCCCTGCGGTAATCTCAACTATTCAATCACTTCCAGGTATATTTCCGATCCATTACCCGGCAATACTAATTTAAAATTAACTCTTGAAAAACGCAATAGCCAGGATTCCCAATATACTGAAATCCAAGCCCTGTACCAGGTGGATCATGATTTCAATCAAAGCAGTCTCTTTCAATATAATGGGAGCTATACACCCTCATCGGCGCATCCCACCGGGTCGTACCGCTTGAAACTGGATGTCACGGCCCCCAATGGTTTAAAAGAACCACCGCGGTATCGACAATTTTACTACAACCCGAGCGGATTCGCCGCGAACCTGGGAACAATACGGGATGATACCGGCGCCCCGGTAACCCGGCTTATATCGGGCCAAACCTATACCATCCCTATTGCTGTCAAAAATCTGTCCGGGTATAATTATGAAGTTAAAAACGGCTCATGTACCCTCGTATTACAGGCCGAAAACGGCAGTGAAACCTATCGCAAAGAAATTAACGGCATAACCATTCAATACGGGGAAGAAAAAGAACAATTGGAAACCTTTGTCTTTACCCCTACCCAATTGGGAACCTATTCCCTTAAATACCGCTATTGGGACGAAACCCGCGAATGCCCCCCATCTTTCACCACGGTTCAACGGCTCAACTGCAACACCAATGTATCCGTTATCCCGGATAAAGCCAGATATGATTATTTAGACGCCGCCAATGTCAAAGTCATTGTTGCCGGGGCCGGTAGTTACAGCCTCCATTTCACCTGCCCTATAGCCGGAGTCGATGAAACCAGGAATGTACAAGTCCCGGCAGGGAATACCAGTTTAACGGAACTCTTTCAAATCCCGGTGGGCCTGGAGTCATTTTCTACATCTTACCCCATTAATGTCGAAGTTAAAGACAGCCTCTCTATCACCGTTTATAATAGTCTACACTTAGCCGTATCGCACCCGGTATTCGATTACAAAGGCAATTTCTCCGAAACCTTTACCCGCGCCGGTTCCGATTTACACCTTAACCTGGACATCAAAAGCCTTTCCGGCATGACCAATCCCCTCAGCGGTCAATTGTCCATAATTTGCTCCCAATTGAATTGGCAGGATGTTCAAACCGTTACCCTTCAACCATTGGTGGATAATCCCTTTACTTATACCATTCCTATAGACGCCGAGGCGACCGAAGGCGTTTATCGTTTCGATGTCCAATTCATAATCGATGATACCATATATATAAGTAAACAACATACCGTTTCCCTACCCGGACCGGAAATAAAATTCATTTCCCCCGGTACTGCCTTTAATGCCGGCGACGCCATTACCTTCAACTTTGAAAACACCGGCGGCAAAAGCGGCACATTCGATATTGAAATCTTTTTAAAAGACTCTTTAAAAAAATCAGCGGCAGAGCACCACGAAACTCTTACCATCGCGGCAGGAACCAGTAACTCGTTATCCCTCAACCTCCCCGGGAACCTCAAAACCGGGAAATACCAACTGGTGGTAAAATACATCGATACGATCGCCAATGAAACCGTTGAACGGATTTTCCCCATTTCCATCAGCGGCCTGTCCGCTGCTTTAAATTCTTATCCTTTGAAAGAAAACTATTTTAACGATGAAGTCGTTTCCGGAAAAGCCGAGGTTGCCCCCGGGACCGGGAATATCGAAAACGGTGTACTGAACGCCCGCATCGTGAAACCGGCAAAACCCAAAACCGTCGAAGCTATTTTCAGCGGCATGAACTGCATGACCAGGGACGGCAATAATTGCTTATGGGTAGGTTTCTACTCCGGGTTTGCCGTTTATGACGGCAGCACTTTGCAGGAGATTACCCAATTGCCCGACGGTACGCCATTAAGCGAAGTTCGCGTCATTACCGCCGGTCCCAATAATAAAATCTATGCCCTGGTCCAGGATTGCATCCTGGAAATCGACAATCAACAACCATTCGCCATAACAGCGATCCCGTTTCGTTACGGGGCCTGGGATAGGTGTAATACCATCGGCGTGGATGAGCAATCAAGAATCTGGACCGAATACAGCGGTGAAGTAAATGAAATTTATTGCTATGACGCCATAACCCATACATGGCTAGTCATTACCGGGGGAGGCAATGCAAGAAAGATAATATCCGATCGCGAGGGCGGCGTATGGATATTATATAATTATAAATTGAGTCATATCAAGTCCGATTTAAGCATAGAATCACTGGATACCGCCGCTATGCCCGGTGGAGAATATCAATCCCTCTTCGTGGCCCCGGACCGCCGGGTGTGGGTGGTGGTTTCCAATACACTTTACAACTTTAACGGGACTGCCTGGACCAATTTTAGCAGTTACAGCGGTTATCCCACCAATGGCGTTATTTCCGTCACCGGCGACGATGCGGGAAATATCTATGCCGTCGGTATTAACAACAATTATACCAACAGCCTTTACCAGGTGAATAATACCGAACTGGTAAAAAAAGACGCTGAATTTTATTCTTACAGTTCTTCTTACGACTGGACCTACTACCAGGAGATAATCGGCGGATATCTCTATACTTACGGTAGTTCCGGCAGCGAAGGCGGCGAGTGGATCGCCGGTTTATTAAAGATCAATATGGCCGGAGCAGGCGGAAGCAGCAGCGGCGGCAGCGACAGCATCGAACAAACAGCCTGGAGCGAAAATTATCCCGTTTCCATAACTTCCGGTTCTCCCCTGACCGTGGACCTGGTCACGGGAAAAATCCTCGAACCCGGCGTCTATATACTGAAAACCCAACTACTCTCCTCCCTGGAACAGGTACTGGCCGAAAGCAATAAATCCTTTTCCGTCCGTGACCATAATGTTCCCGTATCCATATCGATCGATGGTCCATCGAATACCTCTTTTAATGGGTTTGTAAAACCGGGCCAGGAACTTCTCATTCCCGTGACCATAACAAACAATACCACTGAAACCCACACCGGCCTGACTGTCATCATCAAAAAGACATCGCCCTCCGAAACAGTGGAAGTAGTATTATCGG
>JAPKZK010000161.1 GCA_026393835.1 Candidatus Aminicenantota bacterium | reverse complement strand
GTAAGCATGGAGTATAATTCTCCCGATAGGCATTCTAAATGGTGTTTTTTATGTCGGCTGACATAAACGATGACTTCCTGGAGCATATCCAGCATTTGCTGATCGATATGCACATGCTTTCCGTCGTTTGTGGCGGTTTTTGCCTTTTCGATTAAGTCAGGGGTTACTATTTCGGTGACGGTAACCTCGATATCGAAAATAAGGCGAACTTTTTTTATCATTGCGACCTCAGGGGGGAAAAAGGAAGAGCGGAAACGAGGAAGAGCGGAAGAGCGGAAGAGTGAATGGAATGATGAATGATGAATGATGAATGATGAAAAAAAAGAAAAGATAGGTGAGTGGTGATTGGTTGAGTGGTAGAGTGGTAAAAAAAAATCTGTGTAAATCTGTGTAATCGCCATACGTGGACGAATGTTTTTTTAATTCGTGGTAATTCGTGTAATTCGTGGGCAGTTTTGTTTTGAGAAACCAACGCCGCATGGATTGAGAGCCAGGGGTAAGCGGAACAAATTGCTCCCAACCCATGCGTCGCCGGCCATTCACAATTATAGGGGGTATGTCCATGAAACAAAGGGACTCTCGACGGATCTCCTTTGAGTTCAGGGGGTATCCGGGTAAGAACCGGTAAAACCGGTTGAGCATGTAAGGATGATACCCAAAATGGCGTCTCCACCCAAAATGATATCATCGTCCATGCCCGTGATTCGATGTAGGAGAATAAAAATGTCCAACAGAAACCAGGATCAACCAGGGGCATATAGAAGGAGGAGTTAAATTGAAGATCAATTGTGGCTTCCTCGGCTTCGCCGATCAAACAAACTTCCCGAGATGAAAGATATGTGCTTAAAAACCTAATGAGAGGTGTGGTTCGATTTTGCGATGATTGCCTTCCCGGCAACCGGTGTCCGGAACATGATTTGTCATTATCAACTATCAACATATCGTAATTATATGTCAATATATCCCAACTGTCAAGCCAAAAGTCCAGATTTTTTATGAAATTTTTATAATATTGTGGGATCGTTTGGGAACAGGCAAAATTTTAGCCCGGAGAAATTATTCTGGTTACCGGATAAAACCGTGTTTTTCCGGGGTATGTTGATTTCCCAGGCGAATAAACTCCTTTACGAGGAAAAAGATATAAGCAAACGCAGTCTTCGGAAAGAGATATCAAATGCCGGAGATAAAGACAATTAAACCGATCCGGCAGTAGGCCACCGCTAAAGTATGCATTGAGGTAATTTTTACACTTCCCATATATTGCAAAGGTTATACCGTCCAATGGCGCTGTTATAATTAGAGATAGGAGGACATAAACCGGTTCTCTTCTTTTTCTTATCGAAAACATACCGGTTACCTCTTCTACTCTTGAACAGTAGGTGGGATTTCATGGGTTTTATTTTAAATCCACTTTTACCAGCCGAAGACTAATATCGTCGCTGTTTCGCAATTCGAAAAGACCGATCAGGCTTTTCCCCCAAAAGGCCAATTTTTTGCTCCGGTTGTCCACGTTAAATTTAAAATTCCCTTCATCGATGGTGGTCTCGCAGATATATTTTCCATTGGGGGCGTAAACCTGGAAAATTTTTTTACAATCGCTAATGCACTCGGTCCATTTAAATACCAGGATATTCCCTTCCGAATCTACGTATATGTCCCGGTAATACGGTAAATTGGCGTTAAACATTTCTTTAAAGGCAATCTTTTCTATTTTTTTGATCATCTCAGGGGGCGTCGGATCATTGCCGTTTTTCATTTCTGAAATAGTGAATTCTCTAAATGCCTCTATATATTGATCGCTGACGGGAAGCGGTTTCATATTTAATTCAAAA
>JAPKZK010000189.1 GCA_026393835.1 Candidatus Aminicenantota bacterium | reverse complement strand
GCAATTCTCATTTTGACCTAGAAACAAGAAATTTCAATTGGGGCAGACACGGGGGCCTGCCCCTACCGAATTGAAAACTCATGATTATTCCAAATTTCGATTAATTTTTGTAGAAGTGTCGCGGCGTCCCCCCGTGGACGCCCGTAATTTTATAAAATTAGAATTTCTGACCGAACCATTGGAAAAGTTTCGTTTTGAATTTTAAAAAAGCCGGGTCCTGGCAGTGCTTTAAACTAACCGCTTTGGCCAGTTGATAAAATATAGAAGAAGACCTGGGTTTATTTGCAATTCTCAATGCGCTTTCCACCGCTTCCTTCGGCTGAGACGGTTTAACGGAATTACCGCTTAAAAATCCCTTATCTTCAAGCCAACGGCGAAGCGGTGGATTTTTCCCTTTCCAACCCAGTACGAATTCTACCTCAGGGGAATCGCTCCATAACCAATTCTCCAACTCAGGGTCAATTACGACAGCGGCCGCTCGATCTCCCCATCCGGATATCTTCAAATGATCTTCTATTTCATTCTCCAGTGCTTCCCTGGTTAATTTTTCCTTTCCACACCCTTCCTTATCTAATATAACCAATGCGTGCCGGCAACTATTTACGAAAGGACGTAGATAATCGTGTCCTTTATTGCGACAGCCAGGATCCCTGTGTGGGTGAGTATAAATTTCAGATTTTATTTTTTTGATTCGAATGGACTCCGGTCTTTCTAAAATCCCTTTGATGGAATTTTCCATATTTTTATCCGCGACTAATACCACGAGATCATACCGGTCCTGTTCGCTATTCATCCCAGGACACCCCCGGCAAAGAGTTCACCGAGATTGGTTTCTCCCTTCCATTCTCTAAGTTTCGGGTGATCGCTGCCCAGGACGATATCGGTTTCTCCTTTTTCTGTCTTTGCAAAACACAATACCTTTTCTGCATCGACCATACTAAGGATAACAGGGGAATGGGTGGCTAATAAAACCTGGGTTTGATAAACAGAAGAAAGCGATTGGAAAGCGGTCTCTACTGCCCGTGGGTGTATTCCGTTCTCCGGTTCTTCGATTAAATAGACGCCGGTTAACCCGGGCAAGTAAGCGGGTAAGGTAAGGGCCAGGAGCCGAAGGGTGCCGTCGGACGCCATCCAGGAGGGGACTTCCAGCCCACCCCGGTACTTAAGCACCAGGTAGCGGTGTTTATCCTCAGGTCTTTCTATCGTTTTAATATCCTCGATATCGGGAAGGGCCGTTTGTAAATGACTGATCCAATTGGTAAAATTTTCTGGGTGCTTTTGTTGAAGATCGTGGATGACCCAGGGCAAATTCGATCCATCCGCTTTGAATCCCCGTACCTGGCCGGGGGGGCTGGCTTTGCGGATCAACAAACTGTTAAGAATGAGTTGTTGAGTCCCATCGCTAAGAAATTTTTTTAGCCAGGTGGCAACCGGGAACATCTCCTCATCTTCCGGTAAATTTCCCAATGCCGATTTTCGAAATCCTAATTTAAATGCCGCCCAATTTCTTATTCTCGTTTGGGGCGCTTCCGAATAAAATTTATCATTCCCGGAAGTATCTTTGTTTATTATTGTATGGTTCCCCTTTATACCCATTGGAGAAATGATTGTTTTTGGAGGGTTTCCTATATTGTCCGGAAATAACTCTCTACGATTTTCTTTTGATGTTTTTGAGAGGTGTTCGGAATTTTTTAAAACAACTTTTTCCGTTCTGATTCCAAATCCTTGCGAATCGGCGTCTATTGAAAAAGACAATTCATAACGGATGGTATTAAAATCTTTATCTTTAAGTAGAGTGCGGCGATCTTCCGGTATGGCGACTTCAATGCCCAGTTCAAAGCCATCGCCCTCTCTTCCCCAGGTCAAATCGCGAAAGTTCTGAGTTCTTTCATAAATGGCGGCATCAAGGCCTTCGGAGACAAGTTGGCCCAGGAAAGCAACGACATCGAGAAACGTGGTCTTGCCGCTGGCATTAGGTCCCACAAGTACATGGAAACGATCCAGGGGCTGCCGAATATAGCGTAAACAGCGGAAATTCTTAGCTTCGATTAATGTAATCATTTTGTCGCTCGCAAAAAATCAAATTTAGTTGGTTTTCGATAAGAATTGTACATGAAAAACATTTGCAATTCAATCCCTTTCATTCAAAAGCGACTTAAACAGAACACTGGGAGTGAAGCGGAAGTAGTTGAAGGGGAAAGGCAGGTTCTATCCCGGAGAGGGGAGTTGAAGTTTTTTTTCGAAATACTTGATTCTCTCCCCGATGAAGAGTACAATAAGCCCGCGATGAAATTCCATATGAAAAATGTCACTAAATACGTGAATTGCCGGGATTACCCGATAGCCGTCGAGACGGGGACCCTGTTCGGCGATTCCGCCCTGAAGTTGAACCGGTACTTTCCCGAGGTTTACACCATCGAAATCAACCGGGACCTATTCGAGAAAGCCGTGTTGCGATTAAAGAAGCATCCCGGGATCAAGGTCCTGTTCGGAGATTCACGGGCCGTCCTGGAAGACCTGGTTCCAAAACTCCAGGGCCCCTGCTTGTTCTACCTGGACGCCCATTTCAGCGGCGACCACACAACGGACTGGAAAGCCAGCCGGTGGAAAGGTTACAAGGTCGATACCGGCTGCGCCGGCGACCGGGCGACCGCGGAAAACCAGGTCCCATTATTCGAAGAGATCCGCTTGATCCACGATTTCGTGAAGAGCGAGTGCGTCATTTATATCGACGATATCGACAAATTCGACGAAAGCGGGGCGGGCCTGAAAGACAAGGAGTTCAAGGGTGAAGACTGGTCGCACTTGAATTTGAATACGATCAGGAGCTGCCTGGCCGACCGGACGACCCTGTGGGAAAGAGTCAAGCGGCAGTTGATCGTTCATTTACATGAAATTCGCTAAGGAATCACGCCCATAATGCAGAAAACTGTTAATATTCGGGAATTATCGCCTGACTCGCCGGGCATCGCTTCACCCCCGATGCGGATCGCCCTGGTTGCGCCGCATCCGGAAAGCCAGAACGGGATCGGTAACTACACCTCCCGATTGATCGAGGAGTATCGATTGCAGGGCCCGCATTGTTCTATCCTGGCCCCAGCAGATATCTTCCCCGGGAAACCAGGGCTAAAAACCGGCGATTGGCGCGGCAGGGAATTACCCCCTTATTGGCCATGCGTCTTCCTGGAAGCCATCGACGCCGCTCACCCCCAATTGGTACACATCCAGCACGGCCTGTATATTGGTCATGGCCACGACCTGGCCCTTTTCCTGGCCGGGCTCAATGCCCGCCGCATTCCCTGTGTGGTGACCCTGCACGGCGTCTGGCCGCCGACCCCCCTCCGCCGCTGGCCGGCCGACTTCTATCGCCTGCTGGCGGCGAACGTGGAGCGGGTAATTGTTCATCAGCGAGCCGGAACCTTGACATTCCTACAGGAGAATGGCATCCCGACCGACCGCATCGCAGTCATTCCCCATGGCACCTGGACAAGTGAGGAGATCGCCCCGGCTAAGATACCGGACACGATGGGCATGGCGGACCGGCGGGTAGTGCTATTCGCCGGCAACATCTTTCGCCGCAAGGGGCTGCACATTGTGATCCAGGCCTTCCCAACAGTCGTCCGGAGAATCCCGGGGGCCTGCCTGGTGGTGGTGGGTAACGAACGCGCCAACAACTCCCTGGACCGGCTTTACCGCCTCTGGCTGCATGCCGGGATGCGTACAGGGTTGAAAGGGGGTTGGCTTATCCGCCGCGCAGAATACATCCCCGACGACGAACTCTGGGCGCGAATCAACACGGCCGAGGTAACCGTCTTCCCTTACCTGAGGCGCTACGGATCAGCCAGTGGAGTTTTCCACCGGGTGTTGGCAGCCGGCCGGCCGGCCATATGTTCGAATGTCCCAACCTTCGCCGAGGCGATCGACGCCTGGGGTGAAAGCCTGAGCGATCTATTTCCCCCACCGGGCGATGTCGGGGCCTGGAGCCGCGCCCTGATCCGCATCCTGTCCGATGAACCTTTCCGTAGGCGGGCGATGAATGCCTCCACCATCCTGGGACGCGAGACCTCGTGGTCCCTGGTGGCCCGGGAACACCTGCGGTTGTACAGGTCATTGATCCCTCCAGTCCCTATTCCAGGCGAAAAGTAACATGGGTCCCGATTTCGAAAAATACCACTCCCAGGGGCAGAGCGGCGGCGACGGGGAGGCGATTGACGCCGCCCTGGCCGACAGTCCCCTGCGCAAGCTGCTGCGTTGGCTGCTCACCGGGGTCGGGGTGGGCGTTTTCCTCTACCTCGTCTATCGCATGGGCTGGCGGAACATCCTGGACAACATCTCCCACTTCGGCGGCTGGTTCGCCGTGATCTTGCTGGTGCAGATGGTTTGGGTGGTGCTGCAGGCCGCCTCCTGGTACATCATCCAGAACAGGTTGTTTCAGCGGGCCCCTCTGCTTTTTTTTGTACGCATCAAGATCATCAGCGACACCATGAACACCGTGTTGCCGACGGCCAACCTGGGCGGCGATGCCATGCGCGCCTTCCTGGTCAAGCCCCGCATCCCCCTCAAGGAGGGCGTCGCAGGGATCATGGTTGACAAGACGGTCGAGTCCATCGCCGGCGCCTTGTTCATGGCCTGCGGCATCCTGATTACAATCTTGTTTTTTCCCATCCCGCAAGCGCTGATGATGCCGGCCGTAGTCTGCCTGCTAGTGCTGCTGCCGGCCATCGCCCTGCTGGTCTTTTTCCAGTTCCGCGGCTTCTATCGTTCGGCCATGAGCTTTTTCGGCTGGATCCCGGCGGTGCGCCGGTTGTTGAAGAAGAAGGAGGAGATGCTGCGCATCCTCGACGAGAACATGCGCCGGTTATATCAGCGCAATGTAGTCTATATCCTACTGGCGGTCGGGCTGCACTTTGTGGCGCGGCTGGTGGGAGTTTTTGAGGTGCTGATTGTGCTGCGGGTGCTGCACCAACCGGTGGGTTTTCTCGGTTCCTGGTTCATCAGCGCCGCGGTGACCATCGCCAATACAATCTTATTCATCGTGCCTGGCCACTGGGGTGTGCAGGAGGGTATGTACGTGCTGGTGTTGAAAACCATGTATTTCAGCGGCTCGGTGGGGCTCAGCCTGGCCGTCATCCGCCGCATTCGCCGTATCTTTCTACTGGCCTTCGGCCTGCTGCTGCTCCACCTGGAGAAAGGGAAAAGATAAAATGATGAATGATGAATGATGAAAAAAACATTCGTGAAAATTCGAGTAATTCGTGGGCTGTTTTTTCTTCATTTCGACTGAATCGTGATATTCACCTTCCTTAAAGTATTTGTATCGCGATCGATGAATTCCAATTCATACTTCCCGATAAAACCGGGCCCCGGGATCCAATAAAAAATGCCCCTTTCCCTGTCCAACGTCGAACCGATGGGAAGCGTTTTCAACGGCGCCATGGGACCATTGCCGAGATCGATAACCACCCGCTCCAATTCCCGGATAACGACATCGATAATACCGGACTCGCCGGGATAAACGCTTTGCGGCGCGGCGTCTTCTTTATATCCTGTTAAGACCCCCACCGCTCCATACCGGTCAGGGTTGGGCGTCCATGCGGCAGATTTGGCCGAACAGGGGGTAAATTTGGGCGAACACGGGGGTTCGCCCCTACGATCCTTATCGGACCCGGTGTTTTGAATGGCAAAATAGCGGCTGCCGATGCCGTCGGAATTTCCCCCGCTGTCTGTCGCAGTCCAGGAGATGGTGTGCACGCCGTTGTCGAAGCCAGTGGCGTCCAGGTTAAAATAACCCACGGCATTGTTGCTGTTGGCATAACCGGGGAAAAGGGATGCAATATCCTCCCGGTAGAGGTTGTATGTGGGGTGGCCCTGGTTGAAACCGTCGACATAGACATTAATTGTGGAACCGTTGGTGGGAATGCTATTGGGCTGCGGGGTCAACACCCAGCCCCAGTTCATGGAGAATTTACCCGACGCGGTCCCACCCTGCGCGGGGGTATCGATGGCGCCGAAAGGTTTCACTGCATGGGCATTGTCGCAGGTAATGGTTTTAGAACCTAACGTGGTCTCATGTCCAGCTGAATCCCCGGCTTTGGCGTAAAGCGTATAGGTCCCGTTGCCGCCGTTGGGAAGGAAATATGTCAGCAGCATATAACCCCATCCCGCCCGGCTGTTGTTGGGGTAAAGGGGATATGCGGCCTGCACATCCGGCCGCGCGCCTTCCACCAATACCGCATCCCCAACATAAACGTCGTCGTTGTAAATTTTCACGTATTGAACTTCCACATCATCCAGCGCCCAACCGGTCACGGCAATACTGCTCATGACCGTGGAACCTTCGTCGGGAGAATCGAAGCTGCCGAAAGGCGCCTGGTCCTCGGACGCTTCTTTTACAGTAAGGTTAACGGTTACGGTTTGGGGCGAATTGGAAGCGCCGGGATCGCTGATGCTAATGGTCCCGGTGAAACTGCCGGCAGCTAAACCGGAGGGGTCCACGGATACGGATATAATACCGGGACCGGTCCCGGAAGTGGGCGTGCAACTTAACCATGAACTGCCGGAAACGGAGTTCCAATGGAGCGTATCGCCCCCGGTGTTTTCGATCCTTACTTCTTGCGCCCCGGTGACCGGCCCTTGACTGACCGCGCCAAAATACAACCCGGTGGGATTTAATGATATTTCCGGCGGGTTGACTGGGTCGGTAACGGTTAAGGTAACATTTACGGTCCGGGGGGAATTGGATGCATTGGTAGAGCTAACTGTAATGACGCCTGTGTACGTCCCGGCGGTTAAACCCGCGGGGTCTGGGGAAACGGTTATCACCCCGGTTTGGGTCCCGGAGGTAGGAGAACAATCGAGCCAACCGGCGTTATCCGCAACTGTCCAATTCAATGTACCGGTCCCGGAATTGCTGATGGTAAAAGTTTTGCCAGCGGGCAGGCTGCCGGAGATTTCGTAATTAAAGGTCAACTGGGTTTTATTAAGACCGATAACCGGGTTTGTGGTTACACCGCCGCTCCAGCCGGCGATTCGCGCCAGCATCCACCAGTAAGCTTTGGCTTTGTTTTCGCAGCTTTCGAAAGTAGTATGACCCGCCTCATCGCCGCTGTAATGGGGATGTTCCATGGGCAGTGAGCCGTCTTTATGCTGCACGCCGTTATACCAGCAGTCCAGGTCGCCGAAATCGAACAGGACTTTATTATGGGCCCGGCAGTAATTGCGAATCTGGTTATTCCTGCTTTCGCGGTTCGGTTCGGCGCTCTGGGCGTTGCCGGTCATGTAAACAAACGTGACCCCGGGATATTCGCTTTCCAATTGGGCCATGGCGTCCAGGTAAGCCTGGGCCTCTCCCAGGCTGTAGTAATCCAGTTGGGTGCACCAGGCCCACTCTGAAATTTCGAAGGAATAGTTATTCAAAACGTAACGCGTAATATCGATCCCGCTGTCCTGCCAGTACAGTTCCGGTGTGATGTAGGTTTCGCAGTAATCGGTAATGTACTGGCCGTCCATTAACTTTAACGCTCCGGAGGTGGTGGGTACAGAACAGTAGTCGTATGAATAACCATACTTTGAATTTGAATCGGCTAACCGTTCAAGGCCCGTGGTGATTTGCGACCCGTGGGAGGTATGGGCGTAATGAACCCGGAGCGTATTTTTAACCTGGGTTATCCAGGAATCCGGGATTTGCGTAATATCCGTGCAAGTGTGATCGATAATGATTGCCTGGGAAAACACGGGCGTCGCAATCGATACTAAGCAGATCGCCAATAAAATTAATAGGATATATTTAAAGTGTTTCGGTTTCATGGCGGCCTCCATATTTTTAATTTTCCGCTTTATTTTCATGCCTGGAATTATACCAATAAAAAAAAAATGAAACAATAGCGCCTTCGAATGCCGTGTTGCGCGAAGTTATTGCTTTACCAACTCCACCCGCCGGTTTTTGGCCCGGCCTTCTTCAATCTTATTGGCTAAAACCGGGGATAATGGGCCCACCCCGGCCGCGTAAAGCCGGTCCGCGCCGATGCCGTATTTGGAAACAAGCACTTTTACCACGGCTTCAGCGCGGCGCTGCGAGAGGTCCATGTTCGAGGTTAATGTCCCGACATTGTCCGTATGCCCCACCACATATAAATTCAATGTGCGATCCTGTTCCAGCAGTTTGGCAATTTCCGCCAGGGCTTCCTCCGATTGGGGATTGACATCCGCTTTGGCTGTATCGAAGTAGATGCCGTAGATGGAGGCATGCCCGGTTTGTTCTATATCTTTGGCCAATGCTTCGGCATTCACTTTTACCAGGCCGGTTTCCATGGGTTTGACTTCGATAATATCAAGCTGTACCACGGGGAACTTTTGAAACCAGCTCGAACCTACACAAAGGGCGACATAAACATCCCCTTCGGCTCTTGTCATCTTAGCGGCCATATAACTGAATTCGTCGTCTAGCCGTATGTCCAATCCCTCCCCGCCATAGCGATAGGCCCGGGCGGTGGCCTTGAGGAATTTATCCAGCCATTTATCCCCCAGTTCATTTTTTTTCCCGTTGAACAAGGTTACAAAACCGGCATTTTTCAAGGCCGATTCATAGTTGCGGAATATCTCAAGAATTGAGCTTTCAAGCGGGGCGGCATAGGTTATCTGGGTAACCTTGCCCTCCAGTTTTTGGCTCTTTTTCAACGCACCCTTTTCCATTTTTCCCAGGGGGGCGATATACACGTCGAAATTTTTCATGTCGAAAACCAATATGGAAGAACCGGGGAACCTTGAAATCAACGGATGGTCCTTGCTTCCCGCTTCATCGTTTTGGGCGAATATACTGCCGGCAATTAATATTGTCAACAGGACTCCCCCTAATAAATAGGCAACCTTTTTGTTTTTTGCAAACATGTTAATCCTCTCTTTTTTGTAGGTATTGTGTATCACGGCCGGTTTACCGGTTTTAAGCCTTTGGTCCGGTTCAGCGGCCTGTCGGTTATTAATATTATTTTTCATTATATAATTTAATACAAAAAAAACGACAAAATGTCAAGTCATTCGCCCGCTCCCCGCTGGGGGACGATATTGGATATTGGGGTCATTGGGTCAGGCAAGTTATCCGGCAAGTTATCCCGGGTGAATGGAAATTACCAGGATTGAATGATGCGTTATACTACCCGGTTCATGGTGAATCGATTTTTACAGCCTTTTCGAATGTATTGTACAAACCTCCGAATCATTTTTATGACATAATATAAGCAGATCGTTTGTGCGATCGAAAGCGCCTTGCGAGGCAAAGCGTTAAGAATATAAAATATAAAAATATGGAGGGAACAATGAAACAGGTAAATGAAAAAAAACTTCATCTGGGCAAAATGACAATCCAGGACCTAAACAGCGCCCTGGACAGGGATGAACAACAAAAGGTCATGGGCGGTTCCGCAACGACAAACCCCGGAACTACCGATGTACCTATTTATTGTTAGCCCTGGTAAATTTTATCCGGGAAAGTAAAAGACGGTCGGGCGCCGGGTTCTTCGATGTAAGGAAAAACCTCCTGGGCCCGGCCGTTTTTTTCTTATGAAAGCGAGTAATATTTAGTGGGGTTGAAATATAATTCTCTTTGCTGTATTATGTCTTCTTGTATGAGGAATTAAGTGAAATAATGGGAAGACGAGTACATAACGATTTAGCCCGGCAATTATTATCCCTGGTTATCCTGGTTCAATTATTTTGGTGTGGTTTATGGGGATTGGACCCCAACCAAACGGTCGATCGCTGCCTGGTAGACCAATGGGAAATGTTTGACGGCCTCCCCGCCAATACGGTCAGCGCCATCACCCAAACGCCGGACGGCTATTTATGGATCGGGACTTCAAAGGGCCTGGTTCGATTTGACGGCGTGAAATTTGTTACCGTCCGGTTTGCTGAAAAGGAGGAGTTTTATTCGAAAGAAATCAGGCACTTATTGGTGGACAGGGGGGGGGCCCTCTGGATCGGGAGCTCGGTGGGGTTAGCCTTGTATCGACCCACTGAAGACCGGTTCAAGATTTTTACCGCCGCCGATGGAATCACCGGCGACGGTATCCGCCGCATCAAAAATGATATGATGGGGAATACCTGGATTAGTTTTACTACCAGTTATGTGAGCCTGCTCTGCGACGGGAAATTTACCGCCTTTAATGCAGACCACGGCCTTTTGGGCAAGAAAATTAACGCCATTGTCGAAGACCGCCAGGGGAATTTACTGTTTGGAACCCGTGAAAACGGGATATTTTCATACAAGGACGGCAAATTTTTCAAATACCCTGTCCCTGACCTGGACAACGCACTCATTATTACCATGTATGAAGATGGCAGGGGAGATTTGTGGATCGGCGCCGATAAAGGCCTCTTCAGGGTGACCGGCGTAACCAGCTTAACCGGCAAAGAGACGCAGCGGTTTACCTCCGGGGATGGATTGTCAAATGATTATATTACCTGTATTGCCGAAGATAGTGAAGGGAATCTCTGGGTAGGAACGAAGCAAGGATTAAATCGCATAAAAAGAAAACAAGACGGCTCCATTGCTTTTGAGGGCCTGTTGACGTCCTTTCCCATTAACTGCCTTTTTGAAGATAGAGAAAAGAGTTTATGGATAGGCACCGACGATTCCGGGCTCAAACGGTTGAAAGACGGTAAATTCATGCCTTATGAACCGCTTGAAGCATACCCGGAGGATATTCCCCTTTCACTGTTCGAGGACCGGCATGGGGATGCCTGGATCGGTACTGTCAGTGGAAAATTGTTCCGCTGCCGGGGGGGCGACATTATCGAGTCCACTGCGATCCGGGAACTTTCCGGCATAGGGATCGCCGCCATCGCCGAGGATGCCAACGGGGACCTCTGGCTGGGAACCATCGGCCAGGGAGTTTTTCAAAAAAAGAATGATCGTTCGGTTTCCTATACTACCCGGGAGGGGCTGGCGGACAATGTGGTGACATCGATATACAGGGACAGCCGGGGTAATTTATGGTTCAGTACTTTCGACGGGGTGAGCGTACTACGTCCCGGCGACGGCGTCATCGAATCGTTTAATTCCCGGGACGGTTTGGTGGGTAAAATGGTTCACAATGTTTATGAAAGTAAAACCGGCGATGCCTGGATTGTCACAGATAAAGGAATCACCATCTTAGCAAAAGTTTTTGTGGGGGGGGGCTTGCAGCCCCGGCCTATTAGGGGGGGCAGTTTTTTCAAAAATGGCCCCTGGCGGCCGAAGGTAATCTTACCTGGGGTTTCAGTGACCTGTATTTATGAAGACCTTACCGGGCCTGGGGCTGGGGACGCCGTCTATTGGATTGCCACTGATGGGGCCGGTTTGAAACGGTTAAACATGAAAGATGGCAACATTATCTCCTATACCACTGCCCACGGTATGGTCACCGATTCCATCTACCAGTTTTTTGAAGACCCGCGGGGCAATTTCTGGTTGATGAGCGACAGCGGCGTTCTGCGCGTCGCCAAAAGCGAACTGAACGCCGTCGCCAACGGCGGTGCGGATACAATTAACTGTACTTCTTTCGGGATATCCGACGGTATGAAAAGCCTGGAATTCGATAATAAATTTTCCAGGAATTCCGCCCTCAAAGCCGGGAACGGCGAATTCTGGTTTATCACTAAAAAAGGTATCTCGATGCTAAACCCGGGAAGAATACGCATCAACCAGGCGCCGCCGGCGACGCTGATCGAAGCGGTTTATTTTAACCGGCAGTCGATGCCCCTTCACCCGGATACGGGGCAGGTGACGTTTAAAGGAATCACGGATGCCGATTTCCATTTTACCGCGCCTACTTTTCTATCCCCGGAAAAGGTAAAATTCAAGTACCGCCTGGAGGGGGTGGACCGGGAATGGGTTTTCCTACAGCCGGCGCAGGGGCGGGTGGCCCATTATAAAAAACTGCCGCCCGGCGCATATACGTTCCGGGTGACTGCCTGTAACGCCGATGGGGTGTGGAACCAGGCCGGGGATTCCCTGACTTTCACGTTAAAATCTCTTCTTTATCAAACCTTTGTTTTTAAACTGGCGGCGTTGTTTTTGCTTGTTGCCCTGGCGGCGGCGGCTTTTTATTTTTATAAAAAAAAGAAACCCCTCTTTGAAAGAGCAGAAAAGTATAAGGGCTCGCCCCTGGATCCGGGGTTTGCCGGGGAGTCCATCAAGAAGCTCAATTATTTGATGGACTCTGAGAAAGCATATTGCGATGCCGATCTTTCGCTGCAGTCCTTAGCCGAGAAAATGGCGATCTCTCCTCACCAGCTTTCGCAGTTAGTCAATGAGAAGTTGGACCGGAATTTTTTCGATTTCATCAATGAGTACCGGGTTGAAGAGGCCAAGAGGATATTGCAGAGTTCCAGGGGGTCGCAGCGGAAGATTTCCGCCGTGGCTATTGCAGTAGGATTTAATACCATGGCTTCGTTTTATAAGGCCTTTAAAAAGCACACCGGTACGACGCCGACCCGGTACAAAAAAGAGGCCCACGAATTAGCACGAATTAACACGGATTAAAAGAACATGCCACGGACAGACACGGACGGTCACTAACTTCTGCTTTTCTTCGTGTTTGTCCGTGTTCGTCCGTGTTCGTCCGTGGCTATGAATTATTTTTTGATTTACGGTTTACTATTTATGGCTTTTTGCCGGGAAAAGAACCCCAAATCGAGACGGCCTTGATTTTTCCAGGCGAAATGATCGCCAAAAAGCGACTGCAGGGATTTTTTTTGGTTGAACACTCCATAAAAAGCGGTCGGGTGGGTTTTTTTTTGAAAAAAACCCCACCCGACGTGGATTATTCCATTTTTCCTCACTCGAGATCGCTTCCGACGCGGCTGGAGGTATCGTTCGCGGCGGAAAAATGTCAGCCGCCTGGTGGGACGGGATTTTTTGTTGAATTGCGTGTAATCGATCACTATTTCGCGAATGTTTTGTAGAAATTTGCCCGGCAATCCGCTTTTTTTAAAACCATCCCGGTAAATCGGGGCAGATAAACTGAAATTGTACTTAAGTTGTCCGATTTTTTCCGTGTTCGTCGCCTGTGGGCGGCTAAAAATTATATTTTCACGGCGGCAAATGTCAAACTTTATAAAGATTGACATTTTTATATCCTTTCTAATTCAGCGTTTCAAAAAAAAGATGTCAACTTTTATAAAAGTTGAACAAAAATCCGGGGATTATACTATATTTGAAGCCGAGAGGTAATAAAAAAAAATAAACTATAAACAAAATAGGAGGATTTAAAATGACAAAGAAAAAAATCTCCATGCTAGCATGGGCTGTTGTGATTTTGATTATTGCGGTATGGGCGCTCCCCCAGAGCTTAATGGCGCAAGGTACGGAAAACCAAGAAAAGGCACGCCGTCTACAGCTCAGTTTTCACGTAGGGGCCACTTATCCCCTCAATGGGGGCACATTTCCAAAGGAGACTCTCCCCGATCTGGCTCCTTCCAACCACCTGAATGGGTTAGCGGATTCAAACGTTCATATCCGCCTCGACTGGCAATACGCGCTTAATTATTCTGATAACTTCAAGGCCTATTTGATTTTGTTCCTGGGTTTCAGCCAATTCACGGATGATTATATGGCCGGTGTCCATTATTACACGTTCAACATCTCGCCGAACTTCAAGTTTCTCATTCCTGGATCCGGCGGATGGTATGTGCAGGCGGGACCGGGATTCTATATCCCAAAACCCAACCTGGCGTTACCTTATCCGACATCCAATACGATTGGGGCGAATATCGGCTTCGGTTATCAAATACCTATTAGCGGTTCTAAGAAGATAGAATGGGGAATTGATCTGCACAATACGAATTTCTCCAAACCCGCGGAGCCTCGATTTTGGTTCTTAACATTTCAACTGGGTGTGATATTCTGAGGACGATTGGGGACAGTAAAGAATTTTCTCGTTGTCCGGAGAAGGGCATTCTCTCCAGGGGGAACGCCCTTCTCCCCCATTCATTAATCCGAAGTACAAGCATGGAAAAGGGGGCAGACGAATTTCACGTGTCACGATTTCGTGCTTTCTTTAGAATGAGGCATCCCCTGGGGCCGCAGCGCATACCTTGAAATTTTATTTCTAAAGGTATATCATTGTGACATGAAATTAAAAAAGGAGGTTTATTATGAAAACCAAGAAATTGAACCAAAAACTGCTCTTAAACAAAAAAACGATCGCCCATCTTAACCACAACGAAATGAAAGAGGCTTTAGCGGGAGAACATCCGTCCCACGCGACAGTATGCCCGCTCTGTTTTACTTATATCGTTAACACATCCTGTAATCCATGCCCTTGCGAGTAGGACGAAATCGTTAATCGGCATTCCAGGCAAAAATAAACTGTGTTTCCCTTTCTTACTTCTATATGCCCTTGCGTTAAACCGTTAAACCTCTAAGCCATTTTCTCATTGTCGAGCAGCGGGGGAGCATCTCATGATGAACGGATAGTAACCCGATGGCTGCTGCCGGTTGATGAACCGCCGCCATACTGTTCCATGGGCCGTGTTAATGTCAACTGCCATACCGGTGGACCGGCCGGGATTTTTACCAATACCCGGCCCCCTTTATGGATGACCACGACCTTGCCTTCGCCGGCAAATTCAAAATCCAGTACTGCCGGTATATCCAATAGGCAATCGTTTCTTAAACGGCCCGGCCCGGTTATTACCGAGATGTGAAGATAATCCTCTTCGACATCCGGCTTGAGGGGAATCATGACGGACCCGTTATGACTGATCAGGTGGGCGCCGCGGCTGGCTTGGTGGTAAACGCTGATGGCCCTTTTCTCAAGGATCAACTTATTTTCCACTGTGATGTTTCCCGCGCCCGTCATATTATTCCCTGTTATTCGACATCATCTTCTTTTTACTTCCCGGGCGGCAGCCCTAAACAGGCGGCTACGCTTCACCTCCGACAGTTATATTGGTGTTTCCTGTTACCCCAGTCAACGCAATTATTGCATCGATTATGAACCTGCCTAGCGCCCCTATAAATTGGAGCACTTTCAATACCAACTCAATGGGTAACAGCAATAACCTTACCGGCCAAATGTTTATTTGCTTCGGCAAACGTGATATAAGGACCGTTTTTGAAGAGAGTAAACAACATTTTTGACTGATTTTCCAACCGCTTTCATTCATACAAATATTAAAATCGAAATCCTTATACGATTCCAATTTAATATAGAACTTGATGGTCTCGCCTTCTGATAATACCTTTACATCATTTGTTGTTGTTTTTTGATACGAGTCCCTGGGGGCCCACGCCATATTGTCATGAACCAACCCGATTTTAAGGGGATTATTGTCATCGATAACATAATAGTTTGGCGGAGAATCGACTCCATGGACTTCTATATCAAAACCCGCAATCAAATTCTTTGACACCGTAACATGATTTGTTCTCATTTTATCCTCCTCTATTTTTTCTTAGTAACTCATATACTTTATGGTTACTTTCTATTTTCTACCATATTGTATGCCATTATTATAATATAAATTTAAAATCCCGGCTTGAACTTTGCATTCAAAAAAGCGATAAAAATCCATTCATGTGAGAAAAGGCGCATTAAACCTTACTTCCTTCATGATACTGGGAGGGCAGCCGGTTGAATTTCTTCTTGAAGCATTTGGTGAAATAGGCGGCGCTGGAGAAACCCACTTCAAATGCGACTTCGAGGACGCTGCCGAATTTTTCTTCAAGTAATCGCGCCCCGCGTTTGAGGCGATAAGAACGTATAAAGTCGGTCGGCGATTCACCGGTTAAGGCCTGGATTTTCCGGTACAGCGTGGGTTGACTCATTTCCATTTTTTCACATAATTGTTCGATGTTAAAATCCGGGTCCGCTATATTCTTTTTTATGACTTCTTTTAAACGTGAGATGAATTCTTTGTCGATTTTTGACGCGGGGATTTTAACCGGGTGCTGCATCATGTCGCGGTCCAATACCTGCTGCAAATGCCGGCGCAGTTCGATGAGATTTTTGATACGGGCGCACAAGATTTTGGTATTAAAAGGTTTGGTGATATAGTCGTCGGCCCCGGTTTCCAATCCTTCCAGGACATCCTCTTCCCCGGCTTTGGCCGTGAGCAGTATGATGGGGATATGACTGGTATCAATACGGGTTTTTAAGACCCGGCACAATTCACAGCCGTCTATTTCGGGCATCATGATGTCGCTGACAATGAGGTCGGGTATAACTTCCCCTGCTTTTTGTATACCCTCTTTGCCGTCCCTGGCTTCCACCACCAGGTAAGCCGGTTCCAGGGAACTCTTGATATAGGCCCTGGTATCGGCGCTGTCTTCTACCACCAGGATGATATTTTTTCCCGGGGTTTCGGCGGCCACGGGTTCTTGTTGGGAATCCTCCCGGCTTTCTTCCTCCTGTATTTCGAGCATTTTGATTTTTTCAGCGATTGCCTGCCCTGCGGCGCCGGGGGCGCCCCCGGGAGTTTGATCAAGTTGAACGGTTTGCGCACCCAGGGGCAAATGAATGATGAATTCCGTTCCTTTCCCCTCGATACTATGTACATCGATCCTGCCGTTATGCAGTTCGACCAACTCCCGGGCGATGGTGAGCCCGATGCCGGATCCTTTGCGGTGATGTTCATAAGTACTGTCGGCCTGGTAGAAACGGTCGAAAATATGCCCCAACTGTTCCCTGGATATACCGGGGCCGGTGTCCAGCACCGAAAGGGTCGCGGACCCGGAAGGAAATTCCGCCCCCGGCGCGGCGCGCTTCACCGCAACGGTGATTTTTCCACCCACCGGGGTAAACTTGACGGCATTGGATAAGAGATTAAAGATCACGTCCTCCATTTTCCCGGGATCGATATTGACGATGATCTCCTCTTCTTCAAATTCCAAAGATAACGCCACTACATGTTTATCGGTCACAGGTTCAAAGGATGATACGATCCCCTTTAAAAAGGGGATGATATTTTGCAAGGACGCTGCCAATATCATCTTACCGCTCTCAATTTTAGAAAGTTCCAGCAGTTGGTTGATTAGATTGAGCAGCCGTTGGGAATTGCGCAGCATCAGGCCCAGTTTCCGCTTTTGCCCGGTTTCGTTTTCCCGCGTTCCTAGCCCGGACAACATTTCTTCCAGGGGACCCATGATCAATGTCAGCGGCGTGCGGAACTCATGGGAAATATTGGCAAAGAAGCGGGTTTTTACTTTATCCATTTCAGTGAGTTTTTCCGATTGTTCTTTTAGTTGTTCAGTCTGCTCTTCCAGTTGCCGGTTCTTTCGGTTGATTTCTTTGGTTCGCTCTTCGACGATTAGTTCCAACTGTTGTTTTTCTCGCTGCAGTTTCCCGGAGCGCCATTTGACAAAAAAGAACATCCCCAGGAAAACCACGCCGACATAAAATAAAAATGCCCACCAGGTTTTATATATGGGGGGTAAAATTCTAAAGCGGAAGAGTGCTTCCCGGCCCTTATCCCCGTACACATTCTCCGCTTGCACACGGAAGGTATACGGGCCGGGATCAAGGTTGGTATAATCCTTCCTGGTATCCGCCGCCGGTTCGGACCACTGGTGGTCGTACCCTTCCAGGAATGTTCGATACAATGTCATTGTTTCATCCTCGTAAAAAGGGGCGGCGAATTGGATGCTGAAATTCCTGTTTTTGGATTTGAAGACAGCGGCAGGGGGGGCGCTGTCTTGTTGGGTTTCGGAAAGATATCCGTCAAAAAAAAGTTCCCCATTCACTATGACTTTACGGATAAGGGTTTGAAACTCCCGGAGGTATTCCTTTTTGACTGTTTTATCGAAACGAATGAGCCCGTCGTTGCCGGCGAACCAAACTGCCCCCGCGCTGAGGCCGGGATAAATCATATTCACCTGGGCGGGGGGTATCCTGAGAAAGGGCCTGTGGTTAAGTGAGAAGGTTCCATCCGGTTGGGGGACGGCTTCGCTATTCATATATTTGGAATGAAGCCAGATGTGTTTCTCCGCATCTTCCACAATACGGAAAACTCCCTTGCCGCCGCCCGCGTATTCTTTACCTAAAGTAAGGTCCGGGACCAGTTTGCCGGTTTTTTCATCAAGCCGATATATGCCGTTTGCCGCGGCAAACATCACATGCCCGGCGGCAAAAAACACATGAATTTCTTTGAGGTTTAGTTCCCCGGGGGCGTCGTACTTCGTCATCACAGGGTTGTTAAGGGTACTGCCCCCGGGAAAAACGACTTTCCACGCCCCCTCTGTCAATGTGCCCAACCACAAATTCCCGTCCCTGTCTTCGACGATGGAGTGGATTTCTCGATCGATGGTTTCAAATGAAGGTCCCGGTTTCCATTGGGGGTTTTCGTTTTCAGCAGGGGGACCGGACCGGTCCAGGGAAACCAGCCCCCTATCGGTTCCTACCCAGATTCGTTTCTCATCGTTGGGGGGGGCATAGAGTATATAAGAAGGGTCCCCGGTAATCTGCCGCGGCTTTTCTTTATCCACCCGGAACACACCGTTTTTGGTAGCCGCCAGCAGGGAATCGCCGGTGGAAAGAAATGACCTGCACTCCTGGGTTATCCCCGGGATGGGTTGGAATTTCCCGGTTCCGTCCAGGTAAAATATACCGCCGGTGGTTCCTGCATACACTTTTCCCGTGGGGCCATACACCGCCGCCGCTAAAACCATCCTGGCCAGGCCGGAGCGGTCGTCGTAAAGGGTGAAGGGCGAGGCGTGTTCGATTTTAGCGATTCCTTCATCCTGTGCCAGCCACAGGTTGCACTGCATATCCTCGTAGACGAACCTTATCAGGTCTTCCAGCAGCCCGAGGTTTTTGGTATAGCGCCGCTTTACCAGGCCCTGGGAAGTCATGATAATCAGCCCCCCGGATTTAGTGGCCAGGGCGTAATCCCCGCAGCGGAGCCGGATGCCGTGGGACAACCCGTTTTTCATTAGATAGTCGCCGGCTTCGGGGGCGAAATGTTTGAATCCGCCGGTTTCGTCGTAAAGGTATAATCCGGATGATCGCGAGCCGATGAGAATTTTCTCACCCGGGTACGGCGACATCATAAAGACCTCCTGGGCGGCGAATATTTCGCCGCCGGGGACCAATACCAACGTATCGTTTACCCATTGCAAGAGTCCCACGTTAGTTTTAATGATATACAATTTCCCCCCGCATTCGAATGAATACCTGAACCGGCGGTTATTATCCGTTTTCGCAATCGCCTTTAGCATCCCGGAACGCAGGCGGAACAAATAATTATAAGTCCTGAAATATATCCCATCTTCCAGGGCATGGGCGCCCCATACCACGTCAAAGTTTTGTAAATCCTTTTCTACCTGGTCAAGGAGGGATATATATCGTAAAGCGCCCGTGCCTTTGCCGTCCGGGTCGGGAGCCAGGAACCCCAGTTCATTCATCCCGCCGATATAAATCGTCCCTGATTTATCATCCATGGCCAGGGAGCGAACCGTCATGTTAGGAATGACGATTCTCCGCCAGGACACCCCATCGAATTCCAGCAGTGCGCCGTGGTTGCCTACATAAATGCAGCCGCGTTTATCTTGTAAGATCGACCAGTTCTGTTGATGCCAATTATATTCTTTGGCGGAATAATTTTTCATATATTTAGAGCCGGTATCCTGGGGGAATAAGTTTAAGAAGCCGCAAAAAAGAAATCCGGCCGATAAGTTAAGAATGAAAGCGGTCTTTAAAGTGCTGCCGCGCTGCCTGCCGCTTCCGCAGTAATATTTTGTTATTCTAACGATACCCATGAACGATTCCACCTTTATCCGGTTTTTAACCGGCAAGCCACAGGATATTTTAAGTCACAGGATATCATAGCCGGGAAAAAACCGCAAGCAGCGGTAAATTTTCCCGGTCATAATATATTTCTCCTGGTGGGGAAAAAAGGGAAAAAGGGACATGCAAGAGATATCTTACTCAATTTTAAATATCGATTCATCACCGGCGATATTTCTTATTTTCATTCGGAAGGGGTTCTTGCCGGATATTATTTTCGCGTTCCAAAATTGCTTTGTCTTTTCACCGTCCAGGATGACATACCCGTTTTTATCGATTTTCAATTCGGTATCGCTTTTCCAGGGGCCTTCCTTATTGGTGCAATCAAGGCTGATTAGTTCGATGAGTTCAAGTCCGTTTGGGCTGATTTCGATAGGCGTAAAAGGCGTTTTCTTGTAATCATTACCGTTCCCGTTACCGTTTCCATTTCCATTTCCATTCCCGTTTTCATCATCCCCGTTTTTTTCATCATCGGTTCCGTTTTGATCGAACAGGTCTTTATTCGCGCCATTTAATGATTTTTTTTGATTGTATGCGTCTATTTTCCGGATCAGCCGGTCGCTTGTAAACGAGTGGAATTCGATCTCACAACCGGATGGGGTCGTCTTAACGGTGAATTCCGCTTCATCATTGATAACTACTTCGTCGAGGATGAACTTTAAGTCGCGCAGTTCGATCTTGACTTCCGTGATATTATTTTCATCGATAAACTTTTCCACTTCCGGGCGGTTTTCAATGTCCACATAATAGACGATGGCCTGTTTCACGCCGTCGGGCAAATCCGGGAGAGCTTCATTGATAACCCGGTTTATCATGGGTATATCCAGGACTTTTGCGCTGTGGTCCAGCAGGTTCGGGATATACACGGGGACAAGACCTAATTTGCTGTCGTTGATGGCCCCTTCCCAGAAACTGTCCAGGGAGTCTTCGTTTTTAAGACCGGTTACCAGGGTTTTCAGCTTATCCATGGTTTGAACAGGATTACGGAAAAGTGAGACGCCATCCTGGATATCGAAAATATCAAACTCAGCTCCTGCGGCGATCAAACGGTCGCGGGTTGTTTGAATGCTGTTGATGCCCACATCGCAGTGAATGAACTGTCGTTTCAAATCGTGGGCTACTTTTGCGGTTACGCCGGAGCCCCCAAAAAAATCAGCTATAATCATGCTTTCGTTGGATGAAGCTTTGATGATCCGTTCAAGCAGGGCTTCGGGTTTTTGGGTAGAGTAATCGACATCAGTTCTTTCCTGGCTATTAGAAGATAATGGAGCCACATCATCATCAAACCACAGATCCCCAACATAATTACCTTCCTTTTCATCTAAATATTTTTTAATTCTTGGAGTTCCATTACCGGTAAAAATTATTTTACCTTCCTTAAGACCTTTATCTATTTTATCTTGAGTCCAAATCCAATGCTTTCCTGATGGAGGATGTAATAGTTTACTTCCAAACATTCTAGCAGGACCTGCACCCTTTTGAGTGAAATCAAAGGAACCATATTTTCGTTTTCGCCCTTCTATTTCTTCAATATTTGGGTAACTTGGATCATTTTCATCTTTTTCAATATATATTGGATTAAAGACTGATGCTTCATTTAGTTTATATAAAAATATTGCATCTTTTACATTGCTAAAGAATAAACTTTGTGATTTGGCTGCAGTCAATTTTCTCCAAACTATTTCATTTACAAAATTATCTTCTCCAAACACCTCATCCATCAGTACCTTAACATAATGCCCGATATGCCAATCCAGGTGCACATAGATGCTGGCCGTTTCACTCATTATGCTTTTGATAGCCGTTAAGTTTTCATACATCCAGTTCAGGTAATCCTCTTTATTCCAGATGTCGCCGTACATCTTTTCTTCAAAAGAGCGGAGTTCTTCCAACTCCATCTCTTCTTCCGCCCTGGCAATTGTCTCCGCGATTTTCGGATTCCTGCGCAAATATACTTTCTTAGCATAATCCGCCCCGCTGGCAAAAGGTGGGTCTATATACACAAGATCGATCTTGATTCCTTTATCTTTCAAGTACGCGCAGGCGGAGATACATTCTCCCCGGATAAGCATATTGGAGAGATCGGTCGCATTCTCTTCTTTTTTAAATAGTCCATTCGTTTTTTTCATTCGCACTTGTTCAAGTAATTCAAGCTCATAAAAAGGCATGCCGCGCTGAATGCGTTCATAGACCCGGTCATTATCTCGGTAACGCAAAACCCTCCTGGTGCGGGTGATGTTATTTAAAATCGCCTGCCCGGCGACTGTGTCCGGGTAGTAAGGTATGTACTTTATTGCCATTATTTGTTCTCCTCAAAAAAAGTGGCTATCCGGGTTTGGAATGAAAAAAGGTTTTCATCCATCTTGCGGTCGTCCGGTAAGTAAAGAAATTCAAATCGATTGTAGTCGAATTTCTCGTTGTTCATTTTGAGAAATTCGGTTTCCATGAAATGTCTGCGGGCTATAAATTCCGACTGTTCAGCAAATCCGCTCCCTTTTGTTTCAACGATCAGTACTTTATGAATGCCGCCGTCTTTTCGTTTGATTATCAGGAAATCGGGAGTATATAACCCGATTCTCTGCCACCGCTGGTTTTTCCCGGCATAGCAGACAATACGAAATTCAGTCAGATGCCGGTCGCCGTTGTAGTAGATTTCCAATTTTCTTTCATGGAACGATTTTAGGCTTAGCACTTCCTGTAAAAATGTAAGCTCAAAACGGCTTTGCGAAAAGTCATACGGCAGATAATGGAAAGATGCCGCTTTATTCACAACCGCAGGAGAGAATGACTTTGGCTTTTGCGTGCTGAGGCCCGCCAGCGCAAAAAGATCAGGGTTCGGCTGAGATTTTATAAACTCTTGTAATTTCAGTTGTGCTTCCTCGACTTCCTTTTGCAATTGAGCAATGCCTTTCCCGGTTTTATCCGCTTGCATTATTTCGTTAACATCCGATGCCACAGGATATAGTTTATCGTGTTCCTCAACCATCGGTTGAAGATTTTTGATTACCAGCAATCCGGCGTTTTGAGGTATGATTTCCGACTTCACGTTCAATTCCCTGTGTTTATGAAAGGCGAGGCGCAACCGGGAACGGATTTCATCCTGTCGAAAAAGAGCATTATAATAGCGGGTGCCCTGGCGTTCCATGGTAACTTCATTAAAAATGCGGGTAAGCCCGGGTTCAAATAATAAGAGGTCCCGCCTCGTTAATACCCCCATACTTTCCCTGGCGATAGTAAAAATCCATGACGAAAAATCCGCTTGCTCGCCTTCAACCGATTCAAGCAAGTTCTTTTTTTTCAGGTCATCCGGTGAAAGCCCACGTTCGATGACAACCGCGGTATCAAAATGCTCCTGGGTATCTATGGCGGATATATTGTCACGGGTTTTAGCCTCTTCTACTGTAACAATGGTTTCATATTCGACATGCAACTGGTAGAAATCGATCTTTGGTAATTTCAGGTAATCCATTCGTGAAAAGCAAGGGACCTGGTTTAATTGGCCCTCTTTTCCAATAGTGGTAATTTCCCGGATACTGGTATGCTGCTCTTCTTTCAATTGTTTGTCCAGTGTTTTGGCATTGTCTTCATTGAGCCATATTAACGCGGTTTCGTGTTTGCCCTTATCTACCTGGCGGAGGCAGCGGCATGATGTCTGTAAAACCATATTATTAGGACAATCCCCTTTTTGCGACAGGATGACGCCGGTAAGACTCCGGCAATCCCACCCCTCTTTTCCTACCTGGACCAAAAGAATGACTTTCTTCTTTGAAAGGGAAGTATCGATGGAGTTGAATTCGGTTTCCGCTTCTTTTCGTATTTTATAACGTTTGTTTCCTTTGTGATATTTCAGTATCTCTTCAGGCTTTATCTTCATTTTGCCGGTGAGATGGGGGTATATCTCCTCTTCCAGCCGTTCGATGTTCCCGCAATAGACGGCGCATTTGGCAATGCAGCCGTTCTCATAAACGGTGTCCCCGAAGGTTGTAAGAAAATCGGAAAGGCCCTTTTCGATAATCTCGATGGATGACAAGCCGGAAGTCTGTTCGACGCGGGGCTTCTTTAAGAATTTTCTAACCGCTTCCGTAAGCGGATAATAGAACACGGTATTGGTTATTTGCGTGAATTTAATTTCGATGCCGGCGGATATCTTTACCGCTTCCGCTTTGCCGAGATATGGAGTGCCGGAAAAACCAAGAACGGAATTGATCGAACCGTTGGCACTCCACTTGTTGACCACCTGGCGCAATTTGATATCGTCGGTAGCCGCATGGTGCACCTCATCGATGTGTACCTGTAAATTCGGGATTTTACCGATGATGTTCCGGAGTTCATTGGCAAACCGGTCTTTTTCATCTTCATCTTTTTTAAACAGTAAATTCACACGGTCAAGTATAACCTTTTCGGCATTTACTACCAGGACAAGTCCCATCAGGGTATCGAAGGGCTGATGATTGGCTACTTTTTGAGCATTTGGATTGCGGGCCTTATTGCTTTTCCGGGCGGATTTAGGTTGATCCAGTACCTCGAATTTAATCATCCGCTTGATATTACCGGCCGCCGGTTCGGGTAGTACCCATGAAGGGTCGAAATGCTCGATTGTTTTAAGGCTCGGTATGATGGAACTTTTTAAACCGGACGGTGCAAGAATAAGAAAATTGTGTGCGAAAGCAGGGTTGTCCGGCTCATTTAAGGCAAAATATAAGTCCAGGTAAATGATGGCAGCCATGAGAAATGTTTTACCGGCCCCCATGGGCAAGCTAAAGAGATAATCAGGATATTCCACGCTGTAGAAAAGTTTCTTGCTGAGAGCGTGATAATCGATAGCTGCCGGGTTTTGAATTATATACCGCTCCAGGTCCGGGAATAAAGTGGTTTGATTTTTCTTCCCGTTCCCGTTGTTATTCAGCGGCGTGCGGGAGAGTGCAAATAATGCTCTTGCGGCTGTATTTTTCTCGAATATATCTCGCGCCTTCTGATTGATATTGAGAGCAGACAGGTCTTCACGTTGACTGAAAAACCCCTCATTAAAAAGAGTTGCCAGGGGTTTATTAGCTCCGGCTATTTTCAGATACAGGTAGACCAGTAAGGCTTGAGTTTGGGCTTCGCGAAGATTTCCATTGCGTTGGATATGATCGATCAATGGCTTAACTGTACATTTATCCGATCTGTACCACTCTTGAGCATTCTTTAAAATCAGATCATATAGCATTCATATTTCCTTTTTAAATCGGTTTCCCGGAGGAGTATTAGAAAATCCCTACCAATTTTATCATTGTTTAAACGCAAATGCAATTAATAATCATGGAATTCACCGCTGGTTTTCATGGGCCGCTATGAGCAAAAAGGAGGGAAAAAGGGACATGCAAGAAAAATTTATTATCTTTGAAAAAAGTTAAGTGCACTTGAAGATGTTAAATATCAGGCCGCCCGCCCAGCATGGGGGGAGAAATGGGGGGGACCGCCAATAAAAAACCTTGCGGAATGGTGGAAAGTCTGATATAATAAGGGCGTTTCAACCATTTTTAAATTCCGGGCAAGAGGTTTTACGACGCATATGAACGAAATTATCGATACTGAACTGAAAAAATCAATCCAGGGTACCCTGGACGCGGTTAAACAGATGATACCGGTGATCCGCCAGGAAGTCCGTTCCATTATTAATAACAAATCGAATTCCGAACTTCGGATCGAACGCGCCCTGGATACCCTCCTGAACTACCTCCACTGGGGCTTCGGCCAAAGGGAATTCTGCGAACTTAACGACTACTATTTCTCCATCGAGAAGAAACACGCTATCCAATATCGACAGATGTTTAACGATATGATGGACGACAATATCGTAGACCCCCTGGTCATTAAAATGAAAGACCCTGAACCTATCCGCCTGGATATTGAAAATGAACCGCTGGAAAAAATCAAGGTTTTTATGAAAACTCTTTTCGAGACCGATATCCCCGGCAATTGGCGCCGGTTCGTTAAACTGGACCTCAACGGCGACCTTGAACGCATAACCGACCCGGAAATGTCCTACGATACTTTTATCGAAAATATCGGGGAAAATAAAATCATTCACTTTGAAATAAACCGACTGGAACTTCCTCCCGCCAATCCTTCCGCAAAAGTAAACGTGATCCGCCTCTTTATGGGGGGAGTCGAATTACCGGGCAGTAAACATGTCGAACGCCTCGCCTGGCACTGCTCCCCGGTGGACTCCGGCTACTTCAAAGACCACCCGAATTATAAACGTGTGGATGACATCTTTAAAGGGGTCTTTAATACCGATATGGATAGCTACGAATCCCCACGTTTATAAATTTTTCCTTTTTACCTTTTTTGGTAATTCTTCTCAATCCACTTTTGGTACTGGCCGCTGCGGACATGATTGATCCACCGCGTGTTTTCCAGGCTCCAGCGCACGGTTTCTCGCAGCCCGTCTTCAAACGACACGGAAGGCCGCCAATTTAATTCCTCTTTGATCTTACCGCAATGGATGGCATAACGCCGGTCATGCCCGGGCCGGTCTTTGACATGGGTAATTAACTGTTTGTAATCCGCGATGTCCGGATTCGCTTTTTGTATGATAGGGTTCTTTTTTATGGGGTACAGGGCTTCCAGGATTTCGCAAATCCTGTTCACCACGGTTATGTTGGTTCGTTCGCTCTCGCCGCCGATGTTGTAGGTCTCGCCGCGCCGTCCGCGGCGGATAATGGCATATATGGCCGAACAATGATCCTCTACGTAAAGCCAATCCCGTACATTTAACCCATCCCCGTAGACGGGCAAAGGCTTGCCTTCGAGGGCATTTAATATGATAAGGGGAATCAACTTCTCAGGGAACTGGTACGGTCCGTAATTGTTGGAACAATTGGACAGGGTGATGGGCAGTCCATAAGTATGGTAATAGGCTTTCACCAGGTGGTCGGATGAGGCTTTGGCCGCGGAATAGGGGCTGCGTGGATCGTAGGGAGTGTTTTCGTAAAAATACCCGGTTTCCCCAAGACTGCCGTATACTTCATCGGTGGATATGTGATGGAAAAGGGCATTGTCTATTTTCTCATTGCTCCACTGTTGGCGGGCAATTTCCAGCAGGTTGAAAGTGCCTATTATATTGGTGTGGATAAAATCTTTGGGGCCATGGATGGACCGGTCTACATGGGATTCGGCGGCAAAATGAATAACGGTATCTACCCGGCGGCTTCTAAAAATGGCTTCAATGGCTTCGTAATCGCAGATATCGGCCCGGTGAAAGAGATACCTGCCCTGGCCTTTTTCGCCGTAGGTTTTATCGATGGCTTCGAGGCTCTCGAGGTTCCCGGCGTAGGTGAGTTTATCCAGGTTAATCACATTGCCCTGGAAATCTTTTTGTTTAAAAAGATAATGTATAAAATTACTGCCGATAAAACCGGCGCCCCCGGTCACTAAGACATTTTTCATATATTCTCCTAATCAGAAGTTTTTGCCCCGCTTTTTTCAAAAAGCGGGCCGCCGGAGGCAGCAATCTCAACATCCTTCAACAGCGGCAGGTTCGCGTCTCTTTCCGAGACCAGGGGATTCTCCACCGGCCACTGTATCGCAATATCGGGATCGTTCCACCGGATACCCCGCTCCAATTCCTGCGCATACTGGGAAGTACACTTATAAACAAAGCGCACTTCATCGGTCAGGGCCACGAACCCATGGGCAAAACCCGGCGGGATGAAAAGCATGGTGTGGTTTTCCTCGCTTAACTCCACTGCTTTCCATTCCAGGTAATGGGACGAATCCCGGCGAATATCCACCGCCACATCCCACGCCCTGCCTTTAACCACGCTTACCAGTTTCCCCTGGGCGGCGGGCGGCAATTGGTAATGTAATCCGCGTAAAACATTCCGCGTCGAAAACGAATAATTGTCCTGGACAAAATCGTAATCGATTCCATTATCGACAAATTCAGACTTCTTATAGGTTTCAAAAAAACAACCGCGTGAATCTCCAAAAACCCGGGGTCGGATTTGCACCAACCCCGGTATTTCCATTGGCTTAAATTCAAAAGGCATGGTTAACGCTCGATGCTAATTTCCCTCCTGGGAGAGAATTTAGGTAGAATTTTTATTTTGACCGATTTTCGTATTAATTCACCGGATGCGGGAGCGAAACCTACAAACTCAAACCGATAATCTCCCATAAATCCGGGTCCCGGCAGCCAGTAAAAAATCCCTCTTTCGCCGTCCAGGGTCGAACCCACCGGCAGGGGCTTCAGTTGATCGCCCACCGCCAGGTAGCCCCGGCATTTGAAACCCAGGTTAATTTCCACTCGTTCCAATTCCCCGGTTTGCAGTGATATCGGCTCTTTATTGAAGATACCGGCCGCGGGTTGATCCTGGGGGATATCGAATGCTGCGTTGTCCGGGGCCTGGAGGCCGCTGGATTCCCCGATGTTCCGGACGGTAAAATACCTGGAGCCGATGCCGTCGCTGTTTCCCGCGTTGTCCGTGGCAACCCAGGCGATGGTGTGCATGCCGTCGGCTAACCGGGTAGTGTCGATATCCAAATACCCCCCGGCGCCGCTGCTGTTGGCGTAGCCGGCAAAAAGGGCGGCAATATCCGGCCGGGCAATATTATAAACCACATGGCCTTTGGCGACGCCATCGATATAAACATTAACGGTGGAACCGTCGTTGGGGATGGCATTGGGCATGGGGGTCAACACCCAGCCCTGGTTCCTGAAACTGAAACCGGAAGCGATTCCCCCCGGCCCGGGTATGTCGATGGCCCCAAAGGGTTTCACCGCATAAGCATTGTCACAGGTAATCGTACTGGAACCCAATGTTACCTGGGCGCCGGTGAAATCTTTAGCAACGGCGTAGAGTTTAAATGTCCCGTTGCCGCCGTTGGGAAGAAAATTGGTTAGCAGCATATACCCCCAGCCGGCCTTGTAATTGAAGGGATAATCGTTATAAACGGTTTCGATGTCGGGCCGGGCGCCTTCGACGAAAAGGGCGTCGCCGATGTACACCATTTGCGCGCCTTCGCCTTCCATGGGGTCCCGGTAAATTTTAACGCCATCGATGTAAATGTCATCCAGCGCCCAGCCGGTCACCGGGATGCTGCTGCTGACAAGCGAGCCGTCGGTGGGGGTGGCGAACTCGCCAAAAGGCGGATTGTCGTCGTAAATCCTTTTTACGATAAGGGATACGCTGACGGTCTGCGGCGAATCGGCGGCAGATGGAGATGTTATGGTAATCGTACCGCTGTAAGACCCGGGTGAAAGTTCGTCGACATTCGCAAAAACCTCCACCTGCGCGCCCAGGAGACCGGTGCTGGGTGTACAGACGAGCCAGGAGGCGTCGTCGGAAACGGTCCAATCCAATATGCCGGTTCCCTTGTTGAGTATGCGAAAATACTGTACGGGCGGGTTTTCGGTTTGTTTGAGATACCCGAAATGCAACTGGCTCTTGTCAACGCCCAGAACGGGGTTGAAAGTACCCCCGGGAACCTGGACGGATACTGTTTTTATTGGGCCAACCAGGCCTTTGGAGTTGACGGCCGCGATTTTATAGTAAACCTTCGTCCCATGTGTAAACTCGTAATCGATGTAATTGGAACCGGTTAGTCTTGCGATTTCAGAACCGGGATTGGCGGTAAAGTCCGACGTGTACCCCCGGTATATGACAAATTCTTTAAAATCGCCCCAATCTGTCCAATAATATTTGAGATTTGTCCAGATTTTTTCAGACCAGAATAATTGGACCAGGCCGGTGATGGAACTGAACCTGGCGGTAAAACCTTCGACGGCTTTGGGGGAAAACACGTTAGTGATGGACTGCCGCGCTTTATCTTTAACGGCATCGAAAAACTGTTTGGCGGCGGTCCCCCGGTTGGTGTCCTTGAACTGGTAATCGGCCTGGCCTTTCCATTTAAAGAAGCTGATGAGATGGGGGCTGCCGTTATACAATCGCATCATTTGATTATACAGGAACGCGGCGCTGCTTAATGTGGCCGTATAACCGGTAGGAATGACTTCGGGGTTATATTCCAACGCGGCCCAGTTGTCGGACAATGCATCAATGGCATCGATACCGTAGAGGGTAGTGCGTGCGAACCAGGTCCCGAAATTGATGTCGTAAAGGGTTATTCCCATCCCGGTATCGGGATAGACATCGGCTGTCCAGAGGGGGGACGCCGAGCTGTAATAACGGGGATTCAAATGGGGAATGAGCGCATCATTGGGCCGGGAGCCGAACAGGTAATCCGCCGGTATCTGGTGGGTATAGTAATGGCTCTTGGGGAATCCGCCGTCCCTGGCGATTTTTGTCATGTCTTTGACATAATGGTAGACCATTGTCTCCCGGAAAGTGTTCCAGAGATCGTAATACGAGTTGTCCCCGGGCTCGGACATAGCACGGGGCGGGTCGAAACCGCCGGCAGTATAATTGGCCCCTGAAGTGGGCTTCATACCGTCGTAGGTATACCCGGACGCCGGGATAACCCTGGGGTCGGGGTTGACGCTGTCGGTATAATCGGGGTCCACGGGGTCGGTAAGGGCCCAATTGTAATACTTCAAATTCCAGGTGGTAAACGAGACGCCGAAATCGGCGTTGAAATTGGCCAACCCACCGGACCCCTGGTAACGGCTGCCGCCATCGACATATCCCTCGCCGTCGTATTCCTGGCCGGCGGCATAAAGACCGGTATGCCGGATCCAATCCTGGAACTCCAACACGGCAAAAGGGGAATAGTCGCAAAAATAGTCCTGTAAGAATTGAGATTGATTGAGCCGGAAGTAATTAAGCTCAACTTCCCCGGGGGCGCTGATGATGATATACACACTGGGATTGGCCGCCTGCACTTGTTTTATGTACGCCAGGGCCGCGGTAATTTTGGCGTTAAGGTGCGTCCTTAATTTCCGTGCGTACCGGGAAAGGGTGCCAAACACATATTGATTAATGACGGAATCGTCGGCCGCAGGCAGGGCCAGGGAATCGTCGGTACGGTCGATGTGGTTCAGGTCGATGGGAAAGCCGGGAGCCCCGGTTTCCCGCGGCCCGCCGTATACGCCGCCGGCCGAATCGCCGCCCTGGGCGGCGGAAGATATATTATTGTCATTGTACCACTGCGCATTGCGGATATCTTCTTCCTTGGCTTCTTTATAATAATCGACAAACCGCGCCAGGCCATAGGTTAATGACAGGTGAATGCCCACCTTCTGAAGCTTGGCAAAGGCGATGGTTTGATCCAGTTCCGCTTTGAAGGCCTGGAGCCCATTACCTATATTATTAATATCGATATTCCATTCCATATCGATGCCGATAAAATCGGAAAAAAGCAGTGGGGCGTACAGCCCATTACCGAATTGACTCTTGATATAATCGATCTCGGCTTGTTCCTCCCCCAGGAAATTATCGGTGATGGAAAACATCAGCGAGTTGTCATAGGTGGGCCTGGGAATCTCTTCCGCCGGTGAATATTTGTACGTCATCACGGTAATCAAAGCCGCTAATGACAATACCATTAAAACTTTTTTCATTGAATCCTCACTTTTAGTTTTGATTTTTTTTTTTTTGCAAACTTCATTATAAACCAGAATGGTTATTAAATCCAGTAAAAAGGGTATCACTTAATGCCTCCCAATCTATCACAGGTAACCCAGGCTCTTTAACATATCTTTTTCTTCTCTGGTTAACTGTTTATCCCCGGCGGGTTTGCCCAGGATTTTCTTGTTTTCTTCCCGGTAAAATCGCAAAAATTCATATATGGTTTTTTTCCCCTTCACCACCCGCTCCTTTAAAACAGGCGAAACCGGCGAAACAGGCGAAACAGGGGAATCGCCGCCGCTGCCGGAAAGCATATTTCTGATCATTGCCGAATCTGTTTCCAGGTTGTACAGTTCATCGACGGTTTTGAATTTCCTTTGGGTTTTTAAGGCCGTAAATATCCTGTTTTCCACCTCTATCCTGCCGGGGATATTCATTACGTATTTTAAGGCTTCTTCGCCCGTCAGCAGCGCATACTTTAAATTGGCGACCCGGGTTTCTTTTTTTCGCTGGATCATGCCGGTGAGATGGTCCAGCGGCGTAACGGGGAAAATAGCAGTGATAGTAACGGTACCCGGTTTTTTATCCGCGAATGAATAAGTGGCTTTGGTATTGGCCGGCCCGATTCGATAACCTACGGAAAACCCGCCGTCTTTTTCCACGTCGAATCTTAAAACGCCGAAATACAAGCCGTTCCGAAGGATATCCGGGTAAGCGATATCGATCACAACCTTGTCGGATTTCTCTAAATATTCCTCCCGCCATGCGCCTTGCGGGACCGGTATTAAGCGGTCTGCCAACCCGGACTTTTCCGCCCCCCGCACAACAAACCACTGTTTATACATGTAATCGAAATTTAAAATATAACTAAAAGGCGCGCTAAGCCACTGGATAGACCTTACAAAGGTGGGGTCCCCGATAATTAGGAATTCCCTCCCGGGAACCGGTTTCGGGTTCCCTTTGGGGTCCAACAGGTTAACGCCGTGCACATTACCGGGTTTTTCAAAATTCAGGTTTACCCGCCCCAGGAGTGATACCGCTATATCCATGGTGGAAACAAAATCTTCAACGACCTTGTTCTTCGGAATTTTATAACCGTGAAAAATGAGCGGCACAAAAGTGGTTTCACTGTAGAAATCATGGTGTACGGCGGAAGCGCCGTGATCTCCCAGTTGTTCGCCGTGATCGGCGGTGATACAGGTGAGCATGGTTTTACTTAACCCTTTTTCCTCCAGGTAACCATAGAGCTTTTTAATATTCTCGTCCGTATAACGGATTTCTTTATCGTAATTGATAAATGGGAACCGTTTTTTATTTTTCTCATAAGGTTCCAAGACGATTTCTTTTCTATTGACATAGGGGGTGTGGGGGTCGTAATAATGTACCCAGATGAACAAGGGTTTGTCCTTCTCCTTTTCATTTTTTTTACGTGTTTCCAGGTACCGGTCGATCTGCTCAAACAGGCTTTTATTTACCGATTCCGCGATGCGGAACCAGTGTTCATTGTATTTTATATTCTTATCCCAGGTGTCGGAAAAGGAATCAAACCCCTGGGAAAAATTGTATTTTTTCGATAAATGAAATGCAGCAATAGTGCCGATAGTGTAATAACCGTTTTTCTTTAATACTTCGGCAATGGTTTCCACTTTATCTTTCAAGCTGGTGGCGTTACGGATAACTTGATGGGCCAGCGGATGAAGAGAAGTCAGAATCGTGGCGTGGCTCCCGTCGGTAAGCGGTAAGGGGGTGACGACGTTTTTATAAACCACGCCGTCTTTGGCCAATTGGTCGATAAAGGGAGATGTGTCCAGCGGGTAACCGTAAAAACCCAGGTGGTCCCTTCTTAATGTATCGATGGTAATCAGCAGGATATTCGGTTTGGTTTGCTTTTTGTTACAGCCAGGCAGCAAAAGGACTAAAATACAAAAGACCATGCAAAAATATTTTTTCAATGGATTCTCCTTATTTCTCTGAGAATTGATTTTAAAGGAAATATGAGTTTGTGTCAAACAAAAGTTTTGGGAAGTCCCGAAACCGGGTTGATTTTCTTCAAAATCTCTCGACCCAGGCTTGTAATGCGGTACTTTTGCAGAGGGCTATTGGGTTTACCCGGGATAGAATATTCGATCGCGCCAATTTCCAATGCCGGTCCAATATAAAATTCGCGAATGCTCTTTTTGTCTTTTAAATTTAATAACTCGCGAATCTGTTGATTTCCAAGTGAATCGTATTTTAAAAATAATCCCAGGAGTTTTTCGACTGGGGGGGTAGCTGGGGGGGTAGCTAGAGCCTATCCGAAAAGTCATGGATGCTTTGAAATTTAAAATTGTAGGGAACAGGCATTGCCTGTTCCCTACCAATTTACGCCCCGTTCATACCTTTTCGGATAGGCTTCAGCTACCGGTTGCCTGGATTGCCAGCTATTTTCAACATGCAAAAAGCCGGATTCTTCTAAAACTTCATTTAGTGTTCTCATTTCCCGGCATTCTTCAAAGAAAGCTTCAATGGCCTCTGTTATTGATTCTTTTGCCTCATAGATAGTTTCCCCAAAGCTGGAAACGTTTAACTCCGGGGATACTGCCACATAAACATCATCCTCTTTAAATATTTCAACTCGTATCGACAGGTTCATCCTACATTTTCTCAGTTTCAACGTTTCATCTGCTTTCACCGGATAGTATTTCCCATATCTTTTTATATTGTATACCCGAAAGGTAAGATCGTTTAGGTTTCACACTCTCCCATTCCTTTTCTTTTAAACTTTTCAGAAATTCTCTTGCCCTGGCTACCGATTTATATTTGACATCGTCACCGGTTTGTTCTCGGAATTTTTCCCCCATTTTTGTCGCTATGCTTCGGGGCAGCAAATTCATACGCATAAGTACCGCATCTTCTGTACTAACCCCATGATACAGCATAGACGGCAACAAATTGATGCGCCTGGTTTCCTCCTCCGATAAAGAATCGAAATTGATCCCGGATGTGGGCATCTTGCTTAAAGCTGCTATACCCCAGGCGCCATTATTAACTAAATTACGATAAATTGCTTTGCATGCGTCAGTAATGCGATCGGTGTCTTCCCCCTTAAAATATTTCTTAGCAATCTCCTGTATCGATTCTCCAGACACCCATGCAATCGAAATATTGGCAATTTGTTTATGAGTAAGACCTTCTCCTTTAATTTCGTCAAGCTGTTTCTTTATTTGCGGCAACTGCAGCATAATCCCGAAAAGCTCTGAAAGGTGATTCCCGGTTTTCCGTTTGAATAGACTCTCAGGCATCCAATCGGCTATTGTTAATTTTTTTTCTAATTTATTCAATCCCAGCAGTGCTTTCCCGACCCCTTTTGGGTCAAATCCGGTGGCATCTGCAATAGTTGCGTTCTCAGGATGTTCAGCGATTTTTTGTACATAATATTTTGTGGCTTTTAATAAAGCATCTGCTTTTTCAGCGCCGGCCGGGGTTGACCGAAGCAAACCGTATCCATAAGTATTTCGGAGCAATTGTTCGGTCTCAGATAAAACAGCGTCCAGGTTTTTTTTCTCATTCCAGAGATGGGCCACATAGCATCGAAAGTCCGTCCATTGTTCCCAATTTGTTACACTTTCCAGGTCATGCAACTTGCCTGTTTGCTCCATTTCCTCCAGGAGCTTAACTAATTGTGAGACCAACTCGCCGGTTGCCTGGCTGACAAATTTCCTAATTTTCCCCGGTTCTTCTCCTGCCGCAAGGCCGATTACTCCAACGCTGTCATGTTGGAGCCGCCCTGCACGACCGGCAAGATTCCAGAAATCACGGGGTTTCATTTCCACATGATTTGTGCCGGAACTAAAAGACCTGGATGACAGGAAAACCGAGGAAACCGGGAAGTTGATTCCCTGGGCAATGGTTAATGTGGCACATAACACTTTCAGTTTATTTTCCTCGGCCAGCCACTCGATCAATGCACGTGCTTCATCGGAAAGACCGGCATGGTGAACCGCAACACCATATTTCAGCATTTCTATTAATTCAAATTTGGGACTAATTTCGTTGGCAAGGAAATTTTGAACAAGTTTGATTTCATCCGGGACCGGGGAAATTATAGGTAAAGACTTAATAATTTCGCGCGCCATCGACCAGGTAGTACGTATTTGATTTGAAACAGCAATGCTGGTTCCCCTTTCCGACAGCACCTTTGCCATCGCGCCGGTTTGAAGTGAGAGGCTGTTCTTAATTCTGCTGTAAGAAATATCGAGAGGTTTTATCTCTCCTACCGGATGACTGCCGCGTAAATGGATCGTTTCGGGGGAAGTAATTAACGTTTCGAATTCCAGTTTCCATCCGGCGCTAACAGAATCATCCTTTTCAGCATGATATATTCCAACAATGCGTTCATTGGGTTTCCAGGCGGTTGTACCGATACTAATAGTACGTCCGGCATCCGGCGAAAGCCACTGTGTTATCCGGGATACATTTTCGACGTAAGGCATTAATAAGAGAAAATTTGCCGATTTGCATTCACGTTTGATGGTCGCCAACAATAGTTCGATTCGTAATCCCCGGCTTTCATCTCCGATATTATGGGCTTCATCCATGACAACCAGGGCGAGGGGACGAGAAATTTTTTTATTGCGGATGATTAACTGGAATTTCTCAGGTGTGGCAACAAGTATATCGAAAGTCTTTTGACCTGTATTCCCGGAAAGGAGGGTTTCTTCGATCGAATCAATTTCAACGGCCCCTGTTAGTTGTTCGACGATGATATCCAGGGGTGAAAAATCCCTGCGTAAACGTCGTGTGATCTGGGCAGTGAGGGCCCGAGTCGGTGCAATATATGCCACCCAACCGGAGTCGGCTTCGAATTGATTTAATGCTTGCAGCATTTTGAATTGAGCCAACAATGTTTTTCCCCCGGAAGTAGGCAACTCGATTACGACCGCTTCAGCGGCTTGATCCAATAATCCTTGTTCTTGCAATGCAGCGCGTTGAGGGGGTAAAAGTTCGAATAAAGCGTTTTGCTTAGTTACACTGGAAAGAAATTTGGTTACTCTCGAATTGACTTTATTGGCTACCCACCATACCGAGCCGGATACCATTCGGCGGGAGGCGGCATGAAGCCAGCGAGTGAGCAAATCCAGTTGGATATCATGAGATAGGACAGCGGCTTCGCTTGCGCTTTCGAAATGTTTATCCAATTGAGTGGGAATATCCCTCGGTTGACCTACTAGCATATATCCTGCCAGGAGATCGGTAGCTTTCGCCCAATGATACAGGACTACCAATCGCAGCGCCATTACCCTGTCCATATTTGAATCGCCGTTGTTTAGGACATCCGATTCATAATATTTTTGGTCTTCGCGTAATTCGGCGACTATTTCATAAATTTGATGGAGGTCCTCCCAGTTTTTTTTCCTGGATAAACGAACCCAGCAGTCATATAAACGATATAACAGTCGCTTATCCCATTTTGTATCTTTTATGGGCGGAATTTGCCAGTGATTTTCATTTTCATTAAACCATCTTCTCAGATCGGACCAACGGTCTCCGCAATATGCCAGGCAGGTCAAATGAAGAACGTGAAAAATTTTTTCTTCCACTTCATCCGGTATTTTAAGTAAGCGGCGCAGCCCAAACACACGCCAGGCTGCACTGGCGCATTGATCTCTTAACAAATCATTATTCTCGTCAGATAACGGGGACAACAGGGCATTCAATCCTTCTATAGCCGCCATTTCATAAGCCAGAGCCAATCGTTCCAATTGATTGAAGTTCCGTGGACTCTCTTCAATATCAATTTCCATAACTTTACCGACCGCGGATTTAACCAGGAGAGCATCTGCCATTTTTAATACCTGTACCCGTTCCACATCGTCTATGGATGATATCGCCCAGTGGGTATCGAGTCGGTTCAAGGATTCTTTGCTGACTCTCATAAGTCACCTTCTTTAGCGGCAGCCATTACCTGCGAAGAAAAACTGCTTATGCTTCCGGCAGGTAAGTAGAGAGCTGTGAGCTCGAGAGATGGTTGCGGTGCACTGATCTCGGAAAGACTATGTGTTATTGAGCTGAGGTCCCTTTCATCGGGGGCAACATCACGCACCATGAATCCAAATAAAGACACATCCGAATTGTTCTTCATATAACGCCTGAAGGAATTTTTAAACTGTTGTTGCCAGGGTGAATTCGTTGCGCGATGCGCCAGGTATTTAACTAAATTATCTCTCGTATTCGTGTTGGTGTATAAATTTGTAAGTTGAGATTTTAAACTCTGTGCCCTGGATGGGGGATATTTTTTCTCTTCCAATGTTTTAACTTCACCAAAAGCAAAACGATTGTCCATTCCCGTAGTTTTCTGAAACCCGACAATATCTGCACCCGTTAAACTTGAGTTTTCATTTTTTTTATCCCTATCGCTATTCCAGGGGAAGGAACAATTCTTATGAGCACCCAGGTAGGACTCTGCTAAAGCTTCCCCTACTCTCCATTTCTCAGGATTCAACTTTTTTGATAGAATACGTTTTACATTTTCATTTTTAAAACCAGTCGCTGATGTATTTGAGAGCATATTCTCTATAATAAGCATTCCCTCTTGGTCAAACAGGATTTTTGATACCTGTCCTTTCAAACATCTGTTGAGCTCATCGATGGTATAACATACACCCCGGCTGGTTACATATTTATTATCTAAGTTATAAATTTCTGTCCCACGTGGTGTGGTCATATAAGAGAACTCCTTGTTAACGTTAGCTTGAAATCGATTGCTAAACAGGAAAATTATTGCATATAAAGGAAAAAATTTCAATACAATTCTACAAGTTTAGTGTCTGCCTTTTTATAACCTCCTTTTCCGCGTTTTTTGGGGACATTCGGAAAGTTTTCCGGTATGTTGGAAAAATTTTCCGGGGCGTTCGGAAAGTTTTCCGCGGAATCCGGTAATCCTTCGGCGACATCCGGAATATTTTCGGGGGGTTCCGGCAACCTGTCGGGGGGTCGCCGAAACCTGTCGGGTGGTTTCAGGAAGCTGTCGGGGAGATATGTGCACTCAAGATATGCTGCCTCCAGCGGGTCCGCATGTCCCAGGCTGGGACTCCCTATAATGGCTTGAAATGATGCCCGGTACCTCGGAAAGCTCCATGGCCGTGCAAAGCGGGTGCAGCAGCATGCTGCAAAAATTTTTGTTTACAACCCCAGATGCGGCGAGGCTACCTCTAAATAAAAAACAGAAAGCACCCGACTCAACGCCATTACAAAAAAAAGTACCAGGAATAAAATGTATGAAATGACAATATAATTCCGTTTCAATTTCAAAAAAACTTCCATTGAATTCAAACCACTGTAAATCATCATGATAATCGGAAGGACCAACGGGTAAAGATACCGCCCCTGCGCCATGAGCCCTGCGCCATAATAAAAACGAATGGCCAACGATTGCACCACAATAAGCACTAACACATAAACCAACCAACGCTTCCCCGCGGTTTTTTTCCTGATAACCGTCGCGATTACCCCAATAATCGCCGTTAATAAAAAGAATTTCAATACCCAATACCAGGCCCCTGACAACTTAAAGCCCATCCAACCGGTATAAAAATAAAAACTATCCACTATGGAATCGAAAAACCCGATATTGGCGGCGGCGCCACTATCACCCGCAGCCGCCACACCGGTAATGGCCCGTAATTTCAAAAATATCAATCCGTAAAGTTTGAAAAAACGCCCGGGGAACCAATAATTAAACCAACTGAATACGATAACAAATAAAAAGAACCCCAGGAACAACCATTTCAACGATTTCCGGTTCACCCCATACTTGAACAAAAGCAAAATGAAAAAATAGAGAAAAAACAACACCCCCCCGGTCTTGACCAACGACGCCAGCGCGGAAATCAATACCAAAAAAATAGCCGCGAAGAACGCGAAGGGCCGCGAAGAAAAAAAACTTGCCGCCCTGGTGGCAAAGTTTTCATTCATGAAACGGTAGGCAAATATAAAAAACAACACCCCCAGCAGCGTCAACAACACATCGTAATTCACTGAATTCAAAATCGTACCCAGTTGGTAAATCAATAATTGACTTGCCAACAAATAATACCAATGGGCCGGGAAATATTTTTTGTAGAAAAAGAAAGATAATATAAAGATCGCCAGGTAAATCACAAAAGACAGCAGTCGCAAAAAATAAAAAGCAGTCAATGGGTCCCTGATCCCCGTCAACCTTAACACTCTACCGTAAATTAAATGAAAATAACTCTTGCTGATGGTGTATTTCTCCATACTAAAGTAATTAAGAAAAAAAACATCCTTCAAGTTTTCAATATTTTCCCACCCCGGCCCCAGGCCGATGAAATGAAACCATTGGTAGTCTTTCAATAATTGCAGCACACGGGCATCCAGGTCCTTTAAGCGCGCCTGGTCCCCGGCATAGGCATAATTAGCGGAAAACATAAAATGCTGAATCTCATCCGGGTTCATAAACGGGGGCGTTAGAAACACATTGACCAGTCCGATACCGACGCACAACATCAGCAAGACAATCATGGCTATTCTATGATTCATTTCCATCCCGGTCTATACAATAAAGCCGCCCGGCTAAAACCAAACGTGGGTTTCGTGACGGCGGCGAAATAGACATTATCGATCAAAACCGTACCCGTTCCCCACATGCGGAAAATAGGTTTAATACCGGTGAAACCGCCCGTGGAATTGTTTAATAAGTAAACCGTCTTTTTCCAGGTCCCGCCGGTGGCAGGCAGGAAAGCTTCCGAAAGGCCTTTCCACAAATAGAAAGACGGTTTCTCCCGGCCGGACACGGTCAGATAATCGAAACTCAAGAGATAATACCCCGTGGAAATCGGTATCTTTTCTTTGCACATGGCGCCGCCGTGGGCGCTTGATTTGCTTTTTTCGTCAGCGCCCCCGGCGAAAAAGCCCATTAACCTCAGACAACGGTTCTCACCCTCCCCATCCAGGCCCATGGTAAAGGATGCGGCGCGAATGTCTTTACTGCCCGACATACATGAAAACTCCCATTTCTTCTTAAAAGCCCCCATGTCGTTAAAATCATCGCTGCCGGGCCGGTTTTCCCGGAGATCGCTGCCGGTTAATTTATTCTTCTTCCTGAGGATTTTCAGCAGTTGTTTGAACGATTCCTTTCCCGTTGGACTGCCCGGGTTTAAAAAAGGTTTAGCCATATCGACGGCATCCTTTCCCAGGTAGTCGCCCAGTTCCGTATTTCCTTGCCAGCGGCAATAATCCGCCAGGTTCGCGGCGAACTCCCGGTCGACGGCGGGTTTGACTTTCTCCCACAAGGATAGGGATAGGGGGTTCAAGGTTTTATCGGCCAATAACTCAAGGGATACGGCGTCCGGGTTTTTCCAGTTGGGCCCCGATGGGGCCGGGGGGAACAGGTACTGGAGATAAAAATTGTCCCGGTAAAGGGTTTTAAAATGCGCAATGGTCAACTCCTTTGAATCCCGGCTAAAGGTATCGAAAACATTCTTATTATCTCTAAACCTGGCATAGATTGCCTTTTTTACAATATAATTATCTACTGAAGTTTTCTCGTTATCCCGGAGCCCGTTATATAAGAAAGGCTTATCGCAAAGGATGCGATACATATAAACGGCGGCTTTCTCTTTATCCCGGTGGAGAAAGTAGTTGGCCAGGACCATGTCCCGGGTAAACGTGATTGCCTTGACCGAAATCAGCACTACCACGAGTAATAAAATCCATTGCCCATATTTTTTAACATTCATCATTCATCGTTCATCATTCATCATTCATTCGTCTCATGATAATAGGGGATATATTTTTTCAAAATCCCCTTTATCTGTCCCGGTGAATCGAGGGCGTCTTCCAGTTCTTTTAGCGCCTGTTTAAGCGCTGTAGGGTCGATATCGGAGGTATTCCTGGCAATATAGATTTTGGAGTGAGTGGTAGCGTCCGTGCCTTCTTCGGCGGTCAGGAGTTCTTCGAAAAGTTTTTCCCCGGGTCGCAGTCCTGAAAACACGATATCGATATCCCGGTAAGGTTCCATATTGTTTAAGCGGATCAGGTTTTCCGCCAGGGAAACGATTTTAACCGGTTCGCCCATATCCAGGACAAAAATTTCCCCGCCTTCTTTATGGCCCATGTCGCCCATGTAGGCGGCCTGGAACACCAGGAGTACAGCTTCCGGGATAGACATAAAATAACGCTGGATATCCGGGTGGGTGACCGTGACGGGGCCGCCGCTTTTAATTTGTTCCAGGAACAGCGGGATCACGCTGCCCCGGCTGCCCAGCACATTGCCGAAGCGGACCGAGGTAAACCGGGTTTCTTTGCGGTTCAGGCCCTTGCACACCATTTCGCTGAGGCGTTTCGTGGCGCCCATGATACTGGTGGGGTTGACCGCTTTATCCGTAGAGATATTGATAAACTTTTTCACCCCGTGTCGGACAGCCGCTTCCGCCAGGTTTAGCGTGCCCATGACATTTGTTTTCACGGCCTCTTCCGGGTGTCCTTCCATCAGCGGGACATGTTTATAAGCCGAGGTATGAAAAATAATATCCGGTCGAAAGGATTCCAATATCCGCGCCAGTTTTGCCCGGTCGCGTACGTCGCCCACGATCATATCCACTTTTTGCGACGGGTCCATAATTTTTTTCAATTCGAATTCCAGGTTAAAAATTTCCGTTTCGTCGATTTCGTAGCCGATAATATGTTTCACGCCGAACTGGACCAATTTCCGGACGATTTCCGAGCCGATGGAGCCGGCCGCGCCGCTGACCAGGATGGTTTTATCCTTTAAAAAATTCCGGATATCTTCGTAATCCACTTTAACCGATTCCCTGGACAGCAGGTCGTCGATATCCAGGTTTTTAATATCTTTGACGACGTTTATATTGGCATTAAACTCATCGATTTGGGGGACGATTTTAATATCGTCCACGCCGGACTTGCTGATGAGGTTAAATATTTCGCCGATTTTGTTATGGGAATCTTTGGGGAGGTTGATCAATACCGTATCTATTTTCTCTCTTTTGATGATCTCGTTGATTTGTTCATAGCCGCCCAGCACGGAAATACCGTTGATGCGGGTGCCGATGCGCATATGGTTTTCATCCACGAAAGCGATGGGGAAAAGTTTTTGGGGTTTGGCGTTTTTCAGTTCTTTGACCAGGCGTTCCGAGGTAAAATCCGCGCCGATGATCAGGGTGCGTTTGCCGATATCGACTTTGGAAAAGAATTCCAGGTAGAGGCGTTTGGAGATGCGTAAGAAACCGATGAGCATAAAGCAGAGGATGGCGTCGATCACGACGACGCCCCTGGGCAGGTTGTATTTAACCCAATAGCGGCTCGCCGCGAAATTCCCGATGTAGAGGATAATGGCGCTTATGAAAAGGCTTTTGGTAATGTTCCCCAGTTCTGTCAGTCCCACGAAGCGCCAGTTTATTTTATAGTTATCGAATACAACCAGGGCAAGAATTTTGATTAATACCACTCCCGGAATCCAGTACCCGATCCGGTGCAGATATTTGGCCGGGAAGGTAAATCCGAACCTGAGGTAGAAGGAAAAATAGAAAGCGAAAGTGATGACCAGGATATCCAGCAGCAGGAAGAAGACAGTGCGTTTTAACTTTGTCGGTTCCAGCAATTTTTTGATCGGTGTTAAGTTCAAAATAGGCAACTCCGTTCTTTAAATTTTAAGAATAGATTCTATCACTTTTCGCGTGACTATTCAAATTTAGTTCTTTTGGTTGTGGAGTTCTCCTCTTTTTGAAACAGTGCCTTAAATAAAAATTTAAAAAACATTTTTATAGCAAATGGTAAAAATATATACTATATTTATAAATATTAAGGAGGAGATTAAATGTCTTTAAAATTAAAGTATTTCGTTTTGATCACGTTATTAATGGGGGTGTTTACCGGGATGATTCGTGCAGATATCCCGGCCCAGGAGCGAGCAGCATTAATCGCTTTTTATAACTCTACCAATGGAGACAACTGGGGCGCACGGAGTAACAGTTGGAAAACACCACCCCTGTATACAGACGGATTCGGCATGCCTGGAACAGAAAACAACTGGGCAGGGATAACCGTCGAAAATGATCATGTCACGGGCATCCAATTCATCAACACAACATATGGCTACTATATGGACGGAAGCCTCCCCCCGGAATTAGGAGATTTACCCAACCTCAAATGCCTTTCCATTAGTTATTATTGCCACCTTTTCCCCGGCGCCCGTGGGGGACTGAAAGGAAATATCCCCTCCAACCTGGGAAAACTGGGAAATTTAGAAACTTTCGAACTTTACGGATACCAATTCAGCGGCAGTATTCCCGCGGAATTAGGAAATTTGTCCAACCTGAAAACACTCGACCTACATTATAACCTTCTTACCGGGACAATCCCCCCGGGATTAGGAAATTTATCCGGTTTACAAACCCTCAACCTGCAAGACAATCAATTTACAGGAAGCATACCCCCGGAATTGGGAAACCTGGGAAATTTGCAAAACCTTTTCCTATCCGATAACCTGTTAACAGGAAGCATCCCCCCCAATTTAGGAAATCTCGTTAACCTGCAAAACCTTTTTTTAACCGATACCCAGGTAAGTGGGAATATCCCGAACTCTATCGGAAACCTTGCGCATCTGGAAATACTTGGTTTAGGGGATACGCAAATCAGTGGTAATATCCCTTACAGCATTGGAAATCTCACCGGGCTGCAGTTCCTGTTCCTGGATAACACCCACTTAACCGGGGGCATCCCTGACAGTTTTGGGAATCTTGTTAACCTCGAAGAGATTTACATATGCAACACCCAATTAAACGGCTCCTTTCCTTCCAGTTTCGGGAACCTGCGTAATTTACGTATCCTGCATATGTTTAATAACAGGATGACGGGCAGCATACCGTCCGAATTCGGTAATTTAAGCAAACTGTACGATCTACGCCTGCAAAAAAACCAATTAAGCGGGAACATCCCCCCCGGTATCTGGAAACTTAGAAATTTACAGGTTGTTTTGTTAAACGATAATCAACTAACCGGGAGCATACCTCCCGAATTCGGTGGTCTCGACTATATAGATGCGATTTCTTTAAGCAATAACTATCTCAGTGGACCGATACCTCCCGGGATTTGTACGCTGACCTGTATTGGTGAGCTGGCGCTGGATCATAATTACCTTACCGGAGAAATCCCGTCTTGCTTAACAGGGTTAAACTGTCTCAGGGGGATCGATATCGGGAATAATTGTCTATACACATCCGATGACTCGTTAAAAGGGTGGTTATTCGAATATAATCCATCCTGGGAAGAAGAACAGGACCGATGTGATGGAAAATATTGCACAATAATATTAAACCGGGCGAGTTTATATTTCTGCGCCATCCGGTCCGGGGCCGTGACGGGAGCCCAAACCGTTTATATCGGCTATAACGGCAGCGGCTCATTAAATTGGAATGCCGGTACGGATGTTTCCTGGCTCAGTGTTTCTCCCGCAGCCGGATCATTTAAAGGGATTATTACCGTATCGGTAAACCCATCCGGTTTAGCCCTGGGAACGTATACCGGGAATATAAGCATAACCGATCCCAATGCCACGAATTCACCGCAAAGCGTGTTAGTTACATTAAAAGTAAAGTCTGAAGAAGAGAAATTACCACCTTTCGGTGAATTCTCAACCCCGTTGGATGGGGCCGCCGTTTTCAGCAGTGTACCTATCACCGGATGGGTATTGGATGAACTTGGGGTTCAAAGCGTCAAAATCTATCGAATCCAGGGGCAAGCCAATATTTACATCGGCGATGCAACCTTTGTTGAGGGAGCGAGGCCCGACATAGAGCTTGCATACCCGGACTATCCCAATAATACAAAAGCAGGGTGGGGATACATGTTGTTGACCAATTTCTTACCCAATGGGGGAAATGGGGGGTACACATTCAATGCAGTTGCAACCGATCTTCAAAATAAGAGTGTTGTATTAGGCGCTAAAACAATAACCATAGATAACGCTCACGCGGTAAAGCCTTTCGGTTATATCGATAGCCCCGTCGAGGGTGGAACGGCGTCCGGGGAAAATTTCGTTAATTACGGGTGGGTGTTAACGCCTCAGCCGAATCATATCGATATCGATGGCTCAACCATCGATGTATGGCTGGATGGCATCGCCATCGGTCATCCTGTTTATAATAATTACAGGAGCGATATAGCGACACTTTTTCCCGGGTATGCCAATTGTGTTGGGGCAGTCGGTTATTTTTACCTGGATACAACCGCATATCGAAATGGAGTTCACACCATCAGTTGGACAGCCGCGGACAGCGCCGGAAACACCGACGGAATCGGAAGCCGATATTTCACCGTGATGAATGAAGTAGGAAGCGATAAAGCCGAATATCCCGGCATTCAAAGCTCAGCATTTGATATCGATACCGCATTTCTCAACGACAGTTACAGGGATACCGGGCCGGTCGCAATTCGGGGGGGATACTCCTTGGATAAACCGGTCCGATGCGTTTACCCGGATGCGAGTGGGAAGATAAACATAGAAATCAAAGAACTGGAAAGGTTAGAAATATATTTATCCGTAGAAAATGAAATATCCGGGCCTTTTATGGGGTATGCAAAAGTTGGGAACCGCTTGAGAGGATTACCGATCGGGTCTACTTTTGATGGACGAAGGGGAGTTTTTTCCTGGCAGCCGGGGCCGGGTTTTGTAGGGGAGTATCATTTCGTATTCATGGAAAAAGAAGAAATGACAGGATATATAATGCAAAAAGAGGTCATCGTACGGATTTTACCCTATCGGGGTTTGAAAGAAAGATGGGATGATGAATGATTGGAGACCGCAGGGGACAGGCTAATGGTGCGCTTAACTATCCATCGGGATATGGTGGGGGATTGCGACTTGCTCGTTCTCGCCGGTATGGATAGATGTCAACCGGAAAACCAGGATTTTTTCATTTTTAAAACCCATTCCCACGCACAAAATATGCGTTTCTACGAATAAAATATGCGATTCTATGCAGAAAAAGCCTATTCCTACGAATAAAATCCAGGTTCCCACGCTCAAAAAATATATTACTACGAATTAAATATGCAATTCTACGGATGAAATCCATATTCCTACGCTCAAAAAATTAATTTCTACCAATGAAATCATCGACTCTACGATTGAAAAAAGTATTTCTACGATTGGAATCAGTTTTTCTACGAATAAAAAATACTTTCCCACTGCGATAGAAAGCTCTTTTAACAGGGCAGGATATGGTTTTTTAAGGGAAAAAGGCCCACGAAAGGAGTAAGGACATGGAATTTAAAAGAGGAAAGTTATTGGATTACATGGCGCGTATCCCGTTGTTGTATCATGAGATACTGGTACATTTCCAGGATTTCAGGGTGGGGCAGATTACGCTCCAGGCAAAAAAATCCCCTATTCTTACCTCCGTGTTGAAATTTGCATAGATCGATTATATACGCTGTTTAATCGCTATCATTCACATTTTTTGACTTCTTCATCTGAAAACCCTTTTTAATGATCTCTTCATTTTCAAGCACGGTTTTATTTGCCAGAGCTAAGATGGTACTCTTGAAATACTTTGAATTCTCCATAAGCCATAATAATTCCTCAACCGACTCGATTCCATTTTCAATTTCGAAACCCTTTAACTTTATTTTATTTCCAGCGCCGAACATATCACCGTTACCGAGAAACAGGTAATTCAGGTTTACATTGTATTCGGATGCCACTTTTTCAAAGAAATCGGGGCCGGGTTTGGAATTGCCGTTTTCGATTTCACAGAGATAACTGGGCGCAATTTTAAGGGTTGCAGCCATTTCCTTTTGCTGTATACGCATTTGGCTGCGTATCTCTTTAAGCCTATAACCTATGCTAAATGCATTTTTTTGTTTCTTCATTTGACTTTCAACCGCCTTTTATTGTCCTGTTTATTCGTTAATATCCATGATATTTAATTATATCCTAAAATTGGGAAATAGAAAAGGGGGGATTCGGGGACAAGTGAATTATGTTCCCTCTGGCGCGACTGGCTGAAGTCCGAATTGCTCACTGGATTCCACCTTAATGACCGGCAGTTGCAAGCCATTGCTTTCTTAAAAATAAACAAACTCATCACGAGTCAGGAGTACCGGAAAATTACAGGCGCCATCCGCAAGACGGCGGCCCGTGACTTAGATGGATTGATCGAAAAAGGTCTGATCGACCGCTTTGGTGAGAAACGTGGGAGCCATTATATCCTCAGCAAAGGGAGAAAATGAGACATTTTTGAGACACCCTGCTATGCCTATGGTCTTACAATACAGCCTCTTTAGTTTTGGGACAATTATGGGACATATGGGACATGTGACTACCTTCTAAAGATAAAAAAGTAGACAATGACGCACTATGCTATACTTTCAAAATACAATTTTATTCCCCACCGATAACTTTTTCCCTGGGGATAGTATATCGCCAGCGTCGGGTCAAAATAAAGGATATTATTGGCCACCATATCCCTGAGTAATTCCACATCTTCTATGTTGGTATCTTTTATCTCCAGGTAATCATTATCGATAAACCGCCTTAATATTTTTTCCCGTCTTTCCCTCTCCTTTTGAACAACGTAATAAGTGATCATCCCTGCCATTTTTTGCTTATAGCCGGCCAGGACCTCATCGATAGGATGTTCGAAAAGATGTGAAAGCATATTCTGGATTTCCCACATACTGCCGCCGACGGTATCCCAGATTTTTTCCGCGTCGGTATCAATCAAAGTATAATCCTTTATTTTCGAGTATTTTTCCAGGTTCAGCAGCCATTCCATCACATCTTCTTTAGCGAGATAATCTACCTTAAAAAACTCCGAGCATTTTTTGAGCTTTGAATCGTTATACACGGTATTCAAAAAATACCCATCCGAAGAGGCGATAATGATATGGGCCAGGTGAGACTCCTTGGTCATGGCAACGAAAAAATTGAACAACGACGTGATCAATTGACGTTCTTTGTCATTATCGAGGTAAATTTTATCCAGGGCCTGGAGTTCATCGATAATCAAAACCGGTTTAATGCCTCTCCGGGTAAGGTCCAGGAATTCAGCTTCCATGACTTTAAAGGGGTCTGCTCGTTTTTCAAGGATTTTCTTTTCCACCGAAGCGTCGATTTTGAAAAAACCGATATTGATATTGGAAGTCAGGGATTCTTTTTTTTCCCCATGAGTTTCAACCAGGAAAAAGGTTTTGAGAAAATCCTCGAAGACGTTGGTGAAGGTTTTGCGTAAGTTCAGGAACTTGACATCCAGTCTTTGTTCTTCCTGGATTTGTTCCAGGAATTTGTAGAGCAAGGTAGTTTTGCCGGAGGATTTAGGACCGTGGATAAAAAGGATTTCCGAAGGACGCTTGTCGACGAAAGACCTTAACTCAACCAGTTCTTTATTCCTATCGATAAAAGCGACATCCTGGCGGTAGGGTTCGTTGTTTTCTTTCATGCTGGGATTATAACATGCCCGGATTTTTTTATCAACTCTATTTCCTGTCTAAGACTTTGCGCACCACCCGGGCCAGTTCCCTTCTCCCTATGGGTTTCATTATTAAATCACTGATCCCCTGGGATTTATAGTTCATTTCATTGATGCTCTCGCTGAAGCCCGTACAAAGTATTACCGGGAGGTCCGGTCTTACTTGTTTCAGTTGCCCGGCCAATTGGAGGCCGGTCAGGTGGGGCATGGTCTGATCCGATATCACCAGGTCAAACCCAGATGGATCGGCGCGAAATATTTCCAGGGCCTCCAGGCTGCCGGTGGCGCTCACCACCCGGTATCCCAGGTTTACCAGCAGACGCTTCCCGATCTCTGCCAGGTCTTTCTCATCATCGATAAAAATAATCCGCTCATTTCCTCCCGGGATAGCCCCGGTTGAAGAAGTATCCTGGAGGGGGAGCCTTTTTTCGCCGGTGATTTTAAAATAGATATTAAAGATAGCCCCTTTTCCCGGTTCGGAATGGGCGATAATTTCCCCGCCGTGGCCTTTGACAATGCCATGAACCACAGCCAGACCCATCCCGCTTCCTTCCCCGGTTTTCTTCGTGGTAAAATAGGGCTCAAAGATTCGCCGGATGATTTCAGCCGGGATACCGTGACCCGTGTCCGAGACGCTCAACACCTGGTATAGCCCGTGGTCTGGGTCCTTATCGGCAAGCAACCCCGGGTCCGGTTCCATCTCCTTGAGCGTAATTTCCAGGATTCCCCCTTTCTCCCTCATGGCATACGCTGCATTGGTACAGAGGTTCATAATAACCTGGCGCATTTGGGTGGGATTGGCCAGGACCGGGTGGAGGGGTTCCCGGATATGGCAGCGGATGTCGATAGTAGCCGGTAGAGAGGCCCGCAGCAATTTAACCGAGTCCATGATAATTTCCGCTAAAAGTAGCGGTTTTCGACTTTCCTCATCTTTCCTGCTGAAGGTAAGGATTTGTTTTACCAGTTCTTTTGCGCGAAGCGATGCTTTCAAAACCAGGGCCAGGTTTTTCCCGGCGGGGGAATCGATAGGAGTGTCATCTGCCGCCAATTCCGTGTATCCCATAATAGCGCCCAATATATTATTGAAATCATGGGCTATACCGCCCGCTAACGTGCCGATGGCTTCCATTTTTTGGGCGTGTAGAAGTTGATTTTCCAATTTTTTATTTTCTGCTTCGGCGCGTTTACGTTCGGTGATATCTCGAAACGACCATACCCGCCCTGCAATTTCACCCTTTCTCCAGAGGGGAAAAGAGACCCGCTCAAAGGTCCGGCCATCATTGAAAAACAGCGTATCAAAACTTTCTTTGGGGGATTGGTATAAATCCAGGACTTGCGACAAAAAGGCCTGGGGATCGGTTAATTGATTCGCCACATAATAAAGATGTTGATCATATTTGTATTCTTCCGGGATATGCCACATTTCATAAAACCGGTTATTGGCATGGCTATATCCCTTTATTTTATCTACCACCAGGATGCCGTCGGAACTGGAATCAATCACTGCCCTTACAATTTCCTCTTGCTCTTTAAGGGCTTCCGCAGAACGTTTCGCTTCGGTGATATCCTTGAAACTAGACAGGGAGCCTTTAAATTGCTTTTGCTCATCATAGAATGGGGCCGCGGTTAAAAGGATGATGCGTTTTTCACCGTCGGGCCGGAGGATTTCCAGTTCATAAATGCTGTGCATTCCCTGCCGCCGTTTTTCGGTCTGTTGCACCACGACCTGGAAAGCGCCGGGATCCAAAAATTCCTTTAGATTGCGCTCCAAAAGTTCATTGGCTTTTACGCCAAAAATTTTCTCTGCCGCCGGGTTGGTAAAGATAAATTTTTCGTGTTGGTCTACCATGGCTACGCCTTCTGCCTGGGTTTCCAGGATGGTCTTATATCGCTTTTCACTTTCTTCCAGTTGCGCAGCCTGGTTTCGCAGTTCTGTCAATTCTTCGATCAACTGGGCTTTGGTTTTATCGGCATCGCTCTTTTTTGTCGTCATGGCGTCCTCAATTGGCTAACCCTTAACCATTAACAATTGACAATTGAAAATTGCACTCGAAGTTTAACATAACAAAATCGTATTTTCAACCTTTAATCGGCAGCCGCTGTGTTAAACCTCAACCGACTCGATTCCCGGATGTTTATTGCCAGTGATTTTTCAATATGCTATAATGATACCGGTGAAAGAAGATGAAAATGAAAAAGTTGCCCATTGGGATATCGGATTTTAAAGATATAGTGACAGGGAATTACTACTACGTGGATAAGACCCTGTTTATTAA
>JAPKZK010000078.1 GCA_026393835.1 Candidatus Aminicenantota bacterium | reverse complement strand
TTCATTTAACCGGCATACTCCCCTGGTTCATTTCGGGGTGCTGTATGGTATATTCAAAAATGAAACCGGCAAAGTGCGGATTCACAACCGGGTTTACGAGCAGATCATTTATCACTATATGGCCTCTAAATTGGAAATCACGGGGAAAGCAAAGTTCAATGGCATTAGCGCCAACTATCTCGATGAAACCGGCGGTCTGGATATCAAAAAGGTTTTCCTGAAATTCCAGGGTTTTATGAAAGAGAATTACAACCAAAAGGACCGGGAGTTTCTTGAACGAAACGGCAGGCTTTTGTTCCTGGCCTTTATCAGGCCGATTATCAATGGCCGGGGATTTGATTTCAAAGAGGTCCAGGTTTCCGAAGAAAAACGATTGGATATCGTGGTCACGTTTGCTAATAAAAAATACATTATCGAGCTTAAAATATGGCGTGGAGAAGCGTATCACCAGGAAGGAATCCTTCAATTATGCGGTTACCTGGATGCGCAAAATGAAACCACCGGTTACCTGTTGGTTTACGATTTAAGAAAGGAAAGTGGTCTTATTGGGAAAAACGAAATAATTGAAACGGGTAGTAAAACTATTTTTGCCGCCTGGGTATAACTAAAGCTTTGCTTTATAACACTTTGTTATCGAAAAAATCGCCTGTCCCGTATTACCTATAAAAACAGGCCCACGAATGACACGAATTAACACGAATATAAAGATTGAGGTTGAGGTTGAGGATAAGGAAGAAAACCTCGCGTTCTCTGTCGCATATCGCCAACCTCAACCTCAACCGCTGACCCGTGTTAGACTTCAATGGGAGTTACGATTCCCAGTTTTTCTTTCATCTGGGGGACATTCTCCAATGCTTCCTTCATCACATTGAGATATTTCTTAATCCATCTTTTCAGCTTTTGAAAGGCTTTGTTTTTCAATTCCGTAGCGTTCTGGGCTTCAGCGATGGCGTTTTGTTGTGCGGTTTCAGCGGCAGCCGCATCCAGTAACGCCTGCTTACCCTCTTCCAATTCAGCCTGCGTTACAGTGTATTTCGCTATCTCAACGAGGGCATCGGGCATTGAAAGGAGTTTGTTGTAGAAATACTTGTTTTGGGCTAACCATTCACCAAAGGCTTGTTTCCGGGCGCTGTTGAGCCCCAGGGCCTTATAGGTAATCGGATCGCTTTTGAAAGCCACCCTGGCAATATCCCAAAAGCGCTTAGCCATTGCATCCGCCTTGATCTTTTTTCCCTGCAGGAGATATGTTGCTGCTTTCTGTGCTTCTATTGCACTTTTCTGGTTTTCGTAAAGCGTGTCGGTTTCATCGAAAAGTATTTTACCTTCTCCGATACGTTCTGCGCCGTAACCGTATTGACCGGCATAATTCTTCAACGTGGTATCATTCAACGAAAGGTCGATAATGTCCCTTATTTCATTGAACTGTCGCTCAAAGGTTTGCCTGACGTGTTTTGTTGGCTTTTCAGCATCCGGTACTTCATCGGTGGAAACCGTTTGCCCATTGTCTGATTTTGTTAATTCATTTTTTTGTTCATTCATAATTAATGTCTCCTTTTTCTTCTTAGATAATTGATGCACTTTCCATATTCGCCATTTCCCTTTCACACCCTTCTCCCAAACCCGCTGATGCGGCTTTTTCCATTTGAAAGAACCTCAAAAAGTCTTTTTGACCATTTTTTTTTAACGAATGATCGCCAAAAAGTGTCTGCGGTAATTTTTCCACAAGAAAATATCGCCAAAAAATGCCTGGGATAACTTTTTGGCTTTGAAGACTCATGAAAAAGTCTCCGGGAAGGTTTATTTTTACAAAAAAATCGTACCCGAGTCTTTTTTGCGATTTTTCATTTTTGAAAATCTCTTCCAGGGTCCCCGGAACGATTTTTCGAAACAAAAAAATCGCGCCAGAGTCTTTTATGCGATTTTCTTGTTGAAAAGAGTGATATCGAATTGTTTTTCGTGATTGTATTCTCATAAAAACCTTATTATTGTACAATTTTATAAACATTTCACTTCTTACTGCTTCTCCGGGGCCCCGGTAGGATATCCCGCCGCAATGTTGACGTTTTCATTCTTCTCATCCGCCTTAAAGTATTCTTTGATCTCGTCTTCAAATATAAACTTGAGCTCGATGATCTTTACAAAAATACTCTGCCTGACTTCCGGCACTTGAAACAAATGGAAAAACTCCCGGAGCCTTCCCGTTAATACGAACCGCTGATTCTTCAAAAGCCTGTAAATGAGGTTAGCGGAAAACGCCTCTTTTTCCAAATCTTCTTTTGTGATCGACGCCATTATCTTCTCCTTATTTTTATTTTGTAAACGACTGCCGGCCATGGCCGGCCAAAAAAAATCACCACCCCCCTTGCATTTAAATTTGAAAAGCAGTATATTTAAATTCTTAAACAGACCGCCGCTCATCAAGTGTGGGCTTATCGATCTAAATGTGTTTGCGTTAAACATGCAGTGATTATAGATCACTTTAAAGTGGCTGTCAAGCCCCAGGAGGTTTTTTTTTATGAAAAAAATCGAAACAAAAGAAATCGGTTTCAGGATCAGGGCTTTAAGACGCCAGGGAGATCTAACCCAGACGCAATTGGCCGAAAAATTGTCCATCGACCGCTCGACCCTTTCAAAAATTGAAAGCGGCGTGATTACTCCCACCGCCCAAATCCTGGCGGATTTGAAAAGTATTTTTGCCATGTCCATCGATTGGCTTTTGACAGGCGAAGGTATCAATGAATTGTACCAGGTGGATAAGGAAAACCAGTACATTAAAGAGATGGCCATGGATATGGCCAAAAGTAATTCGGTCAAACATGCCGTCGTGGGCTTTTATTTGAAATACCGGATGGAATACCTGGGATTTTTAAACCTGCCGCTTAATAAGCAATATGACAATATGGATGCGGCAGATATCGGGGGCAGTCATGGATGAAAAAGCCAGGGAACGGTTAATCCGGGAAATTTCGGATATTTTAGAAATACCGGAAATAGGCGATGTGTTACGGCAAAAGATCCTCGAATTGAAAGCAATGGCGACAAAATTCCGCGGGGCTTTCATTCCCGCACCTCTGCCGGAGAATCGCGCACCCTCAAAGTTGTCCGATTTAACCCCGGGTGTAGAGTTTGATTTGGCCCTGTTGGGTAATAATTTATGGATACCTTCGCTTCCATCGGACCCGGGTAGAACCGATGTTTCCGATGTTATTTCGCAATCCATGCTGGACTATATCGGGGAACAATCTTTGAATAAAAAAACTCCACATTTTATGGCCAGGGGCCTTCGCTTTCCGGGGCATGAAGGTAGGGTATTTGACATGGTGCTTGAAATGATTGAGCCCGCTTATATCCGTGGGGTTATTCACGGGCGCGTTGATAAACACCCGGATGTTCCCGCCGTGAATGAACCGGCAAAAGCCGATCCCGGGGATTCAAGCGAAAACATGAATGAAAGACAACTGCTCCAATTGGTGTTCCGGTACATGGCGGACAATAAAGACTTTTACAATTATGTGGCGTCCGAGTTCCTGTACCACTGGAAGCCGTTCCTGGACCAACAATCATCCGAACCCCAACCCAAAAGCGCCGAAGAATAAGTTTTCAAAATTCAAAACAAAAACTGCCCACGAATTACACGAATTAACACGAAAAAAATTAGCCGCGAAGAACGCGAAGACACGCGAAGTCGCCTGACCCCTGCCACCTGCTACCTGCCCCCTGAATCCTGGATACTGATTCCTGATTTACAGTTTCGGTCATTTATACTTTGGACATTTGAATTTGTTTCGAATTTCGGATTTCGGATTTGTTTTTCTTCGCGTCCCTTCGCGTTCTTCGCGGCTTAAAAAAACAGTTCCTTATTACCTCATCGTGACCTTATCCAGGAGAAGAGGGAATATCATGTAGTTGTTCACCTTGTGATTATCCTTCAGTTCCGTGGCCTCACGTGCATTGTGCATCTCACAGCTCAAGTAGATTATTCTTTTCCCTGCTGTTTCCAGGGTGGTCAGCAGCGTCAGGAAACTTTTTTCAAATTGATGGGATTCGTTTTTAAAAAAATCATCCAACACAATGTACTCATGGTCGCCGGACATCTTGATGGCGGCGTAGATTTTCAGGATAGTTTCGCGGTTGGCCCCATTAGAAGGATCATTAACAGGATCGTTAAAACCCAGGAGGGCTAAGTTTTGAGCCGCTTGGTTTTCATCGGCGCGGTTGATTTTGCAGAGCTGTTTGAAGGTCTGTTCCGGCGGGAGGTCAAAACGGAAATCTAAGGCGTTTATTTTTTCCAGGCAGGAAGTATGGGGCTGTTGATGAAAGTACCGGGAGATTTCGCTTTTTATCAGCCTTGTTTCACACAGGATAAAAAGGCTTTTCTCGCCTTCTTTCAATTGGATGTTCGGTTGTTTAGGTTCGCACGCGGGTTCATTCAACCGGGATTTATAAAGGCTTGTCAGCATCGCCAGGCTATAGAGTAGGGTCATGGAGACCCCCAGCGGAAAGTAATCCGGCAACCGGCTTTCGGCCTCGAATAAATTCTCGTCCCCTTTCACAAAGGGTTCTACCCCGGAGGCCGGCAGCGGTATGTAAAACTTTTTCTCAATATAGAATTTTATAAACCGGTATTTCATAGTATGGGTATACCTATAGAAACGAATGAAATTCAGGTAGCCCTTACTGCTTAACTCCTGGCTTGAGGATAGATAAAAGGTAGTGGGGAAAAAGGACGACACTATATGATAAACATTTATTCTCCGGGAAAGAGATTTTATCCTGCTGTTCTCATATTCCTGGAGTTTTTTATATTCGATATCCTGACCGCTTTGAACCAGGGCTTTCACCTCATCCGGGGCAAGATCGCCGCTCTTCCATGTCCCTATTTGGTTATAACTTCTTCTTTCCAGGTCCATCATAACTTTAAGCTTTTTATACTCCAATTCATAGGTTGAACAGATATTATTGGTGGCCTCAATGTAGAGGGATTTTTTTATAGCCCAGGGAATCAAAAGCAAGAGTGAGAAATATAAGGCGGCGAGAGTGATGAATTGGAAGGGTTTAGCGATACGGTAACCGATAAACGCGCCGGTTGCTGTAAAAAAAGCCGCCACCGGTAGGAGTATCGGGATGTATATGAAAAAAGAGGCATTCACTGGTATGCCGTTGATGAGCAGCCAGAGAAGGGAGAGGCCATAAAGCAGCAAACTACAGAGACTCACTAAAATTATCCTGGCCAGGGCAACAGTGAAATGAATTCGTTTACATTTTGAGAGGTCGGTCAACATTTTTAAGTATTCCTTATCCCGCGTGGCATCATAGCCATAGATCAAAGCCAGGAAAATGGAAATCAAAAGCATGACGCCGGAAAAGTCCATATAACCGCCGGATTCCGCAAATAAATCTTTGCCATTTATCGAATTGCTAATTGCAAGGCCTTCGGCGCTGTCCACGTTGGCGGTTAATCCGCTGTAGACCGCCAGGTCGTTAAAAAGGACGCTTAATGGGTCGGGAATGAATAATAACCTGACGCCGCGAATCCCGTAAAAAGTATAATGGATCAGCAGCGATACCTTTTCTTTTTCAGCGTCCTGGAAAGGGGCTTTGCTTTTCAGCACGGTTTTATAATCGCTGATTCCTTCGTAACTGAAGGCGGCCAGGATAATGAAGATAACGAAAAATATTATTATATTTCGCTTCCGCAACAGCTTTTTAGCTTCATAAAGGAAAATACTGGTGAACATGGATCCTCCCGATACTGACTGCCGGATTATTATTTTATGCTGAAAAAGACTTCCGCCACGTACTGGCTGAACAGTTTATCTTCCGCGAACTTTTGCCGGGTGCGCCAGAGGGCCGACAGGTCAGGGAACGTACCGGCGTCCACGGCTTTTTTTAAAGACGAAAACGAATCCGCTAAATTCCCTGTACCGGCGTAAAATTTATTGTAAACCCCCCTTACATCGCCGGCGCCGAGGTATTTTTTCACCTTTACAAAGATCACCGGGATCAGGGTTCTTTCTTCCTGTAACCCGTTGTAATCGAAAGCCGTCAATTGTTGGATAACCGCTTGATTGTAAGGGCTGACATCGGCCAGGTTTTTCAACCGATAATAAACGTCCCGGGCTTTTTGCATGTTTTCGACGGCTGAAGCAATGGCTGCTTGCAACGCTTTATAATCCGGGCCGGAAATCTCCGAAAGTTCCACCAGGCTTAAGAACAAATCCAGGTCTGAACTGGCTTTTAAAAAATGATAGCCACCCAGGGCGATTAAGCCGCCGATGGAATCGCCGGTTTTTAGAGTAAAGCCGGGGCCGGGATTACATCCCTGTTGAAAGGCCATACAGCTTTCATTGCCCGCCATAAGAGAATCTAAATATAGTGGTAAAGTGAACGCCATAATTAGAACGAACAATATTATGATTAATATTTTTTTCATTTTAAGCTCCTTGTTAAATAGTTGGCAGGTGATTGTAGTCTTATTTTTTTTGATTGTCAAGCCATGGCAGTGAAAATATGTTCTTTCCAATTGCAATACATTGAATTTCCTGGCTGTCCCTGTTTTTCTTTTTTTTACATTATTATATAGTCGTATCATTTGATACGTCAAAGAACGCATAGGCAAATGATCGGAGGCCTTGATCGGGTATTAAGGCTGCGTGGTGTGGTTGTTGGTAATAGGAAATTTAGATATGCCGTTGGCATATGAAAGGTAAGGTGACAATTTGATAGAAGTTTATCTCAACTTCTCACCTTCCTAACTTCTTTCTTTCGCTTCGAGTCAAAGCAAAGGAAAAGAAGAAAAAAAACCTGCCTTCAAACCAGTGACCATTGACTAATGACTAATGACCGAATGACCAAAATGGAAAGGGGATGTTGGATTGTCAATTGTCAATTGCTAATTGTGAATTGTTAATGAAGCGATTTTGAGCTATATCACAGCCCCACCATGGTTATTTTCTTATCGCCCACGGGTATTTCTTGATAATAGAGTTTTTCTTCCCATTCCGCGGGACCGGGATCAAAAATCACCAGGTAACCTTGTTTTAATCCCAATCGGTCCAGGTAACGTCCCAATTGTTTTTTGCCGTCCTCGACGGTATATTTATCCCGTTTAATTTTTAATTCCAGGGCAAATTCTTGTTTCCCGAATTTCACTAGCATGTCGATGCGGCCATTGCCTAAAGCCATTTCCCGGATAATCTCCCCGCCGGAATTGATAACCCGCTGCAAAAATGCCATCAGCAGCAAATGATGCGCCGATTCCTTGTATTCATAACGATCCAGCCAGGCCCCGCTGTTCCGCCGGTAAAATTCCTGGAATTCTTTCAACAGTTTTTCCATATCCAATGAACCGTCCGGTCTCAAGAACCAGGGAGTTTGTATCTCTTTGGGAATCGATTCTTGCAAGGGAGACGCTATTATCCGTGGAATAATCTCCGCGTATACCGGGTTGGCGAATTCCAGCGGCGATGATTGAGAAACAATCCCCAGGTCCCGGATATAAAGGATGTCATCGTCGAAAATATTGACAGGCAGGTTATCCCCATTAATAATCGCCTGGACGATCTTTTTGACCCTATCTTCCTTTAATTTGTCTACCAGGCTGTCCAGGTGGGTGTCGCGCCGTGAAATTAAATGATCTTTTGCTTCTTTAACGATTTCAAAGGTTATCGGTTTCGAATAATCGTCGCCGAGTATTTTAGAAACGATCTGGCGGGCCAGCGCATTGGTTAACCAGGGCTGACCGCCGGATAACCGGTATATTTCTTCCTTTACTTCCCCGGGGAATACCTGGCCGGTTTCCAGCGTATGCTGTTCCAATAGTTCGTATACTTCTTCCCTGGAAAAATTTTTAAGAAGAAGCGATTCCGATTTAACGTTAAATGGGGAGGCCGTGCCTAACGAAGCATAGCCGTCGCGGATTTTGGCTTTATATTCCCTGACATCCCGCAGCCCGACGAGGGCCACGGAAGAGGGGAAATGCTTGGGCCGGCCCTGGTAACCGTCCCGCAATTGGCGAAGAATTGAAATTAAAACATTGTCCAGTAAAGCATCGATTTCATCGATAAACAGGACGATGGGTTTTTCCTGGCTGTCGCTCCAGGTTTGCAGGTAATTGTATAGATCCGGAAAGTTTTTTCCCGTTGGATTTACAGGAAGGTACGTTTCTTCCAACTGACGGGTTGAAGAATTATATATAGCATTCATGACGGTATCATTGGCAGTTTCGAGGGTCATGCCGGCGACCCCGGCCCGCTCAAACGAAACCACCAATGCGATGTATTTAGCTTCGGCGTTGAGTTTCCGGGCCAGTGCATGAAGGTAAGTGGTTTTCCCTGTTTGCCGGGGCGCATGAAGGGTAAAATAGAGTTTTTGTTCGATTAATTGCTCTACTTCTTGCATTCTTTTGAGAGGATTCACCATATAATGATCCTCCGGGAAACACAAGCCCGCGGTATTAAAGGTTTTTTTTCTTGTTTCTGCTTCGTTCATAGTCATGGTCATACGTTAATCATAAAATAAATCGAAAGAAATGTCAATCCTTTTGCGGCCGTAAGACATTTTTCTGGGTGTCACTTATTCCACTAATTGGTGAATGATGAACGATGAATGATGAATGATGAATGATGAAAAAGGAAAAGTCGAAATCCGAAATTCGCAATTCGAAACAAATCCCAAATACATTTGAATGTCCCCGAAGGATATCACCAGCGATATAATATATATAACAGTCATGGGTATATCAACGGAGATCGAAGGGAGTGAGTCCTGTACGTTTGGCAATACGCGCGAGCATCTTTGGTCCAATCTCTTGCCCATCATGAAATGCAAAAACAAAATCCGGCCAACCATTCCGGGACAGAACCCGATGTGATGTTCCTGCTTGACGTTTTATCTTCCAACCTATCCTCAATAAAGCCTCTAAAACCTCCCTGGATTCGGTTGAAGGTCATTGACTCATGCCGGCACCGCAAAAACATCAAGTAATTCGGGAATTTCTTCACCGTGTTCCAGTCGATCCGCAAGGACTCGCAGGGCCAGGGACTCTACTTTGCTGATCGCATGATTTTTGTTTTGGCCATTTGTTTTTTGGTCATTGGGATTTGTTTCGAATTTCGTGCTTCGAATTTCGGATTTATTTTTTCTCCGTTTTCCTCCGTGTTCCACTTCTTCGCGTATCTTCGCGTTCTTAGCGGCCCGAGTGCAAATGGAGCGATCCCGAAGGATTTTTTTATGTCGCCACCCCGAAAAGGTAGCGGTAATCCCCCGAAAGCATTTTGTAAAGCAGGGAAGGAGTTCGGGGTGTTTTAGATTGATATCTTTATATCATCTAAAAGAAGTCAGTATCTCCTACCAGGAGAACGGATGACCGCGATAGATTCCCAGGGCTCCCCTGCAAATTATTTGAAAGCAGCGAAAAATTTCCGGCATCCGCATGTGTATCGATTTTTGGTAGGAAAGCCCACAAAGGGAAGAAGAAGTCGATTCAAAACGTACATTAAATCAAATGTAATTCTTGACAATTACTATTCTCTTTGAGATAATTACTATTAGAGGAGGAAATTTAAAATGACTGAATGCCCTCTCTGTGGAAAAATGGTTTCTATAGTTCAGAGTTTGGGAAATATTGATGGCATGTATTATAATTGTATGACTTGTGGGAATTATGAAATTACAGGACAAGCGAAATGTATGTTAAGGAACAGTGATTATATCGATAAAAAATATATTCTTTCCGCAGTATCACGAGAAGCGAGTGAAAATAAAAAAAGGCTTGATAGAATCACTACACAAAATATTCAAGAACTATTAGAATCTGCTTCGATTCCTAATGGACCAGCAGAATCTATAGATAGAATTTTAATTTATATTTCCCGCAAAGCAGTCAATGCTGCCTCTTTTGTACCTATTACTCCTGACGATTACCCAATTGCATATGCAAAGAACATTTCCGAATTTGAATACTTCTTGGATCATGCCATAAAGCTAGAATATATTAAAAAAAATAATTCAAACGATTACAACCTTACTTTAAAAGGTTGGCAGCGAGTGGATGAATCGAAAAAAGCACAAGCAGACAAGGGCAGTACCCTTGAAAATCCCATGGCCCTTACGCAGAAACCTTCTATGAAAAAGATATTCATCAGCTATTCGCATCAAGACAAGAATTGGAAAGATCTGCTGGTAAAACAATTAAAGGTCTTGTCCTTGGAAGATTTCTACGATATCTGGGATGATCAGCGGATAGACGTGGGTGAAGATTGGAAACCGAAAATTGAGCAAGCAATTAGCGATGCGGATATCGCAATATTGATTGTAAGCGCGGATTTTTTAGTTTCGAATTTCATTAGGAAGGAAGAAATACCACGGCTACTGGAGCGAAGAGAAAAGGAAGGTTTATGGGTGATTCCTCTTTTTGTGAAACCGTGTTCATGGAAAAAGATCGAATGGTTAAGTAAAATCCAGGGTGAACCGCGAAATAATAAAACTCTGGCAGAGCTTGATATTGGAGGTCAGGCGGATAGGATCCTGGTTGAGCTAGCGGAAAAAATCATAGAGAAAATTCAAGTTGAGACTCAAAAATAATATTTTTATTACAACAATTAATACGAAATCAACAAGAACGATAGCGGGGCGAAGATTTGCTAGAGATAGATATGAAAATGGGAAAGGCGCCAGTATTACTGCGCCGACTGAAGGTGTGACCATGATTCATCCTCCTCAAGTCTGCTCCAGTCTTCTGCCAGGGCTTCTTCACTCAATAATGACGTTTCCGGGATACCCTTCGTGGTTTCGGTTACAGCCCTCAAACTCAGTCGCCAATTTTATCTTGTCTACCCCCAAATCGGTCAGACATTGACTGACCAATTTGAAATACCACTTAGAAAAACTATTTCTGATGCCTCTATTAAGATGATCTCACCAATTGGTCAGACGCTGTCTGACCAATTGGTTATCTCTCAAAAACAACTTGAGAAGCACAACCAAAGGTTGGCAGCAACCCTTTCTTTCAGCCATTTTGTAGAGCTCATCCAGATTAATGATCCCCTTAAACGGATTTTCTATGAAATCGAATGTATCAATGGCACCTGGACTATCAAGTGTTTGTGTCCAAATATAAATTGGCTCTGCCAACCGAGGAAGAGCTGAAATTGTTCATTCAGAAAGAACTAAAAAATGAGCATTGACCATGACAATAAAAAGTGGAGAGTTCACCCTAATTTTTTCGAAAGAGAATCCCCGTTTTTTTTTCGCGTGTTTCGCGGGCAAAAGAAGAAACTATTCTTTTTTTAGAAAAAAATAGGAAGTGGAGGGTGTTGCGGAAGACTCCCGGAAGATCGTGCAGAGTTTGGTGAATAAAATCCGACTGTCCCTAAGTTTTCCCTTAAAAACGAAAGGAAACGAGGAAGAGCGGAAAAGGGAAAAAACCATCTGAACCGCTGATTACGCTGATAACGCTGATGACGGCGCTTTTAAAATAGCCACAAAGGCACGAAGGGGGAAAAGACGGAAGGTAAGAAGTTAGGAGGTTAAGAAGGTAAGAGAAAAGCAATGGTAAAAAAACCATGATGACCTGGCGCGCCGTCTCCTGGCGGCAGAAGTTTTCATAGTCACAATTTTGGCCAATCGATGTAAACTTCTTGTTCCGCATGAAGTTTCCATACCCAGATTCCCATAGATGATAAACGAATCACGCTCCCCTTCCGTTTGGCAATAGTGTCAAACTCCGGATGACGGGAATGCCTGATTTGCTAAACTCACGGCCTCGGTAATTGCTTCTTTACAAATATTACCTCGATACTCCTGGATGATCGCTTCCCATGACATCCCTTCGGCAACCTGCTCCAACACATGGGATACCATGATTCGTGTTCCACGAAATGATGGCTTCCCATGGCAAATTTCCCGATCGCTTACAATATAGCGACCGACAAAACGTCCTTTTATTTTTCCTCTAATCATATCTATATCCTATATTTAAATCCTCTAAAAGTCAAGACAAAAATCTATTTTTGCCGCCATCCCCAATAAAATAAAACGAGGACTGGAAAAAACCATCCGAACCGCTGATTACTATGATAACGCTGATGACACCGCTTTTAAAATAGCCACAAAGGCACGAAGGCACAAAGGTTCACCAAGAGGTTTATTATAAAAAATCCCTTGCGCCCTGGTGGCAGGATTTTACACCGCCGCCGTGCGATCATACACATGCCTTGTGTTATCTTGCACGAGCCTTGAGTCATATTGCACAGACGTCGTGCCATATTGCATGAGCCCTGTGTTATCTTGCACAGGAGCCGTGCAATCATGCACGAGCCCTAAGTTCTCTTACACGGGTGCCGTGCAATCATGCACGAGCCCTAAGTTATCTTGCACAGGAGCCGTGCAATCATGCACGAGCCCTAAGTTATCTTACACAGGAGCCGTGCAATCATGCACGAGCCTTGTGTTATCTTACACAACCGCCGTGCGATCATGCACGGGGCCTGTGTTATCTTGCACGACTCCCGTGTCATCTTACACAACCGTTGTGGCATTTGCCAAAGATGCTCGGGCATTTGCCACAGGAGTTTTGTCATTTGCCAAAGATGCTCGGGCATTTGCCTCAACATCTTTGTCATTTGCCCCAGGACTTTTGTCATTTGCCGCAACCTCTTGGCATTTCCGCAAGTGCTGTGGTATTTGCCCACCATAAAAACAGCCGCGAAGAACGCGAAGGACCGCGAAGAAAAAAACTTGGTGCCTTGGTGTCTTGGTGGCAAAGTTCTAGAAAAAACAATCTGTGTCAATCCGTGCAATCTGTGGACGAAAAAGCTTTTTAAACGATTCTCAATACTGTGAAAATAGCCACAAAGGCACGCATGTGCGAAGGCACAAGTGCTCCCATGGCCATGGACAATATTTCTTGCCGCTGAATTTAGACGGTCACCAGGACTTGACAGATCATATCCGGATATAATAAAATTAAACCATGAACAAAAATACAGGAGGAATATCTATGAATAACAGTAAAACACGTAATATTGCAGGAAATGTATTTGCAGCAAAAAAAGACAGTGGAGGGAAGACGAAGACGTCATCGATGATGTTGTTTATTCTTATAATTATTGCATCGGCTGTTGTTTCCCAACTCTTCGCGCAGCCAGGAAAAACATTGGAGGGCGCCGTCAATTGGGGAAACGGGAAAGCTTATTTTTTCAAAGGCAATCGATATGTTCGTTATGATATACCCACGGACAGGACTGACCCCGGTTATCCGAAATTCATCAATAACGAAAATTGGCCCGGGTTGCCGTGGAAGAACGGAATAGATACGGCGGTCAACTGGGATAATGGGAAGGTATATTTTTTCAAAGGCAATCGATATATTCGTTATGACATAGCCGCTGATAGGATTGATCCCGGTTATCCGAAATTTATCAATAATGAAACCTGGCCCGGGTTGCCGTGGACAAATAGCATCGATGCCGCCGTTAATTGGGGAAATGGGAAAGCTTATTTTTTCAAAGGCAATCAATATGTTCGTTATGATATACCCGCGGACAGGACTGACCCCGGTTATCCGAAATTCATCAACAATGAAAACTGGCCCGGGCTGCCGTGGACGTATGGCATCGATGCCGCTGTCAATTGGGGAAATGGGAAAGCTTATTTTTTCAAAGGCAATCAATATGTTCGTTACGATATAGCAACGGACAGGGTTGACGCCGGTTATCCCAAATTCATCAGTAATGAAACCTGGCCCGGGTTGCCGGCCTTGCTCAAATAAAATAAAGTCTATTCTTAATTCTCACCGGTTTTATTGAAACTCGAAGGTTTTCTTTACCAGCGTTAAATGACTATTCCCTATCCCCGGGATAATGTGGGCCGGTAAAGGCGGATATTCACAGCCGGGTATAACGGGCAGCCCCAGTTTTGATTCCACTACCTCCAATGAAATCTTTACCCCCGGTTTACACCTCATGAAAATATCGATTCCTTCCGGCGGGATGCCATAATAAACCAGGGTGTACCCGCCGGGTTTTTTATCGGGATGAATTCCCTGTTCCCCGGTTCCCACCGGCTTGCCATCTATTTCCATATAGGTTATCCCGGCGTCTCCCGGGAATAACAGGGTCATGATTTGCGCTTGCCGGGCAGAAGACAGATTGAAATGCAATTGCCTCCCGTTGTTATCTACCCGGTCCTCCAATAGGTTTAATACCGGGGGAGGCAGCGTCGCCGGCGGGGCGTCATTTGTCAAATAGAGTTCCCTGTCTCCCGGGTATATTGCTGTTCCTATTCTGGATTTCTTAAAAAACCATTGGTTCCACTCATCGGTTTGTTTATTCCCGGATACCCATATGGTTTTTTGTGTATCCGCATCCAGGCAGTAGATCAAATTGGTTTGCAAAGGACGGGTAGGACTGGGAGTCGATGTAATATGCGCGCCGATAAAGGCCGCGATGGCCGCCAATAGGGCCAGCGCCGGTAACGCGTACTTGCTTAAATGATAAGCGGCTTTAAACTGGGGAATGAGAAACCCCAGGAGAATTAATAACAGTCCCACACTGATAACGCCGTTTTCCAGGCTGAAGGCCGTGAACAACATTCTAACCTGGGGTACATAAAGGGCAATGGCCGGCAGCGCCGCCAGTAATTGGAGCAGGGCATAGCGCCTATATTTCTCGGCTTCGGACAGCTTGAATACCTGGGTGATAATACCGGCCAATAATATGAAAATTAACGGGTATATCATCATATAAGCGGCGGTCGGCGTTACCAGGTACAGGAAAATCGCCGGGATAATAAACAAAGTGATGGCCCCAGCCTGGAGATTGGCTGTTTTGAGCTTTTTGAAGAGCAGGAAATAAAAGGTGGAAAATAACCCCACCACGAGCCCTACCATCATGTAAAAGTAAAAATCGATATTGTAAAAATTGTAGGAATAATACCGGGAATAATGGGGATAAAGGGCGCGAATTCCCGATTGCACCAACCAGTATAGGATACAGATCGATATGATTGCCGATAAATAAAGAAAAAAACCGCCGGTGAGTCCTTTAACCGTCGATTGTTTTTGCTTTATCCCCAGGAACAGGTAGAGCAGGTACAATAAAACCATGACCAGTACCAGGGGTAATTGGAGCCAGCCGGGGTAGAGTACCAACCAACTGCCTATGGGATTAAAAAAGACCAGGTCCGGTTTATTGGTTTTATCGATGGTTAAACGGCCAAAATGCCGGGCGAAATTTATAATATAGCTGCCGTGATGCTGTAAACTCCGCGGGTCCAGGTTTTCGGGGGTATCGGTCATGCTGTGATAATTGACATAACCTTCCACGAATGCCGCGTTGAATCCCGCTAAACCGGCGTTTTTAAAGATCGTGAAATCGGTATTGTTGGGCATGCGTTTGTACACTTCGTACATGAGGGAAGCGGCAAAGGGATAGGGCATGGCCCGGGCATATTCCTTCATTATCCAGCCGTTTTCATTACTTACTTCGAAAGTTAAGCTGGGGCCTTTATTTCCCCTGGCTTCCAGGTTAAATACGACGACGGCGTTTTTCATCAGGGGGTGTTGGCTGACAAAGGCTTCAGCGCCCATCATTCCTACTTCTTCGCCGTCGGTAAAGAGGAAGACGATATCGTTTTGCAGGGGAGGAGAGTTTTTTAAGGCGCGGGCGGTTTCCAGCATGGCGGCCGTGGCTGCGCCGTTATCCGCCGCCCCCGGGGTATTTAACTGGGAATCGTAATGCCCTACGATAAGAAGGGCTTTGGTGTTATGGGTACCTTTCAGCGTGGCGATTACATTATGTACCCTGGCGGCCACTAACCGGCGGCCATAGGTGTGAAGGGCGGTGGCGGCCTGGATATCCGTAATTAAACCGAGTTTTTTGGTTTGGTTTACAATATAGTCTCTTACCCGTTGGTGTTCTGCTGTTCCTATGAAATGGGGCAGCCCGCACATTTCCTTTACATGTTTCATGGCCCGTTCAGCGGAAAATTCGGATAAAGGGGTATCCTGGCCTTTCGCATCCGGTGGTGAAACCAGGTACAGCGAATACGCGCCGGTAAAAATCACCACGGCAATGATCAGGGAATTTATAAGGATATGGTTTTTATTTTTCATGAGGATATTATAATTGGATAGAATTTTTATTGCAATTAAAGATTAAGCGGAAGGGGACGCCCGTAATTTTTTAAAATGAGAATTGCTGGGAGATGGTTGAAAATATTTTAATCCTGGTATATAATGGTTATTGTTGATGAATGAGGTTTTAAAAATGGATAGAAAAAATTATGTCTATTGGCAAGAAGAAGATATGTGGTTAGGGTATCTTGAAGAATACCCGGATTATAAGACTCAAGGCGAATCGCTTGAAGAATTAAAGGAAAATTTAAGAGATATATATCATGAACTGAGCAGCGGTAATATCCCCTATATACGTAAAGTTGCCGTGCTTGATGTGGCATGAAAAGAAAAGATTTGATAAAACAGATCGAAATGAGGGGATGTATTTTAATCCGTCATGGGGGAAAACACGATTGGTATCAAAATCCTGGGACAAAAATCTCACAACCTGTACCAAGACATAACGAGATCAAGGAGTATTTAGCAAGACATATACTCAAAATGCTTGAAAATTGAAACGGAGCATTTTAAAAAGGAGGTTTCTCATGAAAATGACCTATCTTTCAGCTCTGGCTGCATTACTTATCGTTTTAACAGGGGGCGCGATTTTAGGCGCAACCGCCGAAGACTGGGAAAACCCGAAAATGTTCAACCAAAACAAAGAACAACCCCATGTCACCTACATCCCCTACGCGGATATTCCTTCCGCCGTAAAAGATATGAAAAAAACCAGCCCCTTTTACTATTCTCTAAATGGCAAATGGAAATTCCACTGGGTGGAAAAACCCGGGGACCGTCCGCTGGATTTTTATAAAGATACCTATGATACGGGCGGCTGGGATGAAATCAATGTCCCGGCCAATTGGGAATTGTCAGGGTATGGGTTTCCCATATACGTCAATTCCGATTATGAATGGAGTGAAAATCCGAATCCGCCCTATATACCCCATGACCGCAATCCCGTGGGATCATATAAACGCAATTTTACCATCCCCGCCGAATGGAAAGGACGCCGAGTTTTTATCCATTTCGGGGCCGTGAAATCGGCCTTTTACATCTGGATAAACGGCAGCAAGGTGGGCTACAGTGAAGATTCCAAAACCCCGGCCGAATGGGATATCACCCGTTACTTGCGGGACGGCCAGAACACCGTCGCACTGGAAGTGTACCGCTGGTCGGACGGGAGTTACCTGGAATGCCAGGATTTCTGGCGAATCAGCGGCATCGAACGGGATGTTTTTCTTTATTCCACACCCCCCATCCGTATACGCGATTTTTTCGTGCACGCCGGATTGGATGAAAACTACCAAAACGGCAAACTCTCCGTGGAAGTGGAACTGAAAAACCACACCGAGAACGAGAAACGACATTCCCCTAAACACACGATTAAAATGATGCTCTTGAACGATAGGGGAGACACCGTCGCTGAAGCGGAAACGGGCGTTGCTTTCAATAATAAAGAGAAAATAAATGTAGTTTTGGGAAAAACCGTTCCCACTCCCCAAAAATGGACGGCGGAGACGCCCCATCTCTATCAAATGATCCTGCAATTAACCGGGCTCAAAGGGCAAACCGTAGAAGTGGTGGGTTGTAAAGTGGGTTTCCGGTCAGTGGAAATAAAGGATGGCCGGTTACTGGTCAATGGAGTGCCGGTATTAATAAAAGGAGTCAATCGCCACGAACATGACGAATACACGGGGCACGTGGTGTCGGAAGAATCGATGCGGCGCGACATTGAATTAATGAAACAATTCAACATCAACGGCGTCCGCACCTGTCATTACCCCAATGAGCCCCGCTGGTACGAATTATGCGATGAATATGGACTCTATCTCATCGATGAAGCTAATGTCGAATCCCACGGCATGGGTTACAAGGAACGAAGCTTAGCGAAAAACCCGGATTGGCAGGAAGCCCACCTGGACCGGATGATGCGCATGGTGGAACGGGATAAAAACCACGCTTCGGTCATTATCTGGTCCCTGGGAAACGAGGCCGGGGACGGCGTCAATTTCACCGCCATGGCCGATTGGACCCGGAAGCGGGATAATTCAAGACCGGTTCATTATGAACGGGCGGGAACAGGTCCCAACACGGACATCGTATGTCCCATGTATGATACCATCGAGGAAATCGAAAGTTATGTCAAAGTAAAACAAACGCGGCCCTTGATTCTTTGCGAATATTCCCATTCCATGGGAAACAGCACCGGCAACTTGCAAGATTACTGGGATGTGATTGAGAAACACGATCAATTGCAGGGCGGATTTATCTGGGATTGGGTGGACCAGGGATTCGCCCAGAAAGACGAGAATGGCGTTAAGTTCTGGGCGTTTGGCGGCGATTTCGGCCCAAAAGAGTGGCCCACGGATAGGAACTTCTGCTGCAACGGGCTGGTTTGCCCGGATCGCACCCCGCACCCCGCGCTGTGGGAAGTGAAAAAAGTATATCAATACATCGGTTTCAAACCCGTGGATTTAGCGGCGGGGAAAATTAGCGTTCGCAATAAATACGATTTTATCCCGCTGGACTTCGTGGATATCCACTGGGAACTGGTGGGAGGAACGAAGACCATTGCCTCGGGCGTCATCCGGGAACCGGGTGTGGCGCCGCGACAAAGTAAGGAGTTTACGCTGGATTTCCCCAAAATCCAGGTGATCCCCGGGGTAGAATATTTCTTAAATCTTTACGCCCAAACCAATATTCAACAACCGCTGGTTCCATTGGGACATATCGTGGCTTGCGAACAATTTCTCATGCCCATGGGGACTGCGACGCAGCCGGATTATCTGATGAAAAAGGAACAAATGCCCACACTCCGCGTCAAAACAAGAAGCAGCGGAAAAAATAAAGAGGGGGAGTTAATCATCACAGGCGGTAATTTCTCCGTGACCTTTGACAGGAGCACCGGTTTAATGACCGGTTATGAATACAAAGGAATCCCACTCATTTGCCGAGCGCCCCGGCCCGATTTCTGGCGCGCCCCCACGGACAATGATTTCGGAAATGAAATGGATAAACGGTGTGCGGTCTGGCTGAAGGCCGGACAGGACATGAAACTGATGGATTTTAAATCTCGAAAGTTGGCTAACGGCGCTGTAGAGGTATATACCCTGTTTAAATTGCCGGTCGTGGGGAGTACCCATGAAATAAAGTATACCGTTTTGGGGACCGGCGAGGTTTTAATTTACAACCGTTTGATCCCGGGCGATATTCAACAGCCCGAGATTCCCCGGTTCGGGATGTCGCTGCACGTGCCCGGTACTTTCCGGGACGTCGTGTGGTATGGCAGGGGTCCGCATGAAAACTATTGCGACCGAAAAACTTCCGCCTTTATCGGGGAATATAAAACCACCGTCGATGACATGGTTGTTCCTTATGTCAGCCCGCAAGAGTACGGGTATCGAACCGACACACGCTGGGTGGCTTTTTTAAACAGCGAAGGGAAAGGATTGTTGGCGATCGGAATGCCCCAAATCGGTTTTTCCGCCCTCCCGTATACCAATGAAGATTTAACTCAACCCTTTCGCGGCAGTTTGCATCCCAACCAGCTCAAGAAACGCGATTTTGTCGAGGTTCACCTGGATTACAAGCAAATGGGGGTAGGGGGGGATGATTCGTGGGGCGCGCGGCCGCACCCGCAATATTTGATTCCCTTTGATTCATATTCTTATTCATTTGTTTTGAGGCCATATGAAACCTCGATGGGGGATTTCGAGTCCGCGGGGCACGTTTTATCCGAACCTGTTTTTCCCCAATATGATTGATAAATTAAATAGATGTTGATATAATATGGATGATGAAAAATAAACGAACGATTTTAAAAGAACTGAAGGCTGCGCTAGTGGCTAATTTTGGAGAAGATATTAGAGATGTTATTCTCTTCGGTTCGCGGGCGGCAGGTAAGGCGCGCAAAGATTCCGATTATGACGTGTTAATCATTTTGAATAACGATTATGACTGGAAGTATCGACGTAGAATTACTCCCGTAATATATGACCTGGAATTGAAATACAACATATTCATCGATAAGAAGATCATTTCAAAGAATGAATTACATCATACTGTAGAAGGTATGCATCCGTTATACCGGGATGCAATCAAGGAAGGAATTCACGCATGACGTTAAAGGATGAAGAAAGAGATACATTAATAAAATATAGGACTGAGCAGGCGCATGAAATGGTCGATGAAGTGAGGTTTTTAATCGATAACAATAAATTGAGGTTAGCTGTTAAACAGATATATTATGGAATGTTCTATATACTTTGTTCTTTGGCTTTAAAGCATCAATTTAAAACTTCCAAACATAGAGAACTACTGGGATGGTTTAATAAAACCTTCATCAAGGAGGGGAAAATCGATCGAAAATATGGGGCAATCGTTCATGATGCATTTGATAATCGAACTGAAAGCGATTATGGCGTAAAGAGAAAATTTGAGAAAGCAGAAGTGGAGGAGATGTTTTCGGACATGATGGATTTTATCACCACAATTGAGAATCAATTAATTAAGGAAGATTGAAAAAGGGGTTATTATTCCCCATATCCGGGTGGAACGGACGATCAAAGGCGTCCGGGCGGGCCGGGATGAATTCCTGGAAAAAGCAGTGGAAGCTATCGACCATTAAAACTAAAAAATAAAAATTTTGGGAGGGGTCCGAACCGGCGGGACCCTTTTATAAAAGGGTCCCCCTGGTCGCCGAAGGCAAGAAAATCAACTAATTCTTCAGTGAAGTAGAAATATGAACATTTAGCCTACTTTTTTTAATTACGCCATCGCTGTCTTCCTGCAAGAATTCAAACCGGTACGTTCCAATAAACGCGGGTCCGGGTTGCCAATAAAAGACGCCCTCATGGGTATCTAACGTTGACCCGATCGGAAGCGGCTGGCGCTCATGGCCAACCGTTAAATTCCCACCGATACAACCGGGAAGAGAGATTTCAATGCGTCCCAGTTCATCGATATCGACCTGCTTTATTCCTGTTTCATCGGGATAGGTTTCTATTGGTTCCGCTGTTTCATCCCATCCTTTAAATGATGATCCGGACGCCGCGGACATACCGGTCGGGCCGTCGTTATTTGTAATGGTAAAGTACCGGCTGCCGATGCCGTCCTCGTTCCCGGCGTTGTCTTTAACTGTCCAGGAAATGGTATGGACGCCGTCGTTATATTTTTTGGTATTGAGATAAAAATATCCCACGGCGCCGTTACTGTTATTCAAAACGGGGAATAATTCGGCGATATCGGCCCTGTACAGGTTGTATACCGGGCGGCCCAGGGATTTTCCATCCACCCACACGTTAATGGTTGAACCATCGATGGGAATGGTATTGGGCAAAGGCGTGAGCGCCCAACCGAAATTTACATACCAGGAACCGGATGCGGTCCCACCCTGTGGAGGAGTATCGATGGCCCCAAAAGGTTTTACTGCATGCGCATTATCGCAGATGATGGTTGTGCTTCCCAATGTAACGGTATTTCCTTCCGCGTCCGCGGCCGCGGCGGAAAGGATAAACGCACCGTTGCCGCTGTTGGGCAGCATGTTGGTGAGCAGCATATACCCCCAACCGGCGCGGTAACTGAAGGGGAACCCGGGGTAAAGGGTTTCCACATCGGGCCTGGCCCCTTCGACAAACACTGCATCGCCGATATATACGGGACCGGGGGGTTCCCCGGTTACCGGCTCCCTGTAAATTTTAACGGACGTTACTTCGACGTCGTCCAACGCCCATCCGGTAACGGGTATACTTCCGCTAGCCGGGGAACTTTCAGCGGGTGAAGATATTTCTCCAAAGGGCGCGGTCCCGGTTTCCGCAACTGTTAAATTCACTTCGATGGTTTGCGGTGAATTGCCGGCCGCCGGATCGATAATGGAAATAATCGCGGTGTAACTGCCATTGGCAAGCCCGGTGGCTTCGACATTTACCCGGAATTTTTTATTTCCAACACCGGAACCGGGTGTAACCTGTACCCAGGGTTGATCGGGTTGGGCGGTCCAATTTAATGCACCTCCGCCCGCATTGCAAATAGTAACTGTTTGAGGGGATGTTTGTTTCCCGTTTATGGATTTAAAATAAAGGGTTGTCCTGTTTAAATAGATTTGCGCGGGTGGTTCGATGGAAAAGTTCGCATCGGAATAATCCCCGGCGTCGCCTTTGTAAACGCGGATTTTATAGTCGTTTCCCGCGGGAAAGTCCGCCGGGATGGTCCATGAAAAAGTTCCAGCCGATGCCTCGGCTGTTCCGAGGGTGGAATATAAAATATTGTCTTTATAGATGGCAATAGTCGCCTGCCCGGAGACGAATTTGGAAGTCCAGGTAATATTGTGAGTGGCGCCGGTCTTCCATATTTCTCCACCATTGGGAGAGGTAACGGAAATACTGGGGGCCTGGCCTTTGAGGATTTTGAGAATATAAAATATTCCCTTATTCCCTGCTGTCACGTACAGGTAATTGCCCCTTAACGCCAGGTCGCCAATTCCAGTCTGTTCTGTCCATTGGCCCGCAAGAAGCGGTTGGGCCGGATTGGTGATGTCATAAACAAGGATTCCGCTTTGTTGTGTCGCCATATAGATATATTTCCCGTCTCCATAAATTTTGTTTATCCCGCCGCCGATATCGATGGAACCGACCTGCCTGGGAGCACCGGGATCGCTAATATCCACAATTTTTATTATAGGCTGGTTATCGACATAAAGATACTTCAAGGTAGAATCGACGAAAACCTCCTGCCCCGGTATAGGGGTAACACTCAATCCAAGGGCATCCGGCGGCTGGGAAATGTCATAAATGTATAAATTGTCCCCACTTTCTACATAAAGATATATATCCTTTGCGTCATGGTAAGTATTAAGATACATCCAATCATCGGGAAAATTCATGGCGTATATTTTGGGGTGAGGCGGATCGGAAATATCGTACGAGACAAATCCATCGTCGCCATCGGAAAGGAATAAATAATCGCCGGAAACAGATAGATCATATGTTTCATCGTATTCAAAATGACTGGTTGAATATACGGATTGAGGAGCCGAGGGATTGGAAACATCCATTACTTTGAAACCGTCGGTTCTCAGATACACATAATTACCGGAGATATATCGGGCGTCTCCGCCGCCCAAAAGAGATCCTTTTAGAACAGGGGCGGCAGGCTGGGAAATATCGAAAATCCTGAAGTGATATCCGCTTAAATAGGCATAGTTATTGGATAGCAGTACAGAGAAAAATATTCCTGCTTCGTTCAAGTTACTGATCTGGGTAGGTGTGGTGGGAGAGGATATATCCGCAATCACAAGCCCCCCTTCGTAATCGGCTATAAATAAATTGCTCCCGGAGAGATGAATATCATCGGGTAGGTTTTCGAGGGCCAGGGAACCCACCCATAGGGGGTCCAACGGATCCGCAAGGTCTGCGACGCACACTCCATTTTGGGGCGTTGAAAAATAAGCATAGCGACCGTTTATAATCATCTTGCGGGAATAGGGGAGTGATTTCTCTTTCACAATGACCGGTTGTGTCGGATTTGTGATATCCATGATTATCCAGTTTCCGCCGGAAGACATCCACTGGGTTATATATAAATACGCGCCGGATATGGCCACAGACCAAAAATGCGGGTTCGGGGGCTTATAAGTATAGACAAGAGAAGGGGCGGCGGGATTGGATATATCTATAATATTCAGTCCATAATATGAGCTGATGGCATACACGTAATTCCCGGAAACGGCGAAATAATCACTGCCGGCGCTGCTGAATCGGTAACTGCCCAACTTCACCGGCAACCCGGGATTGGAAATATCAAAGACAGCGAGATCTGCTGATCCACAATACAGGAGAAGTTTATTGTGGATAAGGAGATTACGCGTGGTATCTTCGGGGGATAACATTCGTTTGAAAACCGGCTTCAATGGATTGGAAATATCCACCACATTTAACCCGAGACGATAGCCTCCCAGGTACGCATAGTTCCCGGATATGGCGATCGATGTGAGTTGCTCATTTACAGGCAAGTCGATTCCCGCGACTCGAACGGGGTTGGACGGGTTCGCGATGTCGATCACATCCATACCGGCGCCGTATGTACCACAAAAAGCATAATTCCCCTTCACCGCAACAGCTTTATAATCGCCGGTTCCCCACTGGGAAACCTTGTTTAGCGATACACTCCCGGGATAGAGATAAACCGAGAGCGGTAATATCACCATGATTATCAAAATTAAATATATAGCGCGAACTTTCATTGGGTCCTCCTTTTTAACGACTACTGACTCAGGAGTAATTATAGTATGATTTCACCTTTTTTTTGTAAAGATTTATAAATCTTTATACTTTTTACACCAAATAAAAGCTTTTGGAAGTCCAGAAACCTTTTTTCAAAACCATCACAGATGGACGGTTGCTGGTCGCCGAAGGCATTTTTTGATATCGTTTAAATTAAAGGCACCCCAAGCCCCACCATGACGCCGGCATTTTGTTTCTGGAAAAACCCGAAAAGACGAATTTTCTTGAAACCCAACCCGGCGATTAATGCGGGCTGCGTATCTTTACCCGTTATTCCTGCACCGATCTCGGCGGTCAGTATCGGGGCTTTCAGTTTTTCATAGTTCTGGGCCAGGCTTTTATAGGAGTCCACGAGTCCTTTGTATTCCGTGATGAGATCGTCTTTTCCTTTAAGGGTGATTTCGCATTGTTCCCGGTACTTTTTAAAATCTTCCACGATGGCCTCTAAACGGGCGATTTCTTTATGTGCGTTTTCCAGTTCTTTCTTTGTTAATAGATCTTTTTCCGCCATTTCCCTGGTAATGGCCAGGTAGACCTGGCCATCGATCTTTACGTAATAAGCACCGTCGTCATTTTTCTTTTGCACCTGGCATTCCTGGGCGCCGGCAGTATGATTAATCACCACCAGGCAAAACAAAATCCCTACCAAAATAAAACATCGTTTTGTTATCATTCCATCCTCCGTTTTCAAATACTGTCCGCCCCATGGGCTTTCCTGTATTCCTCGAAGACCTCCATATCGGTAAGGTTATCGAGCCGTTTCTTTTCCTCTTCCAGGTCGGCCTTTTCTTTAAGGGTTTCCCTGGCATGCGTCGCCAGTTTGTTGTCGATTTCGCCGCTGATTTCCTTTAATTTCTCAACATTAATGGCGTCTGTTTTTTTCAATTCCTCTACTTTGGCTTCTCTTTTCTTAATATCTTCTTTCAATCTCTCGATTTCTTTTTTCACTTTATCATCTTTGCGGGTTTTAAAATAGGCGATGCCAAGTCCGGCCAGCAATGCCAGTGCGATATAGGGCAGTGTTTTTTTGGGCAGCAATTTCATCCTGGACAGCAGGAATACGACGATAACAATGCCGATTAATCCCAGGGCGATAATTAAATCCGTCATTGTGCACCTCCTTCCTTTTTCCCTCTTTTTTGTTCGATGGCGGTTATCATTTTATGCACCGGGCCGGAACCCAGGCCGATAGCGATCCCGGAGAATACGATACGAAGGGTTGCGGAAGGTATATTCCCGGTCATCCCTGTTCCCGCGGCGTCGTGCCATATTTTAAGGAGGTCGATTTGCATCCATAAAGCCATGAAGATGCCGAGAAGGATGCCGGCGGATTTACATATCAGCTTAAATCCGGCTGAGCGCAGCATATCCCCGGAAATAACCGGCACTGTGCCGGTATAACCGTCTTTCTCGCCCAGCAGCAGTTGTTCGAAGCGGTTCAAAATAGCGGCCGCCTTCTTTGGGTCTACATATTCGAACACGCCCATCTTACTTTCCAGGCGCTTTTTTAAGGCTTCGGCGCGTCGGGTCCAGAAATGTCGCCACTTCAACCGGTCGTCCACCATTGCCAGCACTGCCTTGAGCACTTCGAGAAATCGTTCCACCGTCAGCGAAAGCGCCAATACCAATGTAAATAATATCGTAACTTGTGTTAACACATACATGGTTATTTCTCCTTATTCATTTCACATATAAATAGGGTTTCAATTTGAACGCTTCGATGCGTTCCATCATTTCGGGCGATTTCTGCCAGCATTTTCGATAGTATTCCAGCCATTTTTTGAATTCGTCGTAAGGAAAATTAGACCCGGGGCAGGATTTATTGGCCACCTGGCTGTGGGGGATGATGGTTTTGTCGAAATCCACCGGGATATTATAGAGGAATGTCCACAGGGCGGTTACCCGCGCGCCGGCTTTTAATTGGGCTTCCGTCGGCCGGGAGGCGCCGTATCGGCCATCCGGGTTGGAAAAAGGTATGTTTGCCGCGGTTTCGAAATTGCCGTTAAAGGAAATGCCCAATGATTTTTTGTTATACCCTTCTGCATGGTTCCCGTAACGGTCCCAGCGGCAAAAAGGCTTAATAGCCCCATCAGCCATGATAACGCAATTATAGCCGGTCAGCCAGTGGTTCCCTTTTGAATCCGTGCGGCTTTTAATTACCCGTACGACGTCTTCGAAAGTGCTGCCGCTGTTCATTGTAGTATGGTGGTAAATAATCATACCGGGATTTTCGCTTCGTTTGTGGACATATTCGAGGATTTCCAGGTCTACTCCGCCGTTGTAGGGGACATTCAATTGTTCCGCGGCCGGGATATCGGCGGCTTGAACAAGGGCGACCGGGGTTTCGGGCGTGGATATGACCGCGGTCTTTTTTGCCGCGTCCGGGTTCGATTCGGCGCCGGCCGCAACCGGGACCCATTCTTTCCGTTGGGTAACAAAGCGAATCAGGGTATGGATCGGTCCGCTGCCTCCGCCGATCAACAGACCGGTCAGTAAGAAATCAGACCATGGGGAAATTGTCACGGAATTCATCATCAGGGACCGAAAAAGCCCAAGTTCAAAATAATGGGCTGTGATAATGCCTATGGCAAATCCCATCACCTGGATAACAAAGGTTCGTAAAACTGTGCCATCGTCCGGGTCGGTTGCCGGTTCCACCAGTATGGTGTTCAGCGGTTGTTTTTCGTCCCATGCTTCATCGCTTGCAGCGGCTTTGCTTATGGTTTCCAGTTTAGCGATTTTTTTATCTACTTCTTTTAAGTCCGGGAGAATTTTTTTGTTTTCGGTTCCAATCATGTGATCCATAATATTTTTCAGGATTTCCAGGACCCGTTCCACCACTATGGAAGCGCCAAGCGCCGCGGAAAGCGTCACCATAAAAGATTCGAAATTTATTGTCATATAACCTCCTTTATCTTATTCATTAAAATTCTCAAAACACATTTTTCACTTACCGCAATTATACCATTATAAAAAAAAAAAATCATTCAAGATGAAGCAACAAGTCACAATCTCCCGCGATTGTTCTACAAGTAGGATGCATGCGCCGCATGCCGGCCGACGGAGGTTAGGCCTTTACAAAACTCTTTTTTTTTATTATAACTGTCTTGTGAAAAAAAAGGTGAAATATTTGTTGATGGTGTTGCTCTTAGTGGGTGGGATATTTCTTTTCACCGATATATACCTCCTATTCCTCAAACCCCTGGATATCGGTACAGAAGTGGCTGGCGATTACGGGGATGTGATATTGGCGCCGGGGGGTGGATCGAAAAGGGGGGATTTAGGGTACAGTACGGAAGAGCGGTTGCTGCTGACCGTGGAACTTTTCAAGCAAAAGAACAGGATCATTATCGTTTCCGGCGGCAGCGCGTACAAGGGGAGCCCGGCCATAAAAATGTATGTGGCTTTTTTTTCAAAGTACGGCATCGGTAAAGAGCACCTCAGGTTTGAAGGAAGGAGTCAGACCACCTATGACAATTTTTTTAATTCCCATAAAATGATCGATGAAATGAAATTGAAGGAAGTCATTATTGCCACATCGCCTTACCATCAGTTGCGTTCGCGGATGATGTTATCTTACCTGGGGCTTACCAATTTTAAGATGGCGAAAATGAAAACCTCGGAAATATACCGGGCGGAGAGTATTTCACAGCGGTTGAGGAACATATGGTTGATCTCCAGGGAGTACCTGGCCATAGTTAAATTCAAGATATTTAAGAGATAGGTACCTATAAGCTCCTTACAGTTGGTTGTTTTTTCCCGGCGGGCGGGACGCGCCGCAAGGCGGGAGAAAAAAATTAAGCCCCGGAATATCAAATCTTTTTTCCTGAAAGACCAATTATTTAGGCAGAGAAAATTACTATCTTGCCAGAAAAAAAATTTATTTTGGCAAAATAAAAAATTATCTTGCCAGGATAATTCTTTTACTTGCCTAAAAAATTGACACTTGACCTGTCTAAAGGTATAATACCCGCCTGGATAATTTTTTTTAAAGGAAGGGAAAAAGGATTCCAGCGGTTCGGATGTAAGAATGCGGCCTGGAGAATGATATTTCGCCGGGCCGGAGGTAAAACATGGCAAAAGAAGTTCAAGCGGTTCGAGCATATACACCCCGCGTGGTGCAAGGTAAATTGGTGGAAATGTCGATGTTGGCCCAGGCCATTGCCGCGCGCACCAGTTTCAATACAGGGGCAATACTCAATATGCTTTATGAATTCAAAGAGGTGTTGACGGAATATGCCCTTTCCGGTTTGCCGGTACGGTTGGAGGGCTTGGGGATTTTTTCACCTACGGTCAATAAAAATGGGGAATTCGATCTTAATTATCGAACCGATGTGTACCTGAAAAGCGAGTTGAATAAGAGGAGGGCATTCAGGGGCGACATGAAAAATCGCGACATGATCGGTAAATCAATGGACGATATGATTGAACGATGGAACCGGGAACACCCGGAAGATATGATTAAACGAGATAAAAAAACGGAAAAATAATAGCCGCGAAGGTCCCGGCGGGACACCCGTAAAGCGAAGACACGCGAAGTAGGGGCGAACCCCCGTGTTCGCCCCAAAATTATTTAAAATGCTTGATTTATATCAACTGCATATTTATAATATAAGTATGTTGCTGAAAACAAAATGAGGAAGGAATATGTTTTTTTAAAAATGAAAGGGCATAAGAACCCTTATGCCATGAAAGGTGACTCCATGGATGATATTTTCGCTGTCGGGAAAAATCGTAAGTATTTGCAGGAATTGGCGGATAACAAGAAAATCCCGGTTCCTTTTATCGGCGCCGGGTTCAGTAAACCTTACTGCGCCGGGTGGGAAGATTTCTTAAAGAACTATTTCGCGGCGCTGAAAAGGGATGGCGCGCTTTTGCAGGAGGAGATTACAGAGTTTGAGCGGTTGAAAGATGATGCCAACATGCCCAACCGACTGGAACAGATGGCGAATTTCCTGGTAAAGGCATCCCCGGGCCCGGGCTTTAAAGAACAAATGAAACTGCACATGGATGTGACCGCGCCCCCGGATAAGGTTAAAAAATATCATTTGCTGCATGCCGCGTTTCCCTTTTTAAAGATCACTACCAATTTCGACAGGCTCATCGAGACCACTGTTCCCCACGGCGTTCATGTGCATGTGGCATCCGGGAATGAGAAAGACAAATTGGAGCGGTTGTTTACCCAGCGGCATGAGCTGGACAGTTTATTGAAAATCCACGGCAGTGTTACGGATATGACGTCCATTGTACTCAGCGCGGACCAGTACCGGGAACTCTATGGTCATGAGCATCGGTATGACAGCCAGGCCGGTTTGCCGTCTTTTTTGCGGCGGGTATTTACCAATGCCACGGTATTGTTTATCGGGTGTTCGCTGGAGCAGGACCGTGTGACTATGATCATGGAGGACCTTGCCGGTAAGGACCAAATGCCCAACCATTTTGCCATAAAGAAACTGCCGGACAACGATAAGGAGAAAATTCATGAGCAGCGCCGCCTGGCTGAACTGGGTATTTGCACCATCTGGATAAAGTCTTATGAGCAAATCCAGGAGATATTGGCTTTCCTGGCGGGAAAGCCTTTGGAACCGCCGGTGGAAGTTTCCCGTCGGCGTCTGGGTTCCTTTGTGGGGCGAGAAAAGGAACTGGCAGCCATGGCGGCCAATCTCGATGCGGCGGCAAGGGGAGGTGGAGTGCAGGCCATTACCGGGCGGTTGTACAGCATCGACGGTATTGGCGGCGTCGGCAAAACCGCTTTAGCCCTGGAAGCGGCCCAGCGGTTTAGGGATAAATTTAAAGACGGCGTATTGCCTTTGTTCCGCGCCGATGAACATACGCCCATGTCATTTGCCAGGGCATTGGCGGAACGCCTGGAAGTAAAATTAACAGAACCCGCGGACGCTGAAGCGGCGTTGCAGGCGGTGGCCTATTTGCTGCGGGACCGTAATTGTTTGATTTTGTTGGACAACGTGGAGAAATGGGAGGATTTGCGTTATATGATTCCCCAGCAAACTTCGGCTGCTTTTCTCGTGACTACCCGCAACCGGGATATATATCGTAAGCTGTGGAATTTTTGCAGAGGCTTGCAGGTGGAAGAAATCCCGTTGGATAAATTCACGGAGGAAGAGGCGTTGGCGTTGTTTTGTCGGATGATGGGCAGGGAATACCGGGAGGAGGATAGGGGAATCTACCTGGAGATAGCGCGGGATTTGGGATATTTGCCTATAGCGCTGCGGCAGGCGATTTCGTTAATGGTATATACGCCGCATTATCGGGTGAGGGAGCTGCGGGATAAATTGAAGAGTGATGAGCGGTTGGAATTGTTGCGGCGGGGATGTGCGGAGGTAGAGAGTGACACGCGGGTTATCGAGGCGGTGTTTGATTTATCGGCGCAGGTGTTGACGAAGGAGTTGAGAGAGGTGTTGGCGTTGCTGGCCGTATGCGGTCCGGGGCCGGTCCCATTGGATTTCCTAAAAAGGTTTGAACTATCAAAAGTTTTAGGAGGTGTCGGGACCTCACCCTCCGTGAGGGCCTTTTTCAAAAAGGGTCCTGACCTGCCAGAGGCAAAGGAGCCAGGTTTGGCGGAAATATTCGAGCGCCTGTATACCTATTCCTGGTGTGAGCGCCGGGAAATGGAAGGGGAGCGGTATTATGAGTTGCACCAGTTGGTGCGGGATTTAGTGCGCTTGCAAGGGAAACGGGAAACCGAGGGGAAGTTGCCGTATTTGGAGCAATTTATTGATGTAGTGCATGAAATCTTTACGGATAAGGATGTGCATTACAGTGTGAAAGAGCGGTATTATTTCCAGTTGGAAGAGGCGTTTAGCGCGGCGGTGGAGCGGAAAGACACGCGGTTGAAACAATGGCTTTATGATTTAGTTAAATTTTGTACCTATCGCGGTTATGGCCATTTTTATATACGTTTAACCGAAGCGGTGGAGAGATTATTTCCCGGGGACCAGTGGGATCTGGGGGCGGTATACAGTCACCGGGCCTTGATATTACAGGGTTGGGGAAAGCTGGAGGAGGCCATGACGCTTTCTAACAAAGTGGAAGCAATTTGTGATGAATTGGGCGACCGCGCCGGGCTGTCGGCGTGTTATGGCAACCAGGCGGTGATCCTGAAAGCGTGGGGTCGCCTGGAGGAGGCCATGGCCCTGCACCAGAAAGAGGAAAAAATCAAAGAGCAATTGGGCGACCGCGCCGGGCTGGCCATTTGCTGGTGGAACCAGGGACTAATATATAAAAAACAAGGCGACCCCCACGCCCAGGCCCAACTCTGGCGAAAAGCCATCGAGACCAAGAAATCCATGGGCATTCCAACCGATGACGATGAAAAGGAGTTAAAGGATTTAAATGATAAAATGATGAATGATGAATGATGAATGATGAAAGGTGAGAACGCAGGAGGAAGCAGGGAACCCCTTGGTGTACCTTGGTGCCTTGGTGTCTTGGGATGTGCCGGGTTTAAAACCCTGCCAATCTAACCAATTGAGAGGAATTGGTAATGTTAATTGTTCGTATGACATTTAGTCGCGCAATGGCGTGTGCGGGTAACCAATCACGCGAAACATTGTGGTCAAGCAT
>JAPKZK010000204.1 GCA_026393835.1 Candidatus Aminicenantota bacterium | reverse complement strand
GGGGGCGTGGGATAAGAAGAATTTTATCCCCGCTGTCGATGACCTCTTTGATAAAAAGGGTCTTATCCACGTAGTAATAATCGCCGGTTATCACATCTTTAAAATCCGAAAACCCGATGGGCAATTTTTTCTTTTTCATTTTCCTTCACCCTTTATATTATAGCATACCGAATCCGGTTTGACAAATCGATTGGATTATTACCTTGATTCAAAACCAGGGGGCGGTGCGTGCAAACGTGCAAAGTCGATGAAGCTCTTAGCTCTTAGGGCGGGATAAAGGGTCAGGCAAATTTGCAACACCATCATCGATGAAGAAATTGTAATGCTGGATTTCAAGTCCCAGGAGCATTGCAGGAGATGATGCTGAGACAATTACAGAAAGCGGCGGGAAAGCTTACATTAATGAAACAATTGGAAGAAGAAGAAAATGCCCTCCATGAATACAAATATACCTACCGGCGCTGGCCAGGGAAGTGAAACGGAAGAAGAAAGGGATCTAAGGCGCTATTGGCGGCAATATCCTTTCTCTTTGGTACTTTCGACGGAGATATCTCCTTTATGCAGCATCACCACATGTTTAACGATGGACAATCCCAATCCCGTGCCGCCCAGTTTCCGTGAGCGGGACTTATTCACCACGTAAAACCGCTCGAAAATTCTCGACGGGCTTTTCTCCGGGATGGGTAAGCCGTTATTCTTTACCAGGATATTTATCATAGTTTTGGCGGGGTCATTTATTTAAATCGATTTCCCGTGGCGGATGATTTCACCGGCGATTAAGTAAATAATATCTTCGGCGATATTGGTGGCGTGGTCCGCGATGCGCTCCAGGTGCCGGGCGATATGAATATACAGCACCAGGACATCGGCTTTCGCGGGGTTATTTTTGATCGCTTCTACAATTTCTGCCGACAATTCCGCATTCATACGGTCTACTTCGTCATCCTCTTTCAGGACCGCATAAGCTGTATTTGCATCCAGGTTGACCAGGGAATCCAGGCTTCTTTTCAACATGGATTGCGAGAGTCGGCACATTTCCTGGAAATCAACAGGTTTTTTCAGCAAAGGTTCGGAGAGGATGTCCAGGGTATGCCAGGAAATGTTTACGGCTAGGTCGCCGATGCGTTCCAGGTCATTGTTGATTTTCATCACCGCCACCAGGTAACGGAGATCGATGGCCACCGGTTGATGTAGGGCAAGAATCTTCAAACATTCCTCTTCGATATCGATTTCTTGTTTATCGATGATTTCATCTTCCATGATGACTTTCCGGGCAAGGTCGGCGTTGTTTTCATCCAGCGCTTGAAACGACCGTTTCACGCTCTCTTCCACCCTTGCACTGAGTGCGGTTAATTGTTTCAGTAAATTATTAATGGCTTTTTCTAAATGTGCGGACATTTTAATTCCTCCTTTTTTGTGTTAAAATTACACTTCCAGCTTATACCCGACGCTGCGAATGCTTTTAATAAGTTTTCCCGCGTCACCCAATTTGTCCCGCAGATTTTTCATATGAACGTCCACGGTACGGTCGAACACATCTTTTTCATCACTCCACAGCACATTGAGTATTTTCTCCCTGGAAAAGACCCAGCCGGGTTTTTCCGCCAATAATTTTAAGATCAGGAATTCCGTGGAGGTGAGGGCGATTTTTTCATCCCGGACCCGGACTTCGTATTTGGCCGGATCAATGGTCATAATGTCGCCGATAACGATCGATTTGCGGCCGTTCTCGATCTGGCGTTTGCCTCTCCGTAAAATGGCTTTCACCCGCGCCGTCAGCTCACGCGGCGAAAAGGGTTTGGTGATATAATCATCCGCGCCCAATTCAAGACCCAGTACGATGTCCAACTCTTCGGTTTTAGCAGTCACCATAATGATGGGAATCTCCGCGTACCGGGTATCGTTTCTTAATGTTTTGCAAATATCGAGGCCGTCGTAATCCGGCAGCATTAAATCCAGGATAAGCAAATCCGGGATTTGCCGGGACAGCAGGGTTATCATTGGGCCCGCTTCTGTAAATTTTTTAACGTCGTAACCGGCTTTCTCCATGTTGATGGAAATCAATTGCAGGATATCCGGCTCATCCTCGACAACAAAAATCGACTTTTTTTCTTTTTTTGTGTCTTTGATTTCGTCCATGTTTTTCAAGCACCAGTGCTGAGAAAGCCTGCCCAACCGGCGGCGGCCATTGCACCCAGGGTGATGAAACCCGCGGCCGTTCCGCCGGCAAATGCGTAAATCGTCATCCCCAACCCGGCCATTACAAAAAATAACCCCCTGAATATGACCGGCGCCAGATAGGGTTTGCTGCTTTTCATTAGCGCATCGAATATCCCCTCCGCGGCCAGGAAGAAAAGCATCAGCAAAGGGATAATCACGGTCCAGGCCGGTTGCTGCGCCAAAAAATTAACCAGCGCCGCCAATGCAAACGGTACGATCATGAACATTGCTCCTTTTTCTGCCCATTTTCTAACCCCCTTCCAATTTTTTTTTATGGACAGCGCCTGTAGGGCAACGAATAGAAACAACATATTGGCTGCCGCCGTGGCCAGCAAATACCCAATATCGTTTTGTTTCATTGTAATTTATGCATGGAAGATTCATCAGAACTTAACTCTTCCAGCCACCGGGCTATTCGCTCGCGGATGTGATCCCTTACGCCGCGAGTTTTTATCATTTTTTCTTCATCGGTTCCTGTAAAAAGGGCCGGGTCAGGGAAGCTCCAATGGAGTCGACGGGTAAAACCGGGAAAAATCGGGCAGCGTTCGGCGCTAGCTTCGTCGCAAACCGTGATGACGTAATCGAAACGGCGACTTATGCGGATGAATTCGAAAACGCCTTTAGAACGGTTTTGTGAAATATCCATGCCGATTTCCGCCATGCTCTGTACGGCATAGGGATTAAGCGTCCCAATCTCCAATCCCGCGCTTTCAACCTCGAATCGTTCTCCTCCGATGGCTTTCAAAAACGCTTCTGCCATCTGGCTCCTGGCTGAATTGTGAACACACAGGAAAAGTACACTGATGTTTTCCATTCATACCTCCTTATACTATAATAATTGTCTATAGTTAAGATTTGATAAAGAAACTATGAATTATCGGTTAAGAAGTAAAAAATTGGCCTGTCCCGTAACTTTCCGTAATTTTCATTTATTATATCGACTGAATAGTTGCGATTGAAAGATTTGATATTTTCTTTTTTTTATGGTATACATAAACGTATGATATACGCATTAGAAGAACGAATCGGTAGACCGGAATTATTTGTCGGGCGCAAAAAGGAATTAGAATTTTTCCTTGAATGGATTAACGGTATCAAAATGAAAAAATCCATGAGTACAGCCCTGTTAGCCAGACGTAAAATGGGTAAAACCGCTATCCTGGAACGGTTGTTTAACATTATCTTTTTCAAAAATGATGGGGTCATCCCTTTTTATTATGAGATCAAAGAGACAAAGATGTGGGCGCTGAGTTTTTATCAAAGTTTTTTTCTCACATTTATTTACCAGTATATTGCATTCAAATCAAGAAAGACCGAATACCTCGATACAGACAACATCGATTTTTCAAAAGCAATCGAAATCGCCCAAAAAGAAGGACTTGATTATTTGGTGGGATTTATCGAAGGAGCATCCCATGCCTATCGAGAAGAAAATGTCGATGCGCTCTGGGAACTAACTCGAGAAGCCCCCAAAAAAATTGCTTCGAGGCAAAAGGAATTCATCGTCCAAATGATCGATGAGTTCCAGTTTCTTGAGACCATGATCTACCGGGATAAAGAATGCAAAAACCTTGCAGATAAAATAGCCGGCGGATATTTAAGCACGGCAGAAAGCAAATTTGCACCACTTCTCGTTTCCGGGAGTTGGGTCGGCTGGTTGATGAATATGTTAATGAAATTACTCCCGTCAAGGTTCCGCTATTACCCCCTCGAAAACATGCCACAAGATGAAGCTTTTGAGATGGTTTACAAATACTCGCAATTTTTCAATGTCCCTGTAACCGAAGAAACGGCATATCTCACTACTCAAATCGCAGAAGGAAGCCCGTTTTATATTAGTTCGATCTTTCGTTCCGGTTACGAGAAAAAAGACCTTACCACGATCGAAGGGCTCTCGAAAACCCTTGAATTTGAGACCCTCGATAATCGTGGAATTATCAAGTATACCTGGATGGAATATATCAAGAGCGCTTTACCGCGTATTAACGACAAAAACGCAAAACGCATCGTCCTGTACCTGTGTAAACACCGGGACCGGGAAGTCACCCGCAAAGAATTACAGGATGAACTCAAACTCGATATGCCCGACACGGACCTGGAATTGAAATTGGAAGCCCTGGTTAAATCCGATATTATCGCACAGGGGCAAACCGCATTCGATTACCGGGGAGTTTCGGATAATATTTTCGATAAAGTATTCCGTGGCGTTTATCAAAAAGAGATCGAGCAATTCGATGTAAAAGAGATAAAAAAAGAGTACGATCGATCGTTTAATACCCTCAAACGTCGATACCGGAGATTGCAGGGGAAGTACAATTACCAGAAAGGTTATTTTGCCGAATATTTGATCGTGGATCGGTTACGGGTTCATGCGGATGAAGACAATGAGTTTTTGAAATCGATTACACGGAATTTGCCCTGTGATTTTAATTTCAGTCGTTATTCGAGTGCCTGGAAGTACAATCGTTCACCGGAAAATTCACACAGTTTTAATATCGATATATTTGCCCGGGCTGAAGACCCTGGGGATTATTCGCTAATCGGTGAAGTCAAATGCCGGGATGTCCGGAAGTTTTCAAAGGAAGAGGTAGATGGGTTTCTTGTTAAATTTGAAAAACTGAAAGCGTATGAAAACCTGGAACGTGCACTCGGTTTTATTTTTTCGCGGAGCGGGTTTACCCAGGAAGCCGAAAATTATTGCAAGGAAAAAGGGATTGCATACAGCGAAGACCAGGGATGGTTAGAAAATAGCTAAACCGGAGTTATTGTTCAGTGCCGGGTTAAATTTAACCGTAGATAGCCGTAAAGGGGAAAAAATTGGCTGTCCCTTAATTTTCTTTTCCCCTGTATTGTAAACCAATTGTGTGTAGAATCGATTAATAATCTCTCAATAATTGGTTAAGAGCCGCGGGGGTGAAAAACACCCCGGCCCAGGGAAGGTGAACGTGCCGAAAACGTCACAAGGCAAACGTCTTCGCTTAAATCCGTGTCAATCAGTGTAATCCGTGGACCAGTCCTTTTTTTTTTTTCTACTGCCGGAGATACGCCACTTCTATGAACCGGTAACGGTTAGCCGGTTTTTTCCAAATGGTTGGAACCTATAATAAAATTATTAATCGATTATTAATGGTTCTTTCATTTGCATTTAACAAACCTATAGGAAAATATGACCTGAAATAAAAAAATCAAAATCAGGAGGAAAAAATGATTTCTATGAAAAAAGTGTTAGTGTTTTTAGTGGGGGCGATCCTGTTAGCGATCGCCGCAATGCCTGTTAATGCCGGGGTATCGGCATATGCTTTCGGAGATTACTATTATATGTTCAAAAGTAATAACGCCAGCCAGGAAAAACTGAACGGCTTCTGGTTAAGAAGACTTTACATCACCTATGACGCCGACATTTCAGACAAAATTAAAGCGCGCGCCCGGCTTGAAATGCACAGCGACGGTAAATTCGGCTCCAGCGAGCTGAGCATTACACCTTTTGTCAAGGATGTGTATATCTCTTACCAGTTCTTACCGACGCACGCCATTGCAATCGGTATCCAGGAATCTCTGACCTGGAGCAATATCGAAAAGTTTTACGGCTACCGGCACCTGGAAAAAACCCCTTTTGACCTGTACAAAACCAGGAATTCCAGGGATTTTGGGATTTCCTTAAAAGGTAGTTTCGACGCCGGGAAAATATTCAACTACGGTTTAATGTTCGGGAATTATTCCAGTTACAAGGAAGAAATCGATAAGTACAAACAGGTTTCCGCCCGTTTTACCGTTAACCCCAATGCCAACTGGATGTTTGAAGTGAGCGGCGATTATGTAAAACGTTCCGCCGCCAAAAAATCAGTATTGCTCCAGGCGTTTGCCGGTTACCAGGGCGATTGGGGCCGCGTCGGTTTGAACTACGGCCAGGAAACGATTAAAGAAACAGGGAAAGCGGATGTGGATTTCGGCTTATTTTCCGCTTTTGCCGTTGCCAAATTTAATAAATTCGTAGAAGCGATCGTACGTTACGATATGACTACCGACCCACTGGTCAGCGGCAACGACCGTTTCTTGCTCATCGAAAAAGGTTACAAGACCAATTTATTTATCGTCGGCCTGGGCTGGAACATCCACCCGAAATTCCAGGTCATGCCCAACCTTAAACTGGTCACTTATAAAGAAAACGCCGGCGGTGTTAAACCCAAAGATATTTCCCAGTTTAACATCACCTTTTATTACCAGTTCTAATCAGAAACCATAAAGAGGAGGAAAAAAAATGAAACTCTTATCCATTATGTTAAGTATGTTACTTATAGTGAGCGCCAATATGCTCTTCGGCGCCGGGGCCAATGAAAAGATCGTCGTCGATGGTTCCACCACCGTCGGTCCTATTGCCAAGGCATTTGCCGAATATTACATGAGCAATAACCCCGGTGTGAACATCACGGTCTCGGAATCCGGCAGCGGCAACGGGGCCAAGGCGTTAATCAACGGTTCCTGCCAGGTGGCCACCATGTCCCGTTTGCTGAAACAAAACGAATATGAAGCCGCCGTGCACAGCGAAGTGTTACCGGTGCCCCATGTTGTTGCTTTCGACGGCATCGCCCTTATCGTTCATCCCGGGAACCCGGTAAAAGGATTGACCCTGGACCAGGTTAAAAGTATGTACCTGGGCAAGTTCAAGAGCTGGAAAGAAGTGGGCGGCCCCGACGCCCCCATTATCATCATCAGCCGCGACACCAACAGCGGCACCTATGAAACGTTTGAGACCAAAGTTCTCAAGGGTGAAAAGATCGCCAAAAACTGCGAATACGTCGGCAGCAGCGGCGCTATCCGCAGCAGGGTGCAAAGCACGCCGGGGGCCATCGGTTATGTGGGCATCGGTTTTATCGATAATTCCGTCAAAGCCCTGGAAATTAACGGCGTCTATCCTTCCGTCGGCGCGGTTAAAAAAGGTACTTACCCGATTTCCAGGCCCCTGTACATGGTAACCAAAGATTACCCCACACTGGGAACAAAGCTCTTTGAATTCGTCAACCTCTATTTGACCAGGAAAGGCCAGGAGATTGTGACCGATATCGGTTTTATCCCCGTGACCAATTATTGAAACACGAAACACATATAATTTGTAACAAAAGGCCAGTCGCCGGGGTTGAACGGCGGCTGGCCTTCCTTATTTTTACACATCCGCTCAGCATCGTGCGGAGGAAATTTACCTGCGCCTGGAAAGCGGGGAGCTTCATCCCAAAGGGGATGGCAAAATGAGTTTTTCCTTTAATATACTTTGTAAATTAATATAAATGAAGGGGGGATTAATAAATACCATGCGGTGATCGATATGCCCGAAGTGATGATTAATATACGTGCGGCGGCGTTTAATATACTTTCGCGTCGATTAATATAACTGAAGCGGTGATTAATATAACCGAAGGGGTGAATAATACATCGGTGGCGGTGATTAATATACTTGAAGTGGTGATTAATATAAGTGTCGCGCTGATTAATATGCCCGTCGTGATGATTAATATGCGCAGCTTGGTGATTAATAAAACATTCGCGGTGTTTAATATAGTCGTCGCGATGAATAATATGACTAAAGCGTTGATTAATATATTGAGATTGGTGTTTAATAAAGTCTTATGGCCCCTGTTCATCTGGCTGGACAGGACCCGGCTGGCCCTGCTTGCTTTCCAGGAACTTCTGGACCTGGAGCAAAACTTCATACCTCAGAACCGGGTATTTTTCCATGTTATCCAGCAAATCACGGTACTCTTCCCGCATTACCGGTGAGCCGTTCCGGCTCTTTACCGAGTTATCGTCGCTATTTTCCGTTTCGGCAATTTTCTGTTTATAGTACATGGGACCCTTGTTGACCAGGAGCCAGTCCAGCGAAACTCCAAACACGCCGGAAAGTTTAACCAGGGTCGAATATTCAGGGAACCATTGCCCTTCTTCATTTCTCTGGAAAGCGGCCCTGCTGATGTTAATTTTGCCCGCTATCTTATTCCTGGACAGTTCCAGGGTTTCGCGCAGTTGGGCCAGTCGTGCGCCGATGTCTTTCCGCAGTTTTCGTTTGAATTCGGTTATTAATCTCATATCATTTACTCCAGGTTATATTATAAGAGAAATGCCCGACGATTTCAATTGGGGAATAAAAAGGGTCTTAATGAAAAATTAACGGTTTCTTCATTCAATTTTAATCCGCGGGGTGGAAAATGGGATGAAGGAAAAAGGATATTGTAAACGAATATGACAAACTTCATAAAAGCTAAAAAAAGCATCTACGTCAGTAAAGGCGCCGGTCGAACCAAACGGTTGTCCAACTTTCTTATGGAAGGTTCCCTGTTTATCGTTACCTCTGTGTCCATGATTGCCGTTATTTTCATCTTACTGTTTATCGCCCGGGATGCCCTGCCCTTTTTTAAACTGCGCGGGATAAAGGAATTTTTGTTCAGTATCCATTGGTATCCCAGCGGGAACCCCGCGGAATTCGGCGCACTGGCCATCATCTTCGGCAGCGCCATGGTCACATTCCTTTCGACGTTGATCGCCGTGCCGCTGGCCATTTTTTCAGCAGTCAGCTTAAGCGATATCCTGCCCTTTTCCGTCCGCCAGGTGGTGAAACCGGTAATCGAAATCATCGCGGCCATCCCTTCGGTGGCCTACGGATTTTTTGCCCTGGTGGTGTTTGCCCCGTTATTGCAGCGCAGCGGCGGACACCTGCTGGGTATAGCCGTCTGGTTAATGGGAATCCCCCTCAGCCTCATTCTTACCTATATTCTCAGCGAAACCCTGGCAAATAAACTATTTGAAAATCCTGCTAAAATCCACCGTACAACCATTCTCATTATCCTGGAAGGCGTTATTGTTTACGGGCTTTATAAGCTTTATAGCGTATTCTCCGGCCTCGTCATTTCCAGCGGCGCCAATGCTTTAAACGTCTCTATAATACTTGCCATTATGGCGTTGCCGACGATCGTCAGCGTGTCCGAGGATGCGCTGCAAGCCGTGGGCAGGGAGTTAAGAGAAGGCAGTTATGCCCTGGGGGCCACACGGGCCGAAACCCTGGTCAAAGTGGTTATCCCGGCCGCCAAATCCGGGATCATCGCCGCCATTATCCTGGGCGTGATGCGGGCCCTCGGCGAGACCATGCTGGTATGGATGGCTTCCGGGAACGCCGCCCAGGTTCCCCAGCCCTGGTATGATGTCTTTCAACCGATTCGCACCCTTACCGCCACCATTGCCGGCGATATGGGCGAAGCAGACCATGTCACCGGCTCGGCCAGGTATCACGTTCTCTTTGCCATGGCCCTCTTACTGCTGCTGTTCTCTCTTATCAGCAATCTCATCAGCGAATGGCTAACAGCCCGTTCGAAAAAAAAATGGGGAGTGTAAACAGGTGAACCATGAGACTTAAAACCCGGCGCATACTGGATCATTCTTTCAGCGGACTCGGTTTCTTTTCTATTTTCCTGCTGTCCGCCTCATTGATTATCGTCCTTGCCCCTATCATTATTCGCGGCCTCGGCGCTTTCCTATTTAAAGGTACGGTGGAGTTCCGACGCTTCAATTATGAAGCCTTCAACCGCGGAAATAAGAACGACATCATGGCGGAAGCGGACGCCGTCCAAAAATACCGGGAACCGGTTTACCGGATGCTGGGAGACTTTATAAAGCAAGTGGATAACGGTGAAATTCCCAACAGCGGTCAATACGCGCGGGATTTGCGCGAATTAAAGGAACAAGTCCACCGCCTGCTGGGACCCGCCCCCGGGACTGAACAACCGGTACTGATGAGAGACCGTTACGGCGAAACCCGCTGGGATATGGCGCGGGAAACCCTGAAGCGAATCCTTTTCATTGAAAAATGGGATTATTCCGACCCCCGCGCCATGGGGAAAAAAGTTCTTGCGCCCCGCGTCGATGAATACAAAGGCACTGCCCTGGAAAAACTATTCCCTTATTTAGAGATCAATTTCGAAAACATGATGCGGCCCAGGTTTACTTTTTACTGGCGGTTTCTCACAGACACATCGTTTGATTCGCACATTTTGGGCGGTATTTTTACCGAAGTCCTGGGGACTTTTTACCTGGTACTGGGAACCATGCTTTTCGCCATACCCATGGGAATCATTGCGGCCGTATACCTGGCCGAGTTCTCCAGGCCCAACAGCAGGATCGTTAGTTTGCTCAGGGTGTTCATCAGCACGTTGGCCGGGGTGCCCAGTATTGTTTTCGGTCTTTTCGGCCTGGCATTTTTTATAAACACAGTCAAAGTATCCGGTTCCAAAAGTGTACTGGCCGGATCGTTGACCCTGGCGTTATTGGTATTGCCCACCGTTATCCGGGCGTCGGAAGAAGCCATAAAGGCAGTGCCGGGAACTTATAAAGAAGCCGCATTAAGCCTGGGCGCCGGTAAACTCCGGGCCGTCACCACGGTTATCTTACCGGCCGCGCTGCCGGGAATTTTAACAGGCATTGTCATCAGCATGGGGCGCGCCGCCGGGGAAACCGCGCCCATTATTTTCACCGCGGCGGTGAGCGTCGGGAAACCGCTAAACCTGTTTCAAACCTTAACTCAGCCCACACCGGCCCTGCCCTGGAATATTTACAACCTGGTGACCGAACACGAAGCCGTGGAGAGAATCCGCCACGTGCAATTCGGGATGGTTTTTACACTAATACTGTTGGTGCTTTTACTAAACCTGGCCGCCATCATTATCAGGGCCAGGATATCTAAGAAATTAAGGGGATGATGACCATGAATCTAGCGATTAATATAAACCCGGACGTCATGTCGCATGCCGATCTGACGGCCCTGGCCGGAGAAAATATCCACGTTTATTCCGAAGATTTTTCCATTTTTTACCGGGAGAAAGAAGCCATTCGCAAAGCCAACCTGGCGATACCCGCCGGTAAAGTAACCGCCATTATCGGCCCCAGCGGCTGCGGAAAAAGTACTTACTTGCGCGCCGTTAACCGGATGAACGATTTAATCCCCGGCTGCCGGGCAATGGGAAAATTATATTTTGACGGCGAAGATGTTTATAGCCCCCTGGTCGATCCGGTGCTGCTGCGGAAGAGGGTAGGCATGGTATTCCAGAAGCCCAACCCTTTTCCCAAATCCATATTCGACAATATTGCCTATGGCCCGCGCATTAATAACGGCATTAAAAATAAAAGCCAATTATTGGCCGTCGTGGAAAAAAGTCTAAGGGATTCCGGGTTATGGGAAGAGGTGAAAGACCGTATGAATGAGAATGCATTGTCTTTGTCCGGCGGGCAGCAGCAGCGGTTGTGTATTGCCCGGGCTTTAGCCGTGGAACCGGAAATATTATTAATGGATGAGCCCACATCCGCGTTAGACCCGAAAGCCACCTCACGGATCGAAGAGTTAATCGGCGAGCTTCGGGGCAAATACACCATTATTATAGTAACTCACAATATGCAGCAAGCGGCGCGAGTTTCCGATTACACGGCTTTTTTCTATGAAGGTGAGTTAATCGAGTTTTCATCCACGATCCAGCTTTTTACAAAACCAAAGATCAAAAAAACAGAGGAATATATCACCGGTCGCTTCGGCTAGGCACGCGGCGCGTGCACCCTATAAGTAGGACGGGTAAAAATTGGCCTGGCACTTTTTCTCTCTCTGAAAGAAATACCGGCATTCACCCATCGAAGCCAGTTGCGAATATAATTCCCGATGCGGTCAAGACTCGCACCTTGCTCTGTAAAAATTATAAATTATAAACGATAAATTATATATGATAAATGGAAGCGGAGTCCTTCGGACTTTATAGCTAACCTAGCCCTGCTTTACATGAACCTCTTTGCCATTGAAGACGATCGCCAGTTTTTTACGATTTTGGATTCCTTTTTCGATCAATTCGGTTTCGTATTTTTTTTCTTCGATCTGGTTGAGCGCTGCTGTAATGGCCATATCCTCTGTTTCTTTCTCATCCGTATCCACGGTTTTGAATTCGATGACGTAACCGGTTTTGGAGATGTCCCTGGGAATAATCATGATATCGTATCTTCCATACCCCGACTCACGGTTGGATTTGATTTCGTGGGTGCCGGATATCCAGACAAGAAGCCCCATG
>JAPKZK010000084.1 GCA_026393835.1 Candidatus Aminicenantota bacterium | reverse complement strand
ACCGGAAAAAATTATCATCGATCCCGATCCGATCCTGGGATAGATTTCTACCTAAAATCCCGGCCCATATTTCCGCCAGTTTCATCTCTATCTCATTCCGGGGGGCCACATAGGCGGCTATTTCATTTACTTTCGGCGCGGGTAATGCCTTGCGGTCCATTTTTCCACCGGGAGTTAGCGGTAACTTTTCCAACTGTACAAAGTAAGACGGTATCATATAATCCGGCAAATCCTTTGCTAAATATTCCCTTAATTCCAAACCGGGGATTTCTCGCCCTGATACAAAATAGGCCGCCAGGTATTTATCCCCCGTGGGATCTTCCTTAGCCAATACTACCACATCTTTTATCTGTTCATGCTTTAATAAACGATTCTCTACCTCCCCCGGTTCGATGCGAAAGCCCCTGATCTTGACCTGTTGATCAATCCGGCCCAGGAATTCGATGCCGCCGTCCGAGAACCATTTGCAACGGTCGCCGGTGCAGTAGAGAATCGAATGATGCATGATGAATGATGAATGATGAAAATCCGCCCGAAGGGCGCCGCTTCCATTTTTAATTTTTAATTTATAATTTTTAATTTTGAATTTTTCATAAGTTATTTCGGGGTTATTCAAGTAACCCCTGGCCACCCCGTCGCCGCTGATGTACAATTCACCGGGTATACCCAACGGCTGCAAATGATTATATTTATTCAAAATATATAGTTCTATATTGCGTAATGGCTTACCAATAGGGACATTGCCTATCCCGTTCCATTCGGACAATGAATATCGACTGGAATAGACCGTTCCTTCTGTCGGGCCATAAATATTTTCCAATTCAATGGATGTATTTAAATCCGTGAACTTCTTTACCTGCGACGGTAACAATGCTTCTCCCGCCAGGAAAATGTATTTCAAACCGGCTAACCGGTCTTTATTTTTTTCAGTCACAAAGTCTAAAAATGCATTGAACATGGAAGGTACAAAATTAATATGAGTGACATGATATCGATGAATCCAGTCAAATATGACGAGCGGGTCTTTTTCACCATTCGTTTCCAATATCGCCAACCTCCCTCCGCCCATATACCACCCGAAAAGCTCTGTTACCGAAACATCAAACGTATAAGATGTTTTTAATAGGTAGGTACCGGCTGGGGAAAAAGGGTATTGGTTTTGCATGGCAAAAAGTAAATTAACGGCAGAAGCATGTTCAATCAGCACGCCTTTGGGTTTCCCGGTGGAGCCGGAAGTGTAGATTAAATAAGAGAGATTCGAATGATGAATGATGAATGATGAATGATGAAAAAAAAGATGGTTTGACTGATGAGTGATGAATTCTAAAAGCACTTTCTCACCTTCCCACCTTCTCACTTTCTCACCTTCTTTATTGTTGGTGGTAACCAACAATTTGGCTCCGCTGTCCTTTAATATATAATCGATGCGTTCTTGCGGATAATCGGGATCGATCGGCAAATACGCGCCTCCTGATTTTAATATGCCCAAAATTCCGACGACCATTTCAACAGACCGTTCTACCATAATGCCCACAATGGCATCGTGCTGGATGCCTTTTTCGATTAACAAACCGGCCAATCGACCGGATTGCCGGTTTAATTGGCGGTAGGTTAAACAACCAGGGCAGACACGCAGGTCTGCCCCTACATTATTGTCCGTGTTTGTCCGTGTTCGTCCGTGGCCAAAAACCGCGATGCGGTCGGGCGACTTTTCCACCTGCTCCGCGAATAATTGGTGAATGGTTTTATCGGCAGGATATGCTGCAACAGTATCGTTAAACTCATATAATACCCGGTTCTTTTCTTCAATGGATATTATTTCTAATTGAGATAAAGCCATTCCCGGATTTTCAATTATATTTTGAATGATTCCTTTAAAATGGCCGGCCAAATTTTCAATGGCGTTCTTCTCAAATAATTCACGTTTAAATGAAAATTTAATTTCAATCTCATTAAACGGTATAATACCCACAGACAAATCATAATGGGTCGTTTCGCTGATGGAATATGATTGAACAGTAGAGACGTTGCGCGCAACGTCTCTACACACAATATCGTCCAGCGGATAATTCTCAATGACAACAATCGTATCGAACAGCAATCCCACGCCGTCCACGCTGCTGTAACTCCCGATATCCACCAGCGATGTATTCTCAACCGCTTCACGCTCCCGTAATACTTGATCTGTTCGCAAAACCACAGCGATTATTTTTTCATTGGGGGTTGTTTGGGTTCTCGAAGGAATCGTATTGATAAACAACCCCACCATATCCTCGATTCCTTTTATCCCGGCAGACCTGCCGGATACGGTGACGCCGAAAATGACATCTTCGCTGCCGCAATATCTTTGCAGCAATATCCCCCAGGCTGAATAGAAAACCGAAGCTAATGTGACTTTGTTGTTTTTTATAAAAGCATCTAACTTACTTCGTATATCCTCTTCCAGGATAATCGAGTATTCTCCCGCCCCCGTTGTTTCGCCTGTTTTTCTTTTTATGGGCAGTCCCGTCGGCGTTTCAAAATCGGCTAAATAATCTCTCCAGTACTGTTCTTGTTTATTTCTATCCTGGTTTTGAAGCCATTTGATAAATTCTTTAAAGGAAGGTTTAGCAGGAATTCTGAGCGATTGTTCCCCTTTACACAACGAATGATAGGCGTCAAAGAACTCTCTCAAAATGATCCCATTACTCCAACCGTCATATAAAATATGGTGGTTACTGATAATCATTTCATATTGCGTTTCAGCCAGTCGGCATAAAATGACCCGAAACGGAACCCGGGTTAATTCGAATCCTTCGCCCCTATCTTTGGCTTTGATTTCTGCCAACGCCTTTTTCGTTTGATCATTGTCCATCCCCGAAAGGTCATGAAATCTTATTTCGCATGGGAGTTCTTTCAAGATGACCTGTGAAGGTTTTTCCAGTTTTTCCCAACGGAATACGGTTCGTAACATCTCATTGGTTTGGATGACAATATTCCAGGCTTTTTCAAAATGCCGCGCATCGATTTCCCCGAAAATTTCCAGGCATAATTGTTCAAAATAAAGCTCGCTCTGGGAATCCTGTATATAATGAAAGAGCATTCCCTCCTGCAAGGGAGTTAAGGCAAGAATATTTTCAATATCTATGGGGTCTAATTTTTCCACGGTATACCTCGAATATAAAGATATCTAAATTGAAGTTTACACAGGCTTCCGCCGCAATAATAGAAACCGACTTTTTAAAGAAGTACTTGCATAAAGTTTCAAGGGAATTATTTGATTAATAAAGGCCCTTAGTTTTAGCCGGTAGTATAGCACATTTAAAAAAAATTTTCAATTTCCAAAAAAAATTCACAGGGAGGGGAAGGGCGCGCCGCCCCCGCCTTCTTAATAACGTTTGTTTATCTCATCCATGATCTTGATGGCTGTTTCCGGGATCCTGGCGCCGGGGCCGAAAATGGCGGCCGCGCCCTGTTGGTATAAATATTCGTAATCCTGGGGCGGTATCACGCCGCCGCACGTAACGATGATGTCCTCGCGGCCCAACTTCTGTAACTCCTCCACCAAACGCGGCAGCAGCGTCTTATGACCCGCGGCCAACGAACTCATACCCACCACATGCACATCATTTTCCACCGCCTGTTGGGCCGTCTCCTCGGGCGTCTGGAACAATGGACCCACATCCACATCGAAGCCCATGTCCGCATAAGCCGTGGCCACTACTTTCGCGCCGCGGTCGTGGCCATCCTGCCCCATCTTGGCAATCAATATCCTGGGACGCCTGCCTTCCCGTTCGGCAAACTCATCCGTCATATGCCGCACCTTCTCCACCATATCATCTTCACTGCTCATATATTCCGAACTATAAACACCGGCAATGGTTTTCGTCATGGCCTGGTACCTCCCGCAAACTTTTTCAAGGGCGTCGGAAATCTCGCCCAACGTGGCCCGCGCCCGCGCGGCCCGGATAGATATCTCCAATAAATTCCCTTCCCCTGTCTCCAGCGAACGGGTCAAGGCAGCCAACAGGGTTTGCACTTCGCTCTCATCCCGCTTCGCTTTGATCGACTCTAACCGCTTCACTTGCGATAAGCGCACCGCGGTATTGTCCACTTCCAGGGTTTCTATGGGGGCTTCTTCATCCAGCCGGAATTTATTGACGCCCACGATGGTTTCCTGACCCGAATCGATCCGCGCCTGGCGCCGGGCCGACGCCTCTTCGATACGCATTTTGGGAATCCCCGCCTCGATGGCCCGGGTCATCCCACCGTAGGATTCTACTTCCAGGATATGCTCCCAGCCCCTTTTCAACAGGGCGTCGGTAAGACTTTCCACGTAATAGGACCCCGCCCAGGGGTCTGTCACTTTGGTAATATATGTCTCATGCTGCAAATACAACTGCGTGTTCCTGGCAATCCGGGCCGAGAAATCCGTGGGCAGCGCAATGGCCTCATCCAACGAATTGGTATGCAGCGACTGCGTATGACCCAACACGGCGGCCATGGCTTCCATACAGGTCCGCGCCACGTTGTTAAAGGGGTCCTGCTCGGTCAAACTCCACCCCGAAGTCTGCGAATGGGTCCGCAGCGCCATGGATTTGGGGTTCTTCGGGTTGAAACCTTTAATCAATTTGGCCCAGATCACGCGGGCGGCCCGCAGCTTGGCCACTTCCATAAAATAATTCATGCCCTCGCCCCAGAAAAAAGAAAGCCGGGGCGCAAAGTCATCGATATCCAACCCGGCAGCGATGCCCGTACGCACATACTCCAACCCGTCCGCCAACGTATACGCCATTTCCAGGTCCGCGGTGGCGCCGGCTTCCTGCATGTGGTAACCGGAAATACTGATGCTGTTGAATTTGGGCATATTTTGCGAGGCGAACTTGAAAATATCGGCGATGATGCGCATCGACGGTTCCGGTGGGTAAATATAAGTATTTCGCACCATGTATTCTTTCAAGATATCGTTCTGGATGGTGCCCGTCAGTTTCTCCCACGTCACGCCCTGCTCTTCCGCCGCCGCGATATAAAACGCCAGCACCGGCAGCACAGCCCCGTTCATGGTCATGGAAACCGACATTTTATCCAGCGGGATGCCGGAGAAAAGAATTTTCATATCTTCCACCGAATCGATGGCCACGCCGGCTTTGCCCACGTCGCCCACCACCCGAGGATGATCCGAATCGTAGCCGCGGTGGGTGGCCAGGTCGAAAGCCACCGACAACCCTTTCTGACCGGCGGCCAGGTTGCGGCGGTAAAAGGCGTTGCTCTCTTCGGCGGTGGAAAACCCGGCGTACTGCCGGACCGTCCACGGCTGCTGTACATACATGGCGGCATACGGCCCACGCAAATAAGGGGGAATGCCGGAAAGATAATCCATGTGCCCACACCCCCGGAGGTCCTCGCTGCAGTAAAGAGGTTTCACCGCGATCTGCTCCATGGTGAGCCAGGTTAACTCCTGCAATGATTTCCCGGTCCGGGCCTGCAATTGTTTTTCCCACTCTTGCCGGGAAATTTTTATGGGATTAAACGTCACATCTATTTTGGTAAAATCCGGTTTCACGGTTTTTATCCTGTCATCGGTGTTCATGAGAGTACTCCTATCTTTTTCAACAAATCGGAAAGAACGGCCGCCGCATCGGCGCCCATGTAAATGAACGCATCCACCCCGGCTTGCTTGTGCGCCTCCGCCTGGTCTTTGGGATACCCGGCCAGCACTACCTGTATCCCGGGGTTCTTCTCTTTCAATTCCTTTGTAATGGGGGGAACCAGTTCCGGGTAAGTCTCGTCGGTGGAACAAATTACCACTACCGGCGCGCCGGACTGTAAGGCGGCGTCCACGGCGGCCCGGGGCGTTTCAAAGCCGTCCGGGTAAATGACATCGAAACCGCCCACTTCGAAAAATCCCCTGGAAAAATCCGCCCGCGCTTTGTGCAGGGACAGGGGGCCCATAGTGGCCAGGAACAGTTTCGGTTTAGCGCCGGTTTTGGCTTCATATGCGGCGACGGCGTCGCGCAGCCCTTCGAAAATCTCCGCGGCCCGGTGGAAACGTAAAGGTTTTATAGTAATGGGCGTTTTAACGCCGATTTTCCATGCCCCTGAGAGCATACCCAGGGAGCCGCCGGTTGTCATGGCGTCGATGGCGGCTTGAACGATCTCATCTCCGCATCCACCGGCAATACAGGGCAAGGTATCGCAGGGTTTAGCGTGAACCGCCCCCGCCTGCGCTTCCTCTTGTTCCTTTAACTGTTGGATTCTTAGTTTATAAATTTGTTCATAATCGGGCGTCCGGGATTCCAGCTTCTTCTCTTTCACATCCGCATAAGAATTCGTGCCCACGATAGTAGCTTTCCGTTTGGCCAGGTCTTTTCTTCGTTGTTCGGCAACCGCCTCGATTTCAGTTTGTGGGAAACCATCCTGAAGGGCTTCGAGCATGCCGCCGCGTTTTTCGATTTCCCGGAACAGCGCCCAGGCTTTTTGCCCCACTTCGGCGGTTAGTTGTTCCACGAAATAAGAGCCGCCAGCGGGATCGATCAATTGTCCCAGGTGGGCTTCTTCATTTAAAACAATTTGCATATTACGGGCCGCGCGGCGGGAGAATTCGTCCGGCAGGCCCAGGGTTTCATCGAAAGGGTTGGTCTGCAAACTGTCCACACCGCCCACTACCGCGGAAAAAGTCTCGGTGGTGGTGCGCAGCATATTGACATAAGGATCGTATTGGGTCTGATTATAATAAGACGTGACGCCGTGGACGGTCATTTTTTGCGATTCCCTGCCGCCGCCGTAAGATTCCACGATCTTTGCCCACAACATCCGGCCGGCCCGGAGTTTGGCAATTTCCATGAAGAAAAAAGGCCCTACGGCAAAGGTGAAACGCATACTCCCGGCGATTTGATCGATGGTTAAACCTTCTTCCCTGAGCCGGTCGATGTATTCCACTGCCGTGGCCAGTACAAAGCCCAGTTCCTGCACGGCGCCGGCGCCGGCGTTATGATAAGGGACGCCGCCGACCCCGATGGTTTTCATGAGCGGCATATTGGCGGCGGCCCAGCCCGTTGCCGCCGCCATCCGGGAACACAATACTTTCCATGTCGTAGGCAATTGGCCGTTTGCGGCTAAAAATCCCAGGGGGTCGGCGTCGATACTGCCTTTTATTTGGTCCGGGGGTTTATTTTCGCTGCGCAGGAGGGCGGCCAGGGCGGCCAGCATGGGGAGGGCCTGGAACCCCGCTTCCACATGGATGGGGTATTTTCCCAGGTCGATATCTTGCAGCGCTTTGGCCACTTCCCCAAGGGTCGAGAGGGAAACGCCATCGGCGCCGACATTGCCGATTTCGGCCTCATCGGCGTCAAGACCCATGCGGGTGGCAATGTCCGGGACCAGGTATACGGCCGTCTGGCCTTTTTGCAGGTCATGTTTCACTGCGCGGTTAAATTCTTCCGGCAGGCTGTATTTAATCGCCTGGCAGATTTCCCAGGGCTGGCCCAGGAAGCCTTCTGCCCGTGCGCCCCGGGAGTAATAACCAAACCCCGGTTTCTCTTCCAGGTGGGGCAGGTGGGCGATATCTTTTTTACAGTAGATGGGTTGCAGGTTGATACCTTCGTAAGTAGGCGTAACCAGGGCTTTTTCAAAAGGAACGCCCTTTAAACTTGCCTCGGCCGCGGCGCGCCATTCTTCGTAGGTAGGGGGAGGAAAGTCGTCGTGCAGGTTGAGGACTTTCTCAAGCTTTGTTTCCTCATTTATTAGAGAATTATCCGACATAGTTGATCTCCTTTGGTTTTGATCCATTTCAAAATTCGGAAAGTTAGATAGTTATTATACAAAAGATAGGGGTAAAAGGCAACCCATCGGTTTAGACTTCTGTGTTTTCCGTGTGTTCGCTGATAACGTGGGCCTGTTTTGGACATTCCTTTTGCCTTTGTACTTGTAAATGAAGCGAATACAGCGTATAATTGCTTCAGAATTTGAAGCGATAAGGAGTGATTTATGCTTTATATATGGCAGCACAATAGTTGGCCTGGGTTCCGATGGCGGGATGACCGTTTGATTGAGGCAGTGGGAAAAACCCGTTTCAGCCAGGGTCAGTTATTAAGTAAAGTCCAGGGCCTGGGCATGGTGCTGAGCCGGGAGGCGGGGGCCGAGATTTTGATTGAAGAGGCGGTTAAAACCGCATCGATCGAAGGCCAGGAATTGGACCGGGATTCCGTGCGTTCTTCCGTAGCCCGGCGTCTGGGGCTTTCTACCGCGGGCTTACCTGCCGCGAACCGTCGCGCGGATGGATTGGTAGAAGTGTTATTGGATGCCGCGACGCATTATGATAAACCCCTTACAGCGGAAAGATTGAAAAGCTGGCAAGCGGCGTTATTCCCTACAGGCTATTCGGGTTTGCGTCGTATTCGGGCAGGGGAATGGCGGGGGGCGGAGCCCATGCAGGTGATTTCAGGCCCTGTGGGGCGGGAACGGGTCCATTTTGAAGCCCCGCCGGCGGATAGAATTGAAAAGGAAATGGCACATTTTTTTTCCTGGTGGACCGAGAGTGCAGGGGAAATAGAGGGGCTGTTGCGAGCAGGGATCGGGCATTTTTATTTCATTACCATCCATCCGTTTGAAGACGGCAACGGCCGTATTGCACGGGCATTAACAGACATGGCGCTGGCGCAAGATGAAGGGTTGCCCATACGGTTTTATAGTTTAGCAAACCGCATCATGGCGGAACGGGACATGTATTATGATATCCTGGAACAAACCCAAAAAGGAGACGGCGATATTACCGAGTGGCTTTTGTGGTTCCTGGGCTGTATGGACCGGGCCATCGGCTATTCGGAAACCCTGGTGGCAGGCGTCCTGGCAAAGGCGGCTTTCTGGCAGAGGTATGGGCAGACTTCCCTGTCTGATAACCAGCGAAAGGTGATTAATCGTTTGTTGGATGTGGGGCCAGGTGGTTTTGAAGGCGGCTTGACGACGCGGAAATATGTATCCATGACCAGGGTAAGCCGCGCCACAGCTTACCGGGAGATGGCCGACCTGACGAGTAAAGGAATTCTTGCAGTCAACCAGGGGAAGGGGCGGAATATAAGTTATAGTCTTGTAAAGGTTTAATAGTAGGAAAAGTGTGGTTTTTCTTGCATGTCCCTTTTCCTGACCCTAAAGAAAACAATTCTTCCTCGATTGGTACAGTACACAACACTTTGAATTCAACATCAGGGGCATCCGGAGAATCGTAGTCTGTGAAGTCGTGGGTATCCCAAAACTCACCCATTTTTTCAAGAGTATCTGCATTTGAAATGCTGCTTAATTCATTTTCTTCCATAATTGCATAATAGAAAAAAAATCGAAGAAAGTCAATACGTCAATGTTGTTAATCCCCATTTTTTTATACTGCCCTGCTGCACCACCGGGAGATCAATTCGTCCTGTCTGCGCCATCACTTTATATACCGGTGGCAGTCGGAAACCTTTCGATGCCATCCGGGAGCTTGTTTAAGAGTGCCGGGAATTATTCGCGGCCATCCGATATCCTCTCGGAGTAGGACAGAAATCACCCTGAACCGCCCAGAACTCCTTCCCGGCATTACAGAAATCTTTCGCGATGTTGCCGCAATCGTTCGGGGGGTCGCCGTAACCTTTCGGGGGGTCCCGGCAACTTTTCGGGGGGTCGCGGTAACTTTTCGGGGGGTCCCGGCAACCTTTCGGGGGGTTCCGGCAACCTGTCGGGGGGTTCCGGCAACCTGTCGGGGGGTTCCGGCAACCTGTCGGGGGGTCCCGGCAAACTGTCGGGGGGTTCCGGCAACTTTTCGGGGGGTTCCGGCAACTTGTCGGGGGGTTGCCGCAACCTTTCGGGGGGTCCCGGCAAACTGTCGGGGGGTTCAAGAATCTTGTCGGGGGGTCGCCGTAACCTGTCGGGGGCCTGATGCATCTGCCTGATGTGAAAGTAGCCGCGAAGAACGCGAAGGACCGCGAAGAAAAATACTTGGCGCCTTAAGTTTTTCTTGCATGTCCCTTTTCCTGTTTCCCGCTTCCGTGCACGCCGTGGGAAAATCCTGGAATCCTGGGAAATTTAATTTCTCGCTTACTACTTGATAAAATTTTTAAGATGTTGTAGAATCAATCCGGTTTGAAGGTATCATGAAAAAAAACATATTACTGGTCGAGTACAGTTCGTCTGCAATCGAGGCAATACAACAAATATTGCACGATAAAATATTCGAGATTACCATTGCCAGGTCCGAAGAATCGGCAAAAGACCTATTAAAAAATTTTCACTTCGACTTACTCATTACTGAAACCCTACTGCCCAAATCCCATGGTTTCATACTCTCAAAATTCGTATCCGAATATTACCCCACCACCAAAATCATTATCATCAGCGATAAGTTAAAACAAGCGGATTACAAGCACGAGGCCCTCACCCTACACGGCGCCAGTGATTTTTTCGAGAAACCCCTGCCGGGACGGCTATTTAGAAAAAGAGTACTGGAGGTGTTGGGCATCGACGACGAGGAAATGGTGGAAATGGCTTTTTCATCCGATGCGACCACCAAACTGCACATCCTGCCGTCTTTAGAAGAATTGGCGGCCTACAAAAGCAAAAAAGAGGAACCCGCCCCCCCACCCCAACCCCCAAAAGAAGAAAACCATACCCCGATTTTTAAAATAGACCTGGATTAGCCATCAACCCTGTCGCTCCGTCGCCACATTTCGGCCCACAAATCAGACGAATTTTCACCAATGTATCTTGTTTTTTTCATCATTCATCATTCATCATTCATCATTCAAAATTTCCTCCCCTCCCTCCCCCCCCCCTTTGCTTTTTTTATTCATTTCTTATAAAATATAAATATGAAAAAAATAAATCCCGCTTTCTACGTCTGGTTTGTGCTTATCCCGGCAGCGTTGATCTTTCCCCTGCAAAACCGCGGGGAAGTGCTGAAACTAAAAAACGGCTCCTGGATCGATGGCAAAATCCTTAAAAAAACCGAACAGGCCCTTATCGTCGACCTGGGCTATGATGTCCTGCGCATCCCCGCCGCTGAAGTCTCGGAAATAACCGATGAATTGCAAATTCAAACAAAAACTCAACAACAAGAACCAACCGGGGAGCAAAAACAAAAAAATACGCTGTATACCGCCAGTCCGCTGGAAAAAGTGTCCACTGTCGAAGGCGTCCGGGACTTCGGCGAATCCGTGGTGGTGGTCCGCTCACCCGGCGGCCTGGGTTCAGGATTTATTATCAACAAACAGGGTTACATTATCACCAATTTTCACGTGGTCCAGGGACAAAAACACATCAATATCACCCGTTTTAAAAAAGACGGCCAGGAATTGAAACGCATTATTTACAAAAACGTACGAATCGTGGCGCTGGACCCATTCCATGACCTGGCCGTGCTCCAGGTAGAGGAAGATTTCGGCCCACTGTCGCGGCCCATGGTGCTGAGCCCGGACGACAGCGTCGCGGTGGGCGAAAAGGCCTTTGTCATCGGCAACCCCCTGGGCCTGGAACGCTCGGTTACCGAAGGCGTGATCAGCCATACGGGCCGGAATTTCGCCGGGAAAGTCTTTCTCCAGGTGGACGCAGCCATTAACCCGGGAAATTCCGGCGGACCGCTTTTCAACAGCCGCGGACAGGTCATCGGCGTAATCAACATGGGCGCCCGGTTCATGCAAGGCCTTAATTTCGCCATCCCCATCCACCACGTAAAATTCTTACTGGACCATATCGACGCCTTTGCCTATAACGAAGCAAACCCCCTGTCCGGCTATGTCTACCCCTTCCCACCCCGCAGCCCCAACCCGGTAAAAAAGAAAACGGCAAGTAAATAAAAAAAGAGGTGTCAAATGAAAACAAAATTTATACTAATAATCGCCATCCTATGCCTGGCCGTATTCAGCGCACCCCGGCCCCCGCTCCTTGCCGCCGACTATTTACAACGCAGCGACCTGGTAGATAAAAACGTCGATATCGTGATCCGCATTTCAAACGGCGCCGACTTCATGAAAGCCCTGGATGATTCGTCTTACGGGAAACTGTGGAATAACCCGGAGATGAAACCTTTTCTCAATAACCAGGTCCTGGGCGATACCCTGATCAAAAGTATTTTATTATCCCGGGTAAAAGAATCGGCCATGGCGGAAGTACTCCACCTGAACCGCAAAATCCTGTCGCTGCTTAAAGGGGAATCGATCTTCGGCATCGAATTGGGTAATAAAGGTAAAAAAGAAGGCGCTGAAAAAGAAAAAGGTAAATTCTACGCCCTGGCTGAAATGAACGAAGCGGATTATAAGGAAATCCTGGAATTGTCCCGGCAGGAAAGCAAAGCCCTCGGCGAAAAAACCGTCTCCCAGCGGTATACTTTCCAGGGAGTGGAATTGATCCGGGATATTACCGGCGGCGAGGAAGACGATCTCATCGAATGGACCGCATTCTGTGGGAATACTTATTTAAACGGCAGCAGCCGCCAATGGGTGGAACAGTGTATCGTGCTGTTAAAAAAAGAACCTCCGGTCAAACATCCCGGCCCGCCGTGCGTCCAGGCATGGCTTCCCGATGGCTTTTTCGAACGGCTGCTGAACTCCGACGAAGAAAAAAACAAACCCGGTTATTTCACTACCTTCATGAAAGCAATGGGCGTCGATAACATCGGCAAACTATCGCTGGAATGGGTCATAAACCCCTCCCATTCGGAACTTAACCTGCGGGTCCGCAGCAAAGGCGGAAATAAGGGACTGTGGACGCTGATTTCAAGGGAGCCGATACCGCGCGGCCTGTCCCTCGGGTATGTACCCGAAGATGTCCTCTCGTACCAGGTCACCCGGGTAAATATTCACGCTTTCTGGCAGGAAATCCCGTCCCTCATGGAAAGCTTCGGGCCGCAATCCGCCGCCCAATTCCAGGCCGGGCTTAATATGGCCGGGCAAATGCTCCAGGTAGACATCGGCAGGGATATCGTGGCCAACCTGGATACCGTAATCACTTCCTACTCCCGGATGGACGGCGCGGAGGATGTTTCTCTTTTCATTTGGCAACTGCGCAATCCCATGGCCATGGAAAAAACCCTGGGGAAACTTTTTGCGGAAAATTCCTGGCTGCGGAACATGATGAAGGAGAATTGCGAAATCCTGGACCTGAACGAACATAAAATTTACAGTATTAAAACGCCCAGGTACCTCCCGCCCGCGCAGGCCGGAACAGACGGCGGCGACGGCGACCGCGCCGGTCAAAGCGGCCAACCGGGGCCGGAGCTCCCGCGGGTCGACTGGATCCCCTACGGCGCCGCCGTTGTAAACGGCGACCTGGTATTCGGCCGCCTGGGGTTACTCCGCGCTTATATCACCGGTTCCCGTGACGACGCCGCCGGTCGGAAATTCTATAAATCGCCGCTGTATACGCGCTTGATCCAGCGGGTCCCGGATAATGCCATCGGCTATGGGTTCTCGGATATTGCCCAATGGCTCGAACCGGTTGCGAATTTTTTTAGGGCCGGCGGCCAGCGGTTCCAAACGCCGCCGCTCCCGCAGGAGCAGCAGCCGCAGCCTCCTCCTCCGGGGGAAGAAAAAACCGGCGAAGCGCCGGAAACCCCGGGACCACCCCCCAAACCCGGCCCGTTCGACGATTTTCTTGCCGGCCTGAAATTTGATCGCCTGCCTGCCGCGGAATTCTTAAGGTCTTTCTTCGGCCCCTGGATCAGTTACTACCAATTCAACGGCGAAGAACTGGTTGTGATATGGGAGTTCCATAACCCGGCAGGGAAATAATATTAAAAATAGCCGCGAAGGACGCGAAGGAATAACATGATGAAGATGAGAATGATTCTGCTGACGTTTTTATTATTAACCACCGGTTTCCTGTTTGCTAACCAGCGGGATTTCGGTTTTGGGGCCATGGAAATATTCGAATTTTCCGACCTGACCTCCAATCTCCGGGTGTACGATATGAACCGCGACGGCCTGGACGATATCCTGTTCCTGGATAACCGGGTTTCCCGGTTGGAGGTTCTTACCCGGAAAAAATCCACCGCCGAAGGCGACGAACTCCCTGCCCTGGACGAACGGTTTATTAAAAAAGGATTTGTGCTGGACAATTGGGCCCTGGATTTCCAGGCGGCCGACCTGGACCGGGACAACCGGCCCGATATCGTAACATTGGACGACCAGCGGGGGGTGCAAATTTACTTCCAGCAGCCGGACGGGACGTTCGGGAAAGCCGTTTCTCTCTCCGTCAAGGACCCCACCAAGCTCAAGGGGTTTGAAATCGCGGATTTAAATAACGACGGGAACCCGGATATCCTGGCGGTTCGGCAGGAAAAAGCGGAAATCCTGCAAAACAATGGCCGGGGGGAATTTAAAGTCCGGTCCGAAGTGGATTTCTCCGCTTATGGGTGCCAGGAGGTCATGATCTCCGATATCGACGGCGATAAAATCCCGGACCTGCTGCTTTACTTCCCCAAAGAGGGGCTGCCGCTTCGGGTCCGGCCCGGCAAAAGCGAGGGTCAATTCGGTTGGGAAGAAGCGTTGGACCTTCCCGATACCCGGGCCATCGAAAAAATGGACCTGACCGGCGGCGGCGCGTGCCAACTGGGCATGATACTGAAAAACGGGTTGATCCTGCGCCTTTACGGATTCGAATCCCGGGCCGGGAAACCATTGTTCGGCGAAGGAGAAAACGAAGTCATCCCCCGGCGTCTGCCCCTTAAGGGCATCAGCCGGAAACAGGCGCCCTCGTGGACGGCGGCGGATATAGACGGCGACGGGTACACCGATTTCTGCGTCGCCGCGCCCCTGTTGAACCAGGTTCACATTTACAAAGGCAGCGACGCCGGGATAAGTTTCACGCCCACAGCCGTCGATTCCTTGCGGGACATTAAGACCATGGCGTTGACCGGGCAGGGGGACCTGGTGGTTTTCAGCGAGGCGGAAAAAGCCGTGGCGATTCATAAAAATAAAAATTTAACCGCCTTTCCCCGATTCCTCAAGGCCCCGGGTGAACCGGCGGCCGCGGCGACCGCCGGCGATTCCACCGTTTTTACCCTGTTTAAAGATCAAAACCTGGATTATACGCTGTACCTCTTTAACGCGCAGGCGCCGGATGCGCCCCCTTTTGAAAGTTACAAAACCGGGCTTCGCAATACGCCGGCGGCCATGGAAGTATTTCCGTTGGACGGCGCGGGAAATACCCCCGATTGGGGCGTGATATTTTTTATGCCATATGACAAACCCGTGATGTACCGTTTACGTGAAGGGAAACCGGACCAACTGACGCCCGAACATTTCAGGGCGCTGGGGTCGCCGCTCAAACCCCAGGCCGTTGTTGTGGTGGGCCTGGCCGGGCCCAAAAAGGAGCAGACGCTCCTGGTGGCCGAAGGCAATGTAGCGCGGCTCTACCGTTGGGACCGTGACCTGGGTCAATTAGTGGTGGAGGGGCAGTTAAACCCGGGAGTGGAAACGGCCCGTTTTACCGCCGGGTGCCGGTGTTCCGGGGAAGAGAAGGCCTACTTACTTTATGATGACGCCGGCCAGGAGGTTTACCGTATTTCCCCGGGGAAAGCAGGGGGAATCTCCCGCATGCATATTAAAGACGGCGTTAAAGAGCTTACCGGTCTGGCCACGCTGCGGTTAAAGGACAGCCGCGGTATTTTGATGGTGGGCGAATCGGAAATTCAATGGCTGCAGGAGGGAACCCCGTCGTTGGACCTGAAAACCCTGGCGGAGTACGTCTCCGGCATGGAAAAGCCTTCATTGTGGAACCTTTTTCCTGTATCCCTGGGCAGCCCGGGTCGTCCCATGGCCGGCCTTTTGGACGCCAATAACAAGTCGGTGGAGTTGGTGGGGTTTAAAGAGGGAAAGTTGGTAGAGGAGTTGGTTTTCCAGGTTTTCCAGGACGCGGGGTTTAATGAGCAGACGGCTGAGAGTATATATGAGCCCCATGATCTTTGTTCCGGGGACTTTAACGGCGATAGTATCCGCGACCTGGCGGTTTTGGTGCATGACAAATTGATTATCTACCTGGGTGAATAAATATTCCGAATAAATGTTTTCATTAATAATTAACCATTAACAATTGACAATTCATAATTATTTCCTCACTGAAGGTTAAATCAAAGTGATAATTGTCAATTGTCAATTGTTAATTATTAATTGTTAACCGCTAAAAAGGAAAAACATGGGCGTCGAGATAGATTTTCACGGCCGGTTAAACAGTCTTTTGCCGGCAAAGAAGCGAAACCGGCAGTTAACAATCGAATGGAATATCTTGCCTGACAGCTAATAAAACAAAAAAATCGTAAAAAAAAGTCTTTCTTCAGGAAAGAAGGTGCCATTTTTACATTTTTATACTATATATAGCTCTTAAGATTTAATCACAAACGTGAGCAGTATCAAAACACACAAATAATCGGGATCGACGCCCTTAAATAACCCGCATCGACGACTGGTGAACGTGAAACCGGTAAGGCAAAGTAAATTAATCGTTTAATAAATATAAATCAAATAAGGAGGACAAATGCGTTTAAGCAAAAACCAAGTTTTCAAAGTGTTTGTGTTGTTTTTCATTTGTTTGTGGTTCGGCGGCCCGCTCTTTACCCAACCGGGAGCCCCGCAGGTAAAGAACCTGGATGAGATGACCGGCAGTATCTCCGCGCAATTACCGGGGATACTGGAAAACATCCCGGCAAATGAAGAGGATAAGTTCGGTTTTAAAAACAGGGAAGAATTCAGCCTGGCATCCCTGGGGCTGCCTTACCAGGAATACTCGCTGGATAGGGATACGCCCACCGGTTACTGGCGGGTTCCCGTGACAGTGGCCGATGAGAACCGCGTACTGGTGCGCGTAAAAATGGAAAACGGCCAATGGAAGTTCGCGGGCCTGAGCGGCGCAGGTTTAGCAAAGGAATTGGGGTTCCTGGAAAAGTTTATCGCCGGCGATAAACCGGCCTGGGGAAGAATTGTCAGGGATTTCGAAATGCAGTGCGATTATATCCAGTACAGTTCCCCTTCTGAGAGCAAGTTGTCGGGGTATATTTATCCCATGGAATCCGCCGCCCGGATACTGCTTCGTTCCAACATTTCCATTGAGAAACGCGGTTTTCCCGTAACGCAAATCAGGGAATTCCGTATGAACTTGCTGCAATCGCCCGGGGAATATGCCCCCGCGGAAGCAAAATAAGGAGGACCATCATGAAACACTTAAAAGCTATCTATTTCATCATGGTACTGGCGTTTTTCCTGCTGGTTCCCGCGGTTCAATGGGCCCAGATGCTGGATGTGCCTGAACTTACACAAGAACAGGATCAATGGTGTTGGGCCGGTTCCAGCCAGTGCGTATTGATTTATTACGGCAACAATTTTCAACAGTGCGAGATCGCCGAGTACACACGGTTGCACTCCACGTTCCACGATTTCGGGCCGGTGAATTGCTGCGTGGATCCCACCCAGGGTTGTAATTACTGGAACTACAATTACGACCCGGATGAAGGTAGTATAAAAATGATCCTGATCGACATGCCGGTGACCCTGGGCAATCCATCGATAACCAATACCGGCGTGGCGCGCATACTGACGGAAGCGGAAGTGGCCGCTGAAATCGGCGCCGGGCGTCCCTTTGTGATCCGCATCTGCTGCGGCGGTCACTTTATCGTGGGCAGGGGCTATCAAAACGGCAATCTCTATTATATGGACCCCTGGATGGGCGAAGGTTTCGGGTACGACCCTTACGGCAGTTCCCTCAACGGCCGGACCTGGACCCATACTAATATTATTTCGTTGAACCCGGGTCCGTCCTGCTCCATTCCCCAGGATTTGAACGTCGTCAATATTACCGAAGCCGCGGCGACGTTAACCTGGGGCGCCGTGACGCTGGCCAGTAGTTATGAATACCGGTACAAAGCCACCTCTTCCGGCACCTGGACCACTTCCACCACCAGCGCTAACTCGGTGGGAATAACCGGGCTGTCCGCCGCCACTGAATATGAATTCCAGGTAAAGAGTTTATGTCCGGGTGGGGCATCGTCCGATTATTCCGCCTCTTTCATATTCAACACCGATGGCTGCGATACGCCCACCGGCCTGGCCGCGAGTAATATCGCGGATTATTCGGCTACTGTTTCCTGGAATGCCATACCGGAAGCCACCGGCTATGAATTGAATTATAAGAAAGCCAGCGACGCCAACTGGACCATTGTCACCACCTCTGCCACTTCCGTCAACCTGACCGGTCTGGAAAAAGCCACCACTTATAATAACCGGGTAAAAAGCGTATGCAGCGGCATTGGGAACTCGGGCTGGAGTACGACGGTAAACTTTAAAACCACCGGCGAGCCCACCTATTGTGCATCCAGCGGCGGATCGGGTTCATATCTCGATCGCGTCCAGGTAGGACCGTTGGACAACGCATCGGGCGCGGCGGCTTACTCCGATTTCACCCAGACGCTGCCGGCCGTAAACTTAAGCCCCGGTTCCGTTTCCTACACCCTGCACACCGGCGCCGGCACCAATTATTTTATGTTGTGGATCGATTTTAACGCCGATGGAACATTCAGTACGGATGAGCGGTTGGTGTCCTATGGGCTGCATTACCAGACCAGCGGTACATTTACCATTCCCAATATCTCCGTAACCACCCGCATGAGGGTTTCGGCCAAGGCCAACAATTCCCAGACCGGGCCTTGCGAGGTTTTCAGTTCCGGCGAGGTTGAAGATTACAAGGTGATCATCGGTGGAACCCCGCCATCCTGCGATGTCCCGGGTAGTTTATCGACATCCGGTATTACCGACACAGCGGCCACGTTAAACTGGGGCGCGGTGACCTATGCCACCGGCTATAATGTCCGGTATAAAGCCACCAGTTCCGGCACCTGGATCGATTCTGCCGGCACCTCCACCAGCAAGGCCATCAGCGGTTTAACCGCCAGTACCCAGTACGAATGGCAGGTGCAGACGGTATGCGCTTCCGGGACTTCCGCGTATACGTCATCGACCACCTTTACCACCGGCGCACCTTCCTGTAACGTACCGGGCAGTTTATCGACCTCCAGTATTACGGAGACTTCGGCCACGTTAAACTGGGGCGCGGTAACCAACGCCATCAGCTATGATGTCAGGTATAAGGCCACCAGTTCAGGTACCTGGATCGATACTGCCGGCGCCGCCACCAGCAAGGCCATCAGCGGATTAACCGGCAGTACCCAGTATGAATGGCAGGTGCGGACCGTATGCGCAGCCGGGACTTCCGCTTATACGACTTCCACCACCTTTACCACATCGGCGCCCCCGGATACGACGACGCCCACGCCCAATCCCATGACCTGGGCCAGCGTACCCGCCGCCACCAGTTCCACCGCCATTTCCATGACCGCTTCCACGGCTTCCGACCCCAGCGGGGTGGAATATTATTTCGAGTGTACTGCCGGCGGGGGACACAGCAGCAGTTGGCAATCTTCAGCCACCTATCAAGACACCGGCCTGACGCCCAGCACCCAGTACACGTACCGGGTGAAAGCCAGGGACACATCCGCCAACCACAATGAGACGGGCTGGTCCGCATCGCAATCGGCCACCACGCAAGCCGGCGGTTCCCAATATTGTCAGTCCTATGGGCAAAACTCGGCGACGTACATCAGTAAAGTCACTTTCGGCGGCTTTTCCAACACATCCGGGGCCGCCGGTTACACCGATTTTACCAACAAGACAGTGAATATGAGCGCCGGCGGATCGGTTTCCTACCGGATAGACAAAGGCGATTCCAATACGTCCATGTTCAAAGTCTGGATCGATTACAACAAGGACGGCGATTTTACCGATTCCGGCGAGGCGGTCGTTTCCAAGGGCCTGTACAATAGCTATGTGACGGGTTCTTTCACGGTTCCCACCGGGAAAAACGGGACCACCCGGATGAGGGTATCGGTTAAAAGGAATAGCTCCCAGACCTCCTGTGAAATATTCTCTTACGGCGAGGTTGAAGATTATACGGTGGTTATCCAGTAATGTGATTCGGTGTCCGCGTTGCTAAACAAACAGCGGATAAAAACGCTAAGCCCCGATGGTTTCCACGATGGTTTCCATCGGGGCTTTTTTTTAACCGTCTCTACCCGGTCTACTACAGATAGGGCAAACCCATATACGGATTAAAAAGTTCCTTTTGCGGATAAAGTAGACGCTTATGCGGGAAGTGATTCTCTAAATTAATTAAACCGCAGCGCCAGCATGGTGATATCATCGGCTTGCGGCGCCCCGGCAGCAAACACTTTAATTTCTGCCAACAATCCTTCGATGATTTCTTTCAGGGACATTTTGTTCCTGCCTTCAAGATACATTATCAAACCTTCCGTATCAAATAGTTCTCCCTCGGGGTTTACGGTATTTACTATACTGTCTGTGAAAGCAAATATTATATCATCTTTACCAAGTTGGATTTTTCCTACTTCATAAACGAAATTCTCAAAAACACCTATGTTTATCCCCTCAACCGATGGTATTGGCTCAACTTCTCCTATAGCCCGGATAATAAATGGAAATGGATGTCCGGCGCAACTGTAGTTTACCTCTCCGGTCTTTATGTTAAGTACGCCATAAAATAAATTAAAAGACTCATGGTCTGAGACGTTCTCCCATTTGACTTTGAAAAACTCATTATTAAGGACCTTCAGGTATTCCCCCGGATCGATATATTTTAATGCATTTGTTTTGAAAAGAGTGAGGGCTTTCACCATATAGAGCGCAGCCAGTATGCCGCTGCTTTGAACGTCACCCACGGCAAAAGCCAACCTTATCTCATCTAAAAAAAAGTAGTCATAAAAAACCCTCCCCATCATTCCTGCCGGCGCCATTTTGGCATATATATCAAATTCCCGGTGGTGAGGAAACGGGGGGAATTTATTAGGTAACATGTTTTGCTGAACGCGGGCTGCAAGACTCATCTCTTCTCGCATCCACATAATCTCGGCGATACCTTCGAAAACTTTTTTGGTGAAAGGAGTACTTGCCGTGGAAACTTTTTTTATGGATTCAAGCATTTTATATAGAGACTCTTGTCTGGCCGCCTCCCCTTTTTTTATAAAAAAGTCCAGGGCAGCCAGGATATTTATTTCGGCGTTCCAATAATCGCCGAGGGCGTAATATAACTCCCCCAGTTCTTGATGGAGGGAAGCCTTTAGGACATTCTGGATACCGGGATTTACCTTGAGATACAATATAATTTCATCACAGCGCGCCTTTGCTTTTTCTATTTCATCGGCATTTTCCAGGCTCCAAAACTGGTCGACCGGCAGTTCGAAATCGAAAACCCCGCTGCGCCAATGCCACATGTCCGGCGCCGTTAAGGCAAAATCCTTAACATCCTCGGGCCGCATCCATAAGATAATAACAACCGGGTTTTCCCCGGCTATTTTTTCCCGGTGATAATTGAGTCCCTTATAAAAATCGGGCCATGTATCTTTATAAAACCGTTTCCCTTTATTCACCACATGGATCACTGAAAACTGTTTACTTAACGATGCCATATGATTCTCAAACTCAGTGAAATCGGCGAATCCGTTTTCTTTAATTTCCAAAATCGTACTTTTCGTGAAAGCGCCGTTGATTTTCTCGATCAATTTATCCCTGTAATTATCATTATTAGACGATGCGACCAAAAGAGAAAATCCTGGACTCATCCGAATAACTTTTATCAAACTATTCAACTCTTTTGGGGAATTATCAATGTTTTGCGGCATTTGCTACCTTTTTTTATATCCTTCCAGGTGACGAATGATAGGGTGAGCCCGCCGCCACCCGCTGTTATATTCCAAAATCGCCAGGTTATAAAGCAGTCGCCGTATTTGTTGCGAATTTCCATCTGCGATTTCGCCCCGATCTATTTTATAGAGGATATCATAATCTTCCATATTTAGAAATCTACGGTAATCCATTGCCAGCCGCCGAAGTTCAGTACTTTTGCCGCATCCCCTGTGGCCGCAAAAAAGGTTATACGATTTTTCCCTGGGCGCCCGGAGTTCTCCTTGCTTTACATCGATTCCAAGGGTCCTGTACATTTCGTTATAACTGAATTTACCCCGTCCTTTTTCCGAATCGACATACCTGGGATCATCCTCAGCCAGGGGTAAATCGAAATTAAGATTGGCATTGACTTCCCACATATCCTGGGGCGGTACAAAATTACTATTTTTTTCTTTTGCCATACAGCGCTCCTTCTATATAATTCTATACACTATTTTAACAAAAAAGTAAACCGGGTGATTAAACAAATTTTTAAAAAGTTATCCCCGATTTTTCCCCCAATGAAGGAAAGGGACAGGCGGAAAAATCCGAGAAAAGGGCAGACACGCAGGTCTGCCCCTACAGGGGGAATCCATGGCTGTCCAGGGCCGCCAGGATCGCCCTGGGTCGCCGTATCTTCATCTTGAAAAATAATTCGTAATGTGTTATATTAAAACAATGAGCAGATTGACTGAAACGATAGGTGACATTCAAAACTGGGATGTTCAATACAGAGTACATGCAACTAAACGAATGTTCCAAAGGAATGTAGACGAAGAAGATGTCCTCGAAGTTTTATTAAATGGCGATATTATCGAACGATATGAGGACGACTTTCCTTTTCCAAGCCTATTGATAAATGGGCATTCTGTAAACGGTAGATGTTTACATCTTGTTGTTGGTATCGATGTTTCAGAAAAAAGATTATATATTATAACTGTTTATGAGCCGGACCAAAAAAAGTGGACGGATAATTTTTCACGGAGGTTATAATGAAATGCGCAATTTGTAGACACGGGAATACGGTTGATGGGCGAATTTCCATCGTATTGGATAAAGAACAGACCACCCTGGTATTTAAAGATGTACCGGCGCAGGTCTGCGATAATTGCGGAGAGGAATATCTTTCATCCGAAATCAATAAAGAATTGCTTAAATTAGCAAACGCTGCTATTAAACGGGGGGTATATCTTGAACTTTTGAAATATGCGGCATAGAGACGCTTCAATCTGCCCCTGCTCCCTGTTTTTTCTTCTTCTATCTTTTTCCGCTCTTCCTTTTTTTTACTTCATCATTCATCATTCTATTCTCCCCTATTATGACTGGGGGCACACACGCACACAACACGAAACCCGCTGAGGAACAAAACAGGGACAGGCAAGTAAATGTTGGCGCGGGATATTTCTCGGTTGTATCTTATGTCAAATCAAGCGGGAAACCTCTTTATCGAGTTAGGGGAGACAATTTTCCAGGCCGGGGAAACGCCCCCCGAAATAAATGAGTCTTTCAAAAAGTTGGGGGAACCGGTCACCCACCTGGGGGAGAAGTTCCCCTACCTGGGGGAAAGGTTCCCCCACATGGGGGAAGAGTTCCCCTACATGGGGGAAAGGTTCCCCTACATGGGGGAAGGTTTCCCCTACATGGGGGAAAGGTTCCCCTACATGGGGGAAGAGTTCCCCTACATGGGGGAAGGTTTCCCCTACATGGGGGAAGAGTTCCCCCACGTTTGGGAAGGTAAAAACAAGGTAGAAAATGGCGGTTTTCGCCGTGGGATCGATGATCCGTTTATCCAGGCGATTGCAACCCTAAGAAAGAACGATTAGGGGACATTAAAATAATTCTCTTCCTTTTTCCACGCCCCCTGCCCCCTGTTTTTACTTCATCATTCATCATTCATCATTCATCATTCTATTTTTTCCCCCGCCTTTCCTTGTTTTCTCTCACCTTCTCACCCTCTTACCTTCTCACCTTCTTTCTTTTCTTCATCATTCATCATTCATCATTCTATTCTCCCCACTGTGACTGGTGGCGCGCCGGACAACGCAGGGAGGCCGAAAGATTGTTCCACACGAGCCGCCGGTGCGATTAAGTTCCTGGGGAGTCCTTATCTCCTCTTATTCGGATTCGTTTTTCGTCGATCTTAAATTTCATCCGGTTTCCTAAGCGGTCATTAAAAGAATTCTTTCCCGAGAGATCTCGGCGGCATAAGCGATTGCTGCGTGTATCGATTTAATGGACAAGGAGGGATAACTTTTCATTATATCATTGGGATTCAGACCCGCTGCCAGGTTATCGAGAACCACCGATACCATAATGCGTGTGCCTTTAATGCAGGCTTTACCGTGACATATTGTTGGGTCAACTGTGATATAATTTTTCCAGTTCATGGCTTAACTCCGCATAATTAGTGTCTGAACGAAAAGCGGGAAAATCGTTTAGATATCGAATTTTTCGGCATATAGCTTCAGTCGAAAAACAATAATATTGTTTTTAATGAACATTAAAATGGCGAAAAAATGTATTTATTACTTTCGTTTTAATTTAAT
>JAPKZK010000058.1 GCA_026393835.1 Candidatus Aminicenantota bacterium | reverse complement strand
GCTTCAACAAAAAATTTTGGAAAGCCTAAACATAAACATCAAGGTAGAGAAAAACTCATTTTAGGGTAAGGACAGGAGGGACGGAAATGATTTCATAGAGATCATTTCCAGGTGCGTCCGCAAATAACTAGGAAACTCGGGTTAGGGCGCAGGCCGGAAAACGTCGGAAGCGACGACTTCCGGTTTGGTCCTACAAATGAGACCCCACGCAGTGGGGCCACACAGTGGGGCGGCGCGGTTATTTCTTATAATATTTTTTGATGATGCCGATGATCCAGGTGTATTTCTCCTGCATCCGGTCCAATAATTGGATATCGATTCTGGTAGAACCGGCCTCGCCGGCCTCTTTGGCATAATCAAGAATCCCGTCGGCCTCGGCATCGCTGAGAATATATGTCTTACCCGAAGGGGTCTTTAATCTCATGGATATCGATTGCCCGGGAAGGTTTTCCATTAAATCCCGCAGCCGGGGGTCGTTGTCCTTTGCCTTTTTGGCTGTTCCAAACGTAACATTGGCCCAGTAACCTTCTTCATTCATATCCAATAAATAACTGTCGTAAAACCAGTCCGGATCGATGGCGCCGGAGGCCTGCGCCCCTGCCGTTGCCTGGTACTTCTCATAAGACATGTATTTCTTCGTTAAGCGACCAAACTTCTGCAGCACTTCTACGGCTTTATAAATCGTAGGGTCTTTGGCCACGGGTTTCCGCAACTCTTCGATAGAAAGTTCTCTAGGGGGTTCGACAGGTTGGGGTTCGGGTTCCACCTTCTTTGCGGCGCCGCCGCAGCCCAAAGCTGCCATCAAATACACCAATATAATCGCAATTGCCAATGTTTTTACTATTAATTTCACGGTTTACTCCTTATTTGTTTTTTAGGTTTACCTTCGAAATAAGGGACATGATATCATAACTTTTGGGAAAAATCAAAAACAGTCAGAACCCTTTTGAAAAAGGGTTCCGACACCTCCTAAAACTCCTGGTAATGAAACTCAAAATAGGATATAATACAAGCATGAACATGAAAACAATAAACCTTGAACAAGTGAAATCGCCGATTCCTGGTGATTTAGTAAAACGAATCGACGCCATCGATCTTTATTTTAAAGATCACCCCCCACCATCCGGGGGAAAAATCGCGGCCTTCGACCTGGATAATACCCTCCTGGAAGGCGATATCGGGGAGGCTGTTTTTTCTCAATTAAAACTGGATGAAAAAAAACACCCCGTGACTGTCACTAAAACCATGATCCCCTTTTCCTGGCCGGAGTGCCGGGAAATGATGGAAAAGAAGGGAAAAAAAGAAGCCTATACAAAGATGGTGACGGCCATGGCCGGCATCCCCGCGGAAACGGTTATCGAGACCACCCGCCGTGTTATGGCTCTAAATATCCCCTTCCTGGAAGTGGAAGGGGTGAGAGTACCGGTTCCCCGGCCCAATGCCGTGATGCAAGCCCTGGTAGGGTATTTGAAAAACCAGGGTTATACGGTTTATATTATTTCCGCCACCAATTCGTATTCGGTTCAATATATGGCGGAAGAGTATTTCAATATACCGGCAACCCATGCCATCGGCATGCGGCCAACAGTTATGAACGAGGAAAACGGCGGGATTCTCGGCAATGAAATCGACGGCCCCATTACGGTAGGAGAAGGCAAAGTGGAAGCTTACCACCAATTTATCGGCGCTGTCCCGCCGTTGATTACCGCCGGCGACAGCACCTCGGATTTCCAGGTATTGGGTTTGACGTCTCCCCAGGGACTTTGTATATGGGCCGGCGATGATGAACAGGAGTATGAATCTATTAAAAATATGCTGCCCCACCCCCATACCGCGTTCTTCTTAAAAAGGGAGACGGCGTCTCTAAACTGAGGTTGCCTTTTTCTGTTCTTTCTGTTATAGTAGACTTTAATAATAAACTAACAAGGAGTAAAATATGAAACGTTTGAAATTGGTAGTTATGTTTGTAGGGATTGTATTGCTGGTGGGATTAGGATGTCAGACCGGGAATGCAGGCGAAACCGGCAAAAAGGTGAGCCTTGACACTGAAAAAGCGAAAGTCAGTTATTCTATCGGTTTTAATATAGGGCAGAATCTCAGGAGCATTAAAAATGAACTCGACCTGGCCGTATTGGTACAGGGATTGTACGACGGGGTTGCCGGGGATGATAAAGCCCAGTTGACCCAGGAAGACATGCAGAAAATATTGACGGAATTCCAGAAGAAACAAAAGGATCTTCAAGAGCAAAAACGGAAAGAATCGGGTGAGAAAAACAAAGTAGACGGCGAAGCATTCATTAAAGAGAATGCCAAGAAGCCGGGTGTGGTTACCACTGCCAGCGGTCTGCAGTACAAAGTGATTACCCAGGGGACCGGGCCCACTCCCAAAGCCACGGATACGGTAAAAGTGCATTACCGGGGCACGCTGTTGGACGGGACTGAATTCGATAGTTCCTATAAGAGGGGGCAACCGGCGACATTCCCGCTTAACCGTGTGATTCCGGCCTGGACGGAAGGCGTCCAATTGATGAAGGTAGGTTCCAAATATACGATTTATGCCCCCGCCGATATTGCTTACGGCGAGAGGGGTGCGGGTCAGAACATCGGTCCCAATGCGACCCTTATTTTCGAAGTTGAATTACTGGGCATTGAACCGCCGCTGCCGCCGCCCCCGGGGCCGAAAGAGCTGGTGAAACCATTAACACCCAAACCGGTAGAACCGAAGAAATAGCTAAATAAATAAAAGTTTTGGGAGGTCCAGAACCCCCCCATGCGGGGGGTTCTTTTGCACGGCCGAAAGGTTTCCTGGGTATTAAACTAAATCTCAAATTTAAGAGGGCCCCCGCGCCGCGGGGCTGGTCGCCGAAGGCATTAAACAAAGGCAACATCCAGAGGAATTTTTTGTTCCGACAACTCAAGCGGGCTGGAACCCTCAGCGGCGAAAGCATAATATACCCCATTGGGAATGATAAGAAGGTCTCCCTGGCTTACCTGTAGGGAGGGGGGGGTTAGCCGGTTCATTTCTTCTTCATTGCCCACCATCAATTGCCCTTTTCCCTGGGTAAAATAAAGACACGAAGCGCACCGGCTGTCATGGAACCGTTGGCTCGTCTTTGCCGGTTCGAATGCATACCTGGAAGCGATAATGGCGCTTTCAGACAATATCGACCTGACGCCCCCGGGTATTGGTAAAGGCGTTATCCCAGGGTTAGGTATTTGCGGGGAATCGGCGTCGATGTTTACGCGACGGCTGGCGGCCGGGAATTTGAGCGATTTTAATATACCCCGGGCATAGTCGCGGTTGAAATAAGAGGGAATCTTTTTGCCGGCATTTTGATCGAAGAGGCGGTCGACCATATCGGTGGACACGGTGGCATATTCTTCCAACACACACCCGATAACCGTATGCACAACGCCCAGTTTATTAATGGAAAATACATCGCCGGGCTGCGGATAGATACGGAATCGTTCATATCTCGTATCGGGGTTCCCGGCAAGCCAATCTTTAAACGCGCTTTCTTCATAATTCGCAAGCCAGTCTTTATAATCGCAGATAAATACATATCCGCCGTTTAGCACTTCAAGGATATGAAAGATTTCGGTTTTATGAACGATATGCTGCTGGAAACTGAATCCTTCGCCTTTGTTCTGGAAAAAAACGGAATACCCTAATGGGTTAGATGCTTTTATGGCGTAGGATTTGTATTTAAGTAAAAAACCCATCCTTTGCTGGATGGCAATGACTTCTCTTATGTCGGCGCTTGAAATTTTGCGGCTGAAAATCCCTTTTAGTATGTCTTTGAAAAGTTGTTCAAACCTCTCGACGGCGTCGATGGGTAAGTCTTGCAGCAGGTGCTCCGCGAGGATATTCAATGAATCGATGCCATGATCGACTAGGTTGGATTTATCGATGGAATTTAAGTCGCCGCAGCCGAATTTCTCGATAGCAGATTTAATTTTTTCCATATCTTCTTGTATCATTCATATATGGCTAGCTGCCCTCTCCCAGGTGTGTTTCGATGTTCTTTTTTAAGTTTGTAAACGCTTCATTGTACAGGTTGAGTTTATCCAGGATTTCCTTAATTTCATCTTCACTGTACGTATGGCTGGAAAGATTCCTTGTTTCGATCATCTCCAACCATACGGTTTCCGACTCTATTAATCCCTGTGCGAAAGCTTCCTTAAAACAACTGCGCGGATTTATACACCCGATGCCGATAAAATCCAGGTATCTTTTAATCGCCTTCCAACTCATTTCAAAGGTAAACTCAAATCGCTTGACCACCAGGTCTAAATAAATATCGCTGTAGCCATCCTCATAAATTTTTTCCTGTCGGTCCACCACGGAGGAAAACCGCTCAAGGGACCTGGTAAAGTTTATCAACCCGTCCTGGGTGCGCAATTTTTTATTGGAACTATATAAAACTTTTCCGGTTGCTTTGACCCGATTTTTAAAACGCTCTTCCGCATGTGCGATATTGACAATATCGATTTTCAAAAGAGTCGGTATCTGCTCGGCTTCATTTTTGATTTCTTCCAACTCGCTAAAGCGGCTGTTTTCATCATCATACGCGATATCTATATCGCTGGTAAGGGTCGAATCGCCGGAGATTTGCGAACCATATAAATAAATCCTTTCCGGGTGGGCATGAGCCAATATGATTTGGGTTACTTTTTTTATAATTTCCTTTTTTGTCATTTTCTTACATACCAATCGAACTCTTTGGGGAGGTATTTTTTAAAATTTCTATATATTCTTCAGCGGTCATAATTATGATATCCGCTTTTGTATAATCTTTCTTATTTCTTGTCAGAAGATATTTAATCCCATTTCCCTTTGCTGTATAGTACTCTATCCCATCTTCAAAATCAGTAAATTCGGAAGCAAGGGCCAGGTCGATTATCTTTTCATCCACAGGTAGTATTTTCACCAGGAGCCTGAGTTTTTGAAGAGCCTTTATTGCCAGGTCTTTATTTTTGAGTTTCCTCAGGACATAGTGAAGATTGGCGATAATTATTGGAGAAACATAAGCCTTGATCATCCCTTTTTCAACCAATGAGAAAAGTTCGGCAGCATATTGATAGAAAGGTTCCCGCTTTGCAAAGAGATCCAATATTATATCCGAATCGATGAATATTTTTTCCATTATCAGTACTTCTCCATCAGGTAATTGGTGTACTCTTCTTTGAAATCAAAATCAGCATCTAAACTTATAAATCCTGATAATTCCTCGATTAACGGCGAATACCTTTTTCCTTTCTTTTTACTTTGTGTTTTTTCCACCATCGCTTTGAAATATCTCTCCACCATCCTGGATAAACTGAGATTTCTATTTTTCGCATAAACCCGGGCTTCTTCAATAATATATTTGTCAAGTTTTAAAGTAAGCTTCGCTTCCATAAAAGCACCTCCATGCTTGAACAGTACGTACAATATATATTGTTTTTTTACGTATTTGTCAAGCCTTCAAAAACTTTTATTACGGTTTTTACTCTTCTTCCAATACTTCCCGGATGGTGGCCTTTTGCACCACTTTTTCCAGGCGCGGCGAGAAATCGATGCGGCCCTTACCGCCGCGACGATCGGATAACTTTAACCTTAAAGTCACATCATTATATTCGATCTTAATCCTCGCAGGTCTGTCGCCGCCCTCTTCCTTTTCCAGGGAAATCCGCAAGCTGCTCTCCAGGGCTTTCTTTTGCGGGATGGTTCCCGCCAGGATCAACTCTTTGAATTCCGCATAAGTGAAATCAAGCGCCCATATTTCATCGATAAGGGTCTTGAAACGCCCCCGCCAGTACCTTTTCGTTTTGGAGTTAATCAATAAGACTTTCTCGTTTTCGATAAAGAGCTGGCCGTAAACCTGGTTCAAAGGAGATAAAAAGAGCATTTTGTCCCGGGCGCCGTCATATTTCAACAGTATTTTGAAACTCTGCTTCTGCCGGGATTTTCCCTCTTGCGGGCGGATGCCCACATTGACCCCTAAAGTAATTGAATTATAGGTTGCATCGGCGTCCGGGATAATATCGTATTTCAACCGTGAACAACCCGGGTTAAATAATAAAAAGAGACAGAAGAGGACAAAAGATAAAAGGCAAAGTTTTACGCGCGCGGTCATTTTTACGGCATTCATCCTTTCACTATTTTTTGACATTATCGCTTTTTGGGGGTCGGCGGCTGACCGGCGCCCAATCGTTTAATTTTCTCCGGCAAGCGATCCTTAAAATCCACGCCGTTATCCATGGCCCGTTGATAGATTTCAATGATTTTTGCTGCGCCCTTTTGCAAACGATAACAATCCGCCAGGTGTTCCATGATATCCGGTTCAAAAGGGTTTTTCCGGTAGGCCTTTTCCAGGAACCCAAGGGCTTCCCCGGCGCGTCCCATTTTAAAAAGAATATAACCGCAAGTATCCAGATAAGCGGCGCTTTCGCCATCCGCCGCCAGGGTCTCCTTTGATAATTGCAGGGCCTTTTCCAGTTCCTTGTTCTCCAGCGCCAGGAAATATGCATAAAGATTTTTAACGTCTACGTCGGAGGGGAACAGTCGCCTCATTTCTTTAATAAGCGTTTCCGCGGCGGTTGTTTTCTTTTGCAGGATATAGACCTGGCCCAATTCCAGGTAAGGCGCCGGGCGTTTCTCTTTTTTTATCATTTCCTTTAATAACGCCGCCGCGCTGTCATATTTTCCCCCGTGATTGTAGAGGTTGACCATCAAATAGTTGTTATTGTCGAATTTGAAGCGCTCCCCTTCGGTTATAGTTGTCTTCCCTTTTAACAAAGCATCCACTGCCCGGGCCAATTCATCCACCGCTGCCGTTTCTTCCGGCATTTTTACGGTTGTTTTTATCCACTGCAGCAATTCCGGCAGGGATTCTACACGGTATAAATTGCTGAAGGCAAAAATGACGTTGTAATAATCGCTTAAAGAAAGTTCAGCCGCGGCCACTTTGTCTTTTTTTATTTGCTCAAACACATTCAGTATCTGTCGATTCATATCCAGCAGCGATAACACTTCCATATCCAGCGAGTAAAACAGGAAATCCTTGTCCTTATCGGCGACGCCCTGTAATGTCCGGTAAGCGTCGAAATAATCCTTTTTTCGTTTGTAGATATCCGCCAGTAGGAGATTGGTTTTAACATCCTTTTCTTTTAATCCGTTCAGCAGTTGGAGCGCCTCGGTATAGCGTTCCTTTTCTCCCAGGAAAAAAGCCCTGGCAAATACCAGCAAGGGGGAACCGGAAATATCGACGGTATCTGAAACCTCCAGGAACTTCTCCACCTCCCTGGCGCCGAAAAGCACCTGGAGGTATTCGGTGGAGATGCTTTTATCGTCGGGGTATTTTAAAAATAACCGTTCAAGGTAACCGGAGGCGTTTTTCAAATCGCCTCGTCTTAAAAGATAATTTGAGATTTCAGACAACGCCCTGGGGTTATAGGGACTGTAAGTCAATATTTTTTTATAGGCGCGGATTTCATTTTCGACGTCTTTTAATTGCCTGTAATTATTGGCCATGTAAAAGTAAGGTTCCGGCGTCTGCCTGACCCTGAGGGCCTTCTCCAGGTATTCATTGGACTCGTTCGGTTTCCCTGTGTCGCTTAAAATAGCGCCCATCAAAAACAGGCTGTCAAAGAATTGGCCATTGTTTTTTATCGATATTCCCAGGTATTTAAGCGCTTCATCCACGGGGAACGCCGGTTTTTCCAGGCCGGGGATTTTATCCGCATCGCGGTACAAAAACAGGAGCGAGGCCAGGAGATAATTGGCATAGTAATAATCGGGGTAAATGGCTTTAACTCTTTTTAGCGCCGCCGCGGCTTCCCCGTGTTCATTTTTGATATCTTTCAGCAGGTACGCTTTTTCCGAAAGGATAAAAGGGTCATCCGGGTTTTTAGCCAGGTAGTCGTCCACCAGGGCTTCCGCTTTTTCAAAATCAAAGAGGTTTAAATAGTAGTTGATGGCAATATAGGCTTCATATTTAGCGCCCAGGTTCACGGCGTCGCCCGCGTCGCCCACGTCACCCGCGTCACCCGCGTCACCCGCGTCGCCCGGCAAATTGAAGGCGATAATAAATAAACAAATCAAAAAAAATATTTTCATATATTTCATAATCGTATTTTATCAATATTCCCTGTCTTTGGACGCCCTGACGGCGCGGTCGTGGGCCCAACTGCGGATGTGTTTGATCTGTTCTTCCATCGTGGTAGACAGGGGCACCGAAGACCCGAACATCATGAAGAGATCGTCTTCCGCCAGTTTGCGGTCCTGGTTAAAGGCTTCGTACATGGCAGAGATAATCACCTGTTCGATTTCGCTGCCGGACCAACCTTTGGTAATTTGCGCCAGTTGCGGGACATTGAAGAAGGACGTATCATTTCCTTTATTGACCAGGTGAATGGAGAAAATTTCTTCCCGTTCGGCGCGGGTAGGGAGATCGATAAAGAATATCTGGTCGAAACGTCCCCGGCGCATCAGTTCAGCCGGCAGCAGGTCGATGCGGTTGGCGGTGGCGGTAACGAACAGTTCCGACGTATGTTCCTGCATCCAGGTTAGAAAGTAACCCAGGATGCGGGAAGAGGCGCCTTCGCCGTGTTTATCGCTGATGCCGCTTTCGATTTCATCGATCCATAATATTGCCGGGGCCACCGAGTCCATGGTTTTCAGGGCGCGGGAGAACACCAGTTCCGGCGAGCCGGCCATGCCCGAGTAGACCAGGTTCATATCCAGGCGGAAGAGCGGCAGGTTCCATAAAGAAGCGGTGATTTTAGCCGAAAGACTTTTCCCGCAGCCGGATATACCCATGGCCAGGAACCCCCTGGGGCGTTCCAGGCCGTAGGCTTTGGCCTCTTTGGAGAACGCTTTCTGCCTTTTTCTAAGCCAATCTTTCAGGCTGTCCAGCCCGCCCAGGTCATCGATGGTAAAGCGCTGCGGATAAAACTCCAGCACGCTTTCTTTCATAATCAACTGCTTTTTCTCCAGGTGAATAAATTCCAGCAGGGAAGCATCGATTCTCTTTTGATTTTGAAACGCTTTCATGAAAGCTTTATAGGCTTCATCCAGGGTCAGGCCCTGGACGCCGATGATGAAATTTTTCTTTTCGTCTTCGGATAAGTCCACGATGCGGCCGGACTTTTGCATGGAAAAGAGAAAGCGGTCGAACAGGTCTTTAAGCTCATCGTATACCGGCAGTCCGAAATGAACGATGTCGATTTCTTTTTTCAGTTCATCCGGGAAATATTCATCCGGTGAGATAAGAAAGATAGTACTTTTGGTATTTTTAAATTTCCGGTAGGCGTCCCTGAATTTTCGCACGATTTCCGGGGAATTCCTGATAAAAGGCGTGATGTCCCTGAAAATGAAAAACCCGGGGAGGTTTGCTTTCAGGACGTAGTCCAGCGCTTTGATAGGTTCCCTGGTGTCCTGGACGGCCTGGTTGTCCCTGGTAAGGCCGTTATTGATGTCCCAGTAGATCAAATTGGGGCGGTTCAACTGTTCGGCCATTGTTTTCAAGTGGCTTTCGACCCGTTTTTCTTCGTAGGAGATGACCTGGATAATGGGTTGTCCCACCGAGACTGAATTTTTGATATAGTTCAATGCTTCACTCATTTTTGACCCCTGGTTGAAAGATTATTTTTTTTCATAGTATTAATGATATAACAGGAGCTAGAAGAATTCAAGATAAAAAGTTCCACCTCATCCCCCCCTTTTTATAAGGATTGTGAAATCGTTGGCCGGTTATTTTCCTTTTCCCTTTTTATTATTGTTCGGGGCAGTTTGAACCGCGGGGGCCGCCGTTTGAGTTGTACCGCCGTCCGCGGGGGGTTGTTCTTCATCCTTTTTAGGTTTCGCTCTTACGTAGCCTTCCGAATAGACCTTGATGCCTAATTTTTCAAGCAATTGCGGGTGGTCTTTCAAGGCAATGCGGCAAATGGCGCGTAATCGTTTGACGTAAGTAGCCAGTTCCTTAAACACTTCATCTCTTTGAACTACGGCATCCTGGGCCTCGCCCAATTTGATTCTATGCGCATGATAGGCGGCTTCTACTGCCGTTATTTTACTTTCATTTTCCTGGAACATCTCCGCCGTGATACCGTAGGAATCCAACTCAGCCATGGCTTCTTCATCCACCACCGTATTTTGATAGAATGCGAAGGCTTGTTTAAACCAGTTGGGGATATTCGCCGACCGAGTGCCGTAGGCGCTAATTTCTTTTAATTTCTCAGTATCATTCTCAAAGGATATTTTTAAGAACTTTAAATGAATTTGACAGACTTCATTGACCTCGGCAAATGCTTTTTCAAATTTCTTATAGGCGCGATATTGCTGTCCATGTAGTTTGATTTGCAGATTTTCTACCTTATAGGCCCTGGTGCATAGGGCCAGGCCTTCCTCTAATTTCTGCTCGTTTACTTTATAGGGCAGAATGAGGGCGCTGATTTGTTCATCATCCTTTGAGTTTTGAATTAGCATCCGCGAGCTTTCCAGGAAATATCCGTGGGTATAATTTTTTTTCATCATGTTTGTC
>JAPKZK010000203.1 GCA_026393835.1 Candidatus Aminicenantota bacterium | reverse complement strand
GCCGCCGCCGGTAATAAAGACAAAATTCCCTGGATATTTTTGACTTTGATCATGATTGAAACTCCTTGAAAGGTAAAATGTTAAGTGATAGTTACAGGCTTTTACAATTGATTCATTTGAATTTGCATTTTATATTGAAATTGAGTTGAAGTCAATAGTTGGGTATACGAATTCTTGTTTTATTCGCCATGCTTCAGGCTTTTTCGAAACATCACTATAAATTTGCGTGTTCACCTATCCCTGGAATATTCAATCCCGGCGCTAACACTGTTAAAAGCGAGTTTTGAGAGGTCAATCCCCGGAAAAAGCGGCGCAACCTTTGGGAAGAGTTCCGCAAGCCCTGGCACAAATACCGCAAGCCCTGGCACAAGTTCCGCAAGCCGTTGGGGAATTTCCGCAAATCGTGGGGACGGCAGCGCAAGGCAGGAGTCGATCAGCGCAAGGGTGGAGTCGGGAAGCGCAAAGGTGGAGTCGAGTAGCGCAAGGCCGGAGTCGGGTAGCGCAAGGGTGGAGTTGACCAGCGCAAGGGTGGAGTCGGGTAGCGCAAAGGTGGAGTTGACCAGCGCAAGGGTGGAGTCGACGAGCGCAAGGGTGGAGTCGGGTAGCGCAAAGGTGGAGTCGAGTAGCGCAAGGGTGGAGTCGACGAGCGCAAGGGTGGAGTCGACCAGCGCAAGGGTGGAGTCGACAAGCGCAAGGCTTTTCACCCCATTCAACTCTCCCCGCGTGAATTATCAAGGCTATTCAAAAATGCATAATAAAAGTATAACGATATTACGAATAAAGGAAGAACAAATCTTGATTATTTCTCCATTTTGTAGTAAATTAATGGCCTTGAAAAGGAGTAACGATGAAAAAACGAATTATTTCTATATTAGCCGTCGCTTTGCTGTTGAACATTTCATTGGTTTTAATGGCGCAGGAAACGCAGGAGACGCGGGAGACGCAGCAAGAAACCCAGGAGCAGGAAGTCCCGGAAGGCCTGGAAAAAGTGGTCACCTATTACATCAACGGCAATACTGAAACCGAAGGGTATTTGAAAGACGGCAAAAAACACGGGAAATGGACCGAATGGTATGAAACCGGCGAAAAAAAGAGCGAACAAGAATACCTGGACGGCAAGAAAGAGGGGATGTGGATCGAATGGCATGAAAACGCCAATCGAAAAATCCAGGGCCTCTACAAAAAAGATGAAAAAGACGGCAAATGGTTCGAATGGTACGAAGACGGCCAGGGTAAAAACCGGCAGGAATTTAAAAACGGCGCTGAAACCGGTAAATGGTACGAATGGGACGAAAATGGAAAAATTACCCACGAAATAGAATACTTCGAACCCGGCCGTAAAAAACTGGAACGCCGGATCGAAACCACCGACGAAGGCGACATTGAAACCTACAGCGAATGGCTGAAAAACGGCAACCAACGCCTGGAAATGCAAACGAAAAACAACGAAAAACACGGCCCCTATAAAGAATGGTTCAAAAACGGCAATATGTCCCTGCAAACTCAATTCAATAACGGCAAGGAAAACGGCCTGCACCAGGACTACTGGTATGAAAACGGAAACTTGCGAATGGAAATCGAAATGAAAGATGGAAAACGCCACGGCATCGTTTCCTTCTGGGACAAAGACGGCGTAAAACAATCGAGCGAAGAATATAGAGACGGTCAACCCGTAAGAAAAGTCCAATAAATATCCAACCGCCCACGAATTACCCGAATTAACACGAATAAAATAGCCGCGAAGAACGCGAAGACACGCAAAGTAGTCTCAATTTTCATCATTCATCATTCTATCTTTTAAATGCCCCTTGCCTTCAAATTTCCCAAATAAATAGGCATTTATTTTCATAATTGGTCTAACCAATATAGATGGATAATAAAAAAAAATTCCCCCTTGACAAAAAGTGCATTTCGTACTATCCTTTGGTATTACCAATGTGACATTCAAAAGATATTGGTGTAAATCAAAATATGAAAAAGAATGTGGCTTTACAAGAATTGCTTGAATATGTGAAAGAACAGAAATTCAAGAAAGGCGACAGGCTGCCTTCGGAGCGGGACCTGGCCGGGATACTTGGCATCAGCCGCACCACCATCCGTGAAGCGCTGCGGATACTGGAGGAACGCGGGATCGTGAGCGCCAGGAGGGGCAGCGGCGTGTATATAACCAAAAGCGCGGAAGCCATGGCCTTGGATGAGAATTCCTACCCGCCGGACGAAGAGACGCGCATTAAAGATCAATTGGAAGCCCGTTTTATGATTACGCCGGTTATCATTCGCTGCGCCGCCGGCCGCGCCACTGAAGAAGAGATTTCCTCGCTTCGGAATTGTATCGTCAGCATGAGCCGCGCCATCGTGGCAAGAGAACTGAGACAATTGGTCGATGCGGACTGCGAATTCCACCGCCTCCTGGCCGCCATGACCAGGAATCATAAACTGATTAAAATCATGGACCTGTTAAATACCGGCAATGAAATTTTCTGGGAATATTTCATAAAAAACGATGAATTTGTAAACAACGTCATTTTTGCCGGGTTCGTGGAAATCGTTAATGCAGTCAAACGGAAAAATGGGGATGAAGCCGCCGAACTGGCAAAACGGAATATCGTCAATGCCTGCGAGTGGCTTTCCAGGATAAAAGATACCCATTACAGCGACATTCTGGGAATAACAAAAAATTGAAAACGATTAAAAACAACAACTTAATTAAAAATATAAAAGGAGAATTTGAATATGTGTGCAAAAAACTACAACGCATTTGAGACAGCTCAAGCACAATTTGATCGGGTCGCAGAAATATTGGACCTGGATCAGGGTACCAGGGACTTGCTGCGGAACCCGTTGCGGGAATACCATTTCAGCATCCCCGTTACTATGGATGATGGATCGAAAAAGATATTCAAGGGCTTTCGGTGCCTTCATAACGACTCCAGGGGCCCCGGGAAAGGCGGCATTCGCTTTCACCCCCAGGAAACGATCGATACTGTTCGTGCATTGTCCATGTGGATGACGTGGAAATGCGCGGTTGTAGATATACCCCTTGGCGGCGGCAAAGGCGGCGTGATTTGCGATCCGCATAACCTCAGCCCCCGCGAACAAGAAAGGCTGTGCCGCGGCTGGATACGCCAGGTGGCCCAAAATGTCGGCCCCCTGCAAGATGTCCCGGCCCCGGATGTAATGACCAACGCCCAACATATGTTGTGGATGCTGGATGAATACGAAACGATCCACGGCGCCAAATACCCGGGTTTTATTACCGGCAAACCGGTGGGCATGGGCGGTTCATTAGGACGAACCGAAGCCACGGGTTACGGCGTTGTTTTCACGTTGCGGGAAGCCCTGAAAGAAAAGGGCATCCGCCCGGAAGACACGGTGGCCGGCGTCCAGGGCTTTGGAAACGTCGCCCAATACGCGATCCAACTTTATACGCAGTTGGGTGGAAAAGTGATCGTTGTTTCCTGTTGGGACCAGAATGATCAACAGCCCTATGCTTTCAAAAAAAATTCGGGCGTTGATTTGAAAGAATTGCAAGGCATTACGGATAGTTTCGGCGGGATTAATAAAGACAAAGCCAGGGAACTGGGTTATGAAGTCTTGCCGGGCGACGCCTGGATCGAACAGGAAGTGGATATCTTGATTCCCGCCGCGATGGAAAATGAGATAAATGCGGACAGTGTAAAGAAGATCAACCCACGGGTTAAAATTATAGCCGAAGGCGCCAACGGTCCTACCACGTTGGAAGCGGATAAAGTCATCAGGGAGCGCGGAATCTTTTTGATCCCGGATTTCCTTGCCAATGCCGGGGGAGTAACTTGCAGTTACTTCGAACAGGTGCAGTGCAACATGAATTATTTCTGGGAAAAGGACGAAGTGTTGGGCAAGCTGGATACCAAGATGACTTCTGCTTTTATCGCGGTAAGCGACCTGGCCCGGAAAAAGAAATTGTACATGCGGGATGCGGCTTATGTGATTGCCATCGACCGTGTGGCCCAGGCCTGTAAGGGCCGCGGCTGGGTCTAATCAAAAGTTTTAGGAGGGTCCAGGGAACTCTTTTTCAAAAGGGTTCCCTGGCTGCCGGAGGCATGATGGACTTCATCAAACCATTCAATCGCGATTTCTACAGCGAGTCCGATGAATTTACCTTTATCGGCGACGGTCGGTTGGGGGGGAAAGCGCAGGGGTTGGCCTTAATCAAGGAACAAATCGTATCCCATTTCGGGGAATGGCGGAGCGGGGGTAGTGGGGGCAGTCCCATTATCGTTGAAATTCCCCGGTTAACCGTTATCACCACCCAATTTTTCGACCGTTTCATGGAGCAGAACAACCTGTACGAAATCGCTTTTTCCGAGCAAAGCGACGAGCGAATAGCGCATCATTTCATCAAGGCGGAACTCCCCCCGGATTTGCTGGGCGACCTCAGGGCCTTGATCGCCAAAGTTCATCTGCCGCTGGCGGTGCGTTCCTCCAGTTTACTGGAAGATAGTTTAGAATCCCCTTTTGCCGGGATCTACGAGACCAAGATGATCCCCAACAACCAGGCCGATATCGACATACGATTTCGCAAGTTGACCGAAGCCATTAAATTCGTTTACGCCTCCACATTTTTCAGCGGCGCCAAATCTTATATTAAGACCACCCCGCATAAAATCGAAGCGGAGAAGATGGCGGTGATTATCCAGGAGGTGGTGGGGCTCCGCCACCAGGACCGGTTTTATCCTAATATATCCGGGGTCGGCCGGTCCTATAACTTTTATCCCACGGGGCATGCCGGGCCCGAAGACGGCGTGGTAAACTTGGCCTTGGGTTTAGGGAAAACCATCGTGGGCGGGGGCGCGGTATGGACTTATTCGCCCGAATATCCGGACGTCGCGCCGCCCTACAATTCCATCAAGGACCTGCTGAAGCAAACGCAGATCGATTTCTGGGCCGTCAACATGGGCAAACCGCCGGCCTATGACCCCTTCAAAGAGACGGAGTACCTGGTAAAAGCATCCCTTAAGGAAGCCGAATACGACAACACCCTTATTTATATCGCCTCCACTTATAACCATGAATCGGACCGCATCGATATCGGCGCCGGGTTTCCCGGTCCCCGCATCATCAACTTTGCCCCGCTCCTGCAGGTGGAATTATTACCGGTGAATCGATTAATAAAATCCGTCCTGGAAATATGCGAATCCACTTTCAAGACGGATGTTGAAATCGAGTTTGCCCTGACTATCGATTCGGCCAAAAAGGAACCCACCCGGTTCGGGCTTCTCCAGGTTCGTCCCATGGCGGTTTCCTGTGAAATGATCGACCTGGATGAAGATAAACTTACCCGCGCCCCTGGGGCCGTGCTGGCCGCTTCGGACAATGTGATGGGCAACGGCAGCGTGGAAAATATTAAAGATATTCTTTATGTAGTGCCGGAGACCTTTGCCTTAAAGGACTCCAGGGCCATTGCCCAGGAAATCTCAACCCTTAACCGCCGGTTGGTGGACGCCGGGAAACCTTATTTATTGATTGGGTTCGGCCGTTGGGGGACCTCAGACCCCTGGTTGGGTATTCCCGTGGATTGGGGACAGATATCCGGCGCCCGTGTGATTATCGAATCGCAACTGCCTGAATCCGGTGGAAGTATCGACTTGAGTCAGGGTTCCCATTTTTTCCACAATATTTCCAACCTGGGCGTTCTATATTTTTCATTACCAAAAAATGGGGCATTTCCCATCGACTGGCAGTGGATTAATGAGCAGGAACTACTTCACCGGGGAAATTATTCCCGGCACGTGCAATTAAACTCGTTCCTCACCGTTAAAGTGGACGGGCGAAAACGAAAGGGAGTTATATTCAAATGACAACGGCCAACACAATAAGAAATACCGACTTATATACCTTGTTCAGGGATCTCCGGGAAAGACGCAAAGAGTTGGAATGTTTGTTTCAATTGGAAGAATTGCTTCATAACCAAAAATTCATGGAACTCCCGTTGGAAGATTTATTCCGGGAGATCATCCGCATCATCCCCAGCGGCTTTCAATTTTCAGATGCGGCGCAAGCGAAGATTCTTTTCAAAGAAAACACTTACAGCTCGGCCGGGTACATCGAGACCCCCTGGCGGCAGACCGCGGAGATTAAAATACATAATGCGGTGGTAGGGGAATTGGTGGTCTCATATAACCGTGAAGTGCCTAAAAGCGCCGGCGATTATTTTTTAAAGGAAGAAGATCAGTTAATCAAAGCCATTGCCGACCGCATCAGCCACATGGCGCTGCATAAGGAATTGAAAATAGTATATCACCAGTGGCAGGATGCAGAGGAAAAACTGTCCAGGAAAAACATCAGCGAATGGCGGGTGATCATCGATTTGCTGCAGAGTTCCAATGCGCGGCTTTTTATGTACCTATCGCAAAAAATGCTGCACTACCTCTGCTGGAACGGCGTGGCCGAAGCCAAAGAACTGCTGCAGCAGACCGGGGCCGGGATGAGAAACGACGCCCGTAAACCCCTGCCTTTGGGCGATATGAACCAACCCAGCCGCAAGGAATCCATGGATAAGATTAATACCATCAATAATGAAATCTTCAGGATCGCTTCCGAAAGCTTGAACGAGGACCAGGTATTATTCCTTATCCGGCAGTGGCTCGAAGACGATAAATCCCGTTTCCTGGTGAAGGCCCTGGAAAACCCCAATTCATCCCTCAACGACCTACTCAATGCCATTACCCGGTTTCAATATCTCGAGAGCGAGGGTATCCGGGTGTCGCGGGCCATTGAAAAGAGTTTACGGGTCTCCATGGTGCGCCATTTTCTTTCCGATCAACTGGAGTTCATCAAGATCGCTAAAAATCATATTTTGATCAGCGATTACTATGACCTGGTAAAAGGAGTTATATTCCCTGCCCGGAGTCATGGGAAATTAGGGGGCAAGAGCGCCGGGCTTTTCCTGGCCAGCCATATCGTTAATCATTCGCAAGAGTATCAAGAATTATTTGGTAAGATCAAAACCCCCAAAACCTGGTATATTACTTCCGACGGGTTGATCGATTTTTTACATTACAACAACCTGGAGGGCGTTTGGGAGCAGAAGTACAAGGAGATGGATGAAATCAACGTGGAGTATCCGAACATCATCCAGATATTCAAGAATTCGTATTTTTCCCCGGAAATCATGCGCGGGCTGTCGATAGCCATTGATGACCTGGGGGATACGCCCATTATCGTGCGCAGTTCCAGTCTCCTGGAAGACCGTTTGGGCGCGGCTTTTTCCGGGAAGTACAAGAGCCTGTTCCTGGCCAACCAGGGTTCCAAGGAGGAGCGGTTGGAAGCGTTGATGGACGCCATTGCCGAAGTATATGCTTCCACTTTCGGACCCGATCCCATCGAGTACCGTAACGAGCGGGGGCTGCTGGATTACCACGAAGAAATGGGGGTCATGATCCAGGAAGTAGTGGGCGCCCGTGTGGGGAATTATTTCTTACCCACATTTGCCGGCGTGGCCTTCAGCAATAATGAGTTCCGCTGGTCCGCCCGTATCACCCGGTTGGACGGCCTGATCCGCCTGGTGCCCGGCCTGGGAACCCGCGCCGTGGACCGCGTGGCCAATGATTACCCCACTTTGATCGCCCCGGGCAAACCCGACCTGCGGGTCAATGTGACCCCGGACGAAATCATGCGCTATTCTCCCAAACACATCGATGTTATCAACCTGGACGCCAACGCTTTTGAAACCATTGAAATCAATGAACTGATAAAAAAATTCGGCAACGATATCCCGGGTATCCAGAACGTGGTATCCACGGCCCGGGACCAACTCATCCAGAAACCGACGTCCCTTTTGAATATCGATTTTGAAAAGGACAGGCTGGTGGTTACGTTTGAAGGGCTTTTGCAGCGGACGGATTTTATCAAGCAGATGCGCTGCATCCTGGATGTGTTGGAAAAGAGCATCGGTACGCCGGTGGACATCGAATTTGCCCATGACGGACGGGACCTCTATTTGCTGCAGTGTCGCCCCCAGAGCTACTCATTGAACATTCAACCGGCCCCGATTCCGAAAGATATTCCCCAAAATAAAATCGTATTTTCCGCGAAACGTTATATTTCCAACGGCTATGTACCGGATATTACCCATGTGGTTTACGTGGACGCGGAAGCTTACAACAGCCTGCCGGATATGACGGAAATGAAAACAGTGGGCCGCATCGTGGGAAAACTTAATAAGATATTGCCCAAGCGGCAGTTTATCTTAATGGGACCGGGCAGGTGGGGCAGCCGTGGGGATATTAAGCTGGGGGTAGGCGTTACCTATTCGGATATCAATAATACGGCGGTTTTAATCGAGGTTGCCCGCCAGAAAGGGAATTACGTGCCTGAACTTTCTTTCGGGACCCATTTTTTCCAGGACCTGGTGGAAGCCTCTATCCGTTATTTGCCCCTTTACCCGGATGATGCGGGTAGTATATTCAATGAAAGTTTTTTTACCCGCAGCGATAATATCCTGGCGGATTTACTCCCCGAGTTTGCCTCTTTTGCCGACACGGTCCGGGTCATCGATGTGCCCCGGAGCGCCGATGGGCTTATCTTGCGCATTTTAATGAATGCTGACCTGGATGAGGCGGTGGGAATCTTTGCCGAACCCGGTGCGCGACCCCCGGAGCCGTTGGAAAGAAAAGAAACCCGGCCCCGGAGCGCGGAAGATTTCTGGCGCTGGCGTTATAATATTGCCGAACGGATCGCCTGGCGTCTGGACCCGGAACGTTTCGGGGTCAAAGGTTTATACTTATTCGGCAGCACCAAAAACGCCACCGCCGGACCGGGCAGCGATATCGATATATTGGTTCACTTTAACGGCAATGAAAAGCAGCGCAAGGAACTGAATTTGTGGCTGGAAGGCTGGAGCCTGACCCTGGCGGAACTTAATTATCAACGAACAGGATATAAATCCGACGGCTTGCTGGATGTTCACCTGGTGACGGATGAAGATATTAAGAATAAAACCAGTTATGCCGTAAAGATCGGCGCTATTACCGATGCGGCCAAACCTTTGCCGCTACGGGCGGCGAATAGTTAGAAAAACAGGCCCACGAATTACACGAATTTACACGAAAAAACGTAAGTCCACGTAGGGGCGATTACACGGATTTTCACAGATTGTTTTTTTTAAGCCTAAGTCCGTGTTTGTCCGTGTTCGTCCGTGGCAAAAAAGAAAAATAAAGCGTACCTTTTTAGCTAACCTTTCTGAGTTTGTCCGCACGTTTTCGCAGGTGGATATCCAGGTATTTTTTTCGCATGCGCAGGCTTTGCGGGGTAACCTCCAAAAGTTCATCGTCTTCAATGTATTCCAACGCCTGTTCAATGGAGAATTGCCGGGGCGGAGTTAAACGGACGGCGTCATCGGAACCGGCGGCGCGCATGTTGGTTAATTTTTTAGTTTTGCAGACATTCACTACCAGGTCATTGTCTTTGCTGTGTTCGCCGACAATCATACCGGCATAAACAGGAACCCCGGACCCGATAAAAAAACTCCCGCGCTCTTGCAAATTGAAAATACCATACGCCACCGATACCCCCGGTTCCAGGGCGACGAGGACGCCTTTGGTTTTGCGGGTCGATTCCCCTTTGAAAGGTTCATAACCATGGAAACTATGATTGATGATACCGGAGCCATGGGTGGCGGTCAGGAAATCATTTCTAAAGCCGATCAAACTGCGCGAGGGAATAATAAACTCCAACCGGGTATAGCCGCCGGAACCATTGGTCATATTAATCAATTCACCCTTGCGAATACCGAACATTTCAATAACGACGCCGGCATACTCTTCGGCCACATCGATAATAGCCAATTCCATGGGCTCGCATTTTACATCGTCGATCTCACGGTAGATCACTTCGGGTTTGGAAACCTGGAATTCATAATTTTCCCGTCTCATATTTTCAATCAGGATGGAAAGCTGCAGCGCGCCCCGGGCTTTCACCTTGTAAACGCCCTTTTTATCGGTTTCTTCGACGCGCATGCTGACATTGGTCCGCAATTCATTTTGCAGGCGGTCCCACACATGCCTGGAAGTGACATATTTACCATCATTACCTGCAAACGGGCTGTCATTCACCACGAAGGTAATAGCGAGGGTGGGTTCATCGATAAAAATAGTGGGCAAGGCGACGGGGAACTCCCTGGCGGCGATGGTATCGCCGACATCGATAATATCGATGCCGGCAATGCTGACAATATCGCCGGCCGCGGCGGAGGGTACGCTCTCTTTTTTCAGGCCGGTATAGGTGAACAGTTTGGTAATCTTGTAGGGCTTTTGTTCCCCGGATTGTTTGATAATCACCACTTCCTGGCCTTGTTTGACGACGCCGTTATGAATTTTGCCGGTGCCCATTTTGCCCAGGTAGTTGTCATAGCTGATGGCAGAGGTTAAGAATTGCATGGGGTTGCCCGGATCGCCCCCCGGTTCTTTAACATGCTTGAGAATCGTGTCGAAGAGGGGGATCAGGTCGTTGTTGGCGTCCTCTATCTCATAGCGGGCGACGCCATATTTAGCTGAGGCATAAATAACGGGAAACTCCAATTGGGATTCATTGGCATTCAGTTCGACGAACAAGTCGAAGATGGCGTTCAGCACCTCGTGAGGTCTGGCATTGGGCCTATCGATTTTATTAATCACCACGATCGGGTTGAGGCCTTGTTCCAGGGATTTTTTCAACACATATTTGGTTTGGGGCATGGGACCTTCGAAAGCGTCCACCAGCAGGAGTACGGCATCCACCATTTTCATAATGCGCTGCACTTCGCCGCCAAAATCGGCGTGGCCGGGTGTATCGACGATATTGATCTTATAATCTTTATAAAATAAAGCGGCGTTTTTGGAAAAAATAGTAATGCCGCGTTCCCGTTCAATGTCATTGGAATCCATGATACGTTCGGCCACTTTTTGGTTGTCCCTGAAGGCGCCTGTTTGCCTGAGAGCGGCGTCGATCAAGGTTGTTTTGCCATGATCGACATGGGCAATAATGGCTATATTTTTAAGTTTTTTCATTTTTATACTATTCCTCCATTCGGTTGCGATTGGTAACTGCTCCTTCCCCTGGTTATAAAATTTTATTTTAAAATAAGGATAAAGATTCTATTGCCAATTAAAGTATAAAGAGGTATTATACCATACTTTTGATTTGGAATCTATCGATTCCTGTATTAACCAGCAATTCTTATTTTGACCTATAGAAAAAGAAATTTTAATTGGGCAGACACTTCCCAGAGCTGTGGGGAAACTATCCGGGGCTTTAAAAAATCTTCCAGGAGCCTTGGGGAAACTTCCCGGGACCTCGAAAAATCTTCCCAGGGCTTTGAGGAAACTTTCCCGGCTTCCTGGTAAGTTCCCCGGAAGCTAAGAGGAGAAGAAAAAAGTTGCACACACTCTACCAATCGCCATTCCACAACTCAACTGACTGTTTGAGATAGAAAACCCCTTGGTGTTTCTTTGTGCCTTGGTGCCTTGGTGGCTATTTCCATGACAAACGCTATTTAAAAAAAAATTTCAATCTGCTAAAATGGATTCCTGACAATTGAAAGGAGTTACTATGCAAGGAAATATGAATAAATTAATTTTTTCCCTGGCCCTTTGCCAACTGGCAGGCGTTATCGGCGGCCTTTTTAACGCCGCTTCTATCCATTCCTGGTATCTTACCATTAATAAACCATCTTTCAACCCACCCAACTGGATCTTTGGCCCGGTGTGGATTACCCTGTACCTGCTCATGGGCATCGCCCTCTTCCTGGTCTGGACCAGCAATTCCCCGGGAAAAGCCAAACAAACGGCCATGATTTTCTTCTTTATCCAACTGGCTGTCAACATGGCCTGGAGTTTCTTTTTCTTCTACTTGAAAAGCCCCTCACTGGCCTTGATCGATATTATTGTGCTGCTGATCTTTATCCTGCTGACCATTTGGAAATTTTTCCCCGTGAACCGGACCGCCGGATACCTGATGCTGCCTTACCTCCTATGGGTCGGATTTGCCGCCATACTCAATTATTCTATCTGGACCTTGAATCGTTGAAAATAGCCACAAAGGCACGAAGGCACAAAGGTACTCCATGGTGCGGAAGGGGACAGGCAGACAAATTATTAATAAGAAAATGGGGAAAGAAGAAAATTTGTACACCCATCGGCGTCATGGTGCGGTGAACGGATTAAGGTTTTTCTTTTTTCTCCCGGGTTTTCTTGATTTCTGCCGTAATAAAATCCTCATTGGCGTATTTATACCTGGCAAAAAATTCCAACATGGCATGCGACACTGTCGGCGCGTTAAACAAATGCCATATTAAATCATGTACCTCGCGATTGAGCGATCCGAAATCGATGTCATGATACCATTGTCTCTCTGTATCCAGGAATACGCCCCCCTCTCCATGCAGCAAATATACGGGGTTGATCTTGAATAGCTTGCTGGTCTTATAAAAAAATTCAAATCCCGGCCGGGTTTTCCCAGATTCTATTTCCGATAAGTAACTCCCGGCGATATCCAATTGAGCGGCAAAATCTCTCTGCGATAAATGGAGTTGTCCCCTGGCTATTTTTAAACGGTTGCCGAAATCGAGAGTTGTATCGCTGCCTGCCTGGCTTCCTGGCTCTATACTTTTAATGTCTGTCATTTGTTGCTCTTGATATAATGATTTACTGCTATCACACCTTACGAAAGGTCGGGGTATAATATTTTAGGAAAAGCAAAGTACCAAGCCCATATGCTGTACTGCATTCCCCTAGAAATAAGATAAAATACCCAATTCCAAAGTAAAAAGTATCTCCTAATAGAACCTGGGGATGTGGATTTGTGTAAAATGCCCAGCCGACAATTTCCGATAAGCATATTAAATGCAGCAATAATAAGGTCAACGGGAAAACTTTCCTGCTCACGAGACTGTAAAAACAAAGAATTACCGCAAAGGACATCACTGGTAAAAACCATAACCCGAAATTAAACATTCGGATAAGGGGGATGGGAGCACCCCCCTCCAGGAATATGTAGGGCAGGAAGATGAAGTTAACAAGATAAATAATAGATCCTGCCAGTATAAACAGGTTTGCTTTAAAAAAGAGTTTTTTGAGAGATTTCTTAATTTCTCTGAATCTAACGCCTTTACCTAACTTATATGACATCTTATGTATCGTTATAGAAGCGTCGATTTTTTTTTGAATTATGGGCCAAAAATAAATGCTGCCGCATATAACCATGACACTCCCGAAAAAGGTAAAATAGTATCCGATCCCTAGAATATCGGTTCCTGTACTGCTTGTAGGATTGGATAAAATCAACCTTATATGGGTAGAAAAGTGCAAAATAAAAAAGAAAAGAGCAGTGAGTGCCAAAATTTGGTAGAAATTTTTTTTAAGGATTAAGCCGAGAACACACACCAGCCCGGAAAAACTAATCACCAGGAGAAGTAAGTAGCCATTACTAAACATGTCTATGGTTTTGACAGGCCCATTGATTTTATAAAGATTTGGTGAATAAAGGCCAATGAGATAAATAATACAGCCTCCTAAATAGACGAGGCTGGCTACCAGGTGATCTAGCGGTCCCTTATATTCCCCTGGCCGGACAGTATTATCAAACCATTTGTTCAACCTCATTAAAACTAATAATAGCTTCGGTTCGCGTTCCTGGGGTTTTTGATTCTCATTGACAGGCTGGAGACTTTTACCTTTTTTTGTTTTTTTCATTATAGAATTGTATATTACTTTTTAACAAATTTCAACCAGGGTACTTTTTTACCATCATACCGTCAGGCTCATTACCCCTGGTTTTCTTTTTTCTCACGCGTCCCCTGGATTTCTGTTGATATAAAATAGCCGCGAAGAACGCGAAGGACCGCGAAGAAAAGAAGGCCCACGAATTACACGAATTTTCACGAATATTTTTTATCCACGGAATAGCGATTACACTGATTCACACAGATTGTTTTTTCCGCTTTTCCTCTCTTCCGCGCTTCCGCGCTTCCTTTTTTTTCTTCATCATTCATCATTCATCATTCTATCTTTTTATTCGCTTTTCCGAGCGGAAGGGGACAGGCAGGAATGTCACTAAGATAAGCCTATATTTCGGATTTATGAGGCTTTCCAGGCAAATGGATAAATGGCACACTAACGGGGGGAGGAATGTAGCCCTATCCAGTTTTATCGGGTTTTATTTTTCTAATCACTTGATGATTATGAA
>JAPKZK010000151.1 GCA_026393835.1 Candidatus Aminicenantota bacterium | reverse complement strand
TGTCTCTTCCGTAACAGGGACCTCGAAATGTTGGGAATAGTTATATATCATTTCGATTGCTTCTTCTTCGGGCATATTGCCGAGGTAATAATATCGAAACCGTGACGGCAACATAGCCATCAATTCATACATCAACCAGCCCACCCAGCTCCCGGAAACCAGTAACGGCGCTATTTTACTTTCCGCAGTACTTAAATAGCCCCCGGCCAGGGTATTGGCTGCCTTTTCCTTGTCTTTATCCAGGTAGATCATGGCATTTAAAAACTGGAATTCATCGATCATCTGGACAATGAATTCCTTCTGCCTGAAAGCAATCGTTTGAGGGGCCTCTCGTGCAATATTCCAGAGGATATCGACTTCTTCGTGAGCCACGGCATGGGCGGCGCTTTCAAGAATCCCTACCAGATAATCAAGCCCTTCTTTTCTTGCTATTTCGATTACTTTATCAAAATCGGTGGTGTTTTCAGGTTTCAAGTACTCCGATTTTCGTGTTTTGAAGGCGATGTACTGGTAAATAAATGTAAGAAAAAAATCCTTGCAAAAATCACCTATCCACATTTTGGTTTCTTTGATTTCATAGTAAAATGGGATAATGCCATTGTTGTTTGAGAATGTGATATTGAACAGTCGTTCCAGGATGGCTGTTTTCCCCATTTTGCGGCGGGCAAGGAGCGCGGTGCTCTGGGATTGTCTTTTTTTGACGCCGGAAATCCATTTTAAAAAGTATACCAGTTCGTCTTTTCTGCCGGTAAATAATTCCGGGTCACCGATTCGTTCTTCCAACAGGTATTCCATAGCTTCTTTATACCACAACTGAAAGAAATTTTCAAACGTATCAGAGATGAGGATGCGAGGATACGGGACAGGCCAATTTTCACCATTTTTCGAGTGGTCCTGTTTTTCCCTGTTGGCTTGTGATATAATTTTGTATACTGCAAGCTGCATTTTATTGATGGAGGTAGATGTATGGCGGGAATAAGCCCTGCAAAAAGTACGTGAACAGTTAACCGCCGGTAAACCCACTTCCATCGGTCACACCGCCGCCTTTCAAGGCCTGGGCGGCCTGGGTAAAACTCAATTGGCAGTGGAATATGCACACCGGTTTCGCGGCGAATATCCCTTCGGCGTCATCTGGATAAACGCCGATCAAGAGATCGATTTCCAATTGATTCAAATGGCCAGGCAAAAGCCCGCTGGATTTACCCGGAAGCGAGACCCCAGGATATACTGGAAATGACCAAACAGCGTTTGCAGACCCGGTCCGAGTACCTGGTTATATTCGATAATGTCGAGGACCGGGCGGCTATCGAACCCTATTTACCGGTGGTGGGCGCAGCATCCCATTTGCTCCTCACCAGCCGAACCCAACCGGTTGGATTCGTTCCCATCGAACTCCCATTATTGGATGATGAACGTTCTTTCCAACTGCTGTTGAAAGAATCCGGCCGGGATTTCGATTCGCTGCCGGAACCGGCGGAACCAGAGCAAAAAGCCGCAGGGAGATAGCCGGCGCCCTGGGCGGTCTGCCCCTGGCCATCGATATTGCCGGCGCGTATTTAAATTATTTCAAAAATTGTACCTTTCAAAACTACCGGGACTTCCTGGCCGATAATTTAAAAGAGGCCATGAATGGCGATATGCCTTCCAGTTTTACCAGGCATGAGAAAGACCTCTTTCTGATTTTAAAGGTAAGTAAACCGGTATTAGCGCAGGCGTCGTTATTAAATGATATCCTCGATATCCTGGCCTGGAGCGGGTCTACTTTTATGGGGGTATCGCTGCTGGCGGCGCTCCTGGGTAAAACAGAAACCGAATTATTCACCCCATTGCAGATAGGGGAATCTCTGCATTTGCTGCAAAAGGCCCGGGATGGAGAGCGGTACGACATTCACCATTTGGTGCGCCGGGTACTGCAAGAACAATATCCCATTACCCACCGGGAGCAATGGATTAAAGAAACCTGCCAAAGGTTGGGGGACTGGTTCGAGGAACGAAGGAAGGAATATAGGGATTTAACCGTCTTTGAGACGGAGATGGACCATTTAAAACAGTGGTTAAACCATGTAAAACCTTATCATTCGAGCCATGTCGCCCGTTTAACCTGGCTGCAAGGGTATCCCCCGTATCATTGGGGAAAATACCGGGAGTCCAGGCGACTGGTGGAATCTGCATTAGCCTTGCTGTCCGAAACTCCAGGAGAGGGCCCGAAATTAAAAGCAAATATCCTGGATGACCTGGGGTACGCATATTCAAAACAGGAAGAATTCAAAAAAGGGTTAGAATGCCAAACCCAGGCCCTGAAAATTCGCCAACAACTTTTTGGAGAACAACACCCGGATACCGCATTATCTATCTTTAATGTTGGGAAAACCTATGTCGAATTGGGAGATTACAAAAAAGCCCTGGACTACCAGCTTCGGGCCCTGGAAATTCAAAAAAAACTCCTTGGGGAACAGCATCCGGATACGGCAACCTCACTTCACAATGTCGGCTGTAGTTATTTACTTTTGGGAAATTCCAATGCAGCGCTGGATTATGTTACTCGGGCATTTGATATCCTATATCAGATGCAGGGAGAATTCCATCAGCATACGGTTGTAGCATTCGCAAATATTGTTTATACTTAAATCAAGCTCAAACGATTCCAGGAAGCCGGGGAGCGCCTGGATGAATATTTAGACCGTTTACCCCTGGAGCATCCGAAATTCCAGGAACTTTCCAACTTAAAAAAACTCATTCAAAAGAAAAAAAGAAAGGGCCTGGGCCTGCACGGGATGCCGGGGAAAAAGAAGAAGAGGAAAAAATGATTGGTGAGTGGTGAGTGGTGAGTGGTGAATTGTGGAGGGCCAAAGGCCCGGCTATTAATAATCAAATCGGTAGGGAACAGGCGCCGCCTGTTCCACAAAAAGATTTTGGCCCACGAATTTTCATGAGATAATGCGAATATTACCACAAAACGGATATTATTAAACCATAATCGCCGACAATCGAAAATAAACCGGTGCGCCGGGAAAAACAGCATCAATATATTCCCGGAAAGGTCATTTTGAGACCGATAAGGTCGCACGAATACAAATAAGCGGATATTTGGTCGTGTCAGGGTCAAGTATGCACTAATAAGTAGTTAGATGGTCTTATTAAGGTCACAAATAGATCGGAAGACCATTGTTATGCTAAATGAGGCCAAGCTGACCTTATCAAGCGTACGCTTGCCTCAATAAGCTTTAATTATTCCTTATAAGGTATTTTTATACCCTGCTAGTCAATTGCTTGCCTTAATAAGTATTTTCATTACCTCGTCAGTCTTATTTATTGACTATCAAGGACATTTAGCGGATACTATGAAAAAGTAGTCCGTGTTTGTCCGTGTTCGTCCGTGGCTACTTTATTTTCATGGCAGGTTGACTTTATATGAAGATTAAACTATTATTGTGAAAGGCCCGTATCATTCAGTATAGAGGAACTAAACCGGTCAACTTAAAAAACTAATCTATTAAGAGGAGCAATTACATGAAGAGGGTAATGACTTTTATAGTGGTACTGTTAACGTTAATCGTAGGACTTTTTTTGACCACTCACGGGGCGGAGAAGGAAACCCCGGTGGTAGAAGCAAAAAGGACCACGGAACCCATCAAAATCGACGGCTTGCTAAAAGAAACGGCTTGGCAAGGGAAAGATTGCAGCGATTTTATACAATCCGAACCGCAGGACGGCGCCCCCGCCACTGAAAAAACAAGCGTGTGGGTGGCCTACGACAATAAAGCCCTTTACGTCGCCGCCCGCCTCTATGATTCCGAACCCGGTAAAATCATCAGCAAGCTCGGTCGTAGGGATGATCTAGTCGATTCCGATTGGTTTTTCTTTTCAATCGATCCCTATTATGATCGCCGCAGCGGCTACCAATTTGCCGTTAACCCTGCCGGCACATTGGTGGACTATTCCATTTTCAACGATGAATCCACGGACGCCACGTGGGACGGCTTATGGGAAAGCAAAACCCATAGCGACGACAAAGGCTGGACTGTGGAAATCAAAATTCCCTTTGACCAACTGCGCTTTAAAAAGAAAGAAAATTATGTCTGGGGTGTACATTTTTCCAGGCTTCTCAAACGGAAAAATGAATGGTCCGTCAACGTCTGGATCCCCAAAGGCGAGAGCGGGTTTGTCTCACATTTTGCCCGGTTGGAAGGCATCGCTGACATTAACCCCGGACATTATATCGAAATGATGCCCTTTACCGCCGGAAAAGCGGCCTTCAGCCCCAAAGAAGAAGGCAACCCCTTTAAAACCGGCAATGATTACTCCATCGATGCGGGCCTCGATATGAAAGTCGGTTTGAAGAGTAATTTAACCCTCGATCTAACCGTCAACCCCGATTTCGGACAGGTGGAAGTAGACCCCGCCGTCATCAACCTCAGCGCCGCTGAAACCTATTACGATGAAAAGAGGCCCTTTTTCATGGAAGGCGCCAATATATTCCGTTTTGGCATTTGGGGAAGCAATATGGCCGTCGGGGCCGATTGGAGCGGCCCCAGTTTATTCTACAGCCGCAGGATCGGCCGGTCGCCCCAGGGGCCTGTCGATTCTAACGGTTATGTAAATTTCCCGGGATGGACCACCATATTGGGCGCCGCCAAAATAACCGGGAAAATCGGCAAAGAATGGAATTTTGGGTTCCTCAGCGCCTTAACGGAACGGGAATACGCCCATATCGACCTGGACGGCGCCCGCTCCCGGCAAGAAATCGAACCCTTTACCTATTACGGTGTGCTGCGGGCCCAGAAAGAATTTAACGGCGGAAGACAGGGCCTGGGTTTCATGGCCGCCGCCATATCCCGGAACTTACGAACCGAAAACCTGGAAAATACCCTGGCCCGCGATGCTTTCAGTCTCGGCATGGATGGTTGGACCTTCCTGGATAAAAGCAAAACCTGGGTGGCTAGCTGGTATTTTGAGGGCGCCCGGGTTTCAGGAAGCCGGACCGCCATCCGGGAACTGCAACTTTCCTATCCCCATTATTTCCAGCGGCCCGACGCCGCCCATGTGGAACTAAATGAGAACGCTACCTCCATGAGCGGCTGGGCAGGAAGATTCGTCCTGAACAAACAGCGGGGGAATTTCCTCGTAAATGTGGCCTTCGGCGCCATTTCCCCAGGATTTGACTCCTCCGATATGGGATACCAGTCGATGGGCGATGTGATCAACGGCCATGTGATGCTGGGATACCGCTCCTTTAAACCCGGGAAGTTCATACGAACCTGGGAAACCCTTTTGTTTACCCAACGGAATTACGATTTCGGGGGTAATAAAATCGGCGACCAGCGGATCATATTTATCGGCAATGTACAATTTTTAAATTACTGGAGCGCTTACCTGCAAATAAGTAACAACCCCGCCAGGTGGTCGAAGGATGAGACCCGCGGCGGGCCGCTGCTCTATGTCCCCACCCATACCTGGTGGGATTGGAACATCCGGACCGATGACAGGAAACCGTTTGAAGTCGTCATTTACGGCTTTTCCATGAACGCCTCATCCGGGAGCAAAAACCGCACATTTTCCGCGGTCCTGCAATGGAAACCCGGCAGCAATTTCAATATCTCCCTCGAACCCGAATACCGGTACAACCTGGATGTCACCCAATGGGTGACCAATATTACCGATGAATCCATGACCGCCGCCTACGGCGCCCGGTATATATTCGGAAAGATTAAACAAAAAACCCTCTTATGCAGCATTCGTTTCAACTGGATATTTACCCCGACGCTCAGCCTCCAGGCCTATATCCAACCGTTTATCGCCGTGGGCTCCTATGACCGGTTTAAAGAACTGGCGCGGCCCAAAAGTTATGATTTCAACATCTTCGGCCAGGGGGCTTCAACCATTTCTTACCGGGAAGGCGACGGCAGCTATACCGTTGATCCCGATGGACCCGGGTCGACGCCCGGTTTTTCCTTCAGCAATCCCGATTTCAATTACAAGTCCCTGCGGGGCACCGTTGTGCTCCGGTGGGAATACCGCCCCGGTTCCACCCTTTACCTGGTCTGGACCCAGAACCGGGCGGATTATGCCGACGCCGGCGATTTCAAATTCGGCCGCGACTTTAAGAACCTCTTAAACGCCCCCGGAGACAATATATTCATGGTGAAATTGACTTACCGGTTCAAATTATAAAAGGCGGACTCCGCGTTCCTCGTCCCGGGGCCTTCACCAAAACCTATAATTGTGGTATACTTAACCCAGGTATAAAAACATGGATAAAATAGTCGTTAGAAAATTTGTAATACAAAACTTGAAACGTATCTTGTTCCTGCTGAGCGTTTTGATAGTCGTCTTGTTGGGCGCCTTGATCGGCATCATTCTCGTTTACCAGAAAGGCTTTCCCCAGATCAAAGACCTCGAAGATATCAAACCCAAGATCATGACCGTCATCCACGACGACCAGGGAAACCCGGTAAAGGAATTCGCCATAGAAAAAAGGGCCATCGTGCGGCGCCAGGATATCCCGGATGTTTTGGTAAAAGCCTTAATCGCTTCCGAAGACAACCAGTTTTACACCCACTGGGGCATCAATTTCAAAGGCACCATGCGCGCCATTATCGGCCAGATATTTAATAAGAACTACGGGGGCGGAAGCTCCATTACCCAGCAACTGGCCCGCGACCTGTTCCTGACCCCGGAAAGAACCTGGTCGCGGAAGCTCCAGGAAATGCTGATGGCCATCCAGATCGAGAAAAAATATTCCAAAGACCAGATATTGACCTTCTACTGCAACAAAATTTTCCTGGGCGCCAGCGTGTGGGGCGTTGAAGCCGCATCCAAATATTATTTCGGAAAATCCGTCAACGACATCAACCTGGCCGAAGCCGCACTCATCCCCACCATCATGCCTGCCCCCAACGGCAAATACAATGTCTATCTCCAACCGGAAAACTGCCTGAAGAAACGGAACTCCGTCCTCAACCGGATGCTGGAGCTGAAATTTATCAACGCCGATCAATACCGGCAAGCCATCGCCTTTCCCCTGCCCAAAAAACCCTTTGATATCTCGGAAGACGAAGTGGGCGATTATTTTGTCGAAGAAACCCGGAAAATGGTGGAAGCCAAATATGGCGATATCCGGCTCTATACCGGCGGACTGAACGTCTATACCACCCTCAACGTGGAAATGCAAAAATGGGCCGAACAAGCCCTTAAAGAAAATCTACGGGACCTGGATAAACGAAGGGGCTGGCGGGGAAAATTGAAAAACCTTATCCTTAGCGCCGAATCTACCATTGACCTTGAATCCGCCCTATTACCTACCTGGAAACGGCTAAAAATCGAAAAAGGAGAAATCATCGAAGGCATTGTCCTGTCCGTCGCCAGCCAGGAGGCCGTTATAAAAATCGGCGATTATAGGGGCGTCCTGGCCGCGGAAAACGCAAAATGGACCCGCAAGGAATTGAAACGGGTCATGCAAAAGGGCGACGTGGGACTGTTCAAAATACTGGATATCACCGGTCCCCTGGATGCGGACGCCGGGGAATCGGCGCACCCCTTGAAACTGTCTCTTGAACAGGAACCCGAAGTTGAAGGCGCCATCCTGGCGGTCGATAACAAAACCGGCGAAATCAAGGCCATGGTGGGCGGATACTCCTTCGCCAGGAACAAGTGGAACCATGCCACCCAGGCTTTACGCCAGACCGGCTCCACCATCAAACCCATTATCTACACCGCCGCCATTGAAAACGGCTACACCCCCGCCCAAATTATCGTGGATGAACCCACAATCTTCGATAACGAATGGACCCAGGAACCTTACGAACCACAGAACCACACCGGGGATTTCCTCGGGCCCTTAACCCTGCGCCGGGGTTTTGAAAAATCCAGGAATATCATCAGCACCAAAATAGTCGAATCCATCACCCCGCCTGTAGTGGTCCGCTACGCCAAGAATTTCGGTATTACCTCCGATCTAAGACCCTATATGTCCATTGCCCTGGGCGCTTTTGAAGTGACGCTAAAAGAAATGACCGCCGCATTCACCGTTTTCCCCAACCTGGGCGTCAGGGTAAACCCCTACCTTATCCGGAAAATCGTGGACCAGAACAACTATCTCATAGAGGAAAATTACCCCGATAGGAAACGGGTAGTGGAACCGGAAAGCGCTTATATCATGAATTATTTAATGCAGGGGGTGGTAAAATCCGGCACCGGGTTCAGGGCCAGGGATTTGAAGGCCCCCATCGGCGGGAAAACCGGCACCACCGATGACTATACCGACGCTTGGTTTATCGGGTTTTCCCCCACCGTCACCGTGGGCGTCTGGGTCGGCCTGGACAAAAAAGAGAAGCTGGGGAATGAAGAAACCGGCAGCCGGGCAGCCTGCCCCGTGTTTGTCAATTTCATGGAAAAGTACCTGGCCAAATACACCGCTGAACCCCAGGAATATAAAAGACCCTCCGGCGTCATCATGAGAGAAATCGATAAATATACCGGGAAATTGCTCGGCAAAGAGTGCCTTTACCCCTTCTGGGAGGCCTTCATCAGGGGCGCCGAACCCCTGGAATACTGCACTGAAGAAGACCATCAGAAATTCTCCAATTACTACCAGGATGAAGTAAACCCCGAGGATGAATAACCCGGTTCATTACCCACTTATATATAATGCTTACAAATTACAAATCCTCTTTACAAATCCTCTGCCTTTTTCTCTTCCTCTGCTTTTTTCTCTGTCCCTGTCGGCGGCGGCGGTGGGGCCGGGACTTCTTTTTGTTTCACCAGGAAATACGCCAATAGGTGGCTATCCGGTTTAATCACCAGTATCCGAAAGTATTCGAAGTCTTTGAGAAACTCTTTGCGGACCCTGAGTCCGGATCGTTTGGTTTTACCCTCGTAAGCTTTAACCACGGCCAATTCCTCGAAAAGCAGTTCCTTCTTATTATTAAAAACCTTAAACCAGGGGGCCCCGTCCTTTTCAATTAAAGAAATATAGTAATTCCCTTTGATATAATCTTTGTCTGCATGCACAAAGTCCCTGGGGATATAGACTTTACCGAGGTCCGTTTCTTCCGGTTGAGCCGGTTTATCCTGGGCGGCCGGGACGCCCTGGGTCGTCGGCTCCGTTTGTTCCGTTTGCTGCGCCTGCTGTTCCTGTTTAACCGGGTCGGTCTGCGTCTCTTGCTTGTCCTGCGCAGCGCCCACGGCGCTTACCAGGATTGCCATGATTGCGAAAAAAATTATCTTTTTCATCTTACCCTCTTTTCAAGAAAACCCACGGACGCATCATATTTACAGAACGTTCCGTATTTTTCGTGTGTTTCGTATGTCCCGTATGTTCCGTGGGCCTTGTGTTTTTATTTTTTTTCATACAAGGTATTATAGTTAAATGAAAAATCAAATTCAAGTCGTTTCCCGGTAAAAAATACTTTTTCTAAATCCTGTACATCAACTCGAACCGGAGCCAGTTGTACCGGGCTGCGCCCTCAAAATAAAAATTCCCCGGCCTGAAATGCTCCCATAAAAAGTGCCCGGAAAAATATCGATCGATCTTAAAATCCAGCCGCCCGATCAAAAGGTCGCCCCGGGTCCTACCCTCCCCACCCGGGAAAGCCGCAAAATTCCTCTCATTGGCGCCCAGGCGATGCCAGGTCAATACCAGGTTCATACGTTCGGTTAAATCCAGCAGCAGCGAAAAATAAAGCGAATTCAAATTACTCCAGTAAGCCACACTGTGTTCTTTAATCAACGTATAAATGTACGCTTCGCTCCACCGGGGCCACCGGCTGAACAACGGGTCCCAACCCTCCATTTTCGGTGTGGCCGGGTCGTCGCCGCCCAGGTAAATCCCGCCGAAAGTAAACATTCTCAGCAGCGGTATCGATTCAGCAAACTTGTAATCCCAATGAAAATACCCCCCCAGGGCCGCCAGGTGGGCGTCGCCCCGCGCGCCGAATTGAAACGCCCCCTCCGCTGTTATCGATAATCGCGAAAGCACCGGCAGCGTGACCCGGGCGCCCAGCGCATTAATGCCGGAGGCCGCCGGCTGCTTTGTAGTACGTTTAATATCTTTCCTGATGGCATATGCCTCCATGGACGATTTAGCAAACGTACCCGTGTAATACAACCCCAGCCCCTGCTCCGGCTGCTCGATCATAGGTGCATCCAGGTTGTTAATCACCGGCAGCAGAACATCCGTTTCCGGTTGATAACAAAAAAAAGCCGTTACCCCGTGATTATCATTAAACCGGTAATCCGCCCGGACCGCATTAAAATAAATAGACCGTGAACCGTCCAGCGGACCCCCGTCCATTACCACAAACCCCTCGCCCAGCGTAATATTTTGCCGCCCCACGGTAAGCGTTAACGGCCACCGGCCCACCCCGGTCCACTTCACATACAACTGGTCGATAAAAACCTCGTGGAACTTGAACTTAATGCCTTTGGGAGTCAAATAATTGCGGAACTCATTGGTCGATTTCACCGATAATTCCAGGTCCCGAAGGGGCAACCAACGTAGCGACAGGGATGTCCGGTTCCGTGTGTAAACAGCGGCGTCCCCGGCATTTTTGTCAAGACTGACCGCATTATCCCAGCCCTCCAGTCGAAACCTCTCGGAAAAATTCACCTGGAACTTCGAGGACGGCGGCGGCTTCCCGGGTTCCTCCGCCTTGAGAAAACCAAAACCACCCGCCAGGACAAACCAAATCCATATACCACACAGCAAACTCCGTTTCATCATTCATGCTCCTTACTGCCAAAAAAAAGTTTTACCTTTGCGATTCTTTTTACTTCGACGCGTTTGAGGCCGATTCCTTTTTATAGACCCCTATTGTAAAGAAAAAAAAAGGACATTTCAAGAAGAAAACCTCATTTTTTTTTAATTCTCAACAGCAAACAGCTTGACAAAACCTCAAAAATATTATAAATTAGGACTTACACTTGAAAATGAGGTAAAGTATGAAATTGAGCAAGAGCAATAAGACCTTTGTGCCACAAATAGACACAATAGAGAAAAAGTGGTGGCTGATTAATGCCGACGGAGTCGTGCTTGGCAGACTCGCTTCCAGCGTAGCCAATATCCTGAGGGGCAAAAACAAAGCCACCTACACGCCTTTCTTCGACGCCGGTGATTTTGTAATCGTGATCAATGCCGACAAAGTAAAACTCACCGGCAAAAAAGAAGAACAAAAAATGTATTACAGGCATTCCGGCTTCATGGGCGGACTGAAGGAAACATCCTACAAAAACATGCTGGCCAAACACCCGGACCGGATTTTGACCCATGCGGTTAAAGGAATGCTGCCGAAAAACAAACTTAACAGGAAAATCTTAAAGAAACTTAAAGTATACGCCGGTACTGAGCATAAACATCAAGCCCAGAAACCGGAAACTTTAAAGGTAGATTAGGAGGGGCAGATTGAGCATTGTTCAGTATTACGGAACAGGACGTAGAAAAACAAGTATCGCGAGAGTTTATTTAAGGCCCGGAAAAGGTGACATTAAGTTGATTGTCAACAAAAGAAAAAGAGTTTTCGATGAATATTTTCCATTGAAAATCCATAAGATAACCATTAATAAGCCTCTTTCCATCACCAATACACTGGAAAACTTCGATATCTTTATCAATGTTTACGGTGGTGGGGTCTCGGCTCAGACAGACGCCATTAAATTGGGTTTGGCGCGCGCATTGCTGGAATACAACACAGAACTGAGACCGGCGTTGAAAAAAGCCGGCATGCTTACCAGGGACGCCAGGGAAACGGAACGAAAGAAATACGGACTCCTCAAAGCCAGGAAAGCATCCCAGTACCACAAGAGATAGGAGGATTATAATGGTTTCTGTAAATATGAGAGAAATGCTGGAAGCCGGCGTTCATTTCGGCCACCAGGTGCGGAAATGGAATCCCAAAATGAAACCCTATATCTACGGGAAGAAGAACGGGATATATATCATCAACCTGCAAACATCCATCGAATTATTCAAGCAAGCGCTGAATTTCGTAACCGATGTGGTGGCAGTCGGCAAAGAAGCGCTTATAGTGGGGACCAAAAAACAAGCGCAATCCATTATTACGGATATCTCCGAAGAAACCGGCATGCACTATGTCAATAAACGCTGGTTGGGTGGTTTGCTGACCAACTTTCCCATGGTTAAGAAAAGCATCGAAAAACTGATCGACCTCGACGAAATGAAAAAAGACGGCCGCTGGGAAGTGAAACCCAAAAAAGAACAATCCCGGATGGAAAAAATCTACAAAAAACTCTATAAAAATCTATGGGGTGTCCGGAGTATCAAAGAACTTCCCGGTGTGTTGATCGTTATCGATTCCAATTTCGAAGAAATCGCGGTGTTCGAAGCCAAAAAATTAGGCATTCCCATTGTCGGTATTGTCGATACCAACGCCAACCCCGAAGGCATCAATTACCCCGTACCGGGAAATGACGATGCCATCAGGTCCATCAAATTATTCACCTCAAAATTCGGCGAAGCCGTGAAACTGGGACTGGAAAAACGCTTGTCCGGTTCGTTGAACCAGGAAATGCTGGCCGTCGAGGAAAACGTCGCCAGGGAGGAAACGCCAACTATGGCGCCTTCCACGCTAGATAATGCAGCAGCAGCCGATATGACGGATGAAAAATTTTACCAAGATGTCGATGCACCCACAGCAGATGAAATCCAGGATGAAAATGCCCCGGCTGGCGAAAAAGAGGACCTATAATATAGAGTAAAGGAGAACTAAAATGGCGAATGCGGATATGAACCTGGTAAAAAAATTAAGGGAACAAACCGGGATCGGCATAATGGAATGCAAAAAGGCCATTGCCGACGCCGATAACGATTACGACAAAGCCGTGGAGATGCTGCGCAAAAAAGGATTTGAAAAAGCCAAAGCCAAAGCCTCACGGGCCACAAACCAGGGCGCCGTCGGTTCCTATATCCATACCAATAAAAAGATCGGCGTGATAGTCGAACTGGGCTGCGAAACCGATTTCGTCGCCAAAAACGATGAATTTCAGGCCCTGCTGAAAGACGTGGCCATGCAAATTGCCGCCATGAACCCCGCGTATATCTCCGAAAAAGATATCCCGGAAGCGATACTGGAAAAAGAAAAAGAAATCTACCTGGAACAGTTGCAAAAATCAGGCAAACCGGCCAACATTATGGAAAAAATCGTGGAAGGAAAACTGCAAAAATACTATTCGGAAGCATGCCTGATCCATCAAGCCTTCTTTAAAGATGATTCCAAAACCATCCAGGACTTGATCGCCGAAAAAATTCACAAAATGGGTGAAAATATAGCCGTAAAACGATTTGTTCGCTATCAAGTAGGCGAAGAATTTTAATATCCTGATATAACATGGATACGGGCGACGCTGCTCCATATTGCAAACGGGTTGTTTTAAAGCTAAGCGGCGAAGCCCTTAAAGGCGACCTGGCCTACGGCATTTCCCCTTCAATCATCGACGATATTGCCGGGGAAATCCATCAGGTCCATGAACGGGGAGTGGAAATCGCCATCGTCATCGGTGGCGGAAATTTCTTCAGGGGTGCGGAAGCAACTCAACTGGACATCGAGAGGACATCCGCCGATTACATGGGAATGCTTGCCACCATTATCAACGCCATTGCCCTACAAAACGCCCTGGAAAAAAAAGGACTGCCGGTACAGCTCGTCTCGGCCCTGGAAATAAAAGAAGTCGCCGAACCGTTTAGCGCTAAAAAAGCCCGCCGTTACCTGTCCAACCGACAGGTCGTTATATTTGCCGCCGGCACCGGGAATCCCTATTTCACGACAGATACCGCCGCCGCACTGCGGGCCGTCGAAATCAACGCGGATTTACTCCTCAAAGGCACCATGGTGGACGGCGCCTATGCCCATGACCCCAAAAAAGTAAAAAACCTGGTGAAATTCGATCGTATATCTTACGACGAAGTCATTGCCCGGGCATTGAAAGTAATGGACAGCACCGCCGTTACCTTATGCAAAGACAATAACTTACATATCAAAATCTTTAATATAACCCAAAAGGGGAATATCGTTAAAGCGATTACCGACAGGAATATCGGGACATCCATAACATCTAGCGCAGCCATCGACGCAATAAGCGAAGATGTTTGATGCCAGAGAGGTAAAGCATGAGTATGATAAAAGAGATTCTGGAGGAAGCCAAAGGAAAACAAAAAAAAATCGCCGAGGATTTCAACAAAGAGATCTCAAAATTACGGACCGGCAGGGCCTCTGTCTCCGCCCTGGATGGCGTCACCGTAGACTATTACGGTGTGCCCACCCCCATCAACCAGGTGGCCACACTGTCTGTACCGGATGCCAATCTCATTGTTATCCAGCCCTGGGACCACAACATCCTCACCGATGTTGAAAAAGCCCTCCGCGCCGCCCACCTGGACATGAATCCCATTTCAGACGGGAAAGTGATCCGGTTGCCGGTGCCCCCCCTGGATGAGCAGCGCCGGCAGGAGATCGTAAAAACCCTGAAAAGATATACCGAAGAACGTAAAACCAGCGTCCGGAATATCCGCAGGGAGTACCGCGACATGATCAAAATGCTGGAAGAAGACAAAGAAATATCCGAAGACGATGAAAAAAGGGCCTACGACGATTTGCAAAAGATCATCGACGAAAGCATCAAGAAATTGGACGAAATCCAGAAAAACAAGGAAAAACATATCTTAGAAGATTGAAAAAAGAAATCCTGGAAAGCCTCCATACCGTTGCCAGTTATGAACTGGACTCTTTCGGCCATGTCAATAACGCCGTATTCCTCAATTACCTTGAAAAAGCCCGCTGTGATTTTATGACCTATAAGGGATTAAATTTTGATGATTTTTTCAAGTGGCGCCGCTATCCCGTAGTGGCGCGGGCCGCACTGGAATATAAACGCCCGGCCAAAGCCGGCGATAAATTGCTGATTAACGGATGGATAACCAAACACACCGCCGCCAGTTTTACCATGCAATACGAAATCCTTCACCAATACCGCGGCGTCGACCATGTGATTTTAACCGCTGAAACCTTCCACGTATTCGTCGATGACAACAACAGACCGGCGCGAATCCCGGAGGAATTTTTTAAAAGATTTATCGCAAATGAAGAATAAAAGGAGAGTCGCAAATGAAAATTAAAATGAAAACATTAATATGCATTGTTTTAGCCATATTCTTTGTCATACCGCTGACGTTGAACGCCCAAACCTCCCGGGCAAAAATCCCGGATTATTCCACGACGGATCGAAAAGATATCCCGGTAGAATACACCTGGAAAATCGAGGATATCTACTCCACCCCGGGGGAATGGCAAAAAGACAAAGAACAATTCATGCAAATGATCGACCGGATCGATGAAATGGCTGTCGATTGGACCGCTTCCGCCCAAAAGACGCTGGCCATGATGCAGTTTCGCGATGAACTACTCAAAAAAAACTTTCGCCTCTTCTCCTATGCCAGTCACCAGAATAATGCGGACCTCGGCAATCCCACGTTCCAGGCCCTGAAGGGCGAGATCCAGGCCGTGGGCGTTAAAGCCCGCACCAAACTTGCCTTTATCGACGCCGATATCTTAAAACTGGGCCCGGAAACCTTCGGGGGTTATGTGAAAGCCGAACCTGGGTTAAAACCCTATGTGTTCAAATTCGAAGACGTCTTCAAGCAAGCAAAACATGTCTTGCCGCCGGACCAGCAGCAAATAGCCAGTATGACCGGTTTATTTGCCGGTACCGCCGGTACTGCTTCCGGTATCCTCAATAATGTCGAACTGCCCACCCCCGAAATCACATTTTCCGACGGCAATAAAGTAGTCCTGAATTACGCCAATTACGCCAAATACAGGGAAAGTAAAAACCGCGCCGACCGGGAACTGGCAATGCAAACCTACTGGGAAAACCACAAAAAATTCGCCAACACCTTTGCCGTCCTGCTGGATGGCGAGATGAAACAGCATCTTTTCAACGCCCGCGTCCATAAATACCGGGATTGCCTGGAAGCCGCTTTATACGATGATAACATCGATTCCGCGGTGTTTCATAACCTGATCAAGTACACCCGGGAAAACCTGGAACCGTTTCACCGTTATTGGGCTTTAAAGAAAGAATTGTTGGGGTTGGATAAATTCAAATATGCCGATGTGTATGCCTCCTCGGTTGAGAGTGTGGACAAACAATATACGTATGATGAAGCCAAAGCAATCATTCTCAAGGCATTTCAGCCCCTGGGCAAGGAATATACCGAGATTGTCCGGCAAGCGTTCGATAGCCGCTGGATCGACGTATATCCCAATAAAGGCAAACAGCAGGGCGCCTATTCCGGCGGCGTCTACGGCGTTCACCCCTATATCAAGATGAATTATGACGGCAGTTATTATAATGTCTCCACCCTGGCCCACGAATTAGGCCACGCCATGCACACCTATTTAGCCGGCAAAACCCAGCCTTTTGCCACCTCCGGTTATACCACTTTCGTGGCTGAGATCGCCTCTACTTTTAACGAAAACCTCCTGATGCAATACCTGCTGAAGTATGAGAAAGACGACCTGTTTAAATTATTTATCCTGGATAACTTTATCCAACAGATCAAAGGTTCTCTTTATCGCCAGGTACAGTTTGCCGAATTCGAGTTGGCCATGCACCGGGAGGTCGAAGCAGACCGAACCCTGACCCCGCAGTGGTTGGATCAAAAATACCTGGAGCTGGCGCGGTTCTATTACGGCCATGACAAAGGCGTCGTGGAAGTGGGGGACTATATCCGGGATGAATGGGCCAGCGTCCCCCATTTTTACAGGAACTATTATGTCTATACTTACAGCACCGGCATGATCGCCTCCATGGCCCTGAGCGATATGGTGCTCAACGGCAAACAACCGGAACGGGAAAAATACCTGGCCTTTCTCAAAGCCGGGGGCAGCGGTTACCCCCTGGATACGCTGAAATTGGCCGGCGTGGATATGAACACCCCGGTTCCTTACCAGGCCGCCTTTAAACGCATCGATGAACTGGTTTCGGAAATGGAAAAAATCGCCGCCCGGTTAAAAAAGAAAAACACCAAGCCCACGAATTACACGAATTAACACGAATAAAAAAAACATGAACACAAAAAAAATAGCCGCTAAGAACTCGAAGACACGCGAAGTAGGGGCGAACCCATGTGTTCGCCCGATTCATGTTTTATACATCCCAGTCCGTGTGTGTCCGTGTTCGTCCGTGGCTAGTTTTTCGTGTGTTTCGCGTGTTTCGCGGGTGATTTTTATTCCAGGAGAGTAAAATGGAATGTAAACAAACTATCAATCTTAAACAGTGCAACTGCACCTATGGGCCCTGTTCCCGGAAAGGCATCTGCTGCGAATGCATCGTCTATCACCGCCGGGCCGGGGAATTGCCCGCCTGTTTCTTTTCCGCTAAAGCCGAACGAACCTATGACCGCTCCATCCAAAAATTCATCGCCGAACAAGGAAAGTGAACAGGTGGGGCCGCATGCAAGAAAAGATTGCCCAAATAGCCCGATCATTAAAAAATGATGTGGTAAAATTCCTCCGTGAAATCATCGCCGTCCCTTCCCTGGGAGGCCGGGAGGGAGCCGTGGTACAGCGGATAAAAGAGGAAATGCTCAAGATCGGGTACGATAAAGTCTGGGTTGATCCCCTGGGCAATCTCATGGGGATTATCGGTTCCGGGGAGCGAATCATTGCCCTGGACGGTCACTGCGATACCGTGGGCATAGGGAACCCCGATAATTGGCAATGGGACCCTTTTGAGGGGAAATACCGGGATCATATCATATATGGCCGGGGCGCTTGCGACCAGAAAGGCGGGTTGGCTTCCGCCGTTTATGCGGGAAAGATATTAAAAGAGATTGGGGTCCCGGACGGCGTTTCGCTGCTGGTGGTGGCGTCCGTCCTGGAAGAAGATTACGAAGGACTTTGCTGGCAGTATATTTTAAAAAATAGCAATATCAAGCCGGAGGTCGTATTGTTGACCGAGCCCGGCAACCTGGAGATCAAAATCGGTCAGCGGGGCCGAATGGAAATGAAAGTCAAAACCCGGGGCGTCTCCTGTCACGGTTCTGCGCCCGACCGCGGCGAAAACGCCATTTACAAAATTGCCCCCATCATCCGGGATATCCAGCAACTGGATAAAAAACTTCAAAGTAGTTCTATATTGGGGAAGGGAACCATTGCGGCAACGGAAGTAAGTTCGACTGCGCCTTCGTTGTGCGCCGTGGCGGACAGCGCCGTCCTGCACCTGGACCGTCGTCTCACCGAGGGCGAGACAATGGAGACTTGTTTAAGGGAAATCGAAAACCTGCCGTCGGTGAAAGCCGTGGACGCGCGGGTGACGACGCCGGAGTATCAAGTAAAAAGTTATACCGGGCTTATTTACCCGATCAAAGCGTATTATCCCATGTGGGTGATGGATAGAGCGCATCCGTTGGTAAAGGGTGCGCTGGGGGTGTATGAAAAGCAGTTTGCCCAAAAGGCGCCGGTGGGGGTCTGGAATTTTTCCACCAATGGGGTTGCGATTAAAGGTATGTTCGATATACCTACCATCGGTTTTGGGCCCGGGCGGGAGGAGTTGGCCCACACGCCGGGAGAGCATATCCATGAGGATGAGTTAACCCGGGCCATGGAGTTTTATGCGGCTTTCGTAAGAAATTTCTAAATAATAAAAAGGAACCGGCCCATGAAATCACGGTATTTATCGAGGGCAAAAAAAAGGGCGATGCCGGTTTAAGGTCCGGGTTCTTCCGTCCGATCGATTGATTTGGTTTAAAAAGTATGTTATCATAATCCAACACGTAAAATTACGACACGTAAAATTACGTGCTGATAATTCCACGGAGGAAAATTTTCTTGCATGGCCCCTTTTCCCCCTGAGCGGGCGGCCACTATTTATCTGAGCAAAAGCGGGTCAATTTATCTAAGCGCTATATCCGTTTTTTGCCTGACGTTTCGCTTCATCTTAGCCCAGGGTTTCATAGTATACTATACCAATAAATCGATTTCCCGGTATAGTATACTATGCAATAAACCCCTGTTTATGGTATAATATATAAACAGATGAAAAACGAAATTAAAAAAATAATCCTTGAATGGCAAGCGCAGCGGGTTGAAAATCTTATCAAACGTCAAGGAAGCCTTGTTTTTTCTGAAGAGATCAATTCCGTTATAGGTCTGCGCAGAAGCGGGAAAACGTATTTCTTATTCTCGCAAATGGATTCCCTCATCAAAAACGGAACCGATCCCAACCGGATCGTATATATCAATTTCGATGACGAACGGTTGGCCGAAATAGAGGGAAAACAACTCCATTGGATTATTGAAGCGTATTATGAGCTCTATCCCGGCAACGCTAATAAAAAAATATACCTCTTCTTCGATGAAATCCAGGATATTGAGAACTGGCATCTTTTTATCAAACGACTGTACGAACAAAAAAAATACCACATTGTGCTCACCGGTTCCTCCGCCCGCCTGCTTAGCAAAGAAATCGCTACCGAACTGCGGGGTAGGTCTCTCACCATTAAATTTTTCCCTTTAAATTTCAGCGAATTCCTGAACTTCAAAAACTTCCCCCTCATCGATAATATCGAATACTCCCAGGAAAGATTCCAGTTGATCAATTATGCGGCCGAATTCCTTACCTATGGCGGCTTTCCACGGGTAACCATGGAACCGTCCCATCAACGTAAGAAAGACCTCCTGAACGATTACCTGGATATGATCATTTTCAAAGATATTGTCGAACGATATGACGTCCGCAATACCCATTTACTTCGGGCAATCATCCATTACCTCCTGGCCAATTTCGCCGCCGAATTCTCCATCAACAATTTCATCAAAAAATTCCAAAAAGAATATCAACCCAATAAGGTCACGGCCTTCAATTATTTTTCCTACCTGGAAGACGTCGGTTTTTTCCATTACTTGCCCCTATTCTCCTATAAAATTCACCAGCGCTATTTAAATAAGAAGACCTATATCGGCGATAATGGATTTATTTTGCTGCTTTCTTTCCGCGGCATGGAAGTGCCGGGAAGACTCCTGGAAAACCTTATATTCACGGAACTGCTCAAAAGAGGAAAAAATCTTTTCTATTTCAAAGATGCGCAAAACTTCGAGTGCGATTTTATAATCACCGAAGCAGAAAAAGCCACCGAAGCCATCCAGGTTACCCACCAACTCAACCGCGACAACAGCGAAAGAGAACTCCGGGGCTTAAAAAGCGCTTTAAAAGAACTGGGTCTGAAAAAAGGCGCCATCATCACAGCCGATACCGAAGACGAAATAATCGACGCCGGTTATCACATTTCAATCATCCCTTACTGGAAATGGATGCTTTCCTAAGACTTTTGAATTCCATAAGGTAGAAAAGGGACACTCAGAAAGAATTTAAACCCCGGCTTCCGTCCGATCGATTGATTTGGTTTAAAAAGTATGTTATCATAATCCAACACGTAAAATTACGACACGTAAAATTACGTGTTGATAATTCCACGGAGGTGTAAACCATGGACATGAAAAAGAATCCTTTCCGTTTCGGGCAATTGGTAAAAGGTGAAGACTTTTGTAATCGCCAGGTTGAGCTTAATGAGATCAAAAAAGCCATCAGCAATAATTATTCTTTTTGGATTTATTCGCCGCGGCGGTTCGGCAAAACATCTCTGCTGTTAAAAGCATTCGAAGAATTACCGGGAATTAAAACCGTCTACCTCGATCTCTACAATGTAGAATCCCTGGGGGCATTTGCAGAGAAATACTCACAGGTGGTTTTCAGGAATTTATTCGATTGGAAAACAGGAATTAAAAACATCGGGAAAAAATTGTCGGGGTTTTTTAAACATATTACGCCGCAGATATCTTTCGATGCAGCGGGTAACCCTTCGATTGCATTTGAACCACAGGTGAAAACGGATAAAATCGATATTGAAAATATCCTGGGCATCCCTGAAAAAATTGCTGCCGAACAAAAAAAACATGTGTGCATTGCCTTTGACGAATTCCAGGAAGTTGTACGCATTAACCCGTTCCTGGTGAACTGGATGCGAGCTTCTTTTCAAACTCACCAAAATATCTCCTATATATTCCTGGGCAGCAAGCAATCTTTAATGGAAACTATATTTGCCAATTCCAATTCACCCTTTTATGAGTTCGGTTTTAAGATGTCCATCAAAGAAATCAGCCGCCAGGATTGGGAGATATTTATAAAAGAAAAATGTGCAAAAACCGGGGTGAATATTCCCACCGGCGTTATCGCTTCCATCATAGATAAATCCGGCGGCCACCCTCATTTTACCCAATATTTTGCCTCCGTAGTTTGGGAATTAGTGATGGAAGGTTTTGACGCCGGCCAACCGGATTTTGCCGAAGCCTGGATGAATCGTATTATTGCCGGACAATCCATTATTTTTCAGAATATGTTCGACCAATTGAATCAAAATCAACGCAAAATAATAAAGGCAATCGCATCCATGGAATCCGATGAAAAAATCTTCTCGGCAGGCTCCCGCACTCGACGTCAATTGCCCATATCCTCCACGTTAACCGTGACGATAAATTCCCTGCTGAAAAAGGACTTGCTTCAAAAACAAATCGACGGCTACTCCATCTCGAACCCGGTTTTTAAAGAGTGGCTTATTCGGTTGCAATGAAATCACAAGGATTTTCTTGCATGGCCTCTTTTCCCCCTTTTCCCAGTACTTGAAATTTTTTTTTTGCTGTGGTATTGAATTAACCAGGAGGATAAAAAGATGAAAGTAAAAAAATATCTTGTTTTAATTCTTTGTGTGTTGCTGGTGACAACGATTTTGAATGGGGAGACCAAATTCAATCACTTCAAGGTCTATGCCGCAAGAGGTGAATTTAAGCAAATGACGGTGTCGCTTCAAGACCAATTCGACAGGGGTCCTAAAAAAACCATGGTCACCGGGATCAGGTATTTTGCCAACCCGGTAAACAAAAATGGTGAAGGAATTCCTAATCGCTATGCCCATCTAACCTGGTACACGATCAAAATCGATGAACCGGTGATACAGCGGGTGGTCGTAATTGAAAATCAATTCGGGAAACAAAAATGGGTACTGGGCAGGGCATTATTTCTGCTGGTGCCTACAGAGAAAATCGAGCCGAATAGTTCTTTTCCCAAGGAATTCAACCATTTCAAATGCTATGAGGTTTTAAAATATGAATTCAAACCCTGTGAAGTGAAACTCCAGGATCAATTTTATGAGAAACCTCTTCCCGTCGTTGTAAAAAAGCCTATGTATTTCTGCAACCCGGTATCGAAAAATAATGAAAAAATATTCAATCCCAAATATCACCTGGCCTGTTATTATATCGACTCGCCCCAGGAACCCACTACCCCGCGGACTATAAAAATTAAAAACCAGTTCGGCGATAACAAGTTGGTTGTCCAGAAAGGGCCGCTGCTGTGTGTTCCTTCACTCAAACTCGAATACTCGGTTCTAAAGTAATCCCTGAATGTGTCATTCGTGGGCTTGTTTTTGTTATTTCCCCTCATCTGTCCCGGCCTTTTCCCCCTGATCGGGCGACCATAGGGGGTCGCCCCTACTAATTACTGGCCCTCTAATGAGGGCTAACTCTATTGGGATGCGCCTATAGCACTGAGTGAACGTAGGAAATTGACAAACCCTGCAATTTGTTATATATAGTAACAGGAGAAATAAAATATGGATATTCAAAAAGATATCGAAGTGGCCAGGCAGATATTAAAGAAATATAACGGCAAAAAATTAATCTTATTCGGATCGTATGCGGATGGCTCCGCGGTCGAGTACAATAGAGTGAGTGGACAGTTCCCAGACTCTAAAGCTCCAGCTTACTTTAGGATTCCAAATGAATGATTTAGATACTAACAGGGATGTTTTTGGAAAGGTTTCCGTATTGGTAGAAAAAGCAAGGAAAAAGATCGCCTCTACCATTAATGAGGAAATGATCATTCTTTACTGGAATATTGGAAAAATCATCAAAGAAGATATAATCAAGCTCGATAGGGCTGGGTACGGGAAACAAATTGTACAATCATTAAGCGACCGGTTAACCCAGAAATTCGGGAAAGGATTTTCACCCCAAAATCTATGGTACACGGTTCAATTGTTCGATGCTTACCCAATTCTCCACTCAATGCGTGGAGAATTTAAAAATCTAAGCTGGACGCATATCAGAACTCTTTTACCTATTAAGGATGATTTAAAACGAAAATTTTATGCAGCATTATGCCAGCAGGAACACTGGAATACGAGAACGCTAAATAGTCGCATCGACAGCATGCTCTTTGAAAGAACAGCTCTATCGAAACTGCCGGAGGAAACCATTGCAAACCAATTAAGGGAGTTAAAAGAGAAAGAAAAAATGACTCCGGAATTGGTTTTCAGGGATCCTTATGTGTTGGATTTTTTAGAGTTGCATAATTCCTACAGCGAGAGAGACCTTGAGAATGCGATTTTAAATGCACTGGAGGAATTCATCCTGGAATTTGGGAAAGACTTTTATTTCGTAGACCGGCAAAAAAGAATCACCCTGGATGATGACGATTTTTATATCGACCTTGTTTTCTATCATCGGCGACTGAAATGTTTTGTGCTCATCGAGTTGAAAATGGGGAAATTCAAAGCCGAATACAAAGGTAAGATGGAATTGTATCTTCGCTACATGGAGAAATATGAGATGCTGGAGGGTGAAAATCCCCCCATCGGTTTAATTCTTTGCAGTGAAAAAGGCAAGGAACAGGTTGAGATGTTGTTTTTACCGGAGGATAAAATAAAGGTCGCCGAATATATAACGAAGCTGCCGACAAAGGAGCTTTTCGCTGAAAAGTTGAATAAAGCGATAAGAGCAGCTCAATTAAAATGAAAAAGGGGATAAAGGAAAGAAGTGATATAAGGGTAAAATATGGAGAAAGACGAAAAGGTGAAAAGCAGCGATGAAATCAAGAATAATATTTCTTGTTACTATTGTAAATAAACGTATTTTCGATAGAAGATGGACATATCAGTTTGGCATTGAAACATTCAAATTTTATGGAGGATGTCTTAATTTAATAGATTTTGTTGTCAACAACAGTTCTGCTTCAGAGGATTTGAGTATTGAAAATTTTAAAACTGATTTTGTCGATAGATTTTGCTCTTATCCTCTTCTTACACTGGCCCTTTCCATTAAGTATCCCGAAATTCTTGAAAAAAAAGAGACATCCATCTTGTGTTTAAAAACCATCGATTTGAGTTTTGAAAGAATTTCAAAAAAAAGCTAAAACTTCAAAAATTTCCGGGTTTCTAAAAGAAAGTGAATATATCTTTCTTGGAAAAGAAAAAAAATTTATCGAGTTATGGGCTAGATATTTAGTGGCAAAACACGGTTACGAGTTCTACTGGTTTGCTTTACATGCCAAAAACAATACTTTTGGTTTGAATTTAGATGAGCGGCTTACTAAAATCGATCACCTGATAAGAGAATACCGATTCCATCACCACTTGAGGACGAAAACGGGACAAACCGATTTTTATATTATTCAACCCGAAAGTGTTTTAAAGCGGTAGTTTTACAAAAGAGATGTAATGATCCCGGTAAACTGGCGTAAATGGTCTAAGTTTTCCTGGATAATATCGAAAGTAAGCTCGTAATCGATTTTCCAATACATGTGAACCAGCATGTTACGAAAACGGGCCATCTTTTTTAGTTCATCCGCCAGTTCCTGGGGAATAATGTTTGCCTCACCCAAAATTTCGAAACATTCGGCATATTCACTCGGCGTTTTTTTTAATTTCTTTGCCGATACATGGTAACACAGATTTAACGCCGCTTCGATTGCTACTATTAAACGATATGACGCAATGTCCTGGAGATCCTTGCTTTGCAAAAATTCCTCTTTTGTGATTTTTTTAAGCTCTTCAAGCCGTTCCAGCGACTCTTCAATCTCCTCACACCTTTTTTGAATCAATTCAGGATTCAGTTTCATGATCCGAATGCCTCCTTAATGGACCTGACATATAAGGGTTCCATGTCCAGGTAATGCCGTGCCACATGTTCTGTAAATTCACAGCGGGCATCTTCATCGTTATCGATAATCAATTGCCCGCGGACCACATGAAATTGAAACGTAAGCGGGGCGAAATTAATTACCCGCACATCCACCGGCGCTTTAACCAGCGCGGAAAGTCGCCCCGAAAGATCAAACCCATAATAAACCGCCGCTTTCTCGTCCATCCCGGGAACATATACCCCTACATCGATATCGCGGAAGGGTAAATTATCTCCATCCGGCTCATGAAAAGAGCCGTAAATAAACGCAAATACGATCTCTTTCCTTGGCATTAAGGCATTTAGAATGGTCTCCACTGCCTGCTGTTTCTGGGCCGGGCTCATTTGATAAAATTTCGGTTCCATTGTCATATGGCATTAGTTTACCACTTTTTCCATGAATTAACCAGACCCTACTATAAAAATAGCCACAAAGGCACGAAGGCACAAAGGAACACCAGGGAGTTTATTATAAAAAAATTCTTGGCGCCCTGGTGTCTTGGTGGCAAAGAAACATTTATTGATCGCATTTTACCCGGATTAGGGTTTGATTCATCAAACCCGTATTTTGGGAAGAGTTCCTCTAATTAAAAATCGCTGTGCAGCAAAAAAATCGCTCTGCATCAAAAAAAATCGATGTGCGTCAAATAAAATCGATGTGCAGCCAAAAAGGAAGATGTTTTCAAAATAAGGAAGGTGTTTTCCAAAAAAGGAAGGTGTTTTTCAAAAAAGGAAGCTGTTTTTCAAAAAAGGAAGCTGTTTTTCAAAAAAGGAAGCTGTTTTCCAAAAAAGGAAGCTGTTTTCCAAATAAGGAAGGTGTTTTTCAAAAAAGGAAGCTGTTTTCCAAAAAAGGAAGCTGTTTTCAAAATAAGGAAGGTGTTTTCTAAATAAGGAAGGTGTTTTCTAAATAAGGAAGGCATTTTTCAAAAAAGGAAGGTGTTTTTCAAAAAAGGAAGCTGTTTTCCAAAAAAGGAAGCTGTTTTCCAAAAAAGGAAGGTGTTTTCCAAAAAAGGAAGCCATGTTCCAAAAAAGGAAGCTGTTTTCCAAATAAGGAAGCTGTTCTACAAAAAAAAACGTCATGGAATTATGGAATTATCCTGAATTCATCGTCAATTATTTTCTTCGACGACCAAAAACCTTTTCTCGAAACCATCACGGATGGACGGTTTTGCCGTTTCGGCCTTCCAAAAGCTTTTCATTATAGGTTTTTTTCTATTATTCTCTTCGCACCCCTTCGCGTTCTTCGCGGCTCATAAAATTAGGCTGCGGAAGCATTTCCTGTCCATGTGGGAGGGTTAAAAAAAATTATAAATGATAAATGATAAATTATAAATGTTAAATGGAAGCGGCGCCCGGTGGGCTTGTTTTAGACGCCTGCGGCGAAAAAACAAATGGTTTTGCGTATTGCGACACGCCCGTTTGAACGCTATTGGCTCATTTTTTAATCTTTTCGCCGCAGGCGTTTAAAGTATTTTTGCCCGTAGGGCTCCATCGTTTATAATTTATAATTTATAATTTATCATTTATAATTTATAATTTATCATTTATCATTTATAATTTATAATTTATAATTTAAACACTTAAGGCCGCAGCCTGAACCGTTACGATTGATGAATGATGAATAATGAATGATGAATAATGAATGATGAAAAAATCAATCAGGATAATCAAAGCTTGTTTTTCGGGGCTTCCTCTACTTTCAGCAGCGATAGATAAAATAAATCGTTATTCAATCCCTCATTCGGCAGCAAGTAAAAGCCATATTCCCCTTTCTTATAGGCGAACCCATACTCCTCAAGAATCGACGACAAATCGATGATCACGATTTTATTTTCAGCGGCCTGGATATCCTGCACCGTTCGCCCCAGGACACCCTCCGTCTCATCGGTAATAAACGAACAGACGGAATAAAGTATGTAACCGGTGGAAAGGTTTTTAAGAACCGATTGTAGTAATCGGTATTGGTTTTCCGCGTTCTTATCCACCAGTTCCCGGGTAATTTTTAATTTGAGGTCCGGGTTCTTCCGTAACGTTCCCGAAGAAGTACAGGGCGCATCCAGGATAACCAGGTCGAAATGCCCTTTGAAACACACCGCCCTGATATCGGATACGATGGGCTTTATGCTGGCTATTCCATAAGATGCGCAAAATTCCTTCACCATCAGGAGCCGCTGCTCATCGATGTCATTGGCAACGATTTTCAAACCGGGATTCAACAAGGACAGCGTAACCGACTTGGCGCCCGGGGCGGTACAACAATCAAGCACGGCACCCGCGGCGTATTTGGAGGCGATAATGGATACCAACTGCGACGCGGTATTCTGGAAATAGAAATATCCCGCCTCTTTTAACAAATTCTTTAACCGCACACCGGATCCGCCGGCCCCTTCCACTTCAAAAGTTTCAAATGGCTTTAGTTCTTTAAAACCCAGGCCGGCCTGGCTGAGAACTTCTTTCACTTCATCATAGGCATAGTTATTCCCGTCGATCCGGATGTGAAAAACCGGCTCCCGGTCCAGGTACTCAAGGGCCGCCTTTAAATCGGGGGCAATGCGCTTTAAATAATCGATCAATAACGGCGCCGTGGAATATTTGATGTGGGGCTCCCGGATCTGCTCCAACATGGCGGTAATAATTTCTTTCTCGCCGGCGCACCGCCGTAATACGGCGTTCACAAAACCCTTTGACCTGCGCCGGGTCATCCGCACCGCCTCATTCACCACGGCATAATCGGGGTAGGATTGGGAATAAACCAACAGGTATATGCCAATCCTTAACAGGATAAGTACATCGGCGTCGATCTTGCCGGAAGTTCGCCGCGATAACCGGTGGATAACATAATCCAACGCGGATTCACGCCGGATTACCCCGTAAACCGCCCGCGTAATTCCCTGGTGCGACTGCCCGGTACTCTTATCCAAAAAATCGGAAAGCAGCAATTTTAAATTTTTACCCGGACTTATTGAGAACTGTATCAAAAACCTGAATGAGTACTTGATTATATCCATCCTTTTTGTTCTTTTGCGCCTTTTGAAAAAGGCGCCCCAAAACTTTTGTTTAACATCGATGACCCCCTGCTCTAATTCCATGGTTCCCGGGGTATTAACACAACTTGACCGGCAGTCGATTGCCGAGACAATAACAGAAAGGGGACATGGGAGTTTTCCCCGGCGGCTGCAGTTCCCGCACCTCCAGCACGGTCCCACCGCCGCAGCATACTTTAAGCGATTCCCTGTCCATATCCAACACCTGGCCCGGCTCTTTATCATGAACTAGTGCGGAGACTTTTAGTTTTCGCAAGATAAAACGCTGCTCACCGACGCCGCAGCACAGCCCGGGCCAGGGCGTAAACGCCCTGGCTTTATCGATAATCCGCTGCGCCGTTAGATTCCAATCCACCCGGCTTTCCTCTTTCCGCACCGGCGGGGCATACGTCGCCTTACTCTCATCCTGGGGATACTGCCGAAGCGTTCCTCCAAGGATACCCATGATGGTTTCTTTCAAGAAATCGACGCCCCCAAGACTGAGTGTTTTCCACAAGGATTCCGTAGTGTCTCCCGGGGAAATTGGGAACTCCTTTTGCGCCCATATGGGCCCGGCATCCATTTTTTTAACGATCTCGAAAATGGTGACGCCGGTGGTTGAATCGCCATTCTCAATGGCCCGCTGCACCGGCGCCGCACCCCGGTAAAAGGGCAACAGGGAAAAATGGACATTCACCATCCGGTAGGTGGGGATTTGAAATAACGACGCCGGGATGAATTTTCCATAGGCAATCACTACCCCTAACGCCGGTTCCAGGTCTTTTATCTTTTGGAGCAAGCGTTCATCCTTCAATATTTCGGGTTGTTCCAGGGGGATGTTGTTTTCCAGGGCAAAGGTTTTAACCGGGGGGATAATGGGCGTTTTACGGTTCCGGCCGCCGAAAGCATCGGGCTGGGTCACGATTAATTGCAGTCGGAACTCATCCCGCAGCATCTCCAGGAAAGGGATGCCAATATCCGAAGTCCCGAAAAAAACCAGTTTATTGTTTACCATTCGCCATTTTTCTGCAGACGCTTGATTTCTTTTTTCATTATTTGCCGTCTCAAACTGGAAACGCGATCGATAATCAATACCCCGTTTAAATGATCGATTTCATGCTGGATCACCCGCGCCAGGTAGCCTTCGATTTCTTGTTTTATTTCCTTACCGTTGATATCCATGGTTTTCAAGAAAATGTGGGTGCTCCTCCTGACCGGCACGGTAAGACCGGGGAATGAGAGGCAACCTTCGTCATCCATATCGCCGCCTTCCTCTTCCAGGATTTCCGGGTTAATCAAGACCACCAGTTCTTTTTCGTCATGGCCCTGGGAGAGATCGATCACCGATAATTGGAGCGATTCGCCCACCTGGGGCGCGGCCAGCCCGACGCCGGTCCGGGTGCTGTGCATCGTCCCCACCATCAGGTCTATGAGCCTGGCGATTTTCTTATCGATGTTTTTGACCTCGGCGGCCTTTAATTTTAAAACATCGTCGCCATATTTATATATGTCCAGTATCTTTTTTTCTTCCATATTGCCATTATAAAGATTTTAGTGTATCCTGTCAATTGAAAAAAAAACCATAATGTGCTATAGATTATAGCTAATGAAAGAAAACAATAAAATTTTCATGGTTGGCAGCGCCGGGGCTTCGCAATTGGAAGCCGCGGCCGGGACCGGGATAACGGTTATTTCTAACGAAGACCTGCATACCAGGGACGAGAAGTACAATAATGCCATTGTGTTCATCGATCACGACCCGGGGTATTCGACGAAAATAAAAGAAGTATTGCTTCTTAACCCGGGGATCAATTTTATTCTTTATTATAACGAGCCTTTGACGCCTTCCCAACTGGTGGAATTCGTCAAATGCGGTGTGACTGAATTTGTATCCCTGGGCGATGCGGGTCAAATCAAAGACTTGATCAAACGCTTTGCAAACATGGGCGGCGGCGAGTCCCAGGTTAATTATTTCAACAACCTGACGGCCAGGTTCAGGGATATCGGGATCATTACCAACAGCAGTCGGATGGCGGAGATTTTTTTAAAAGTAGAGAAAATTGCCCAGAGTAATTCCACAGTGTTGATTTCCGGGGAAAACGGCACGGGCAAGGAGTTGATTGCCAGGGCCATTCATTTTTTCAGTCCCAGGCGCAGCGGCAAATTTGTCGGGGTCAATACCGGCGCCATTCCTGAGAATTTATTGGAAGACGAATTATTCGGTCATATTAAAGGGTCTTTTACTTCTGCCCTTAAGGACAGGAAAGGGAAATTCGAGTATGCCGACAGCGGCAGTATTTTCCTGGATGAGATTTCCAATATGCCCACCATGCTGCAGGTGAAGCTCTTACGAGTTTTGCAGGAGAGGGAGTTTGAGCGTATCGGCGACAACCAGACGGTGAAAGTGGATGTGCGGGTCATCGCCGCCACTAATAAGAACATCAAGGAACTGGTGGACAAGGGGGAATTCAGGGAGGATTTATATTACCGGTTGAATGTGATCCCCATTCATTTGCCGCCGTTAAGGGAGCGGCGGGTGGATATCCCGGTTTTGACCAATTATTTTTTAATGAAATATTGTCGCATTAATAATTTTAGCGCCAGGCGCATTACGCTTCCTGCGCTGCGGATACTGCAATCTTATTCGTGGCCTGGGAATGTCCGGCAGTTGGAAAATATCATTGAGCGGATGGTGGTATTGAATCCCGACGCTTCGGTTTTCATGCCCCAGGATGTACCGGACGAGGTCAAGCCCGATCTTCCCAGGGAGGACAGCAATCCGGGCATTCCCGACGAGATACCGGATGAAGGGTTTTCTCTTACGGATGCGGTGCGCGGCATGGAGAAGCGGTTGATTTTGAAGAGTCTTGAAAAGACGGCCTGGAATAAGCAGAAGGCGGCCGAATTATTAAAGATTAAACGCACAACGTTAATCGAGAAAATCAAAAAAATCCAGGAGGAAGATTAATCAAAAGTTTTAGGAAGTCCAGAAACCTCGCCCTCCGTGAGGGCTTTTTTCAAAAGGGTTTCTGGTCCCCGAAGGGATTAGAAACAGATGTCAAAAGTAAAAACGCTTAAAGAGGATGTATATAGAAAGATAGCCGCCGGCGAGGTGGTGGAGCGGCCGCTTTCCGTGGTAAAAGAGCTGGTAGAGAATTCCATCGATGCCGGCGCCGATTCCATCAAAATCGAGATTGCCGAGGGCGGCAAGCGGTTAATTAAAGTTGTCGATAACGGCAGCGGTTTCGACGCCGAGGATATCGAGCTTGCCTTCAGGAATCATTCGACTTCCAAGTTAAGCGAGCTGTCGGATTTCGACAACCTTCTAACGTTGGGGTTTCGGGGAGAGGCGCTGCCGTCGATCCTGGAAGTTTCGAAAATCGAAGTCGAGACCTCCAATAATTCCGATGGTTCCGGTTTTCGCTGTATATTGGAAGGGGGGCGGTTGGTGCAGCGGGAGGCGATCGCATGTAGTAAGGGGACCACGATGGTGGTCAAGGAATTATTTTTCAATTTCCCGGTGCGCCGGAAATTTTTAAAAGCCGAGCGTACGGAATTGGGCCAGGTTCTTTCTTTTTTGGAGCCGGTGGTGTTGGTGAATTACAATACCAGTTTTGAGTTGGCGCATAATGGCAAAACGGTTTTTCTTTATAAAAAGGCGGAGAGTTTAAAAGAGCGTATTTACCAGGTTTTCGGCAAGGATTTCCTGGATTCTCTCCAGGAGGTGGATATTGGGCTTGAGCAGTATCGGTTGAAAGGTTTCATTTCCAGGGTAAATAAGGGTGAATCGGTAAAGAAGCACCAGTATTATTTTGTAAATGGGCGGGCCATCCGGGAGAAAACGCTTATTGCCTCTTTTAACAATACATTTGCCGGTTTCCTGGAGCGGAACAGGTATCCGGTGGGTATACTGCTGCTCACTGTGCCGCCGCGGGAGGTGGATGTCAATATACATCCCATGAAGTTGGAGATCAAGTTCGAGGATGCCAATGCCATATACCGGTTCATGAAGTATGCCATAGAGAGCACTCTTTCAAGGAGCGATGCCTTTGCCGCGCAAACCGCGCAGATGGCGCAGATGGATCAGGCCATCAGCGACGCGGCCGGGCCGGTGGTGGGTTTTGGGGATCGGTTCCCGCGGAACCCGGGTATGAATTATCAGCGGGATAGAATGGGGGGCGGGTATGCCTCCGGTAGGGACGCGCAAATGCCGCGGGGGCCGGGCATGCCGCACAATCAGAACATACCCTACATGCCTGGGCCGGCGTCTGCGTCGGGGTCGGATCCGGCGGCGCAGTCGCAAAGCGATTCCCAGCAGTCGCAACTTTTTGCCGGGCATTTCCGTGATGAAGAGGATTTTGTTTTGATCGGACAGTACAGGAATTCGTATATCCTGGTGGAGAAGAACGGCGAGTTAGTGCTGGTGGATCAGCACAATGCGCAGGAGCGGATTAATTTCGAGAAATTAAAGAAGCAGTACCAGGAGAATAACGTCGCTTCCATTTCTCCTTTGTTTCCCATTATCATTGAACTTTCGCCGTCCGAGGCGGGTCAATTGAATGATGAAAAGAAAAAATTATTGGAGAAGATCGGGTTCCGGTTGGAGCCGTTGAGTGGGAATGCATTCGATGTGAAATCGTTTCCCCAGGTATTGGAGGAGAAGAGTATCCGGGATGCGTTGTTGGAGATCGTTCACATGCCGGAAGGCGAGGTTAATTTCGAGGATAAGGTATTGGCGGAGGTGGCTTGTAAGAGCGCCATTAAGGTTAATCATAAGTTATACCCGGAGCAGATGAGGGTAATTGTCGCGAATTTATATCAGACCGGGAACCCGTATTTTTGTCCGCACAAGCGGCCCATTATAATCGAGTTCACGTTGGAAGAGATTGAGAAGCGTTTGAAGAGAAAGTAGGAGGGGATCATGTTTTTCTTTATAGGGGGGATACAGCCGCGCACGGTTCGTGTGGAAAAGCGGGAGTGGGCGTGTCCGTATTGTGGGAAGCCTATTTAATTATAATAAATCCGAAGCACGCCTCATGAAGCACGAAATTCGAAACAAAAGAAGCCCACGAATTACACGAATTACCACGAATAAAAAATAAAAAACACTTGTCCACGTAACGGCGATTACACTGATTAACACTGATTGTTTTTCTTTTTTTCATCATTCATCATTCATCATTCAGCATTCAAATTCTTTTAATATGGCCTTAAACTGTTCTTCCGTCATCTTTTCCCGGCAGCGGGCGATATCACTTTTTGCTTGATTGGCATAGGGGGAGCCGATTTTGTTAAATATCAAGAAGGCCCGGCAAAAGAGTTTCAGTGTGGTTTCAAATTGATTTTGTTTAAAATTATAGTTGACATAACCCTGCAAAGGGGGTACTATCTTTACTGGAGGTAACAATGGATTTGGAAGATCGCATTGAAGTAAATCCACTGGTTATGTTGGGAAAACCGGTCATAAAAGGAACAAGGATTACGGTAGAACTTATCCTTGAAAGACTCCAGGCTGGCGAAACCGTAAAACAGATTGTCAATTCTTTAAAAAATATAGACGCCAATGATGTCCAGGCTGCCATTGAGTATGCTCTCGAATCCGTTAGAAAAGAAAAAGTATACGTAGTACCTGGGGAAGCTCAACTGTGCAATTTATAGCTGACTCCATTCTTTTTTAATATTCGATCAAATTTTTCTTCCGTCATGTTTTCGCAGCAGAGGGAAATATATTGAAATGGCCATTCCTGGGATATCCTGGCCGCTGAAAGCCAGGGTAAAAAGTTCTCATGCATATCTTTTCGGATAGTCAGTAGAAAGCAATTTTGCCTGTCGCGGATTTTGACTGTGGGGGGCATTGGTTTTTGTTTCGGACATTTGAATTTCGGTCATTTGATATTGTTTGAAACACGCGATTTCGCTATTCGTACTTCATGCTTCGCGATTTATTTTTGTTTGCGCTTCGTTTTTCTTTTTGGTTCCGGCTTGTCCGGGCTATGCATTCTCTCTAACTCGTCGGCATCAGCAAGATCTTTAAGTCGATCGGATTTCTTCTTGCAAGAAAGCAAATCTTCAAACGATATAATGTTCAGAAAAATATTCTCGAATTTTACTCTATCCTTTCTTTGAAAGATTTCTTCATTAGAAATGCCCTTAAGATTTGTTAGAAGATCGATTCGGTTGGGTTCAACGCCCATATGAATTGCCGTTCCTTCGGTTTCAAAGTATCCTGCCGGAACGCCATCGCTGCCGAATCCGAATTCTTCCAATGCCTTTACCATTTTCCGGGCATTTTCAAAGGATGGATTTACTAAAATATCAACATCATGGGTGGTCCTGACATATCCGTAAAAGTTAACGGCAAAACCTCCCACAAGGACGTATTCGACTTCATGCCGTTCCATAATTTCAATCAAATCCTTCATGTCTTGTGTGAAAATCATTTTATGCTTTTCCAGGAAATTTTTTCATACCGGATGACTTTTACCATCGGTTCTTTCGTCCACTTAGCGCCCCAGAATCGTTCTTGCAAGATGGCAAACTCCTTCATCCTTTCCATGGGAGTCATTTGCGCCCTCCGGCGATATTCCGCAAGGTTCTCTTCCTCCAGCGATGAAAAAACTTCGATTGGCATGTTTCTCTTCTTTTTTGTTGTCATATTGTTCATAGGTAGTAATTATACCAGATTGTCAACCTTTTAGAAAGTTTCGCGGGCCAATATGATCTTCCGGAGCTATCCGAAAGATTACCATAACCCCCCGAACGATTGCCGGATCACCCCTCACTATTTTTTCATCATTCATCATTCATCATTCATCATTCCAATCTCATTTAATATGTCCTTAAACTGTTCTTCCGTCATCATTTCCCGGCAGCGGGCGATATTACGTTTCACGATATTGGCATTGGGGGAGCCGATTTTGGTAAAGATGGCAAAGGATTGAACAAGGAGTTTCAATGCGGTTTCACATTGGTTTTGTTCTAAATATAATTTCCCCATCTGGCCTAACGATGAAGCCATGCCGAAGGTATTTCCTATTTTCTCAAAAATTTCAAATGACTGTTGATAAAGCGTTAAGGCCGCATCATAGTCACCTTTATTTTGATAAATTATACCGCTCTGGTGAAAATTTATTGCTTTACTTTCGACATCCCCGATTTTCTCAGCTATTCCCAATGCTTGTTGATACTGCGTTAAGGCCGCATCATAGTCGCCTTTATCTTCATAAATCATGCCGATTTGATGCAAGTTTGCCGATATACCTTTGATATCACCGATTTTCTTATTAATTTCAAATGACTGTTGATACTGCGTTAAGGCCGCATTATAGTCGCCTTTATCTTGATAGATTCTGCCGATCTGATGGAGAGCAATTGAAACACTTTTTTTATCATCAATTTTTTCTGATATGTTTTTAACCTTTTGATAATTTTCCAATGCATTATCATAGGCACCCTGGTTTTGAAAAATTTGACCAATCATTCCCAAACTATAAGCTGCACCTTGGATATCACCGATTTTCTCACGAATTTCCAATGACTTTTGATACTGGGTTAATGCCTCATCATAGCTGCCTTTCTCTTGATAGATCAAACCAATTTGATGAAAACTTATCGCTAATCCCTGGATATCCCCGATTTTCTCCTTAATTTCCAATGACTGTTGATACTGCGTTAAGGCCGCATCATAGTCACCTTTAAAAAAATATATATTCCCGATGTCATGCAAATTATAGGATATGCCTTTGATATTGCCGATTTTCTCATCTATTTCCAATGACTGTTGATACTGCATTAAGGCCGCATTATAGTTGCCTTTTTCTTGATATATCCTGCCGATTTGATGCAAACAATCCGATACTCCATTCATATTCCCAATTTTTTTATCTATTTCTAATGATTGTTGATACTGCGTTAAGGCCGCATCATAGTCGCCAAAATTCTGGAATAATATACCCATTTGAAGAAAAACAATGGCGCGGTTCTTATCGCTAAGCTCTTTATCTTCCAACTCCTTCAATAATTCCATGGACCACTGCGGAAAACCGTGCAAAGTTAAATAATCCTCAAGAGCAAACGTAATCTCTGCCGCTTGATCCCACTCCCCGGCCTGAAGATAATGCCAACGTGATTCGATGCCATCATATAAGTTATGGTTTCCTTCTTCATCTTGAATCCCTTTAAAATATTGCCCGGCCTGGAGATGATATTTACTTCTAACCCCATCTTCCATAGCCTCCAGCACATACTGAGCCGTCAACCGGTGTACATAATATAATATCCTTTTCTCTTCTTGTATACATTCCAACAATGATAAATCTGCCAACCTCGTGTAATCTTCCCAAAATGTTCTTACTCCATATATAGTTATGTCCTCCTCGGTTACTGGATTTCGATAAATGGATAGTATTTCCATGATTAACCGCTGCACAGGGCTCAAATAATTGATGAGCTTACCCAAAAACAACGGCGTAAAATCATCTCCGGCACTCTTTGCTTCTATAATCCGTTTGCGCAGTCCGGGTATTAATGCGGCTAATTGTTCCCAATTGAAATTCCGTTTATTGAATTTAATATAAGCAATGCGGTCCAATAATTCCAATGCCCGCGGGTTCCCGCCAATCTCCTGTTTCAACGTGTCTATGGATTTCCCATCCAACCGCTGCAATGCTTTTCCATGCCACAACATTTTACGGAACTCCACCACGCTGAACTCCGGGATGTCCCGGGTTAAATCCGGCCCCTCGAAACCCGGCAGCATATACCGCGTGGAAAAAAATAAGAAACTATCCTTGTTCTTTAAATATTCCCGGAACCTCCAGGTAAATTCCTTTAATGTCTCTTTTCCTTTACCGAAATCCCCCTGCGCCTCATCCTGGTTCTCTTCGAAATTATCAAAAATAACCATTACCTTTTCCGGCCCCAGGTAATTCTCCACATACCAACCCAACTTTTGCAGGGGTTCCGCATTGGCGGCAAAAACATCTTTGGCCCCGGCCACGCCTTTTTCCGCCGCCTTATTGGCAATGGCTTCCAGGATTTTTGCTTCCGAAGCATCGCCGCGGATAATGATAAAATCATAACCCTTTCGCAAGAGGTTGGCGGCAATACGGGTGGTAAGGGTGGATTTACCAATACCGCCCGGACCTTTTAATACCACGGCCCCCTCTTTATTGGCAATGGTATGGAAAATTTCTCTTAATACCCGGCGCCTGCCGATGAACCCCCGTTCCAGGTATTTGGCGCCCTGGAAATGATGGCTTTGCGGACGCCCCGGCGCCTCGATGCGATAATCGGAAAAAGATGCCGCGGTCAGGTGCTCATCTTTTGTCAGTAATTGCGGGATTTCATATTCTTTGATGTAATTCCAATGGGGAATTTCTTTTATCCGGCGCTGCTCGCCGTTAAATATGGCTTCTTTTCCCAGGGCAAAAGCTTCCGTTACCGTCTTTTTTTGGCATAAAGCCGTAAAAAAAGCCGCGTTAAATTCGATGGCAGCCACATGACTGACGGCTTTATCCATACCGATAACGGTTGTAATGCCTGCTTCGAATAAGGCCCGGGCCGCCGGCATTAAACCCGGTTCCGGCCGCGCCGAATGGCAGGAAGAAAGAATGACTATGCGCGGCGCCGGTGCCAGTTTTTGCAAAACTTCCGCCAATTGCAAACCCGTAACCCTTTCCAATTGACCCCGATGGTCCTCCAGGCATAGGAACCCTTCGCCATTATGGTTGATATTGCCGTGGGCCGTGATATGGAGGATATCATGTTTGCCGTCGGCCAGGCGCTCTTTGATTTCATCCATTGTGCTTTTGACCGGGTCCGGCATATCCAGGTAAACATCCTCGCGGTCAAAGTGTTGAAAGGCATTTAAAAGGGTATCCTGTTCCTGTTCGTAAAAAATATCACCGGCGCCGTCTACGTCATCGGAACTGGCGGTAATGGAAAGGATTTTGATTTGCTTGCCCATGTAAACCCGGTAAATCTGATGGCTAATGTCAGCCAGGGTATCTGATAATTCATCCTCGCTTAACTTTTCCAGGGGATGACTGACTTTATGGGCGGCCTGGAAATCCTTTAAACCCGTTTCCTCATACCGGCACATATCGATTCGCAGCCAGAAAATAGTACATTCTTTCTTTTTAGTCGCCTCCAGGATGGCCGGGAGTTCGATTTTGGTAATATACTCGGAAGCCAGGAACTGTTCACTCACCAATAAAACGGCAATTTTAGCCGCTGCCAATGCTTTTTTAATTTCTTCGTCCCATGGATCGCCGGGGCGTATATCTTTCCTGTCCACCCAGGTGATAATCTTTCCTTTACTCACCAGGGGCTGAAGCATATTTTCCACGCGATGCAGCCATTTCTCATCTTTACGACTGTAACTAATAAATACGTTGTCCCGCACTGGCACTGGCTCACGCTCACTCATAAGGTTCTCCTGTGTCCTTCCATGTTTAAGCAGTAATGGATTTGATTGAAACCGCTAAGGGGCTATTATGATTAATTGGGATACAAAAGTCAAGCGGAAGGCCATTTCGTTGACAATTGACAATTGACAATTGAGTATTGACAATTATATTCATCCGTGGCTATTGGGGGGGAGAAATTTTTTTGCCTGGCCCCTTTTTCAGCCCTGAGCGCCAAAACATCGGTTAAGAAGGCAGTTTTACCAACCAATGACCTTTTTTATCAGAGCCGATTCTCTCAACTAAATTCAAGGCTTTTAATTTTTTGATATTTAATCGTATTGTATTCCTGCCCTTTTTTAATTTTTCTGATAATTCATCATACGTTATATAGGGGTTTTCCTTTAAACAATTAAAAATTTGACCCTGAAATTGATTCAGATTTACAGGCTTATTTACAGGCGTATCGGTCTGCGAATATTTTTGTACGTCCCGTTCGAATGTAATGCTGAACCAGTTTTCATCTGCCTCTATTATAGGCTCTTTCAAGCCGTATTCTTTCATGGCATCTTTCATCCTTAAAATCCCGGTTCCAACCTTTTCGACAAGGTCCATCCGTTCCATCATACTGAAAAGCAGCGGATTTCTCGGCATACTGCGTTTCCCAAGGTCTTCTTTTTTTAATCCCCCCACAAGTCCGCCCGGATTAACAACTTCTACCCTGTCTTCGTCATACGTTAATCATAAGGCAAATCGAAAGGATTGTCAATCCTTTCATGTTTTGCGGTTTTGTGGCTGGTAACCGGATGCAAAGAGATCGGATCAGTATCTATCCATTTTAAGAGAGAGGCCAGGTTTTTATCTCGTTTAATAATAAGAATGGTCAATTGTTCGGTTTTCTTTTTCTCTTCCTGGGATAATAAAGGTTAGAGTCACTGATGTCCAGGTTATCTTTTGATCCCGCTTTTAGTTTTATGGCAATGAGATATGGTTTTGGCAGCACGGGATAGGGGATATCTTCAAGTGGTTTCGACATCATCGACGCTTAAATTTAGCCATCGATCCTGGAATTTAAGCATCGATGCTGGAATTTTGCCATTGATTCTGGATTTTTACCAACGTTGCTGGAATTTTACCATTGATCCTGGATTTTTGCCATCTTTGCTGGAATTTTGACAACGATGGCTGATTTTTTCAAGAGTTTGGCTAAATTTTTACCTTAAGTGGCAAATTTTTGCCATCGAAGGCCGATTTTTTTAAAATCTTGTTTAAATTTTGCCATCGATGGCTAATTTTTTAAATCGTTGGTTAAATTCAGCCTTCGAGGCATCCTATGAAAAAGCACGAAGCACGAATATAGAAAGCCCGCGGCGCGGGCGCCCACCCCTACGGAAAGGTGAATTGGGACAGGTCGGGAGGCTCATCCATTTCCCAATGGGTCGGGTTCTTATCGACATAGTCCCTGACCTGGAATAATTCGTTATCATTGCGGATAATATGCTCGTAATAATTGCGCTGCCACAATTTACCATTAAATGGTTGCCACCCCGATTGTTTCACACCATCGGCATATAGTTTCGTTGTCATTGTTTTAATACGGCTAACAATATCCGGGAGAGGCAATCCCGATTGTTGAGAAAATGGAATGACAGGGGAAGGGGAAGACAAAGACGGGCGGACACGGGGGCCCGCCCCTACGGAAATAATTATATGAATGTGATCGGGCATAACGACGAATTCATCGATGTCATTGCCAGGATATCGGTCGGGGATTTGTTGCAAAACAGTAGTAATCATTTGGCCCGCGGCATTTAAAACCATTTTGCGGTTTAAAATTTCCCCAAATAGGCACTCATGATTTTGTGTGCATAAGGTAACAAAATACACCCCTGGGGATGAATAATCATATTCTTGAAGGCGGATAGACCGGCGATGATGAATCTCCGAATTGTATTTCATGGTGTGATGAATTATATTTTATTTCCGGGCATCAGTCAATAATTAACCAAATTAACAGCCATGTAGGGGCGAACCCCCGTGTTCGCCCGCTTTTTGTTTTTTTTGCATTTATCCAGGCGATTTAATAAGGTGGCCCCAGTGTCTGCCCGCAAAATGAGGGCGATTACGCGCCAGGCAAAAAATCCCCCTTATTCTTTACATCTACCGGGTATTCTGCTAAAATAGTTTCAAGTAGGATAATAAAAATGATAACAAACAAAGAATATCTTGAGGAATTTGAAAAACAGGTTTTAATAGCTGAGCCCATCGACCTGGAAAGGAACCTGGGAATCTATGAACACTCTCCTTCGAGGAAACGGATTTGTTGAAAGATTTTAACCGACTTTTAAACGAGATTTAGAGGGGGCGCTTACGCGCCAGAGAAAAAATTTTCAAAGCCAAACCTCAGGCAAACGTACGTTGTTGCAAATAGAGTGGGAAAAAGGGGTCGCTAAATACATATTTATCTTCTATTTTTTCTATAATCTCCAACTCTAGCAGGCGCTTCAAGGCCCGTTGGGTACTGGAGACCGAAGATAAACCGTGTTTTTGCGTATATTCTTTAGAATAAATATTTTCTTGCTCCCGGATAAACGCATGCAATACGCTGCGCTGATAGACAGTCAATTGATTAAGTAAGGTGTAGTAATAATCGCCCTGGTTATCCAGTATTTGTATGACTGCTTTTTCCACTAATTTGTCATCGATTTCTCTTCCCTCCTCTTTTACCGATTGCCAGATTTGTGACGCCAGGTATTGGTTGTAATAAGGTATATTATCCGTATAGGACAAAACTTTTTCAAAAATGCCCCGGCTAAAAGAGAAACCGCCTTTCTTAAACTCACTCTCCATATGAGCGATCATCTCTTGAGCTGAGATTTTGTCAATTTTTTTGAGCTTCCCGATATTGTAAAAGGCTCTCCTTTTATCTGCAAACATATTGAGCATCAGGTGGGTTTTACTCCCCATAAAGATATAAGCTATCTCATTGTGAAACTGAAAGATAGAGCGGAATTGTTTTTCTATCATTTCGCCATCCAGGCGATTAATCTCCTGGAATTCATCGAATACAATCACCCATCTTTCATTTTTACCTTTGAGTTTTTTAGGGAGATCGAGAACATCCAGGAGGGAATATTCCTTCGGAATTTTCGAATCATAGGAAAAAGAGAGAACGGGTTTTCCATCATCATCGAGACCCATTGAGGGTATGACACCTCTTATACAGGATTTAAGGCTTTTTATCGCTTTTTTCATTGAGAAGCCGCTGGCTTCCATTACTTTAGAAGCGTAGAGCCGGATAAAGCTTTCCAGGGAATATACCTGGAAAAGATCAAGATATACTGTTTTAACCCGGCTTTCTTTTAAATCGCTTAGGATTTGCATTACGAGCGATGTTTTGCCGAAGCGGCGCGGGGCATAGAGGATGATATTTATCCCATTTAACAGATCATCCTTAATTTGAGCGATTTCCTTTTCCCGGTCGATAAAGTATCTGTCTGCCACGACGGTCCCATATTTAAACGGATTCATTTTACTACTCCTATCGGAAATCATACCCTATTTTTCAAAAAATTACAAGTACTGCCCGGTTCTATGGGCGCCCCGACTTTGTTGGCAAAAGGGGAAAGAATGTCTTACGTCATTACGCAGATGTGCGTTACGCAGAAGTGCGTAATTTCACTCTTTTCTATTTTTAAGAGAGCAGCCAGGTTTTTGTCTCGTTTAATAAGAACTGCCAATCGTTCGGTTTCCTTTATCTCTTCCTGGGATAATAAAGGTTGAAGTTCGATGATGTCCAGGTTATCTTTTGGTCCGCCTGCTTTCAGTTTCATGGCAATGAGATATGGTTTTGGCAGTACGGGAAAGGGGATATCTTCAAGGGGTTTCGCCTTCTTGATACCTTCCACTTCCCACTTGTACCGTGGGATAATGAAATCGATCCTGGGATACTCGCCGGATTTATCCTTCAAGAATATAATATCATAAGGAAACGGGTCATCGATCATCTTACTCCCTTCTACCCATTCGATTTCGAAGTTTCCCGGAACAGCCTGTTTGAATATTTTCAAAAATCCATTTGTGTCTTCTTGAATTTGCCCGGGATAAAGGAAAAAATCAACATCGCAAGTAGTCCTGGCAACCCCATGGGCAATCACCGCATAGCCACCGATTAGAACAATGCTGATATCGGAGGTTTTTCGAATCTTGCCGGCGATGTCATCGACGATCTTTAAGGTAACTTCGATAGATTTCATATTCCTTTACCCCTTTGGTTTTGGCTTTTAAGGCAATGATGTCGTTAAAGACGGTATTCATCCGGCGAATTCGTTCTAACGGAGTTAAAGCCAGGAACTCTTGTTTCATTTCCTTTCTTTTTTTTTCTAAAGCCAGTGAAGACATCTTATCATCCTTTTTTAGTTTCGACACCGATAAAGTACCACTCCACGGCCAAAATGTCAAGCCGAATTTTGAGTTTATTTTGCGGCCATTGGGGAATTGAAAGCCGGATAGGTCTTTAAGAATTCATCATCTCCCTGAAAATTTTATCGATCTTTGCGATGATATCTAACTCGGAATCGCCGGGTTCTCTCGATTTTTTTTTATTGGGCCGTTTTTATACTTGACAAAACCCCTTAATTGTGTTAATCTTTTTTTTCACCTTTCTATTAACGAATCCTCGTAATGTATGTACTCCCCAAATTTGCCCTAAATTTGCCAAATAAATTTAACCATGGAGGTTATAAATGAAGATCAAGATTTTAGCGATTGTGTTATTCATCTTATTTACCTGTGGATTGGATCTAGTTATCGGTGAACCGCCCGGCGGCGGTAACCCACCGGCCGGCAATTGCCCCTGCTACTATTCCGGGCAGGTTGTATGCGAGTATGGATGGTGGGCGCCCCCTTATTACATTTCGATTATCGAAACCTATATCGGCGGCTGCCAGATTAGATCAGACTGGTTTCGAAATGGACAATGGTTCCAGTATACCGTGAATGCCGGCGGATGCACATGCGCCTGCAGTGTGCCGGAAGACCCTCATCAAGACGACTAAAACAAGAGCCGGTTCCGGGAACATTCCCGGGACCGGCTCTTGTTGCCAAATTTGCCAAAAAAATTTAAACAAGGAGGACATAAATGAAGATCAAGATTTTAGCGATTGTGTTAATCATTTTATTTACCTGCGGATTGAATCTAGTCATCAGTGACGTGGGTGGCGGCGGAACACCTCCCAGCAATAACAATTGCCCTTGCTACTCGGTTGGGCAGTTTGTAAGCCAGTATGGATGGTGGCAAGGGGGTTCTTATTACTCCATAATCGAGACCTATATCGGCAACTGCCAGATTAGATCAGACTGGTATCGAAATGGACAATGGTTCCAGTATACCGTGAATGCCGGCGGATGCACTTGCCCCTGTAATGCTATACCGGACTGAACTGATCAAGATTAAAACAGGAGCCGGTTCCAGCGCGTTCCCGGGACCGGCTCTTGTTCCCAAAAATCGGTCCGGTGTTTGAAAGGGGGAAAAAAAGAAAAAGGAGTAAAGCAAGGCTTGACCCCGGAAGCGATTAAGGGGTCCTTGAGCGGATCGATTTGACCAAAGGCGTCAATAAATACCTGGCGACAAGTTTTCGAAGAAAGACTGATTTTTCTATGATCTTAGAAATAGACGGTGAGATGAGATAATACATTTTTACAAAGCATCTCCCCCGCAAGGATTTCAATAGCACATCATCCCGATATTTTCTAAGCAGTTCTACTTCAGTTGCAAATGGAGAACCATAACACGCAGTAGCAATAAAACATCCCGCTTTTTCCTTTTTCATTGGGATGTTACGAAGTAAAGCCATACGTTCCACTGCCTCTTTGGCGTCCTTAAGTCCCCAGTTGGTAATTTCTCGGCACCGTTTGATGGCTTCGATTTTTCTCCCTTCCATCAGGAGGTTAATCAGATATTCATCGTTTAGGATTTTGCCAATATTCACGTTAGCAGAACTCACTTCCGTTAAACCACGGTTCGACATTACCTGTTGTTCACTTAAAGGCAAACCGCAGTGGGGTCCTGCGCCTGGGACAACTGGATAACATCTTAAAAAAGCAAAATGAAGACGATTACCATTATCCCCGGGAGAGTATGTTAAAGGCCGCGAATGAAATATTCGAATTTAAGGTTAAGACGCCGTTCGGCGATATTAAGCCCGGCAAATTGGTGGAGAAATTGTTCTCCAAAAGCAAGAAACCCAGGCCCCCGGCATAAAAAAATAGTGGGAGCACTGCCTATTCCAATGAAGCAATTTAAGAAATAGGCGGAAAAGACCCTTTTCCGGTTAGCGCAAATGTCCCCACGGGCGGGGGAAGGTTTCCCCAACTTTGGAGAGGGTTTCCCCAACTCGGGGGGAGGTCTCCCCGGCTTAGGGGAAGGTTTCCCCCACTTAGGGGAAGAGTTCCCCCACATGGGGGAGGGTTTCCCCCACTTAGGGGAAGAGGTCCCCAACTTAGGGGAGGGTTTCCCCGACTTAGGGGAAGAGGTCCCCCACTTAGGGGAGGGTTTCCCCGACTTAGGGGAGGGTTTCCCCGACTTAGGGGAAGAGGTCCCCCACTTAGGGGAAGGGTTCCCCCACTTGGGGGAAGAGTTCCAAAACATTGGGAAAGGTTTCCCCCAGGTCAGGGAAGATAAAAATATCCGAAAGCTTTTCATTAAAGGTTTTTCCTATTATTTTCTTCGCGCCCCTTTGCGTTCTTCGCGGCTTATATATTTAGACGGTGAATTCACGCGGCTTGAAAACTTCCTGCAATTATGTTACCATAAACACTTGAAAGCTCAAACGCTCAAACCGGGAACAAAAGGAAACCTAAATGACCGAATCGTATGAACAGAAATATGGAGACGTAAGAAATCTCGAAGTAACCAGGTATACACCCGAATCCAGGATTCGCCATCCCATTTCCCTGCTCAAGGAAATGTGGCATGACTTAAAAGCCTCCAGGGAACTGGCCTGGCGATTATTAATCAGGGATATTTCCGCCCAATACCGCCAGACCGCGCTGGGATATTTCTGGGCCATCTTCCCCCCACTGGTCAGCAGCATGGTATTTATCCTGCTCAGGTCCTCCACCATGATCGACCCCAAAAAAATCGGCGTCGGCATCCCTTACCCCGCATACGTGATGATGGGCACCACTTTTTTCTATTTGTTCGTGGACGCCCTGAACGCTCCCCTAAAAGTCATCATGGAATCGAAAATGATACTGACAAAAATCAACCTGCCCAGGGAAGCATTGATCCTTTGCGGCATGGGCGACGCCCTGTTCAGTTTCACCATCAAATGCATCTTGCTGGTGGCGATATTGATCTACTACGGGGTGGCTGTCTCCTGGACCGTGGTTTTCCTGCCCATTCCCTTGATCGGGTTATTGCTGATGGGCACCATGGTAGGAGTTTTATTGATCCCGCTGGGCTTACTGTATAAAGATGTACAATCCGCCCTCGTAATCGCCACCTCGGGCCTCATATTTCTCACCCCCGTGGCCTACCTGCCCTCCACCCAGGGAACATTGGGACTAATCATGAGGGCAAACCCCATCACGCCGCTGTTAATGGGGGCCAAAGACCTGGTACTCCGCGGTATCCCGGACGATTTACCAACCTTCGGCATCGTGTTCGGCCTGACCCTGGGATTCCTGTTTATCGGCTGGATCATCTACCGCCTGGCCTTGCCGATTATTATCGAACGTATCGGAGCATAACAAAATGACTGAACCGCTTGTGAAAATCGAACACCTGGGGAAAAAATTCTGCCGGCGCCTGAAACGGTCGCTGTGGTACGGCGTCAGGGATATCGGCGCCGAATTGACCGGCAGCAGGAAAAGCCGTTCCAAATTACGCAAAGACGAATTTTGGGCGCTGAAAGACGTCAATTTCGAAATCTACAAAGGAGAATTGGTGGGCTTGATCGGCGCCAACGGCGCCGGCAAAACTACCCTGCTCAAACTCCTCTCCGGCCTCATCAAACCCGATGAAGGCGAAATCACCATCCGCGGCAAAATCCAGGCCCTCATCGCCCTGGGCGCGGGCTTTAATCCCATCCTCACCGGCCGCGAAAATATCTATATCAACGGCGCCGTCCTGGGTTTCTCCAAAAGAGAAATGGATAAACTGCTGGAAGAAATCATGGATTTCTCCGAAATGAGCGAATTCATCGACATGCCGGTGCAAAGCTACAGCTCCGGCATGCACGTCAGACTGGGTTTCGCCGTGGCCGTCAACTTAAAACCCGATATCCTCATCGTGGATGAAGTACTGGCCGTGGGCGACGCCTCGTTCCGGCGCAAGGCCCGCAACAAAATGATGGAACTCCTCCATTCGGGCATATCCGTGCTCTTTGTCTCCCATAACATGGCCCTGGTCTCTTCCCTCACCTCCCGATGCATCTACCTGGACAAAGGACAGGTGAAAGCAGTGGGACCATCCGATGATATCACCTCCATCTACCTCAGCGATTCCATTAAAAAAGCAAAAGCCAACCAAAAAGAAACCCATGGCCACCTCATGCATTCCGCCTACATGACCATGCCCGATCTCTTTATTTTACATGAGCTCCGCCTGTCCAACCAACAGGGCGTGGAAACCGAAGAATTCTCCACCTTTGACGACATCAAAATAACCTTTGTCATGGAGTTCGTCAAAGAACTGGAAAACGTACTGCTGGCCATTAATATCCGCGACCAGGTGGATGATGTGGTTATCAGTTCCAGTAAGCTGCGGCTCGATTCCCGTCCCAATAAAGGACCCGTCACCGTCCAATGCAATATGGAGAAAAACCGGTTCCGGGAAGGCAATTACAATATCGGGTTCTATGTCCTGGATTTCGACGGCGGCGGGTTGTATAAGACCCACGCCGCGGTTACCTTCAGTATTATGGCGGATATGTCCATTATCAAACACAATGACCCCACCAAAGGGTTCGTGGTAATGGACGCCTCATGGACGGTTTGCGATGAACCCGGCGCCTGATTGTAATATCGTCCTTCACGTAGGCTTTTCCAAGACCGGCACCACTACCCTGCAAAAACACCTGTTCAGTAACCATTCCCAGGTGCATTACCTGGGCAAACCCTACGCCGACGATACCCTTAAAACCCTGGTGCACCGGTTGATCATGCAGGAGAGTTTAGCCTACGACCCCGGCCCGCTTAAAAATCACCTGGAGAAGGAAATCCTATTGAATATCAATCCCGCAAAGAAAGTCATCCTGCTCTCCGAGGAAATGCTGCTTTCTTACTCCAAGGCGCGGGACAAAGGCCTCGTGGCCCAACGGCTCAAGGAAGCGTTCCCGGGCGCCGGGATTATAATCACCATCCGGGACCAGTTCGAACTCCTAAAAGCCGCTTACCTCAGCCGGGGACGGCAGTTGAATTATGTACCCCCCAAATATTCCGGGCTGCACGTCACCTTCCGGGAATGGCTCGCCCTGGCCTTTGAAAATATCGAACGAAGCTACCTGGGCCATGCCGATTATTTTAAAACCATCGCTTATTACGCCCGGTTGTTCGGGAAGAATAACGTGTGCGTGCTCTTGCTGGAAGAATTAATCAATACCCCCGGGGAATACGCCGGGAAATTATCCGATTTCTTAGGAATCGACGCCGAAGAGACGCGGGTATTACTGGCGGGGAAACATGCCAACCGGGGGATCAGCCGCTTCCAATTGGAATCCGAAGTATTAAGATCACGCTGGCATCCTTTCAGTCGCAGCTATTTGATTTCAAAATTGTTAAAAATATACCTGTTTTTAACGAAAAACAAACGGAGGAAACAAGACGCGGAAGCGCAAATACCCCCGGGTTGGGTAGACCGGATCGGGGAGCTTTACAGGGCGGGGAACCGTTTGCTGATTAGCGAATACCGCCTGCCGCTGGAGAAATACGGCTACCCCATATAGTTAAAAATAAAAAAAACTTGCTTAATCGCTTTAAATTGTGGTACAATAACTTAAATAGGAGGAAATACCATGAATAAACATGCAGCAACAAAGATAATAATGGGTTTAATTTTAATAGCAATTGCCGGTTTCAATTTCGAAATATCGGGAGAGGTTGTCCAGGGGAGCGAAAACAAACAGTATGTCCAGGTAAATTTGAAGAATGGAGAAACAGCGGTTTTCGAGTACCGTTCCTTCATGCAGATGAATTACGCATTTCAACCGGGTATAACCGCGGACGACCCAAAAACCGGCAAAACCAAAACTTTCGGTGAAAACAGGGTTCTTTTTATTGAGCAGGAGTCCTGCCGGGAGTACAGCATCAGCCTGGATAATCTCCAGGAAATCGAGCTTCTCGGCATTGCCGAAAACAAATGTACAAAAAAGAAAGACCGGTTATTCAAAATATACCTGCTGGACCTCGATAAATACGAGGGCTTTTTCCAGCCGGGAGAACACAACGTGGATAAACCCCTGGCGCAGCAGGGTTTGAAAGGAAAAGTACTCAATACCACGGATACCAGGACCTTAAATTATGAAGACATCGAGAAAATTACCTTTTTTGCCAGGTAATAGGGATAAGGAGGATATAAAATGATGAAAATAAATAATATGATTAAACAAATTAAAAAGAGGGGGAGATCGTTGCATTATTTAGGCGTTATTCTCTTAATATGGGGAGTAATGTTCGGGGTTGTTTCACTGCACGCCCAGGATTATGCCAACGACTGGCTCAATGGAAATTTAAAAACAGAGATCGATATCCGTGATGCGGCCTGGGTAGGTTCCCATTTTATCGGGGTGGGGCTTCAAGGGGTGTGCTATGTAAGCTCCAACGGTTACAATTGGACCAAAAAAAACACGCCCCTGTCCACCAGCGACCACCTGTTCGGCGTCGGTTATGACGGCGTGGGCACGGTAGTCGCCGTAGGCAGGGACGAGGCCATTATATACAGCGAAGATCAAGGGGATACCTGGAAAATTGCCCACCCGAGGAACAACAATAATGTCGATGATATTTATAAAGTCGCCTATGGCAGCGGGAAATTCGTGGCCCAGGATGAAGGCGGCGGCATCTGGACCAGCGCCGATGGAAAAACCGGGTGGTCAAAATATATGCTCGGAAGTTCAGCCAGGTGTATCGCTTTCGCCAACGGGTATTTTATGATAGGCTGCGCCGGTTCAGGGGCCATATTTAGAAGCGCCACCGGGGAGCAAGGGAGCTGGTCCAATGTCGGCTCTTTGGGAGAAGCCGTGCGGGGTATCGCTTACGGGAATAACAAATGGCTGGCCGTGGGCAGGAATATCGCCACCGCCGGCGCCTCCGGGACCGGCTGGACTACTCGCGTCAGGCTGGTGGAAGATTACAATATTATCGATCAATTGTACTGCTGCGCCACTGCCCCGGACACTTTTATCGCCGCCGGCGAACACGGCTTTATGCTGAACAGCGACGACGGCATTACCTGGAGAGAGGGCAATGCTCACACCAAGCGTTTTATTTTTGCCATGAATTACGGTAGCGGCGCGAATGTTTTGGTCGGCGTCGGCAACGGCGGCCCCAGGGGATTGCCCCCGGAAGAGGAAGAGCTTCAACTTTACGCCGCCCATTATAGCCCCAAGGGCGGGACGCCGCCGCCCATATTGACCCCGGGCGGGGGCGGCGGTTCCATTACCGTCACCTCGCCGAAAGGCGGCGAAAAGTGGCAGGCGGGCCAGAAGTACACTGTTACATGGACCTCCACAGGCGATGTGGGTAATGTGAATATCGATTATTCCATCGACGCCAGGAAAACCTGGATGCGCGTGACTTCCAATCGCAACAACTCCGGTTCACTTCTCTGGCCGATCCCCCCCACTCCTTCCACCAGTTGTTTTGTGAAGGTTTCCGCAGTGGGCGGTAGTCCTTCGGATACCAGTAACAGCGCTTTTTCCATCATCGGTTCAGGCGGCGGCGGAACCATTACCGTCACGTCTCCCAACGGCGGTGAACGATGGATCGTGGGCCAACCGACCACCATTAAATGGACCTCCACCGGCAGCGTGGGCCTTTTAAATATCGACTATTCCACCGACGGCATGGAAACCTGGAATCGTTTAACTTCCAGTTACGGCAACTCGGGCAGCCTGACCTGGAAAAGGGTGGCCGATGTCCCTTCCACCAATTGTTATGTACAGGTTTGGGATATCTCCGGGAGCCCCGCGGATGTCAGTAATGGGCCTTTTACCATCGCCCGTTCCGGGACCGTCGGGACCATTACCCTTACCTCTCCCAACGGCGGCGAGAAATGGGATGGCGGGTCCGCGCACGACATTACCTGGACCAGTAAAAACGTCACCGGGACTATCAAAATAGAGTATACCGCCAATAACGCCGGCAGTTGGAACTCCATCGGCGATTCCGCCCCCAATAGCGGCAAATTTACCTGGACTGTACCCGAAGCCCCGTCAACCCTTTGCAAAGTTCGCTTGACCAGCGTATCCGACGGTTCCGCATGGGATACCAGCAGCAGCGTGTTTACCATTCTTTCCGGGAAACCCCCGAAGCTGGATATAAACCGGCACCGGTTTAATTACGGCTATATTATCGACAGCGCGTCCCCCACCGGCGCCCAGGCGATGATCATAACCAACGTCGGCGGTAAAACGCTGAATTGGCTGGCTGTCGCCGATCAATCGTGGATATCGCTGGACAAAACTTCAGGGACCGGCGACGCCGTGGTGCAAATTTCCGCATACCCCAGTGGGTTAGCTGCGGGAGATTACACCGGGACCATCGCCGTCAGCGATTCGGCTGCCAGTAATTCGCCGGATTTGGTGACGGTAAACCTGAAAGTCAAGGCGACCGCGGATGATTTGCCGCCTTTCGGCGAAATGGCCACGCCGGTCGATGGCGCAACCGTATATGGGAGTATTCCTATCACCGGTTGGGTACTGGATGACGTCGAAGTACAGGATGTAAAATTATATTATAATGAAGGGAGTTATATCGGGCAGGCCATATTCGTGGAAGGCGCCAGGTCCGATGTGGCGGCCGCGTATTCCTATTTCCCCAAATATTACCGTGCGGGGTGGGGCTATATGCTGCTGACCAATTCACTCCCGGACGGCGCCTACACCATAACCGCCATTGCCGCGGATACGGGTGGAAAAACCATCACCTTCGGACCCAAAACCATTACCATCGATAACGCCCATTCAGGGAAACCCTTTGGCGCCATCGATACCCCTGCCCAGGGCGGAACCATTTCCGGCAGCGATTTCAAGAACTGGGGCTGGGCATTGACGCCGCAGCCCAACATGATCGCCAAGGACGGCTCCACCATCCAGGTATGGATCGACGGTACTTACAGGGGAACCCTCGCCGGGTATAATGGTCCCAGCGGCGGCATTGAGGCCCTGTTCCCCGGCTTAAAAAACAGCGGCGGCCCCACCGGGTATTTCGAATTCGACTCCACTGCCTATGCCAATGGACTCCATTTGATCTCCTGGACAGTAAGTGACGACGGCGGAAATAGCGAAGGCATCGGCTCCCGCTTTTTCTCCATCTATAATACGGAAAGCGCCCCCACAAGTTACGACGCCGGCCAAACACACGCCAATGCAGCAGGAAACGATTCCTCCAGGATACAAATCCCTACGCTTAAAAAGAATTATAACCCGGATATAGACGCGCGGCAAAGTGAAATTTACCCGCCAGAACAACCAACACAGACGCCGTCGTACCTGGAAATCAGCGAACTGCAGCGCATCGAAATACCATTGTGTAATGGAAGCGGAAGCGGCCTGACCGGTCGCCTGGCAACGGGCGCGGGCGCCGACATGGAACCGTTACCCAGCGGTTCGAGCCTGGATACCGCTAACGGCATTTTCCGCTGGCAGCCCGGCCCCGGCTTTTTGGGCGATTATGAATTGGCGTTTACCTGGAACGATGGAAACGGCGACCAAATTAAAAAGACCGTACATATACGAATCGTTCCCCAATTCCCCGGCAAATAGATTAGGTTGAGTTATAAATAGAGGTGTCCGATAAATTATGGATGTTTTGATATTGAAAATTAGTAGGGAACAGGCGTTGCCTGTTCCCTCAAATGCATCGTTGGGACAGGCAGTGCCTGTTCCCTACCACCTTCAGATTCATCGTTGGGACAGGCAGTGCCTGTCCCCTACCAACGCTCGTTGCAAATGAAATTCCTTTTAAAATTGACATAAGATAGCAATCGACATGACCAATGTGAAAGAGTATCGAAAAGTACTATTGTTAAAAGTTCCTCATTGTGTGCACCCGGACGCCGTCCCGGAAAACGACAGTTTCCGGTTGAAGCATACTTTCCGGCCCATCCCGTCCTTCGGGTTGGCGGCGCTGTGTGCATTCCTCCAAAAGCACAACACCTTCGGTTATGATATCAAAGCCGTGGATATCAACATCGAGGCCTATAAAAAACCCGGGGTTCCTATCGACATATACGACTACCCGGCGCTGCTGGAAGAACAGATCAAAAACAGGGAATACGACGTGCTGGGCATTTCCGTAATGTTCGTGTTTAACATACGCTGGCTGCACCTGGCCGTCGCCCTTTCCAGGAAATACCACCCCCAGGCCAAAATTATCGTGGGGGGCGGGTACTCCACCATTTTCCCCGGCAAATGCTTGAAGGACCTCGAAGTGGATACCGTGGTCATCGGCGAGGGCGAAGCCACCCTGGTGCATATCTTAAACCGGTATAACCATTTCCATGATCCGGCTTTCGAGGAGAGGTTTCCCTTTAACGGTTACGGCGAAAAAGACCCACAGGGAAATATCCGGGTGACGCCGCGCACCCATTTCATGGACATGAACGACATCCCGGCGGCCGCATGGGAATACCTGGATGTTGAAAAATATTTTAAGAACAGCGGGGACCGCATGCTGGCCATCGAGGGCGTCAGGGGTTGTCCGTATCAGTGCACTTTTTGCAACACCCAACTGTCCTGGGGCTACAAGCTCCGCTATAAGAAAGTCGATACCCTGATCCGGGAAATGCTGGCGCTGGATAAAAAGTTCCGGGCGCAGTTGCATTTTATCGATGATAACCGCTCCATCAACAGGCAGTGGATGATGGATTTCTTGCACCGGGTCTTGGAGAATCATATCGATTTGGAACCCGTACCATCCAGTTTCCATGCCCATCACCTGGATGGGGAGATGCTGGACCTCTTGAAACAAGGGGGCATCAAGACCGTCGGGATTGCTGTGGAAACCGGGTCCCCGGAGATGCAGAAAAGGTTGAAAAAGAACCTGGATTTCGATAAAGTAAGGGAAGTTGTCAAATTAATAAAATCGCGAGGATTACGGGTCCATATCAATTATTTGTTTGGGTTCCCCAACGAGACCCTGGCCCAGGTGCAGGAGACGCTGAACATTGCCCGTGAACTGAAAGCCCATTCCAACCAGTTCCTGATCCTGGTGCCTTATCCCGGCACGGAGCTTTACCGGGAAGCACAGCAAAACAAGCTCCTGGTTTTCGAGGAGAATGACCTGGATAATTTCGAGCCCCGGCGGTCCAATTACCTCTATTCCGATGAATGGACGGCGGCGCAGCTCGAAGAGATTATCTACGACGCCAATATCGAATTAAATTTCCTCGATAACGCTTCCCTTTATATCCCCGAGCAATTGGATTCCCTCAGGGAATTTTGTGAAAAGCTCCTTTTGCGTATCCCCGGGCATATCGCTTCGTATTTGGTTGTGGGTTACATATATAAACAGCAGCATGATCCGGCCAATTATGAAAAGTTTTATCAAGGGGCCATAGAGAGTTTCAAAGATCAAGGGACCTTTGAAACCTTTTACAGGTATTTAGCCCTGGATCATAATCCCATCATACGGGATTTTAACAATTATTGCAGTACCGGTGGTATCGAGATCAAAGCCACAGGGGGACAAAGTGTTGGATGATAAAGTCATATTGATTACCGGCGGGACCGGATCTTTCGGTCACAAGTTTACGGAAAGAATTTTTAAAAGGTTTAATCCCAGGAAATTAATCATCTATTCGCGGGATGAGTACAAGCAGTACCTGATGCAGAAGCGGTACGAACCGTGGTTAAAGCGGATGCGCTTCCAGATCGGCGATGTCCGGGACCAGGACCGGTTGTACCGGGCGTTCGAGGGGGTGGATGTGGTGATTCACGCCGCCGCCTTAAAGCATGTCCCGGCCATGGAGTACAACCCCATCGAAGCGGTAAAGACCAACATCCACGGCGCGGAGAATGTTATCAACGCCGCGTTGGACCGGGGGGTTAAAAAAGTCATTGCCCTTTCCACGGACAAAGGAGTATATCCTGTCAATCTTTACGGCGCCACCAAGATGGTGTCGGACAAGTTATTTGTCCATGCCAATGCCTATCGCGGGTTGAAGGACATTGCTTTCAGCGTGGTCAGGTACGGTAACGTGGCCGGCAGCCGCGGGTCCGTGATTCCTTATTTTAAGTCCCTGCTGGAAAAGGGTGAAAAGAAACTACCCATTACCGATCCCGGCATGACCCGGTTCTGGATCAGCCTGGATGAAGGTGTGGACCTGGTATTTGAGGCCATTGAAAAAGCCAAAGGCACCGAAGTATATGTGGCCAAGATTCCTTCGTTTAAAGTAGTGGACCTGGCGCGGGCCATGGCGTCGGATGTTGAATTAAAGGATGTCGGTATGCGGGCCGGCGAGAAACTCCACGAGATCATGATTACCGAAGAAGACTCCCGTAAGGCTTATGATTTTGGCGATTATTATATCATTTATCCCCAGGTGGATTGGTGGGATATCAACCGCCATTTTAACGAAGGGGGCAAACCGGTTCCCAGTGGATTTAAGTATTCATCCGATGCCAATGATCGGTGGCTGACCGTGGAGCAGATGCGGGAATTGGTAACCAGGATAGATATTGTATATTAACCCCTAAATTCACCGTCTATATATAAAAAGCCGCCAAGAACGCGAAGGGGCGCGAAGAAAAAACCTTTAAACAAAAGGCGGTATTTCTAAGGGATTCATCTTTCGGGTTTGATGAATCAAACCCCTACCAAAAAATGGTGCGCCAGGACACCAAGAATTTTTTATAATAAACCTCTTGGTGTACCTTTGTGCCTTTGTGTCTTTGTGGCTATTCTCACAGCAGAGCGCAAGGCAATTGACAATTGAAATTTTTCGGTTTAAAATAAAGTCATGATAGAAGAACAAGATTTAAAACAGTTGCCCTATGGAGTTTCCGATTTCAAAAAATTTCGAGACGGCAATTATTATTACGTGGACAAAACCCATTATATCAGGGATATCGAAAAAAAAAGCCGGTACATTTTTCTCATCCGCCCCCGTCGCTTCGGAAAATCGCTTTTCCTGGGAATACTGGAAGCTTACTACGACATCGCTTTAAAAGATCGTTTTGATTTCTTTTTCAACGGAACCGATATCCACAAAAACCCCACCCCGGAAAAAAACAGTTACCTGGTTTTAAAACTAAATTTTTCAATGGTCACCCCCGATATTTCACGGATAGAGGAAACCTTCCTCGATTATATCAAAGAATCCGCCTATGGTTTTGTACAGAAATATGAAAAACTCCTGGAGATCGATGTTGAAAAAGCAAATGCCGCATTCAGCGGCAAAAAAAACGCAGCCGAAGTAATGGTTACCTTATTAAGGTACTGTAAGACAAAAGAACGGGAAATATATGTCATCATCGATGAATACGATAATTTCGCCAATATCATCCTATCCGAAGCAGGTGAAACGGAGTTTAAAAAAATAACCCACGGTGGGGGTTTTCTCCGGGCTTTTTTTAATGTAGTCAAAGGCGGGACCACCGATACGGATGCGCCTATCTCACGGTTGTTCTTGAGCGGTGTATCTCCCATTACCCTGGACGACGTCACCTCCGGGTTCAATATCGCCGCCAACATCTCACTGGATTGGGATATAAATGAAATCCTGGGGTTTACTCAAACCGAAGTAGAAACCATGATCGAATACTACAGGCAAACCGGGAAAATGCGCCATTCCACGCCGGAACTGATCGAGTTGATGAGCCTGTGGTATAATCATTATTGTTTCTCCCTGGAAACAGACAAGGTGGTTTTTAATTCAACCCAAATATTGTACTTCTTTATGCAATACCTCTCCCGGGGGAAAATTCCCCTGGATATGGTCGATAATAATATCCGCTTCGATTATCAAAAACTTCGCTACCTGATCATCGTCGATCAAAAAGAAACGCCAAAAACGCCGAAAACGAATGGTAATTTTTCCAAACTCCGGCAAATCATTGAAAATAGTTCGATTCATTCACGGATCGTCAAAAGTTTCCCTATCAATAAACTTGTCAGCCCTGAGAATTTTATTTCCCTTTTGTACTATCTTGGTCTCCTGACCATCGGCGGCATGGATGAAGAAAATAAGGCGATTCTTAAAATCCCCAATGAATCCATTAAGCGGCTATACTACGACTATATCAAAGAAACCTATGAAGAAACCGGCGTCTTAACTCTTAATTTAAGTAAATATGAAGACTTAATGAAAGAGATGGCTTTTAAGGGAAAGTGGAAACCTTTAATCGAGTATCTTGTCCAACAGATGGAAGCTTCGATGGGGATAAGGGATTTAATCACGGGAGAAAAAGCGATCCAGGCGTTTTTGAACGTTTACCTGGGTTTATCCGATTTATACCTGGTCTCTTCGGAAAAGGAGCTGAAAAAGGGATATGCCGACCTGGTATTGGAACCGTTTCTGGCGCAATACCCCCAATTGAAATATTCCTACGTTATCGAAATCAAATACGTCAAACCCCTGGCCAAAAAAAAAGAATTAACGCCGGAAAAGATAAAAGAGGTAAAGGAAACTGCGGAAGCACAGTTAAATCGCTATTGCCTGGATGATAAATTTAAGAAAGCCATCGGCCATACGGCGTTGAAAAAATTGGTATTGATTTTTTGCGGCAGTCGGTTGATATCTCACGGCGAAATATAAACGCCCCCGGTTTTACTCAAATAAAATCGTTGATAGGCGCCAAGAATTTTTTTATAACAAATCTCCTGGTGTACCTTTGTTCCTTCGTGTCTTTGTGGCAATTTTCACGGCAGTGCGGGAAAAAATAAGGCCTGGGATCGACTAACGAACAATTCCATGTTACACTTGGCACAGAAATGTTACATAGGAGTTTGTGCGACGAATGAGATTTAATTTTTCTCTCCCGGATATTATATTGTCTAAGGCCAGGATGAAAATCGTAACTTTCCTGTTGAGCCATGAGGCGGCCATGAGTGAAGGGGAAATCGCTTCGGTTCTTAGTGTTTCTCATATGAGTATCAACAGGTTTTTAAAGGAAATGGCCGAGGTAAACCTGGCCAACTTTGTGACGATAGGTAAAGCCCACCTCTGGAAGGTAAACCGCGGGGGGGGGAAAATTGGCCTGTCCCATTTTTCATCCTCGCGCAGGGCGCAAATTGGTAGAGTATCGCGAACTGGCAGTGCCTGTTCCCATCGCCATTACCGGAAATGATTGGCTGTCTCTCATAAAAAAGTAATTGAAATTTACTGGCTTTTCTGGTATTATTCGCCTGGAAGTGTGATTAGAATGCCTAAGAAAAAACTGGAAACTCCCGGTAAAAAAACAGCCAAACGAAGTAAGTATGACCCCGCCTGGAAAACCATCATTAAACAACTCTTCCAGGATTTCCTGGAATTCTTCTTTCCCAAAATTTTCCAGGCCATCGATTTTTCAAAAGGAATCGCTTTCCTGGATAAAGAATTAAATGAAATCGACCCGGACAGCAGCATAGGCGATCGCATTGCAGACATATTGGCAAAGGTACATTTAAAAGACGGCAGTATCAAATACATTTGCCTTGTTATCCATATCGAAGTTCAAAGCCAACCCCGGCCAAATTTCATGGAAAGAATGTTTATTTACTATTACCGGGCTTTTAATAAAGAGAAAAAAGCCAATATACCGGTAATCAGCCTTGCCTTATTAACGGATGATAACGAGAACTACAGGCCTGATGAGTACCTGGTCCGTCTATTTGGATTCGAACTACGGATGAAAATCCCTATTATTAAGATACTCGATTACCGGACGAAGCCGGCGTTGCGGAAGAAACTTGAGACATCGACGAATCCAATGGTTATGGTAGTAAATGCACAATTGAAGAGCCATGAAGTAAAAAGGTCGGATAACGCCAGGAAATTCGAAGCCGCCAGGGAACTAATCAGGCAGTGTTACGCGCACGGATACTCGGAAGAAACTACTCATCTCATGATAAAATTTTTCGATTGGGTCATTCGTTTACCGGAGGTTTATAAAGGAAGGATAAAAGAAGTCATAAAAGAAACAGAGGAGGAATATAAAATGGAATATGTTGCGATCTGGGAAAGAGACATAGAGAGAAGTGCCACGAAAAGAGGCATTGAAAAAGGAATGGAAAAAGGACTTGAAAAAGGACTTGCAAAGGGACTTGAAAAAGGACTTGAAAAAGGATTTGCAAAAGGACTGCTCAAAAAAGCAAAGGAAACCGCCGCCAGGATGTTGGAAGATGGACTGCCTATAGAAACGATCTCAAAATATACCGGGCTTTCTGCCGTTGAAATAAAAAAAATGGCCCCGATATCCCATTGAAAATAAAAAATAAAATAACCCAAACCTCACCGCACCATTTCATCACCGCGCACCCGGGCCACCGCGCCAGCGCGTAACCGCATATCGGAAAGGGAAAATTCACCTGGCGACAAATCGTATCTTTCTCATGATATTTGATAGATGGGACTTCAACTGTCCCCTACCGTCATCCTGGTGTACCTTTGTGCCTTCGTGCCTTGGTGGCTATTTTCACGGCAGTGCGGAAAAAAATAAGGCATGGGATTGACTAACGAATAATTCCATGTTACACCTGTCACATAAATGTTACATAGGAGTTTGTGCGACGAATGAGATTTAATTTTTCGCTTCCGGATATTATATTGTCTACGGCAAAAATGGCTGAGTATGAAGAGCGGCTTGTTTATGAGTCTGAAGCTGAGAAAGTTTTGAAGGATTGCGAACGGTTCCTGGAATTTGTAAAGAAAACTTTGCCGTGAATAATTCATGGGCCGGATTCTTCGATATTCATATTAATTCATATCTGTCGTGGATTTTTTAAGCGGATTCCGTGCGGCTTGAATCGCTGCTTTCTTTTCCCGTTCAAGATTTTTGACAGGCTGCCACTCTCCCTTTTCAATGGATTCCATCAGGTCTTTTTCTTCCTGGTCCAGCGGTTGGAAGTTTTTTTTGGTAAATCGGCTCATGTTTCCTTCTTATTCGCTTCAACACTTAGAATTTGTCCGGATTCAATCAAATAGTTTCATTTTCCAGCCAGCCAGAATTCATCCGGTAACGGTGAATCAAAATCATCGCTAACCTGGATTTCACCCCGGTTCAATCCGGCAACTCTTTTACCCGGTTTATGGGCACTATAGATGCCTTCCAGTCGGGCACAGGGCCGTTTTCTTTTTTCAATAATAATCGTATTGCCTCTTGAAACCATCGACAGCAATTCGGGCAATCTCTGTTGCATGTCCTTGATCGTGACTGTCATTGTTGCCACAACGGCCTCCTATTAGAAATATTTTCAGGGTCAACAATTTACAATATAATATTAATACGTATTGGGAAAAAAAGCAATACCTCTTACGGATAACCGGGCGCTGGTGGAAAGTTCTCTTGCATTAAATGAGTGAAGTTGATATAATAAACAAGGAGGTACCGTTAATGACATTGCAAGACATTCTTGCCGATATTCATGCAATCAACGAAGACCTGGAGGCCTACGAGTCGAAGTATGGAGTGTTGTCTGAAACATTCTACGAATCTTATACCAATGGGGAAGAACCGGAAAACGAGTATTGGGTTCTTGATTGGGCGGACTGGGTCGGGGCGTACAAGATTCTAATTCGCCGTAAAGAACAATATTATCGCACTATACAGGATTTGCGCAAGCAATCCCAAACGTTAGTCGGTGGAGCCAAATATCCCATCGCTTATTCAAGAGATCGAAAATTTATTTAGAGGCGGAAAGGATTAGGTCAAAGCAAAGGATGGGACTTCGCCTGTCCCCTACCGGGCATCCTGGTCCTTTTCGGTCCACTCTATTTCACAAGCCATTGCTTAATCTCTTTTTTGACGGAGATAAATTGGCCTGTCCCATTTTTCACATTTTTCATCATCGCAAAGGGCGCAAATTGGTAGAGTATCGCGAACTGGCAGTGCCAGTTCCTCAAATGCCTCGTTGGAATCGGCAGTGTTCTTTATCGTTTATCAGCTCATTATCGCCATTACCGGAAATGATCGGCTGTCTCTCATAAAAAAGTAATTGAAATTTACCGGCTTTTCTGGTATTATTCACCTGGAAGTGTGAATTGAAAACAAGAGGAAAAAAAATGGCAAATATCGATCTTATGGAATTATCCGCCAGGGAAAGCGAGCGTGTCGAATGGAAAGAGAATGTCGCCAATATTGATCAATTGATAAAAACCATAGTGGCATTTGCCAATGATATATCTAATCTCGGGGGAGGATACGTGGTCTGCGGGGCCCGTGAAGGGCAGGATCAGCATGGTTTCCAACAGGTGATTTTAACCGGTTTGACCTCTTCGCGGTTAAAAGAGATCGAAGGGAAAGTACTCAGGGACTGCCGGACAAAAGTCAGCCCACCCATCATCCCGGTAACCGAAGAAATCCCGGTTAAAGAAGACCGTAGAATTCTTGTGTTTATTGTGCCATGCACCGGGAATGCTCATTCTTTTAGAGCTGGCAAAAAGGACAGTTCTACCTATTTCATCCGGATAGGACGGGAAACATTGGAAGCTAGAAACGGATTATTAACGGAACTGCTGATTAAGAAAAACCGATTGGAACCATGGGACCACCGGATCAACAAAAGTTCGGCAATCCAGGATATCGACCTGGTGGCCTTGAGAGAATATTTACAGGCGATGAAGTTGTGGAGCGATAAAAAAACCATCGACGATTATTTATCTCCGGGGGAGTCGATATCCAGTTTTGTTCCATCGTTAACAGGCCGGGTCGAATTAACTGCCGGCATTCATCCCCGGAATTTTGCGCTTATTATGTTTGGCCGGGACCCTATGCGATTTTTTCGCGGTGCATATATCATCTATTCTATCTACCCCGGTATAGACCGCAGCGAACCTACTTCCATAAGACATGAAATAACCGGGACGGTGGTACGCCAGGCCCACCGTTTGATTGAAATGCTGGAAACAGATGCCTATACGATATTCGATAAAACATCGGACACCCCAAACGTGACGAAATATCCGCTGCGGGCTCTACAGGAAGCAGTGATCAATGCCCTGGTTCACCGGGATTACGAATCTTATCAACCCATCCGAATCACCGCATTTAGAGATCGGATGGAAATCAATTCCCCCGGGGCATTACCGCGAACTGTGGAAAAGGAGCAATTCCTGGCGGGACGCGCGGCCCCATATTGGAAAAACCAGGCACTGGCTTATTTCTTTAATAAATTACAACTGGCCCAGGGCGAAGGCCAGGGAATACCGACAATTTACCGATTGATGAAAGAGAATGGCAACCCGGCGCCTATTTTTGAATTTGGCCCGGAACATGTCATTTGTACTTTACCGGCCCACCCCAGGCATGCCAAGGTATAAAAGATTTCGTGCCGCGATGAAATAGCCACCAGGGCACGCCAGTACAAGGCCCCAAGGTACACGAAGAGGAAATTAATTGTGTGTCCCCTTTCTATCTCCCATTCGCATGAAGAGTACAATAAACTCATTCAATAAATAAGGTTGCAGCGGATTGTTTGTTGGATTTTGTTCCTCAAATGTTGCAGGACTGGGAAGGGGACAGTCCAGTTGCCGCTTATCTTAGCGGCATTCTTGTATGCCCCTTTCCCCCTCTCCTTGGTGTTTCTTTGTGCCTTCGTGCCTTTGTGGCTATTTTTATAACAGGTTTGGTTTTGATACAAAAAAACTTGAAAAATCGCCATGGAAGATATACTGGCCTCAATCCCGATTTAATAATTATTGACACGTAAAACCCGATATAAACTCAAAATACCTTTTGCCCACGAATTATTCGAATTACCACGAAGGTTTTCTTCACACATTATACAGGTTACCCATCTAAAAGAACCAACAGATTCTCCCGGGTGAAACTAAGCAAATCATCCTGGAAATCAAGGAAAGGTAGGATATCATTTTTTATGGATTTTTTTTAACTTCGCCTCCGGCGGCAAAAAATTTATTAGAAGTTTTTGGGGGTGGGAAATCGCCTCCCATAAAATAGATCATCCAAAAAAAGCGCCAGCCGCTGGTTGAAGGGGTTCCTGGAGATATAAAAACGTACCAGCCGATGGACCAGGGTATCGGGTTTGGTATAAGGACACACCCGGATACAAAACCCACAGTCTGTGCCGATAGTCTTCCAGTAAGAAAAACATTTTTCCTGGTGGATAGACCAATGGCGGAATCCGCGGCTGACCGGTTCTTCCCCGTTCGCAATGGATTGGCTGGGGCAGTTGTCCGCACATTTTTTGCATCCTGCGCAAAAGGCCGCGATTGAGGCGGTATGTTTGTTAGCCGGGGTGGGGAGTAATTCCAATTCGGTGGTGACAACGGAAAGCCTTACACAGGAACCGTGCACGGGGTGCATAAAAATCCCCATGCGGCCCAGCGCCCCCAACCCGGCGCTCACTGCCAGGGGTACACACAAGACCTGGTAGTTACCGTCGGTATGGGCGCGGGCGTCGTACCCGAAACCACGGATGTAGTCTGTAATAATATGGGCGATTTTTGCGGACTCCACGTACTGCCTGGAGGTTTCCAGGATAACCGGCAGTGCGGGCGCGTATTTCATCATCCCAACTTCCATGGCCACTACGATTACTATGGCAAATTTATGGCGGATATCCATCTCCTCTCCCCAATTCTCCGGGCGCCTGCCGTAATGACTGTAAGTATGAAAGGGCTTTAAGGGGGTAATGCCCACATCGACGGCGCCGTAAGAACAGCCCACCGCCCTGATGACGTCGCTCATTTTCCTTATATCGATTTCTTTTTTCCCCGGCGAAACCGCCCCCCTGGAATCATCCCGCGTTCGCTCGAGGTACGTAAAAGCGGCTTCGAATAAAGGGGAAAAATAAGCGTCATAGAAACGATGACCCGGTTCACCCAGTTCGGGTTTGCCCTGGATTTTTTCATCTATTGGCCGCTTTTCCGGGTGGGCGGCGTAATATTTTTCCGCCAACTGGGGGTGGTATTGAAGGCTGTTCCGGGCAAACATGATGTCCCGTTCATCATACTTTTGAATGCCGGAGAGGTCTCTTTCCTTCATGGGTGGAAAGTATTTTATCACTGCTACCAATACAAACAGGGCGACGGCGATAAGTACCGCCAGGTTGAAAAAGGAAACCCATTTTACCTGCTTGAAAAGAATAAAGAAACCCCACAGTCCCGCATTTCCTGCCAGGCAGGTGAAAGCGAGAAAGGTTGCCCTGCGTTCTTTTTCCCGGATAGAAGAGAACAGGAACAGGGCACAAAAAAGAGTTGTCAAAATCGACAATATCCAATCGATAAGATTTATAATTTGCATGATAGCTCCTGGTATTAATGTCAAAGATGGACAAATAGAAGTATACCATATTTTAATGGTTTTCTGTATGTCCCCTTTTTCCTATTTTCAAGATTAGGGCACGTCGGCGCGCCGGAACGTCGGGCTCTTGAAATTTTTTTTCTGTTGTAGTAACATATGAATATGAAGAAAAAAAACAGGCAAATTATTTTTTTAGATATCGATGGAGTGCTGCAGCCCCATGGCAAACAAGATCGATTTAGTCATGATCTGGATCAACTGAGAATTGATTTAGCCGCAAAATATAATAATGATGAATATCTCCAAATGGATAAGTATGATCTTGGCGCCATCAATTACGACTGGGACAAAGAGGCTGTCGAACGTTTAAGAAAACTTTGCGTCGATGTTCCCGCTGAAATAGTAATCAGTTCCGATTGGCGAGTCTTTTCGCCGTTATCGCGACTGAAAGATTATTTTAGACTACATGACCTGGATCGATTCGTTACCGGGGTCATCGAGCAATTGCCGGGGAGAAACCGGTGTGAAGAAGTCACCGATTATTTGAAAAAAAACCCGGATATTCATCGGTTTGTCATACTGGACGATGACAGCTACTGGAAATTTGACCAACACTACCCGGGACAATTTGTACATACCCATTCTATTTTCGATGAAGAGAGTTATAAAAAAGCATTGAGGATATTAACCAAAAAATAGCGAATAGTCCCATCATGCGAAAATCGAAATAACCAGGTTGGGGCTATTTCCTGGCTGTTCCCTTTTTCCTCCCATCAAAAAGATAAATAGAGGTTTTGGGGGTACAGTTCGCGGGCAGGGTTTATCTTTCATTAACAATTATCCCTTTTCTTCTCCCAAAATCGGGCAGAGGTTCCCCGGAGACACTGAAAAGTTTACGGAGGGGAATACCCTCTTTACTCCTTTTTCGCGAGATAATCCCTGAGCAGATGTGGAATTACTGTGATGCCATAAAAAGGTACTGAAATAACCGGCGGATTTTTACTAAACGGTTGCTGGGAAACCCTTATGCCAACCGGCGCCGGGTATTTTCCCAGGAAAAGATGCATACTGCGTAAAGTTCCTGTTTTCCCGGCTTTGACTTCAATAGGGAAAGCATACCCGGAATATGGGGCCAGGTAGTCTACTTCGGCATTACTGCTGCGTTCTTCCCTTGCCCAATAATATAAAGATGCGTCCCGGTAGACATCCTGGTACGCCATTAGTTCTTGTGCTGTAAACTGTTCGGCCACCGCCCCGGAGTTTACCTGGATGAAATCTCCGGTCATAAGGGTTTCGCTTGTTAAACCGCATATGTTTTGCATCAGGCCGGTATCAAGGAACACGACTTTAAAATGCCGTTCATTGGCATTGGCTTCCAACGGCAGGCCTTCGCCGCCGGTTTGTTTGACGCGATAAACCACCCCTGCTCTTTCCAGGAGTTCAAGGGCCTCCTTAAGGTCTCGTGATTGAATACTATCGTCCACCTGAGAGTATTTAAATTTATTTCCCACCATTTTCGGGGCGGCGTAAAATATTTTCTGAAGATAGTTATATTTGGTTTTGCCGGCATATTTCCCAAAATCATCGCGGTAAGTTTGGATGATAATGGATTGAATTTGATGGCACCGGCCCAGGTTACCGCTGGAAATATATTCCGCCGCCGCGGAGGGCATGCCCCCAACGATGGCGTACTTTTTCACCAGTGTAACCAGGTATTGATGAATGGTTTCGTTGGGCAAATTTTCCCAGGCGATATTTTCGATTAACTCCCTGGCTTTATGTTCGCCGACAGCATCCAGGAATTCGCAGAATGAAAGGGGTTTCATATAGAGATATTGGATTCTACCGACCGGCATCTTAAAATTTTCTTGCGCCAGGGTAAACTCCAAAAGGGAACCGGCGGCAATGACATGGAGTTCCGGCATTTGTTCATAGAAATAGCGCAGGGCGGTAATGGCTTTTGGGCATTCTTGTATTTCATCCAGGAACAGCAGGGTTTTTCCAGGGGTAATATCGATTTTTGAGAGAAGTGAAATAGTGCTTATAATTTCTTTAGGGTTCAGGGTATCGAAGCAGGCTTTGAATTCAGGGCTTTGTTCAAAATTGATAATAGTAAGGCTGGAAAATTCCTTTTGACCGAATTGGGTAATGGAATACGACTTACCGACTTGCCTGGCGCCCCGAACCAGGAGGGGGCGGCGTTGGGGGTCGTTTTTCCATGTTAATAATACATTGTCGATATCACGTTTCATGGGTCTCCTTGCAGAAAATACAAGGCAATTATATGCAAAGTTTGCAGAAAATACAAGGGTATTTCCTGCATTTTCCAATTTTTATTTCCCTTTCCCTGTTTTCCGTGTGTTTCCATTTAGCGGGCAGGATTTATCTTTCATTAACAGTTAACCATTAACAATTGACAATTAACAATTATCTCTATTCCGTTTCATTCACCGGGAATCGGGCAGACACACGGGGCTGCCCCTACGCTGTATTTTACCGGCCTGTCCCCTCTTTTTTCCTGCCAGTTCGATTCGGATTCTATTTGAAAAGAGGGAGGTCGGAAAAGATAATTGTCTGAACCGGGATGTGTGGGATGATTTGGATGACCGTTGATCATTGATCAATAGTCATTAACAGTTAACCATTAACAATTGACCATTAACAATTATCCCTATTCATTTCCAAAATCGGGCAGACACACCACTCACCACTTTACAAATCACCCTATATCTCCAGGGATAGCGGAAAAAACTGGTCCGGCGTCTAAAGTTTTCCCTAAATAATCTCAATGGATTCTATAATATCGAGGAAGAAGTCCCGGCTCCACAGATCCAATTCTTGCTTATCTTTCAAAAAAGGTTGTACATCTTTTTTGATCTGTTCAATATCGACGGCTTTTAATTTTTCTTGCAAAAGATGTAATAAAATGCTTTTATCCAGGTTATCTTCTCTTTTCCAATGCCCGGTTTGAATCATTCTCTCTTTTAAATATTCAATCCGGCAGGGAATTTTTTGCCCGATGTACCATACTAAATCATAAAAATCCCTTCCTTTTACCCTGCTTTTCCATTGACGGCAAAGGACTGCGTGCATTTTGCCCGCGAAGAGATTCGGCCTGGTAAACACCTTGATTGAAAAAGGGATAGGGTATAGAAGCGTTTTGACTTCATGCTCCGAGCCGCCTGGGGGATCGGTATCAATCTCCAATTTAATTTTTATTTTCCTATCACTGTCAAAACCTTTTACTATATTATCCTGTGCATTGATACATAAAAGATTGATCCTGGTATTTCCTTTTATAAATGCGGATTCGATTTGAGAATCAAACACTTTGTCTCTTTTTTCCACCGAAAACTTAAAACCATAGGATTCTATTTCTGTTTCCACCGCTTTCAAATGAGGGATAATATCAAAATCATCATTCTTCTTTAACAGGGAAAAATCCAGGTCTTCTGAAAACCGTTTTAACCCGTAAAATATTCGCAGGGCGGTGCCTCCATAAAATGATGCGTGCTCATAAAACCTGGACCGCCATAATCCCAGGAGAGCCAGTTGATGGATAATTTCTTTGATGGCGATTTCATAGTCATCCTGTGTTTTTAAATCATAGTTCTCAAGAAGGTTTGCTATAGCCCGATTCATCGTTTCCTCACTGATTTTTTAATATCCATTTATAAAAGGCGTTGACGGATTTCTTTTTATAAACCCGTGCAATTTCCCGGATCAAAGCGATATCCAGTCCGGGCAGCTCATCCATATCCAATCGTAATTCCTCTCGCAAACATACAGCCATTTCTTTGCTGTTGACATCTTTTATCATGGCCAACCGGTCACAGATGGCTTTTTCTTTAGAGGCGATTAAAAAAGCGCCGGTTTCATCGGGAATTCGCTCGATGCCGACGGAATATTTCGAATTCTCCAGGTATTTATAGGAAAAGGTCCCCACTGGTGTTTTGAAAATCTTATTACGTTTATTGGTCATGCTGGTGATTTCTTCGACTTTTTCAGGGATCAAGCCCCAGTAAGAGAGTGCATATTCCAGGGATATATAAGAGGGGCCGTAAATCAAGTTGGCCAGGGAGCGAAGATTGATTCGTGTTCCAAAATCCGGTGATAGTACATAGAGTCCTTTTTTAACCTGGATGATTTCTTTTTTCTTTATCATTCGGCTGATTTTGTCCCTGGGGGAACTGTAGCTTTTTAAAAGGTCCATAAGGTACTGATAATCAAAGGGAAATTTGGGTAATTGCCACAGCAAATATTGCGAATTTTGACCAGGATGTCTATTCAGATTCGACATACCGGTTATTTTACCGGAATTTATTGAAAAATTCAAGTGTGTATTAAAGATGTCGGGCAGACACGCAGGTCTGCCCCTACGCTATCCCCGGTGGTATATGAACTTCACTGATGATGCGCTGCCCGGTGGGTAAAAAGTATTCCAAAATGGAAGACGGTCTTGAGTTGTCGTCAGTTTGTCGACGACTGAAATTAGAATCCCGTGACCTTGCCTTTGATAACAACAATATGCATTACAGTAAAAGTTCGATGGAGAGAAACTTTATATGGGGTGGGAAGGTGGAAATAATTTGGCTTGACATTTTCCTGGTACTGGTATATATATAGCGATGGAGTTTCAAAGTGAAGAACAAAGAACAATTACAAATTCCTATGTCGATGGTTGACAATTTTTGCCGGCGTTGGAAGATCAGGGAATTCTCTATTTTTGGATCAGCTTTACGGGAGGATTTCAGTTCTCGTAGTGATGTAGATGTGCTCTTGAGTTTCCTGGAAAACGCCCAATGGGGATTGTTCGAAATATTAGATATGAAAGATGAATTGAAAAAAATTTTCGGTCGTGAGGTTGATATCGTTGAGAAGGAGGGAATTCGGAATCCCTTTCGACGTCGTGAAATCCTTCGTACCCGGAAGGTGATATATGCAACCTGAAGATAGGCAAAAAGATAGAGATGCCGGATATCTTTGGGATATGCTCGACGCCACGCAGAACATTGTCCAATTTACTACCGGTATTTCCGTTGGTGAGTATCTAAAAGACCGCAAACTTCAACTGGCAGTTGAACGTTCACTAGAAATTATCGGGGAGGCTGCTAAAAAAGTATCCCTCGATTTCCAGCAAGACAATCCAGGTATACCCTGGAATAAAATTATCGCTCAAAGGAATGTGATTGCCCATGAATATGGGGAAATAAAACAAGAACGGATATGGACAGTGGTTACATTGCATATCCCGGGGCTGATGGAAAAGCTTGATTCCATGGTCCAATCTTTCGAAGAAAATGAAATAGAGCCAGTGATTTGAGGGACAAGCGGAATTTCCCCCCCTATTTGAAAATGGAAAAATCGGAAGGATAATTGTCAGAACCGGGATGTGAGGGATGATTAGGATGACCGTGATGCCGGAGGCCGTTAAACTATTATCCTGTCCATCCTTTCATCCCGTGTATTCTGGTTCGGACTTTTCCTGCCTGTCTCTACCAATTACCCGATATCTCCAGTCATTGGCCATTGATCAATAGTCATTAACAGTTAACCATTAACAATTGACAATTAACAATTATCCCTTTTCGTCTCCCAAAATCGGGCAGACACGGGGGCCTGCCCCTACGGAATCGAAAACCCATGACCATTGGAAATAAAACGGGATAGGCGGAATTTCCCCCCTCTTGAATTTTTTCTATTTGTGTGGTAAGCTTACTCTACATTACTGGGAAATACCGGCAATGTTTAAAGGTAAATCAACTGTGTTGGCAACGCGAAAAGGGGTAAGGTTAGGCCCAAAGGGTGCGAAGGGCGGAGGCCTTCCATTTTCGCAGTCACTTAGTATGATTGGAGACATAAAAAAACAGAGGAAACTTGAGCGAAACAAGGAGGGATGACTTATGAATGATGGCAAGAAACAAACGTTAGGAATGACAAAAAGGTACTTCGACAATTTCCTTAATGACATTCCAAGGAAGAAATCCGAAATTGAGGCATTTTTTAGCATGCTGCTTGTATGTTCGACTACTGGAAACGATGCAAACATTGTGGTGGATGGGCATGACACATTTAAGTCAATTGAAGAAATAGTATATAAAGTTCTAGCCCGAGTTTCCTAGTTATTTGCGGACGCACCTGGAAATGATCTCTATGAAATCATTTCCGTCCCTCCTGTCCTTACCCTAAAATGAGTTTTTCTCTACCTTGATGTTTATGTTTAGGCTTTCCAAAATTTTTTGT
>JAPKZK010000050.1 GCA_026393835.1 Candidatus Aminicenantota bacterium | reverse complement strand
CGGTGCAGCAAGGGCCGGGGTATGTCTTGTTTCAATCCTTGTTTTAATGGAACCTTCTTTCAAACATTTAAAAACCGCACAATATATGCACGGGCTGGAATGTTTCAATCCTTGTTTTAATGGAACCTTCTTTCAAACTATATGGGTGTTCACTTAGGGTATAGCGAAAAGCAATGTTTCAATCCTTGTTTTAATGGAACCTTCTTTCAAACAATATTATCTTTTTCCCGGTGCAGTCCAGCAGGGTCTGTTTCAATCCTTGTTTTAATGGAACCTTCTTTCAAACTTCAGCAATCATGTCCGCTTGCTCTTCTGTAACCCCTGTTTCAATCCTTGTTTTAATGGAACCTTCTTTCAAACGTTTTTCCCATTTTTTTTCTCCTCACGAAGCTTTCTGTTTCAATCCTTGTTTTAATGGAACCTTCTTTCAAACATGGTTAAGGCGGAAGGCTCGCTGTGGATTGGCGCGTTTCAATCCTTGTTTTAATGGAACCTTCTTTCAAACTTCCTACGAACCGGGCGGATGCAATATCACCTTCGAGTTTCAATCCTTGTTTTAATGGAACCTTCTTTCAAACTAGAATAAACGCGCCAGCATGCCCAGGATTCAAATAGTTTCAATCCTTGTTTTAATGGAACCTTCTTTCAAACGCCGTTCACGATACTACCCTCATGGATTTCCCCGCGGTTTCAATCCTTGTTTTAATGGAACCTTCTTTCAAACGCGATTGTGATTGCCATTTGAGCGAGGCGGATTATGAGGTTTCAATCCTTGTTTTAATGGAACCTTCTTTCAAACCATTTTTCCCAAAATGGTGGCGGTTGTAAAGTCATCAGTTTCAATCCTTGTTTTAATGGAACCTTCTTTCAAACTCATTTCAAAAAACACTTTTCTTTCACGGATTTCTGGGTTTCAATCCTTGTTTTAATGGAACCTTCTTTCAAACGTCGATAATTTCAGTGGGGTAATCGGTGTCATTGAAGTTTCAATCCTTGTTTTAATGGAACCTTCTTTCAAACACCGGGATGAAGCTTGACGAAATAAGCGATAACGATTGTTTCAATCCTTGTTTTAATGGAACCTTCTTTCAAACAGCTAATCATTCTGCCTCCGTGTCTTCAAGTTCGCAGTTTCAATCCTTGTTTTAATGGAACCTTCTTTCAAACGCTTGCCTGACATCTCTAACGTCAAGATGATCTTTGGTTTCAATCCTTGTTTTAATGGAACCTTCTTTCAAACTGTTACCGGTAGGCCGGTATAGTTGATATCATCCGGTTTCAATCCTTGTTTTAATGGAACCTTCTTTCAAACGGCTTCTTCGGGATTATTGACGTCCGGGTTGAATTCCAGTTTCAATCCTTGTTTTAATGGAACCTTCTTTCAAACCAAAAAAGACTTCAAAGACGCCGCCGGGGAAGCGCTGTTTCAATCCTTGTTTTAATGGAACCTTCTTTCAAACCTTGCCAGTAAGCAGCGTTTGTGGCGTCTTTGTAGTGTTTCAATCCTTGTTTTAATGGAACCTTCTTTCAAACGGTACACCCCGGAGGCCACTAACAAGATCAAATAATGTTTCAATCCTTGTTTTAATGGAACCTTCTTTCAAACGAAGAATGTAAAGGATGCGAATTGATAATGGATGAATGTTTCAATCCTTGTTTTAATGGAACCTTCTTTCAAACTTCGGAAGACGACATTTGGGAAATTCACGATACGCTGTTTCAATCCTTGTTTTAATGGAACCTTCTTTCAAACTACAACTTGACTGCCGCCATTAAGCGGCCTAAATTTGTTTCAATCCTTGTTTTAATGGAACCTTCTTTCAAACTGCACTTTTTGTCTTTAGATAAATATGATACCACTTTGCACTGCTTTTTACAACTCTTAAAATCAAAATTTTATGACCCAAATTACCTCTTTCTTACGGTTTTTTACCTCATTTCCGCGCCATATCTTCTCTCGAAACCATTTCATAACATCCTTTTCGGGTATTGTTATTTTTTAACCCCTGAAATCTGTCTCAAGAAAAACGGCAAACAAAAACCAAACATTTCCCTCCGCCCTCTCAAACAACTAAACACAAACCCTCCTGTAAGTACAATCCCCACACTTTTTCCTGTCCGGCGTGGCCCCCGGATAAAAACCCTCTCTTACGATGCGATTTACCTCCTTAATCGACGCCATCACCGCCTCTTTGGCCTTTGCCGTAATGGCATAACGCACGGGTTCGTTTTTCTCCCTGGTATACACGATATAACAGGCCCCCACGGGCACATGATAATGGCTCTCGATTAACATGGCATACAAAACATTCTGCAAAAACTGGGTCTTGAACTTGTACTTATTAAAGGCAAATTTGTAATCCAATGACGCCATACTGCCATCGGCAAAATATAATATCTCGTCCACGATGCCGCAAATCCCTAATCCCGGCGCACTTAAATAAATATTCCTCTCCTGCTTGACTACTCCCAATTTCTTCCGCAAATATTCCGGCTGAAGCGCTTTTTTCTCATGCACCTCCCGGCCAATCAATACCTTGAGCCTCTTCTCTTCATATTGCCTGATCTTAAGTACTTCCATAAAATATATAAACCGCGGGCAATACCAGTACTCCATCAACAGCGATGGGCTAACCAGGGTTTGACCTTCGTTGAATTGATTTTCCATCTAAAAATCCTTGCCACGGACGAACACGGACCGACACAGACCGGATTTATTGAATTTCATGTTTAAAAAATCATGGACCGGGTCTTGCCGGTGACTAATTCTTTGTTAAACCCTTTCCCGATAACGGTAACTGCCTCAAAATCCTCTTTACACATGGGAAAGATATACACGCTGTCCTCTTTAGGCTCGATCAACTCCTGGGAAAAAAGGACCAGCTCTTCGAGCCTGTTTTTCTCGATATCTCCCAGGAAAACCGATTTCTGCACGCGGTATAAACCGAATTGCTCGATTTCTTTGATGATTTTCTTGCGTCTTTTGGGACCGCTCTTTTTACTTGCAATATCATATATTACCCAAATATTCATGCTTTCCTGCTCTTTATAATTTTATCGTCCGTGTTTGTCTGTGTTCGTCCGTGGCTAAAATCATTTACTCCAGCAGCGAATTGGCAAATCGATGACAAAAGGCCTGGATGGTATTTTCCCGGCCCATGTTCTTGTTGCCGTATCGCACAATAGTATCCATTGATTTTTTCCATTCCTCGAAAAGTAGCCGCTTACCTTCTTTATTTAATGTGTAACCCTGGGGAATCGCGTCCACCATTCCATCGCTAATCATCTTGCGACTGAATAAATGGAATACGACTTCATCGGCATATATCCTGAAATTCTCTATGATGTCGAAGACTAAAGACGGTTTGCTGTAACGATCCGTATGTACAAAACCGATGTATGGGTCCAGCCCGGCAATGATGCAAGCCTTTTCCACCAGGGAATAGAGGATGCCGTAATTGTAATTTAAAAAGGCATTGAACGGGTCCTGCGCCGGTTGACGCGACCTTCCGTTAAAACAGTATTTCTCCGGCATACAAAGGGATAGTATCTCGAAATATACTTTAGCCGCGCTGCCTTCAAGTCCGATAATATTGTTTCTTTTCTCATCCACACTGCCCTGCAAATCACCCAGTTTCTCGATATTGTTTTCCAGGGTAGACGTTTTTTCCAGGACCTGGTCATGGAGTTTGGGTCTATTTTTAGCCAGTTCCTTGACAAACTCCACCTGGTTTTTGAGTTTTTCTATCACCCATTCCAGGGCATATTCAAAGCCTTTATCATTGGTAGTTAATTCGAGCTGCCGCCGGCGGATGGTGGTAATGGAGCCGAATCGTGAGTGCCAGAAACGGCCCACGGGGTCTCCGTTCCAGTCCAGGATGACGATATCGATATTATTTTCGGCGGCCAGGTGCAAAACGGCTGTAGTGATAACGGCTTCGGTGGTAAGGATAATCCGTTCGACTTTGGCCGGGGAAACAGTCGTTTTTTGATTATCGCTGTTAATGGCGATAAGCCCGTCTTTGACATTTAAATATGTCCCCGGGGTGGTAAATATTAATTCCATTAATACCTCTTTAAAAACAGATGACTCCCGAAATTTGCTCTTTGGGTTCCTTTAAAAACCCGGCTTCCGCGTCATAGGCATACCGCGCTTGATCTTCATGGGAAATGTAACGGTAAGGGCCTTCACCTTTGATTATATCTTTTTTTTCATAATTCTCCAGGTCCTTTTCTCTCAGCGAGATTTGATAATCCTTGAGCGTTGCCTTCAGGCCCTCGATTTCGAAAAGCAGCGTCTCTTTTTCCGGTTCCGCTATTTCCTCTTCATAGAGTTTAGCCAGGCAAAGCTGAAGTCTCTCCATCGATGCTTGCGCCACCAGGGTGGTGAGTATAAAAAGGCCCTCCGTATCATATTCATCGATTAGCTTGAAATCTTTTACCGGGGTCTGATCCTTGATGTTGTCGCGATCGTAATTGAGCTCATGGATGGCGTTTAGTAATCTCCGACTTTCCCTTTCAAAATCGAAACGGCTAAAATAATCACGGGTGAGGGTTAAAAAATCCTTGCTTTCATAAATGTTCTCCCGCATGGTTTTTTCGACATATTGGGCGATAATAGGCTTATAAATATAGGAGTGAAACTCTCGCCCCTGGTGATTCTCATTTATCAGCCTGACCAGTGTCATAGTTCCGCCCAACTCCCCATATTCTCCACTGCGATTGCAGCGCCCGGCTACCTGGATAATGGAATCAAAAGGTCCGAAATCCCGGTATACGTTTTTAAAACTTATATCAACCCCGGCCTCGATCAACTGTGTAGATACCAGGATGATTTTTTCCCGCCGGAGCAGGGCTTGTTTGATGAACTCAATCTTATCCCTCCTATCGACGGGTACAAGATTGGTGGTAAGACACAGCACCCGGTATTCGGGCTTATTCTCCTTGATAAAACGAAACATCTCCTCCGCCGCGCCTTTGGTGTTGAAAACGATGAGGCAATTGTCGCCATTAAATTCCCGGCAGAATCGCTCTTTGAAAGTTCCCAGGTCCTGTGGCTGTTTTTCGATGATGAGTTTTACCCGGTTGAATAGGGAATGGCCGGTATAACCGGCGCTGTCTACCAGGGAAATTGGCTTGCTTCTTTCTAAATCGAAAATCTCCGGCTGGGTAGCGGTGGTCAATAGAAAATATGTGTGAAACCGCTCCCCAAGGATATGGAAAACCTGCTTAAGCAATTGGTAATAATCGGGATTAATGTTTTGTACTTCATCCAGGATAACCACCGAATTGACGATGCGATGGAATTTCTTAAGCATGCGGTTCTTATAACCGATAACGGTATGAAAAAACTGGACAAAAGTGGTGACGATCAACGCGGATTCCCAGGATTCCACCAGGAGCCGGTCGTCCAGGTAATCTTTGTAGCAATATTCTTCCTGGACTACCCGGTTCTTTACCGTATGGCCGGCCAGGTGATGATGTTTCAGAAGATAACGGGTGGGTCGCTGCTCATAAGCAGCGCCTTTGTTGAAACGTATTATCTTCTCAAATTCGCTAAAGTTTTGGTCTATGATGGACGTGTACGGGAGACAGTAAATAATCCTGGCGCTCTGCCCGGGTAAGCGCTCGATGAGTTTATCGGCAAAGGCAAGACAACCATACGTTTTCCCGATACCGGTAGGGGCCGTGAGGGTATAAAAATGGCGGTCAGGGGAAATGTGCGGATTGGTGGTGATTTCGGCCATGAATTGATCTCTTAATTTATTGATGGGAATATGGCCGCCGAATTTCCCAGGGTTTTCTTTTTTGGACTGTTCGATAAATGCCTGTACCTGGCCCGGCGGTTCCTTTAAGTTGCCGCTAAAGTAATCCGTGTCCAAACGGGCCGCATCTTTCTTATCACTGTCGATTAAAAATGAAAAGAGCAGGTTGGTGATGAAAAACAGCTCAAGACGTTTATCCTCCTCTTCACCAAGGGACTCTTCGATTAAGAAATCGGATTCTTCCACCACTTCTTTTAACTCGTCCATATCGATATGTTCGATAATATCAAAATGTGGAATGTGGGGGAGGTAGAATTCTTTTAGTTCGCCGTAATAGACCTGCAAGCATTTATCCAATTGCGTGCGGGCGGTTTTAAGCTTTGTGTGAATGTCATTATTGGAAGCATCGAACGCTTCGAGGTCTCCATGATGATTTTTAATTACCTGGTAAGCCACATAACTAAAGAGATCGGACTTCATTTCCGCTTTTACCAAACAGTGACCGATCAAGGCAGATAAAAATCCGTGATGGGTAAATTGATCTGCTTTCTTTTCCCGGTCGCGGATATAGGCCTGGAAGTATGGGGTGGCTTTACCGAAATCGTGCAATACCCCGATTAAAAAACTAAGCCGCTGCAATTCCTCATGGGAGATCAAGGTAAGGTCCAGGCGCAAATCCGCCATACCCTTCCGGGATAACTCCGCCACATTAAGCAGATGATCCCTTAACGGTTTCTCTTTAAAATTTTTCTCAGCCGGATGCGATATCAGCATGGATATCCCTCCTTAATAAAAAGAGATAACTTTATCGCCTATTTTACAGCAATTCTTAAAACGCCCATAAATCCGTCTACCGTGTCTCTCAAACATCACCCCTTTCACAGATTCGGTTTCCCGGCCGGGAGCCAATTTTTTATGGGCAGGAACCTGTTTCATGTGGATGGGCATATGTTCCATAATGATGTGCAAATCTTCATTAGCGGAAAGGTCCAGCACATTCTCCTGGAGACAAAGGGAATCGAGAAATTCCGCTTGCTCCAGCGGAAGAATGTTCGCGGCATTAAATGTTTGCAGGTCCTGGATACAGGCCCTGAACTGGCGCTGGCCAAGGTAAAGGCCAAAACCACAATCCAATTCGTTTAATTTTTCTTCCAGGCCGGAGAAAAAGGAACTCCCCGGGGGAACAGCCACATAAACCAGGTATTCGATAAAATGATTCGGCGTCGATATCAACAACTCCATTTTACAGGGGCTGTGAATACTCTTGAATTCACTGCCTGACAAAATTTTCTTATAATAATCGAGGTGGAGCATATTGAGACTCTGGGTGGATTTTTTGATGAAGGCCGTTGGGGTGATGGCGACGGATATTTTACAATTTTCTTCATTGAGTACCTCATAATAACTGTCCCTGGGCAATTGGAGAATCGACCCCAACATGCCGGTAATGACGGTCCGCGGGGGAATGAGATACGATAACGATGAAGCATTGGTATAGAATTTACGAAAATGGGCGAACTTACCGGAAATTTTAAAACAAAGTAGCCTTTCAAGGTTTTTCATGTTCGTTATCCGGGTTCCCGGTTTCCCTTAGCTGCCTGCTTCGTAACCGGGATCAAGTAGACTGAGTTTGTTTTTAAAATGGGTGGAAAATTCATCCCAACCGTCGATGACCAATGCATCATCCCTCCAATAGCATATCCTGGAGATAAAGCGGTCATTAGCCTTTAGATATGAAGAGAGCCTGGCGATACCCAACGAAATATCGGTAATTTCCCTTACCATGTATTTGTTTTCGTTTTCGGTTTTATAGTGCAAGTCCAGGTACTCCCGTAAGTCTTTCAACACCACGCCCTTATCGATCGACTCTACGCGCAAATAGAACCTGGGAGTCTGGCCGGTCTTAGAACGGGTACGATTTAAAGGAATCGCTTTAATCATGGCCTGGTCGAATATTTTCACATCATCATCCGTAAGGTCGGTTTCTTTGGCTACATGGGCGTTAATACCGCCGCTGAAAGCAATCAGCGAATATTTAACCCGGTAATCTTTACCGATTCCTTCACCGGAACTAAAACTGGAAGTAATGGTATTGCTTTCGTTTAACTCGACGGGATTGAGGGAATAGCCCCAGTTAAACTGGATAGGGCCGGTTAAATGGTCGCTGCCGCCGGTTTCGGCAATCACTGCGCCAAACATCCGGCAATCGATCAAGTCCTTGTGAGTTTTACCTTCTTTCTTTAATTGAGCGCCGCGATCTTTGGCATCCTTGGCATTGTGGGTAATGAAAATAGGCAGGTTCAAATAAGACTCGAAATAATCCCGCAAGTATCGTTTTAAACGAACATCGCTGACCAGGTTGGTATCGGTATCGTGATCCATCCTGGGTTTGTTTTCATTGTCCATATCCCCATTGGGATTGGTCATTTTTGCATCGTAAATGAAAAGAATCTCACTGTTGTTTTTAATGGTATTACTCATTCTCCTTCTCCTTTTGTGCCGCTTGATTTAATTTTTTTTCCCGGCCGGCCCTCATGCCGAGATAATCCTCAAATGAAATGCCGGTTAAAATGTAAAACACGATCTCATCGCCCTTCATGCCGGAAGTTTCGATTCCTTGCAGGCGGTCCATAATGTTGCCCCATATACCCGGTTCTTCATAAACAGAGTAAATAGAAGCATATTCCTTCGCCTCGCCAAGCAAATTCTTGACCCTGTGAGCAGGAATCCCGGCCAGGTTGATCTTCTTCATGAAAGTGGCTTTTTTCCCCTTCTGCTGGTATACAATTTTCGAGATTACAGTTCCCAACAAAAAGAGCCCCTGACGGTAATGATTTTCTTCATAAACCTGTTGGTGGGTTACGAAGAAATCCCGGTAATCCTGCTTTGCTACTTCGGATACGGAATGTCCTTTGTTCATCGGTTTTTCCTCCTTTAATATATTGATCTGGTTTAAAATCGTCATAAACAATACCATCTTAAAGGGAGACAAAATATCCACCTTCTCCCTATTGAAACGCCGGCGATAGATATCGGTAAACCGGTGGATTAAATCATGATAACCGATCTTATTTTCATTCAAGAAGCTTTCCAGGAAATCCAATAAGTCTTTCCCATATATTTTGAAATCCGCTTTCACATGAGACCTGTCGGAAGGAAAGAGATAAAAGCGGATATCCGATAAGCGCAAGCTGTTATCATGATTATCTGATCTTCCAACCTGGTCCAGGTTGTATTTATCGGTAAAATCATCAAACATCCGCATCTTTTGCAGCAGCGGTTTTAATTCCAGGTTGGATATATATTTAAGTATATCGAAATCATTTTGAACGCTGGTATAAAACATCAAATTAAAAGAAAAACCGCGAACTTTTCGCTGCGATTTATTCATAATCTCCTGGAGATATTCGATATGTTCTTTATACCTGGTATTCCAATTGCGAATGATTTTGACCGCCGCCTTTAAGGTGTTTTCAAATTCAATCGTTGTATCGTCCAGGTTAGGGATTAAGAAACAATCGATATCGAATATTCTTTCTTTTAAAAGATTTTCGACGTGTCTCATGCCGGTCAGAAGTTCGATCATGCATTCCCGGCAAACAGCAAAGGATTTGTAGGCGTTTTGATTCTTCAAGTTCTCAAAGAAGAGTTCATTGGTGGCGCCGTAAAATTTCATAGTCAGGGGAATATTACCGGTTACTTCTTTCACCTCCCGGCAGATATGGCACATCTTATTCCCTACCGCTTCCTCCGTGAAGAATCTTTCAAAGAGATCGTAATAGACCAGGTTAAGATAAGCTTCCCGGTATTCCTCCATTTCCATGATGTGGCAGCCATCGAATTTAACCAGGAAGAACGAAGGCAGTTTTGTATATTCACCGACCAGGTATTTTTTTGCCAGGAGTTCCATGTAAATCTTCACCGGGTCAAGCTCTTTCGTTTTATCTTTGCGTTTCTCTTCCATGTCCCGTTTGACGTCCATGAAAATACTCGCCTGTTCGGAAGTTAGGTATTTTTCATCAAGGATAAAACCTGTCTTCTTTTTTTCCTCATCGGTTTGAATGGCTTCCCGGAAAAAGGCATCTTTTACCCGTTTAAGAAAATCATCATAAGAAGTTGGAATATTTGTTTTCAACCATGGACCGGAATCTTTATTTTTTCTCTTCTCATCCAGGTATTTGAGAGAGTCGCTAAAGGTCTTCTCAATAAAACTTTCCATATTATTAGTGGCTAAAAACTTTTTTTGATCGTTTGACGCCCCGACTTTAAACGCGAAAAAATAGTCCCGGTTCGTCTCTGTCAATTCCTTATCAAGTTCAAAGAAAAACTCCCTTTTATCCAGGTCAAAATTGAGGATAATTGCCCTATCCAATCCTTTATTCTTTTTAAGGGGAACCAGGGATTGATGGAATAAAAAAATCTTCTTACCCTCGATTTCCTGCCGGGAATCATAATAACCACCCTTTTTCAAGACATTCTTACCGATATTCCGGAAATTTGTAATCATCAAGTACTCCTTTTGTTTTGCCTCCGGCGGCCAGGAACCCCTTTTGAAAAAGGGGGTCCTGGACCTCCCGAAAACTTTTATTTATATCTTCCTCAATACATTCCCATACCCACGCGACGTACTCTTTCCCAATCCCAATAAATCCGGCAACCGAAAATTAACCATAAACTCCCCGGTGAATGCCAGATGCGTCTTCCCCTTTAAATTCGTACTCACCGGATTGAAATTCGATTTAACCACCAACCGCTCCTCCACCGTATAACCCGCAAACTTACAAAAAGATATAATATTGTTAATCAATATCGCATGAAGCTTCTCTTTCCTCTGCTCATCCGTTTCCAATGCCAAAAACTCCTTATAATTCTGCTGGTTTAACGCAATCCACGGCGTAACAAACTCATAAACATACGTCTCCCCATCCTCGCCAAACTCCACCTCGCTAACCTCAATCTCTTTACTATTGACCGCCAATACCCGACCCTCAATCACAATGTTCTCCGCCTCAAGAAACAATTCCTTTAATACCCCTATTCCCTCCGCTTTATAAGCGTGAATAGCCAGACAATCGTGGATTTTAAATTGCACCGCCGGGTAACGGTAAATCACTCTATCAGAGTCGGCTTCATGATTGTGGAGCAAATCGAATTGCACAAACTGCCGGGAAAAATAACCCCGCACCTTATGCAATAGAGAAGAAGGAATACAAATCCCAGGGAATTTCATTACCCCTGTTTTAATAAGTTGCAACATTCGCGTTTTTCTCCTAAACAGGCTGGACTTCCGTCCTTAAGGGTTCAATCATTTTTCCCTCCCAACCTTGCCGGGCCAACCTGTTTTTTTTCCATCTATTCATCTGTTAATGTCCGGATACCCGGATAATTCCATCACAGAAGATACAATTAACACATCTAAAAAATAAAAGCAAGATATTTCTAAAGAATTTTGTTTAATAGACTCCGCATCTTATATTTTCTTTTTGCAGCGGCGTTTTTCATCGCTGCACCACAAACTTTTGCCAAAAACCGCGAACTTTTCACAAAACACCGCCTATTTTATTTCCACGGCAGGAACTTTTATCAACAGAGCAGTCTATTTCTCTCAACGGCAAGAACTTTCCCCGGAAGAGCGGAAACTTTAGGCGTCGGAGACGGAACGTTTCCAAAACACCACACTCGGACGCGCAAGCAGATCGCGTAAACGGCTAAGAGGCTAGCGGGAATGGCTAAAGGGCACGGGCGAATCGCTAAGGGACACGGGCGAATGGCTAAAGAGCACGAGCAAATCGCAAAGGGACACGGGTGAATGGCTAAAGAGCACGGGCGAATGGCTAAAGGGCGCGGGCGAATCGCTAAAGGGCGCGGGCAAATGGCTAACGGACACGGGCGAATCGCAAAAGGACACGGGTAAATGGCAAAAGGACACGGGCTAATCGCAAAAGGACACCGATGGATGGCTAGATAGCACGTGACAATCGCTAAATGGCACGCCACGATGTGTAAAGAGCACGCGGACTGACAAAACATCTCGCGCTTTCCTCTAAATCCCAGCGCGTTTGTCAAAAACCCCGTGCATTTGCCTCCGCCCCTCGAATTTCTGCCAAAAACTCCGTGCTTTTCTCTAAAACCTCGTGCTTTTCACAAAAACCGCGTGCTTTTGACTCTGCACCTCGTGCTTTTCTCTAAATCCTCGTGCTTTGGCCAAAAATCTCGTGCTTTTGACTCCGCACCGCGTGCTTTTGTCTAAAACCTCGTGCTTTTCGCTCCGTACCAGTATTTATTGAGGAGGATAAAGGGGACAGCCGAATTTTTCTTTTTCTTTCTTTAAAACTTCAACGAAAATTGCATGACCAGGGGCAGGTGGTCGGAACATTCTATTCCTCCCGGCGCCCAACTCTTTATTAATGTGATTCTATCATGGTTATAAAATATATGGTCCAGCTTGCGTGTGGGAATGTCCGACGGGAATGTAAACACGGCGGGCCCGGCGGCGCTTAAACTTTTTTCGGCTAAAAACAACCCGATGGTGCCATCGCCGGTGAAATCCGCGCCGGGTTCATCGCTGAAATTGTTTTTCTGCGCCGCATCCGGGGGCACGCAATTGAAATCGCCTATCACCAACACGGGATAATCATCTTTAAAGGAACGGTACATTTCCAACACTTTCCCGGCCTGCTTCTCCCTCGTCTCCGGGTCAAAGGCCTCCAGGTGAACATTAAGAATGACGATATCTCTTTCTTTGATTTTTATTTTCACCACCTGGATCAACCGGTCCAGGTAAAGGGCATTGTAATAAAAAGGGCTGCTGCCGGGTTTTTCCAAAACCACCCGTTGGGCGGAAAGGATCGGCCGCCGGCTGAGCACCGCCTGACCCGAAAGCACCCGGCCAAAGTGCGCCGAAGGCGGCCAGTAGGGGAAAGGGACGTAATGTTTGTCCCAGTTGACGGCGACGGCCGCGTATTTATAACCGGCCTTTTCCGCGATGGTTTGCAGTTGGTCGACGTAAAAAGAACGCCGGGAATGGAAATCGATTTCCTGGAACCCGATGAAATCGGGCGACACGTTTTCCAGTAGTTGCAGGGCCGTTTGCATATTTTTTTCAAAGAATTCTTTCGTTGTTTTTATGGGCAGATTGTTCAGCATCCCGGATAGGTACCCGATGTTGTAAGTCATCACGGTAAACACTTCCCCTTGCGCCGACGTCTGCGCCGGCGGCTCCGGCGGTCCTGGGAAAACGATGATTTCAGAGGGCTTTCCCTGTGGCAGGGCGCCGGCGCTGGACGAAGCCCAGTAATAAAAAATCACCAGCGCCAGCGCAAGTACAACGATAAAAATACCGACAACCATTACTGTCATTTTAATTTCTTTTAATGCCATGTGCCATATGCCATATGCCATATAATGCGGGTGATTGTGAGCAACTCTCTTTAAACCTTCCTTTGAAATTTATTTTCCAGTATTTCCGCCAGGGTAATTTGATAGAATCCATCATAGATCAGTTTTTCCAGGTGTTCCCAAACGGGCCGGGCCAGGCAATTTTCATTCTGGGGGCAAGTTTCGTCGCCGGTGCAGCCGGAGAGATTGATTTTCTCGTCAAAGGCATCGAATATCGTGGATATGGAAATTTCCCCGGGTTTTTTATTCAACGCATAACCGCCGTAAATCCCCTGCACGCTCCGGATAAGTTCATGTTTCTCCAGGGGGCCGGCCAGTTTTCTCAGGTATTTGGGTGAAACCTGCATTTTCTTTCCCAGCTCGGCGGTATTCACAACTCCATTTGGTTCGGCCAGGGTCAAAAGCATTCGCAAACCGTATCTTATTTTGGTATTGATTTTCATGGTTATAATATAACTCATTTACTCCTGTTTTGTCAATCCACGGATTTCGTTTTAAAAAAATTACCTGTTCATTTTTCGGTTGTCAAATAGGGTAGAAAGGGTTATGATTAGAGGGATTTTAAACAGGAAATGCAATGTACAGGAGTACAGGAGGTTATCTATGAAATGGGACGAAGAGCGGATGTACCGGGCGCTGCTGGAAAAGGACGCTTCTTTTGAAGGCGCTTTTTTCGTGGGCGTCAAAACCACGGGTATTTTTTGCCGGCCCACATGCGCCGCTAAAAAACCGAAACGGGAAAACGTGGAATTTTACCCTTCAGCCAGGGAAGCAATCCTGTCCGGGTTTCGACCGTGTCGAAAATGCCACCCGCTGGAGATAAAGGAAAAAACCCCGGGTTGTATCGAAAGGGTGTTGAATTTAATCGACCGGGACCCTCACCGGCGTATCAAAGATTCGGAGTTAAGAGAAAAAGGTTTGGATCCGATTTTTCTAAGACGATGGTTTAAAAGATTCCATGGGCTTACTTTTCAAGCATATCTTCGCTCACTGCGGATCGGGTTGTCTTTAAAACAAATCCAAAAGGGGGAGAAAGTTACCGATGTTGCTTTCGACCATGGCTATGAATCTTTGAGCGGTTTTACCGGGGCGTTTAAAAAGAACACGGGGAACTCTCCCAAAAAAGATTCGACGAAAAATATTATCCACATAACCAGGTTTCAAACACCCATCGGGCAAATGCTGGCCGGGGGCACGGAACAAGGAATATGTTTACTGGAATTCGCGGACCGGCGCATGCTGGAAACGGAACTGGGCATTCTGCGAAGGCTCTTAAACGCCCACATTCTCTATGGCGCCGCTCCCCATTTTAAAGTCCTGGAAAAAGAACTGCTTGAATATTTTGCCGGGAACCGGAAAGAATTTTCCGTCCCCCTGGTTTCGCCCGGCACAGCGTTTCAACAAAAAGTATGGAATATTTTAAGAACCATCCCCTATGGCGCCACGCGTTCTTACCGGCAGCAGGCGGATATTATCGGGAACCCGCAAGCGGTGCGCGCCGTGGCCAGGGCGAACGGCGATAATCGAATTGCCATTATTATACCCTGTCACCGGGTAATCGGGGAAAACGGGAAAATGGTGGGCTACGGCGGCGGGATATGGAGGAAGCAATACCTGTTGGACCTTGAAAAAGGTTCTTTCCCGGTTGTCTCCAGGCAAGATTAGAGCGAGTAACCGGGGTTATTTACCCCTTTGACGCGGTAATGTGGTTATATGGTAATGTGGTTATGTAAGCAGGACGCTCCTGCCGCCTTTCTTTTTAGGAAAAGCCAGGACGCTGAAACCGGCGTTTTCAGCCAGGCCCAGCATCTCTTGATATTTTTCCCGGGTTACATGCCATTTGGGTTCCACCACCAGGAATTTCCCCCCGGTTTTTAAAAATGATCTTGCTTCTTGAAAAAACGCCCCGGGGTTGGGTAGTTCGTGGATCATGTAATAGGCCAGCATGAAATCCGCTTTTTTAGTTAATTCAAGGCCGACGCGGTCTTTTTCACAATGGTGGAATTCGATCCTGTCGCTGAGATTTTTAGCCGCGGCTTTTCTTTTAGCATGTTCCAGCATTTCTACCTGCAAATCCGCCGCGATTATTTTCCCCTGCTTACCGACCATACCGGCCATGGCGATAGAAAAAAATCCCGGGCCGCAGCCGAAGTCGATAACGGTATCGCCTTCATTAATATACTCGCCCACGATTTTGGCGGGGTTTTGCAGCAGTTTCCTGAACCAATTATCAAGCATAAAAGCCATCTTATAGGAGCACACATACGTGTCGCATGAATCATTTTTTTGTTTATCCGTCATTTTAACCTCCAACGATGTAAAAAATCGGGGTTTAAGGGGAAAAGAGACCGTAGAATAAAAAAGAACAAAATCCCGGCCCTTGATGAACCGGGATTCCGTTCGAGGGTTTCACTAAACAAAATTTAAGTTCTGTCTTACATCACCGTTCCAGCAGCATAGTGACCGAATGCAACAGTCCTGGTGATAAATTGGCTCAGCCACATCACGACGGCAGCGATGATTAAGGAAACAATAAAATATGCCACTAACTTGTCCTGCGGCGGATTTTTTACAATTTTAATACCGAGATACAAGAGGTATAGGCCATAAAGACTTCCAATAATCGCCAGGATAGACAGCGCCGGGATGATAAAAAGTATACCGGCAATCCATCCCGGGGTGGAAGCGAATACAGCCGCTTTCATAGACCCGACCGTATCTTTCTGGGCGCCGAAGGTGGTTGCCAGAGCATCGATAATGAGGCCTAACACAAAAGTTCCAACCAGATACATGACATACGTCACAATGGTCCATATCAATGCATTGGCCATGGGATATCTTACTGTAAAACCCATGATTGAAACACCGATAAGGGCAAACCCGATAAAGCCGGCGATGGCCGGGATGGCCGCCAGGAAAATGGCGTACTTGAGAAACATATCGCCGACTGTCATACTTTCGTTCTTTATTACTTCCCACTCTTCGGTGGGTTTGGTAATAATAGCAATTACACGTTTAATGATCGCATTAAAATCCATTTTAAACCTCCAATTTTTTTTTAGGACCACACCATATCAGAAATAAAAAAAAAAGTCAAATCCCCACACAAAAGAAAATATCCCGGCGGAATTTTTTTTGCCTGTGAAAGTCCATGTTGCAGTTCCGTCCGCGGCTTTTTTTAATTATTATAATTCCACCCTCTTTTGCACAATTTTACCGCCAATGGGTTACATTTTTCTATGTTTTCTGCTACAATGTTTACTTCTTATGAAAAACATAAAGACAAACCGGAGTAACTACATGAAAAAAAACAACGGGAAATACATTTATCCTGGTTTTTTATGCGCCATGCTTTTTATATCGATGTATTCACGGCCCCTCTATTCGCTGCACCCTGCTCTTTCCACACTTTCCACAGCGGAAGGTAAAGAAACGCTGCGAATAGGTATCGCTAACTTCCCCGCTTCGCTGAACCCGCTCTATGCGGTGGATGAAACCTCGCAGGCGGTTTTGAACAAAGTGTTCGACGCCCTGTTTTATTTCGACGGCGCGGGCAGTCTGCAAAACGGACTGGTCCTGGATTACCGCCGGGGAAATAAGAATAAAGAAATTATTTTGACTTTAAAAAAAAATATTTTCTTTTCCAATGGCCGGGAACTGGATGCCGGCGACGTTACGGCAACCCTGGAACGAATAAGAGATCCGAATTTCAATTCGCCCTACAGCTCCAAACTGGGCTTTATAAACCGCGTGGAAAAGGTCGATAAATATACTTTAAAACTTACTTTGAATTATTTGCCGGCCCCCTGGAAATGTTATTTATGTATCAAGGTCCTGGAGGACGGGGAAATTGCCGGAACAGACCCCGCGGCGTTCAGGTCCATGATCATGTCCGGGACCGGCGCTTACTGTATCCAACAGGTGAGCGAACCGGCGAAAATTATCCTGTCCTTAAAAGACGCGGATAAAAACCCCACCATGCACCGTTCCATCCAATACAGCGTGGTCTCTTATACGCAACTGGCGCCGTTAAAACTCAGCAATGACGAAATCGATATCTGCGAACTCCAACCGGACCACAGCGAGACCTACGGTAAGATAAAGGAATGGCGGCAAAAATTCATTATCCTGGAGTATAAAAAATTCGGCTATACCTACCTGGTGTTTAACTTGAGGAATGTAAAACTGGCCAGGGAAGTGCGGCGAATATTTTATAACCTCTTAGTCCAGGGGGATTTCGTGGACCGTTTCTTAAACGGCAAGGGGGAGCGGGTATTTACGCCTTTTTTACTTTTAAACGGGAAAACCAAAGGGGGAAAATTCCCGGTACAGCCGCTGGAAAAACCGTTACAACTTAAGATCCTGGGCAACTCGGAAAGTAAAATTCGCAAAGAGTTTATCCTGTTCTTACAGGGGGAGTTGAAGCCCTATAATATCCAGCTCACCCCGATTTTCCTCGAGTATCATACTTTCCTGGAGTACATAAAAAAATCCGCTTATGATATGGCGGTCTCGGGTTATATATTGGATATCGATTATGACTTGAAAGATATTTTTTACAGCGACTCCTATTTTAATTACGCGCATTACAGGAGCCCGGAGATGGACCGGCTGCTGGACCAGGGGCTGCTGGAATTGGACCCGGTGAAACGGGAAGCCGTTTACCTTAAGGCGCACGGACTATGGCTGGAGGAGCTGCCGTTAATACCGTTGTTCAATCTTTACTATTATATGGGGGTTTCGCGGAAGATAAAGATACCCGGTACAGTCAGCACGCTGGTAGGCTCGGAAAGCGATTTTTTAATCGACATCCGCCAATGGACAAGATAGTGCCCGCGAAACACGCGAAAGACGCGAAAAAAACGACTGCATTGGGTGATAGAATAGACCGTTGTCAATGAATTTTTAATATGCTATAATAGTTCCCGGTGAGAAAAGATGAAAATGAAAAAACTGCCTATTGGGATTTCGGATTTCAAAGATATAGTGACAGGGAATTACTATTACGTCGATAAAACCCTATTTATCAAAGAAATCATCGACAGCGGCGATAAAATCCTCCTTATTCCCCGTCCCCGGCGATTCGGGAAAACACTCAATCTTTCCATGCTGGGATATTTTTACGACTGCTGCCCGGAAACCACGCCCCCAGGTACACAAGCACCTCGTCCCGGTGATTCCAATAAGAGCTTATTCGACTCCCTGGCCATCCGCGGAGCAGGTCAGGAGTACCTGGATAAAATGGGAAAACACCCGGTTATTTTTTTGACCTTCAGGCTTATCAAGGAACAGAGTTGGAAATCTTGTCGGAGCAAGATAAAAAAGCTTATCCAGAAAGAATATGGCAGACATCACTACCTGCTTGACAGTCAAATATTGATGCCACACGAACGGAAATATTATCAAAAAATCATTGCTCTAAAAGGAGACGAAGGCGACTATGAAAACAGCCTGGAAAACCTGCTTATTTTCTTAAGCCGGTTTTACAATGAACGGGTGGTTATTTTGATCGATGAATATGACGCCCCGATCCATGCCGGTTTTAATTACGGTTATTTTGAAGATATCATCAACTTTATGCGTAACTTCCTGAGCGGGGGTTTGAAAGACACCGATCGATACCTGGAAAAAAGCGTCCTCACCGGTATTATGCGGATTGCGAAGGAATCAATTTTTTCCGGCCTCAACAACCCTGGCGTGTATACGCTGCTGGCGTCAAAATTTAGCAACCATTTCGGGTTCACCGAAGAAGAAGTCAAAACCATGCTGGAGGATTTCCAGGTTTCGGATATGTATGACCAGGTCCAGTTGTGGTATAACGGTTACCTATTCGGTGGCAAGGTTATATATAATCCCTGGTCTATTATCAATTTCTTGAACGACGAGGAGAAAAAATTAAAACCTTACTGGATTAATACCTCCGACAACCAGATCGTGGATTCGTTGTTATCCAGGGGCGGGACAGAACTCAAGGAAGATTTGGAACAGCTCATCCGCGGCGAGTCCATTGAAAAAGCCATCGAGGAAAACATCATATTGAAAGAAGTCGCCAACCGGGAGGATTTATTGTGGAGTTTCTTATTAATGGGTGGATATCTGAAACAGACCGCCGAGAGGTTTGACGGTGTTTCGGAAAAAACTTATTATTCCCTGGCGATTCCCAATAAAGAAGTAAGGGCCACGTATACCGGTATTATCGACCGCTATTTTTCCACCAAGATCGAAAATAAGAAATTGGAGATTATGCTCAAAGCATTGATCGATGGCGATATTAAACTCTTCGAAAAAATGTTGAAAATGATTGTACTGGCCGTATTCAGTTACCACGATTTTGGTAATGAGCCGGAGAAAGTTTATCATGCATTGGTGGCCGGTCTGCTGATCTGGATATCCAATACCCATGAAGTAAAATCCAACCGCGAATCCGGTTACGGTAGATACGATATCATGATTATTCCCAAAGACTGTACCAAAATCGGGTATGTGATTGAGTTCAAGTCGGTGGACAAAGATGCGAATGAAACGGTAGAAACCGCGGTTGAAGCTGCCATGGCCCAGATCGAAGCAAAACAATACGAAACCGAACTGGTGGAAAGAGGAATTAAACATATCAAAAAACTGGCCATTGTCTTTTCAGGCAAAGAGGTCTTTGTCAGGTAACAGGCAACGCCTGTTCCACAAAAAGATTTTGGCCCACGAATTACACGAATTTACACGAATTGTTTTTCTTCCTGCTTTTCCGGGGGGATTTCCAATGAAAACCACCCGTTTGCATCCGTATTGGTTTCAATGCCTTTTACCACCACTTTCGCCCCGGCGATAAACCGCCCCTCTGCATCTGTCACCAAACCGGAAAGCCTGGAAAGACTGTCATCCCGCCTTACAACCAATACCGCATGATTGCCTTGCAGCACACAGGAGGTGGACATTTTTCCATCGGCAAATGTCCATCGTTTGGCCTCTAATTCCACCGGGACCGTACTGCCCATTAATTTGGCATCGATGGCTTTGAAATCCACTGCGCCGTTCTCATCGGTTTGCCCAGTTTCAGGGCGATTGTTTAATATTATCCGAAGGAGGGCCTCATCTTTCTTTAGCACTGTTTTCCCTTCCGCATCTTTCAAATAAATGGTAAAATCGAAAGGACGATTTTCAGGGATCAAATAAAAACCAAGGATGATGACCAGGAAAAACACCACCCCGGGTCCGGTTAATTCCAATTTCCCGGAAAACGCTTTGCCGGTGTAAATGGCATACCCGCGCATGGCGCCAAACAAAAATGCAGCGGCGGATAAACCCAACGGGAATAGCAAGATATAAAAAACCTGTTTTTCGATGCCGTGACGGATAAGATCAGCGGCTTTGAAAATATAGAGAAATAAGAGCCCCATCGCGATCAAAAGACCGGCGGCGCTGATATAAACATATATCATGGGGTTTAAAGGCTGTTTAATGGAATCGGATGTTTTCTTTTTTGCCATTAATAACTCCAGTTTTATTTTATTTCATTTTTTAATTGTTCCGCATATTTGAGAAATTGCAGGGCCTGGGGATTATCCGGGTACTTTTTTAAGATGTCTATGGCGCGATCCAGGAGAGTCGGAATTTCTCCTTTAAGCTCTGCACAGGCTTCGGGCGATGAAAAATAGAGATCGGTCATAGTGAAAATGGCTTGGCACAGATCAAGGTCGAAGTCGGAGGGAGATATTGCCGCAAGTTTCTCCCGTATGTTTAACGCTTCCCGGAGATTCGACAGTGCATCGGGGTATTCTTTACGACTGATATTCAGTAGGCCCCAGTTGTTGAGGGTCATGGCAACATCGGGTAAATAAGCGGAGGGATTCGTTTCCGCCAGTTTTCGGTATATCCCCAACGCTTCGGTAAACGCCGTCTCCGCTTTTGTCAAGCGCCTTGTATTTGAATACAACACCCCCAGGTTGTTGAGGGTCTTAGCAACACCTGGTAAATACACGGATGGATTCGTTTCCGCCAGTTTGCGGCGGATTTCCAATGCTTCGTCGTACGCCTTCTCCGCTTCCGTCAATCGCGTGGTCTTCGAATAGAGATTCCCCAGGCTGTTGAGAAACCCCGCTTTTGAACCATCATCCATTTTAATGGACAGGGCTTTATTACAAACTCCCTCCGCTTTTTGAAAGTTCTTTTGATTCCATAGAAATACAACGAATTCCAGGTAATTATCCAGGTTCTCCGGGTCAGCCTCCAATGCCTTATCATAATACCCTTCCGCTTCGACGAAACGGAACTTGACTTTCAATAGACGCGCCCCCAAAATATAATCCTTTGCCAATTGTTTGCCTGCTTCCAGCGCCACTTTAACCCGCAGTTCCGCTTTCTTTTTCTCTTCTTCAACAATTTTAAAGGCCCTATCCAATTTCTCCTTGTTTAATACTTCCAATGCCTTATCAATATCCCCTTTGATGAAATACCCAAAAGCCTCCTTATATAAATCGGACGCTTCATCCAGGTTCACCTGCGCAAACTCCTCAGACATTTGTTTCGCCTGCGCCAATGCCGCATCCCGCTCTTCCGTCAGGCGACGAATTTCTACCTCTTTGCCCTCGATAATCTCGGTTTCGATTTTTTTCCGTCGCTTATCGTATTCCTCATTTATTGGTATAGCCGCAATCCCGAAGTAAGCCAGTGCGTTTTTCTGCCATGCCCCTTCCAGGCACATGGCGATTTCCAATATCTCATCCGGGTTTTGTCGCAGCACCACACTCTCCAAATCTTTTTTATTAATAACTTCAAACCCTTCTTTTTGTACGATCAACATTACCACATCGCCGGGTTTTTTATCGGGAAAATCCAACTGGAATAAACCCGCACTTGTACTACTCTGCGGATTGATTTCAAAAGCGATCACCTGGGCACACGCGACGGGTTTTCCTCCACTACTCAATAAAACGATTTTTCCCCTTAATACCACTCCATACACATTCGAAACCACCAATAAAATTAATACGACCATCGATTTAATAATTTTCATTTTCAATCTCCCTCTTTTTCTAAAATAAATACAGGATTTGTTTTGTCCCCGGGGTACGCATATTCCAGCTTGTTTTTATAACCCGGCTTTTGAATCGTTACCAGTTGCTTTTCTTCCTGCTTTTCCAGGGGGATTTTCAATAAAAACCACCCCTTTGCATCTGTATTGGCTTCGATGCCTTTTACCACGACTTTCGCCCCGGCGATAAACCGCCCCTCTTCATCGGTCACCAAACCGGAAAGCTTCGAAATACTCGCATCCTTTTGGACAACCAATATCGCATGATTGCCTTGCAGCACACAGGTCGTGGACATCTTTTCATTGACGAATGTCCATCGTTTGGCCTCCAATTCCACAGGGACTGTGCTGCCCATAAATTTCGGAGGGATCCCTTTGAAATCCACTGCGCCATTCTCATCGGTTTGACCTGTTACAGGGTTGTTATCTAATAACAACCGTACATAGGCCTGATCTTTTTTCAACACGGTCTTTCCTTCTCCATCCTTTAAATATATCGTAAAATCGAAAGGACGATTTTCAGGGATCAAATTAAAGCCAAGAATGATGACCAGGAAAAACACCACCCCGGGTCCGGTTATTTCCAATTTCCCGGAAAACACTTTGCCGGTGAAAGCAGCAAACCCTTTCATAGCTCCAAATAAAAATGCAGCGGCAGATAAGCCCAATGGGATCAACAAAATATAAAAAACCTGTTTTTCTATGCCATGACGGATAAGATCATCGGCTTTGAAAATATAGAGAAATAAGAGCCCCATCGCGATCAAAAGACCGGCGGCGCAGATAGAAACAAATATCATGGGCTTTAAAGGCTGCCTAATAGATACTGAAGAGTTTTTGTATATTTTCTTTTTTGCCATTACCATCTCCTGGTAAAATTATAACATTTGTGGGTTGAAAAATCAAGAAAAAAATATTGAAATTCGGGGATGCACATTCTTTAGGTAAGCATGAGATTTTGGGACAGAAGAATTAAGTTCCACAATGGCCCCGGAAATATCCCCCAACGGCCTGGGCGGTTGTCTTATTTTATTTCTTTTTTTAATTGTCCCACCACGTCGAGATATTTCTGAGCCTGGGGATTATCCGGGTATTTTTTTAAGATAGTGATGGCGCGGTTCAGGAGAGACGGAATTTCTCCTTTAAGCTCCGCACAGTCGTCCGGGGCTATTGTATAAAGAAACGCCATTGAAAGGATGGTTTGGCACAAGTCCAGGTCGAAGGCGGGGGGAGATATTACCACCAGTTTCTCTCGAATGCTTAATGCTTCCCGGAAATTCGACAGTGCATCAGCGTATTTTTTATGATTGATATTCAATATGCCCAGGTTATTGAGGGTGTTGGCCACATCGGGTAAATACGCGGAGAGATTGGTTGCCGCCAGTTGACGATAAATCTCCAACGCTTCGACATACGCTTTCTCCGCTTCCGTAAAGCGCGTCGTATTCGAATATAGATTCCCCAGGTTGTTGAGGGTGGTGGCCACAACTGATAAATACGCGGCGGGATTGGTTGCCGCCAGTTGACGATAAATCTCCACAACGCATCGGCGTACGCTTTCTCCGCTTCCTTCAATCGCATGGTACTATGATATAAAGAACCCAGGTTGTTGAGGGTAGCGGCCATAAACGATAAATACGCAGAGGGTTTCGCTGCCACCAGTTGACGATAAATCTCCCTCGCTTCGGCGTGCGCTTTCTCCGCTTCCGTAAAGCGCGTGGTATCCGAATATAAAATCCCCAGGTTGTTGAGGGTCCTGGCCATATCGGGTAAATACGAGGAGGGATTGGTTGCCGCCAATTGACGCCTAATTTTCAATGCTTCGAGGTATGCTTTTTCTGCTTCCTTCAATCGAGCGGTATTTTTATATAAAATCCCCAGGTTGTTGAGAAGTATAGCTTTTGCCCCATCATCCATTTTAATGGACAGGGCTTTATCACAAACTTCCTCAGCTTTTTGAAAATTATTTTGATTCAATAAAAATGCAATGAATTCCTGGTAATTATCCAGGTTCTCCGGGTCAGCCTCCAATGCTTTATCATAATACCCTTCCGCTTCGACGAAACGGAATTTGACTTTCAGTAGTCGCGCCCCCAAAACATAATCCTTTGCCAATTGTTTGCCTGCTTCCAGCGCCGCTTTAACCCGCAGTTCCGCTTTCTTTTTCTCTTTTTCAACAATTTTAAAAGCCCTATCCAATTTCTCCTTGTTCAATACTACCGACGCCTTATCAATATCCCCTTTGGTGAAATACCCAAAAGCCTCTTTATATAAATCGGACGCTTCATCCAGGTTGACCTGCGCAAACTCCTCAGACATTCGTTTGGCCTGCGCCAATGCCGCATCCCGCTCTTCCGTCAGGCGACGGATTTCCGCCTCTTTGCCCCCGATAATCTCGGTTTCGATTTTTTTCAATCGTTTATCGAATTCCTCGTTTATTGCTTTAGCCGCAATCCCGAAGTAAGCCAGTGCATTTTTCTGCCATTCCCCTTCCGGGCACATGACGATTTCCAATACCTCATCCGGGCTTTGCCGCAGCACCACTCTTTCCAGGTCCTTTTTATTAATAACTTCAAACCCTTGTTTCTGAAACACCACCATTACCACATCGCCGGGGTTTTTACCGGGAAAATCCAACTGGAATAAACCCGCGCTGGTACTAACCCCCGGGTTGGCCCCAAAAGCAGACAACTGGGCATTCACGACGGGCTTTCCCCCACTGTTGGCTAAAACGATTTTTCCCCTTAATACCGCGCCATACCCATTGGAAACCACCAGTAATACCAACACAACCAGTAATATAATAATTTTTAGTTTCATTTTTTGCCTTTAACATTCCCGGTTCTATTAGAGCACAGCGGGAACAAAAAATCAAGTACTGTCGGATAGAGATAAAAAATTCGAAATTCGAAATTCGAAATCCGAAACAAATCCCAATGACCAAAACAAAAACAAATACCCGCGAAACACGCGAAACACACGAAAAACAAGAAATAAAAATGTAGGAAACACGAATCACGAATCGGGCGAACACTATTGAAAAAAACAGTAGATCATGCTATATATTAAAATGAGGAGCAAAAAAATGCAAACGAAAATAAATAGCATATGGAAGGTCGCGCAAGGGCTTTCCCGGATAGAAAAAATTATCCTCATGGAAAAGCTGATACATCAGCTAAAAGAAGAAAGCGAAATGCAAGAAATAGCAATGCCATGTGAAGAAATATATGGCATGGGAAAGGGTGTCTGGAATGCTGACGCCCAGGAATATGTGAACCAACTGCGGGAGGAAAGACTTTGAATTTGCTCGTGGAATTAGCCGGGATAAATTCCCTATTTCTTGATACTGCTCCGGTTATATACTTTATCGAAGCTCATCCCCAATATGGACCATTAATGAAAGATATTGTCGATTCTTTTAAATCCGGTGCTTTAGAAGCCTATACCTCAGTCATTACCATCACGGAAGTCCTTCCGAAACCGGTTTCACAAAATAAGACACACTTAGTAGAGACATTTATGCGCTTTTTAAAAAATGAAGTCAATCTTAATTTATTGAATATATCACCGGAAATTGCCGAGTCAGCAGGCCACTTGAGAGCAAAATATAATTCATTAAGGACTATGGATGCAATTCAGTTATCTGCGGCTATAAAGGCAGAAGTTGATATTTTTGTCACCAACGATATCAAGCTAAAACAGGTAACCGAAGTAAGAGTCATCGTTTTAAATGATTATGTGAGCGGTTAGAGAACGGGGATTCCAAACCTTGGTGCCTTTGTGCCTTGGTGGCTATTTCGGCCAGTTGACTGACACAAAATGGCCCCTTCTAGGGCAATAAATACTCTAAATTAGGGGAAAATGTCATGAAAAATCCACAACTTTCTTTCCAATCACTGAATTCTTACACGATTTTTTACCGTTCTTACGGCCTTTTTCACCACCCCTACGCGGTGGGCACGTCATTTTCACTGGCGGGCAGATCGTTTTATATGGTGGGCACGTTGTTTTCGCTGGTGGGCAGATCATTTTACATGGTGGGCACGTCATTTTTATTGGTGGGCAGATCGTTTTATGCGGTGGGCATGTCGTTTTCATTGGTGGGCAGATCGTTTTCCAGGTGAAAAATGGGGAGAAATGATAATTTTTCATGGAAAACTATTGACATGCCGGGTATTTTCCATCGCTGCCATGGGGAAATTGTGTGAAGTCAAAAGAATACGCGACCAGGCTTATACGTATTTAAAGGAAGCGGTGGATGAGATTCGCCGCACCGGGCAATATGTTTTCCGGCGAAATAAAGAACGGTATATCGGGTATATTAGTATGCATTTACGGCATGCAAAGAGCCGCAAGCCCGGAACTCTAAGGAGAATTAACAGGCGGACGGTGTTCAGTTCCCGGAAGTTGCAAAAAAACTGCCGGCGTATTATAATTAATTCATGACAAACGAAAAACTTGACTACCGGAAAGATGTTGCCTTCATCAACAGGGAACAAGATTTTAAATACCTGCGAAATTATATCAACATTCGCCCTGAGTCCATTCTTTTCCTTCACGGTCCCAAATCCTCCGGGAAAACCACGTTGCTCTATAAATTTTTCGAGCAAATCCAAAAAGAACAAAAACTGGAAGTCAAATTTCTGGACCTACGCGAAACCTTCACCAACGTATACGAGGATTTCCTTAAAACCTTTTTTCGCGTTGAAACCCGGGGGGGAAAAAAGGAATCGCTGACATCCAATATCAATATCGGTTTTTTCAAGATCGATGCGGCGGTGGAAAAGAAAATCCTGGAAAAACGGGCCGATCCCTTCAAAGTTATGAAAGCCGAACTCCTGGAACTTACCCGGAAAGGGATTAAACCTGTTTTGATCATCGATGAACTCCAGGCCCTGGAGAAAATATACCTCGATAACGACAAAGAACGCCAATTGATTACGGCATTGTTCAACTTTTTTGTGGCCATGACCAAGCAGGCCCACCTGGCCCATATCATCATTGCTTCCTCGGACGGGTATTTTTTGAATACCGTTTATATCGACTCAAAGCTCAAAAAATGCTCAACCTTTTATAAAGTGGATTATCTTATGAAAGAAGATGTCATGGAGTGGCTGCTGAACCTGGAAAAATATTCCAAAATAACGGATTATACTCTTACCGAAGCAGACGCGGAAAAAATCTGGGATACGGTGGGCGGCAGTATGTGGGAAATCCAGGATATCCTTTCTCAACTTTTCGAGCATCCTATCGATAACGTATTGGACGGTTATAAACAAAAAATGTTGGGCCTGATTACTTATTATGTAGTTCAAAAAGAGCGGGAAAAACGGGAGAACATATTAAAACGGTTTATCCATGATGAAAACCTGTGGGTAATCGACACCGGCGAAGAGGACGAAGTAATTCTAAAAGATATGGTAACCAACAATATTCTTTATTTTGACCCTACCCGGGCGGTTTACTATCCCCAGGGCAAAAGCTACCACTGGGGAATCCGCATGTATTTTGAGAGTTTGAAACCGGACCAAAGGAAAAAATAATCCCCGTGTCTTTGGTGTGTTCGGTGAACTCTTTTTTTCATATCTTCCGGCCTGTCTCTATTTATTCTCCACGGGTGTTGCAAAAAAACTGCCGGGGTATTATAATTAAACCATGGATAAAAATAAATTTGAATACAGGCAATTCGTAGCTTTTATTAACAGAAAAATCGAACTAAGAGATTTAAAAACCTTCATCGATAAAGAACCTTCGGAAATCCTTTTTATTCACGGTCCCAAATCTTCCGGGAAGACCACGTTGCTCTATAAATTTTTCGAACAAATCCAAAAAGAGCAAAAACTGAATGTCAAGTTCCTGGACCTGCGCAAAACTTTCACCAATGTATACGAGGATTTCTTCAAAGCCTTTTTTCGGGTGGAAACCCAGGGGGAAAAAAAGGAATCGCTGGCATCCAATATCAATATCGGTTTTTTCAAGATCGATGCCGCCGTGGAAAAGAAAATCCTGGAAAAACGGGCTGACCCTTTTAAAGTCATGGAATCTGAATTATTGAATCTTACCCGGGAGGGCATTAAGCCCGTTTTGATCATCGATGAACTCCAGGCCCTGGAGAAAATATACCTCGATAACGACAAAGAACGCCAATTGATTACAGCATTATTCAACTTTTTTGTGGCCATGACCAAGCAAGCCCACCTGGCCCATATCATCATCGCTTCCTCGGATGGGTACTTTTTGAATACCGTTTATATCGACTCAAAACTCAAAAAATGCTCCACCTTTTATAAAGTCGATTATCTTATGAAAGAAGATGTCATGGAGTGGCTGCTGAACCTGGAAAAATATTCCAAAATAACGGATTATACTCTTACCGAAGCAGAGGCGGAAAAAATCTGGGATACGGTGGGCGGCAGTATGTGGGAAATCCAGGATATCCTTTCTCAACTTTTCGAGCATCCTATCGATAATGTATTGGCCGGTTATAAACAAAAAATGCTGGGCCTGATTACTTATTATGTGGTTCAAAAAGAGCGGGAAAAACGGGAGAATATATTAAAACGGTTTATCCATGATGAAAACCTTTGGGTAATCGACACCGGCGAAGAGGACGAAGTAATTCTAAAGGATATGGTTACCAACAATATTCTTTATTTTGACCCTACCCGGGCGGTTTACTATCCCCAGGGCAAAAGTTACCACTGGGGAATCCGTATGTATTTTGAGAGTTTGAAATCAGATCAAAGGAAAAAATAGTCCGGGGGCTATTTTCAGGAGAATTTAAGAACCAACGCCAGGACTGTCGATACAACGGCCAATACGATCCCAGGCGGCAGCAGGTAATAATACACTTTGTAGAGATTCGATTTGAAATATTCATTGGTCAATACCAGGCAAAGATGAAGCGGCGAAACCAGTATCCCGGCAAAACCGATGACAAATACATACAACGATAAAGGCAGGAAATGGGCGGCGGGTAAATTTTTAATCAACGGCAGCAATATGGGATACGCAATGGCGATAAACGCGGTATTCACCCCGGTCAAAAATCCCATGGAAAATGACACCAGGAATATAACCGCTACCACCACCCCCAACGACATCCCTATATGACTTAAAGTGGTAAAGGCATTGGATATCTCGATCATCCGTTGAAATACCATCACGGCCGCCACCAATAACACGATCCGGCCCGAAGACCTGGAAAAAAACATCCGGAACATCTCTTTGATCTTCACCCGCGCGGTAATGGTCAGGACTGCCGCTGTCAACGGCAAGGTAATGTGCAAGGGGACAGACAAGAAAAAAAACAATACGATTATTAATAATAACGGCCAGACGCCCTCAAGAAAATTCCTTACAGTCCAGTAAAATGAGTGAATCACTTTGGGGACTTCCCGCTTAATGTGGTGCTTCTTAAAATATAATAGGGTAACGATTACCCCGGCGACGACATTAAGTATGCTAAACGGGGCTTGATAGAGGATGATGGTTTTGAGGGGAATTCCTGAAAGGGTTTGAAACAACACCAAACTGGCGTACACGGGCCATACGTATTCCCATATATGACGGAACCAATAATTCATAAAGGTTTTGAATTCGGCTTTTAAATTTAAATTCTTGGTGGATACATCCACCAGCGGGGCGGATATCAGCGCCCCACCCAGCATGGGGAGGAACCCGATAATGGCCGGGGACACCATGGCTACCACCCGGGTATCTTTCATCATGGAGTTTAAGGAGGAAATTAATTTATCGAACATATGCCTGGATTTCTGCACACTCTCTATATAAAGCACCATGGTGGTGATAATAAACAATTGAAGTGTACCGGCGCTGACCATTTCCTGGGCGGCGGCAAACCAGGCGGTGGTTAAATTCACCCGGAACACGATCACGGTATACAAGGACAGTAAAAAGATGGTCAGGGATAAATCCACTTTAAGCCTTAACAAAACGATCAACGCCGCAACGATCGAAGCGATTTTTAATGCTAGTATCACTGATGTATCCTTTGTTCTTTTTTTGAATGTTTAGATTTCAAAGCAGGATGAGGAAGGTAATTATATATGAAAGTTGCGTTAAAAGCAAGAAAAGCAAAATCCCACCTTTTTGAAAAAAGGTGGGGCCAAAAACTTTTGGTTAGTTAAAAGTTTTGCGGGGGTCCAGGGGGCGGTTTTTCAAAAAAGCCCCCTGGGTTTTTTCTTTCTATTTTTCAATCACCTGCACCCGCACCCCTTCGGAATGACTGGAAAACTCCGGCGCATACATGCACTGGATCGTGGTGATACCATTGGAAAAATCCCCGGCATGACTCACCCGCAGCGGATACTCGAAAACATATGTCCCCTTGGGCAAATAATCGATAAAGAAATTGGTGGATGCATCCTTAGTACTTTCATAATAACATAACCCACCCTGCCACTTGCATCGGGAAATCACATTCTCCGGCTCAAAACCCGCGGCCCGCATATCCTTCATATGCACATACTCCATGTCCCGGTCCACCCGCAATTCGATGCGCACTTTCACCCGGTCCCCAATCTTTAATTGGCTCTTGTCCAGCGGTTTCAACACCGGACCCGTACCGGAAGGCCGCTCGATGAAAAGCTGTTTCTTTAATTGCAGCGGCGTTTCCGCGGGCGTGATCTTGTCCAGGTTCTCAAAGTACTGCCAGTAAAGACTGCCCCAGGCAGCAACGTTATTGTTATTCTTGATGGTGATATATCCCATGTCCGGGCTCACATCGCCGCCCGACCAGGAAGTCTTAAAATAACCCGTACCGGCTTCAACTTTCACATCATCCATCTTCTGCGGCTCAATGGTTATTTTTTTCGTCTTACCCATGGTAATTTCCGGGGGCTGATTCTCGGCCAACCAGTCCTCGCCTTTGAGCAGCAGCGCGTAACACGCATTGGCCGTGGCCTTGGTGGTGCCCCAATCCTGGGTTTGCTTTTGTTTCAGCAGCCATGTTTTCATACCGTCTACCGCTTCCTTGTCCCCCAGGACTTCATCGAATACCTCGATCAAAAGCGCCTGGGTCTCAATGGCGGACTGATACCAATAATAACCCCAACTTTCCTTCCAGTACATACCCATCTCTTCGGAATAGAGGGCATATTCCTTGATGGAATTGACAATGGCCACAGCAGTCTTGTGGTTATCGTACCGTTCCAGGGCCAGGGCAATCATTCCCTGCATGTACTTGTTAAACCTCAACCAATACTTTTCCGCCTGGCCTTTGTAATACTCAAAAGCTGTCTTAATGCCGTCATCCATGGGGATATCCTTGAAATAACCGCGCACATATAAATAATGTATTTGCAGATAACTAATTTGCATATCCTCCAATTTCACTTTGTATTTTAGCAGCCATTCATAATCTTCCTTGATTTTCCGGTCCAGGTAAGGAACCGCATTCTGCAGCATGTTCCATATTTTTTTATCGCCCCTGGCATCGATCACTTTTAAACGCTTCAGGTGGGCAAAACCGGAAACAATATACTGGGTGATGTACCGGTTCTCATACATGCCGTTAAACCAGGCCCAGGCGCCCGAAGGCATTTGCCCGTCCACCAATTTTTTCAATGCGCTGTCCAATTGAACCGACATTTTAGCCAGGTCGAACAGCAGCGCGATGCGGCGTTTTCGTTCGGTTTCATCTTTGGCGTTCAAAACCCACGGCGTCTCTTCCAACATCAAGGTCTTTAACTCCTGGTTTTTTTCCAGGTTGGACAACAGCGCATTGCCGCCCGCGGTGCCCTGCGCGCTTTGCCATATCTCGAATACCCGCTTGATCCGGGGATTGGAATTAACGATATAAGATGCAATACTGTTGGCGTAATACCGGCTGAATACCTGTTCCATACACTCATAAGGATACTCCATAAGGTAAGGCAGGGCCTGGACCGCATACCAGACCGGGTTGGAAGTAAATTCCAGGGTTAATTTATGGTTTTTAATGGTGGTGGAACTTGACGCATCAACCAGTTTTTGAAATTGGAAATCTTTCGTTTGTTTCGAGCGCACCGGCAGCGGCAGGGATTCGGTCACCAACATACGGTTCTTCAGGATGGGAACCGCCTGCTCCTCGCCGTCGGAAAATTGCCCGGACTTGGCCACGATGCGGTAAATAACCGCATCCACATCGTCGGGAATGCGAATGGTCCAACTGACGCGGTCGCTCTGGCCTTTCAAGGCTTTAAAAGTCCTGCCGGCGTTGTCGTTTTTGAATTTGGCATCCACCGGCTGCATGGTGGCCGCGTCAAAAAGCATGAGTTGTACATTGCCCGTAAGTTCGCCTTCCGAGAGGTTGGTAATTTTAGTGGCCAGTTCCAGCGTATCACCTTCCCTGAAGAACCGCGGGGCATTGGGAACCACCATTAACTCTTTCTGCGTTACCAGTTCATTGGAGACAAACCCGTACTTAAGGTCCCGGGTATGGCCGAAACCCATCATTTTCCATTTGGTCAGGGCTTCGGGGATGGTGAAGCTAATGATGATTTCCCCTTCGGGATTGGTTTTCAAGTGGGGATAGAAAAAAGCGGTTTCCTGGAAATTGACGCGGGCTTTGACCGTAGACAGATCGACCCCGGCCTTATCGGCGGGGGGTTCCTGGCCCGGTGTTTTCCCTCCCCCCGCTTCGCCGGAGATAGACCTGGCAGTCTCATCCTTATCGCCGTTTTTCTTTTTGGCTGACATCTTTATCGAGGCGGTCCCCTCCATCATATTATCCATGGCCGGCGCACTTTCAGCCAGCGCCACTGGCGAAGGCTGCCGCACCATTCCCGGGGCGGGCGGGGGAATCGCGCCGGAACCGACCCTCTGGAGCCTGTAACGGCCTCCGCCCCACCAACTAAAATCGAACCAATTCAACTCATCATACATCCTGGCGTAGTAATCGGAGGGTTTTTGCAGCGTCCCAATGCGGGATGTGCCCACTGTACTAAAATAGTCATTGCTTTCCCACAGGTACCGGGAATAATAGAAAGGATAGACGCTAAAATCCCAATAAAGGGGCCTGAAAGCATCCAATGAGGCGTCGTACAGCGTGGCCAGCATCTCGGCCTCGACTTTTCCCCCGGGTTCGCCTTTAGGACCCTTGCCTTTTTTGCCGCGGATTTTTAGCCGCCACTCCTCTTGCGCCCCGGGCGTTAACTTGTTCCTGAAAGTTTCAAAAGCGATATCCAGTTCCTTATTGGACCAGGGCACGGTAATAGTGGGATTGTAGGTAAAGATGCGGTTAAATTTGATAAAGAAAAGATGCACCCCGATGTTGCCCCGGTATTTTTCCAGGATGGGAATCTCGATTCGCTTTTGCTCATTGTTCAATTCCACGAGTTTCTTTTCCAGGATTTTGCCCCGGTACTCGATTTCATAGAGCACCCGGACGCCCTGCTCCGCCGACCCCAGTAAAAGCGCCGCCGTTTCCCCGGGTTCCACGACGCTTTTTGGAACGATAAACCATCCCAACTCCTTACCGGGCGTGTTTTTCCCTTTCGCGGAGTAGAGAGTGAAATAGATTACCTCTTTCACGGGATTGCCGTACCTGTCCCCGGAGGTCATCTCCATGACATATTTGCCGATTTCCCAGCGGTTAAGGTCTGACAATTTTAATTCCTTGACCTCCCCGGTATCGAAGTGACCGCTAAATACCTTTTTCTCTTTTTCCCAGTTGCGGGAGTTATCTTCATTGGCATAGCCGTCATGGGGAAATAGTTTATAGTAATCGTCTTGACTCATGGTGAACCGGTCCGGCGCATCCCAGGATTTCTTCCGGAACACACGGTTGGGTTCTTTTAATTTATAGAAAGCGATTTCACCGGCAGCCGGGACAAAGTCGCCGGAAAGGGTGGCGGTATTCAGCGTAAAGGTGGGTTGATCCGTCTCTCTATCCAGTTGTTCCGGCAGGTTTATGCTTATTTTTAACGCGGTATAGCCGATGGGGGTTTTCTTTGATGCCTGCTGGGTCTCGCCATTGACATCCGTCACCTCGGCATAGACGGTAAAATTGAACGCCGGTTGGGTCTCTTTGGCAAGAGAGAGGTCCGGGACGGCTTTAAAAGTGATTTGAAATTCCCCTTTTTCATCGGTTTTGGCGACGTCGTTAAGGATTTCCATGGTGGGCGAGGTGGGCGGGCGCCAGTACCAACAATACCAGGGGTAGGGATAAAACGCTTCCCTGACGACGCGGTATTTAACGTCGGCGTTGTCGATATTGTACCCGGCGTAGGCCGCGGCCCTGCCTTTGACTGTAACCATATCGTCCAGCCGGTAGGTCTCTTTCATGGGGTCGAAAAGCACCTGGAATTTGGGCCGTTTGTACTCTTCAACGGAAAAGGTAGTACCGCCGTAACCGTCGGAAATGGTCATGTTACCGTTCAGGCGGCCCACGGGGGTTTGAAAAGTACCGCTGAAGGTCCCGTATTCATTGGTGACCACGTCAAGGTGACCGACTTCCTGGCGGTTGACGTCGTAAAAGGTGACGCGGGTGGGTTGTTTGGGCATGATGCGGGTATTTTCGGCGTTGTTGTTGTCCAGCAGCAGCATGATGCCTTTAAAATAGAGGGTTTGCCCGGGCCGGTAAATGCCCCGGTCGGTGAAGAAAATGGTGCGCCACTGGTTGGGGGACGGCTCGCCTTGCCTGTAGGAATAAAAGTTTTGCTGGGTAAACAGGCGGTCTTTGCCGGCGCTGTCGATGAACTCCAGTTGAAAAGAATTCCTGTCAAAATGAGATTGGGGTATATTAAAGTACCCGTTTGCATCTGTCTCAAACAAGGGGCCTTTTTTGGGGACATAGGCGTGAGACCACTTGCTGTATTCCTGGGACCAGGCCTGGGCTCTGGCATTGGCCAGGGGTTGGCCGGTCTGCCGGTTCATGAGGTAAAAGTCCAACCCGTCATTCCCCCGGTTGCGCTGGACGTAAGCGATGTCGGAGACTGTAAGGAAACTGTAGGTAACGGCATGGAGCTGATTTTCATCAAAATCGAACGCGCTGTTGTTGGAACCCAGCAGGACATATTCCCCGGGTTCCAGGCCCGGGACTTTCATTTCAGCCGAGTGTTCCTGGAAATCGCCGTCGTCTACCAGTGTGGTTTCCCAGGCGGCTGCAGTCGATTTCTTTTTATAAAAATCCACCAGTTCGTCGATCCGCAGGTTGTTTTTCTTTTGAATTTCGTCCCTGTCGGTTTTGACGATTTTCAAATAAATTTTAGTAAGGTTTCGATATTTGACCAGCGCTGGGGAGGCGGTCCGTACGGCGGCGGCGTTTTCAACGATAATATCCAGTTGGCCGCCTTCGATCCGGTTGATCAAGTCGCTGCAGTTCCGGGCGCCGGGGGAGCCGGGGTATTTTTTAACGGCTTCGCCGCACAGGTCATGGGCTTTCTTTTTCAACCACTTGTATTGTTCCTGCGGCTGCGCCTCAACGGCGCCTTTGGGGCCAACAGGATATGTGGGGGGAGTGGGTTTGAATTTATTCCCCAGGTTGTCGTAATATGACGCCAGTTCATAGTAAATGTCGGCGGCCGCCGGCGAGTCGCCGTAAGTTTCGATCATTTGCCGCAGCATTTTTTCGTAGAGGATCTCTTTATTACTGAGAACCGCCTCGCGGTAAAGGAACTGGAGCCGTTTCAGATCCACATCCACCAGGGCGTCGGGCTTTTCGTCGTTTAGATGGAATTTAACCAGGTTTTGCAGGCCGGTAAGGGCGTAATAATGAAAGGCCATGGGGTCGAGGGTGGCGATTTCCAGTTTAGCGAATTCGTGGACATCGCTGAAATATTCTTCTTTATTTAATGAGAAACGGTACACCGGTTGAATCAGGCCGGATTCGCTGTCCATGAAAAAGTCGATGGCCCGGTGGGCCAGGAAATCGTAGAGGGTAGGCCGGTATTTTCGACTGTCTGTCCCCGGGATCAATATTTTGTCATAGATATCGATCTTCGTTTTCTTAGCGTTTTCCGGATCGGCCAGGGATTTTTGATAATGATCCACGATTGCCTGGACGATTTTTCTCAAGTCCCAGGTGCGGATATCGTCTTGTTTCATGTCCGCATCCGCGATGTTTGTTCGATTCAGGAACATATAGCGGTTGGATTGATAAAAACTCCAGGTTTGTTCCGCCAGCATGGAGTGGAGAACCGGTGTGATGGGGAATTGGCTTTGGTCCAGTTCGCCGGTTAATTGGTTATAAATCTTAAGGAAAGAATCTTCTTCCACTTCCTGGATGAACCGCAATTTATGGATGAGGGCCTTAATAATTTCGGCGGCATTTTTATTGTCTTTGGCGGTTTTATATATCTTTTCGACGACTTCCAGGGCAGATTTCGGTAGGCCCTGGTTGGTGAAGTCTTGCACTTCATTCCACAGCTTCTCATAGTCGAAGCGGTCATTTTGATCCATCATGTTTTTATTACCTCCTATCCTATCTTTGGCGTCGAGTTCGTTCCTGCCGCCGTTGCAAGCGGCGATAAAAAACAGCGAAACCATTACAGCGAACCCCAACGTTGCAAGCGTTACTAACAGGTTGTTCCTTTTTTTCATATTGACCTCCTATCCTGTTATAATTATAAAGTAAACCATTTAGTCGGAAAGGTCAATGGCAATTCCCCATTTTTTTATTTTTTAATACCGCTTGCCGCTTTAGCGGCATTTTTTTGTTGACAATATAATTCAGATGGTGTAAAATCAGTTTGAATTAAAAAATTACTGTTTAAGCGGTAAAAATGAGGCGGTAATGGAAGATAGCGATATCTGGCGTGTCATAACATTGCATCGAAAGCACAGTGGGCTTTCGCGGCTTGAGCTGGCGGATATTGCCGGCGTCGGCAAGACGGTTATTTACGATATCGAACATGGTAAAGAAACCGTGCAATTTTCAAGTTTGAAGAAGGTGCTGGACGCCTTGAATATAAAAATTCGTTTGGAAAGTCCGGCGCTGGAATTCTTAATGTCAAGGGAGAATGAAGAAAGGACATATCGATAAAATCATTGGGGCCTTTTCCGGATGGGAGAATCTGATCGATACCAGTTTTCTTTCCGGTAATATGAAGATAAAATATAAAGAGTTGCTAAATCGTTGTAGGCAAGTCCTTGGAATTTAAGTGGAAAATTTTGGATCGCCGGGAGTATTAATATGCCTTCGCCTCAATGAAAACAGGGGATAGTATTTTAGTATTCTTCCCGTTTAATCTGCGTGTTACTTCAATAATCAAAGTTGATCGAATAGTGACAGTAAAGAAAGCAAATAGCTTCCTGTCCGTGAGTTGTCCCTATTCGTCCGTGGGGAGTGTTCGTTCTTGGACTATTTTTTTTGGCGGCCTAACCCGGTTAGGGATACCTTTCCACTCGAAGAAAATTCGTCTGAAAGGCGCTTCTCTTATAATTTTTGTCAGGGGGTTTTAGGGGGGTTTTACTTTGCAGGCAATTTGGTTTATAATGAGGGAAAGGTGAATAGAAATGAAAATAGAACGATTTTTTAATACCGCCGGGCCGGTTAGACCGCTGAAGAATTATTGTATCGATCCCTTGAGCCGGTTTGATCTTGACGAAATCCAGACTCTCATCCGGCAGGAGAAATACTTTATACTTCATGCCCCCCGCCAAACCGGTAAAACCTCCTTTCTATTGGCTTTGATAGATTTCCTCAACAAGCAAGGAAAATACAAAGCTCTTTATACTAACCTTGAAAGTGCGCAAGCAGCCAGGGAAAATGTAAAGGAAGGGATGCGAGCGATTTTGAATGCATTAAGTGAAGATGCCTTAGATCTTCTAAACGATTCTTTTTTAGAGGAGAAGTGGCAAGAAATCCTTGAACAACGGGGTGAATTTTCCGCCTTCAAGCACTTATTATCGCTTTGGTGCAGGCAAAGCGAGAAACCGGTGGTGCTGTTTATCGATGAAGTGGATTCATTGGTGGGAGATACATTGATATCGCTGCTGCGCCAATTACGCAGGGGTTATCCCAATCGCCCGGCCCTATTTCCCCAGAGTATTATATTATGCGGTATTCGCGATGTCAAGGATTACCGCATGCATTCCGATATAGAGAAAGCAATCATCACCGGCGGCAGCGCCTTTAATATCAAAGCGAAATCATTAAAACTGGGGAATTTTAGCCTGGAAGAAATAAAAATGTTATATGGACAGCATACCACTGAAACCGGTCAACATTTTTCCAATGACATATTCCCGTTGGTCTGGGATTTAACCGAAGGGCAACCCTGGCTCGTCAATGCCGTGGCTTATGAAGCCTGCTTCGAAATGAAAGAAGGACAGGACCGCGGCAAAGCGATTACAGTGGATATGATCCAACAGGCCAAAGAGAATCTCATATTACGCCGGGAAACCCACCTGGATCAATTAACCGATAAATTAAAGGAAGAAAGGGTTAAAGGAGTTCTGATGCCCCTCCTGGTGGGTTCCGGGGACATCGAAGAAATACCCGAAGACGATATCGACTATGCAGTGGACTTAGGCCTGATCAAAAGAAAACCGCAATTGGCCATCGCCAACCGCATATATCAAGAAATCATCCCCAGGCAATTGACCAACAGTGCCCAAGCAACTATGGTCCAGGAAGCATCCTGGTACATGACGGCGGATGGTCGCCTGGATATGGATCAATTATTAACGGCGTTTCAAGACTTCTTCCGGAAACATTTTGAAAGCTGGGTAGATGGTTTCGATTACGCAGAAGCCGGGGCGCAATTATTATTACAGGCATTTTTGCAAAGAATCGTCAACGGCGGAGGACGGGTCGAACGGGAGTACGGCCTGGGGCGCATGCGCACCGATCTATTGGTGATTTGGCCCTTAAATATCGATAAAAATTTACCCGGAGATCACTATTCCAGGTTTTACAAGGCCCAGCAAGCCGTGGTGGAGTTGAAATTGCTTCACGGCAGCTTACAGGCCACCATTAAACAAGGGCTGGAACAGACTTACACCTATATGGATAAATGCGGCGCAAAAGAAGGTTATTTATTGATCTTTAACCCATCCACCAAAAAACCGTGGCGAGAAAAATTATTTAAAAAAACCGGGACCTTCAAGGACGTAAAGATTAATATCTACGGTATGTGAGCGTCAAACACCCTCGGATGCATTTTCTTTCTGGGAAGATTAATGCGAGTACCTGTCCGTGAGTTGTCCGTGTTCGTCCGTGGCGCGTGTTCGTTCTTGGACAATTTTTTTTGGCTGCTTAATCCGGTTAGGGAAACCTTTCCACTCGAAGAAAATTCGTCTGCAAGGCAACTTCTCTTATAATTTTTGTCAGGGGGTATTAGGGGGGGTTTTACTTTGCAGACAATTTGGTTTATAATGAGGGAAAGGTGAATAGAAATGAAAATAGAACGATTTTTTAATACCGCCGGGCCGGTTAGACCGGGAAAAAACTATTGCATCGACCCTTTAAGCCGTTTCGATCTTGACGAAATCCAGACTCTCATCCGGCAGGAGAAGTACTTTATACTGCACGCCCCCCGCCAAACGGGTAAAACCTCTTTTCTATTGGCATTGATGGATTTCCTTAACAAACAGGGAAAATACAAAACCCTTTACACCAATATTGAAAGTGCGCAGGCAGCAAGGGAAAATGTAAAGGAAGGAATGCGGTCTATTATGGGTACCCTTGCGGACGATGCCAATAATCGCCTCAGCGATTCTTTTTTAGAGGAGAAGTGGAAAGACGTCATCGAACAACGGGGGGCATTTTCCGCTCTCAGTCACTTATTATCCCTCTGGTGCCGTCAAAGCGAAAAACCGGTAGTACTGTTTATCGATGAAGTGGATTCATTGGTGGGGGATACATTAATATCGCTGCTTCGGCAATTACGCAGCGGTTATCCCAATCGCCCGGCCCTATTTCCCC